>MKTN01000048.1 GCA_001898235.1 Gammaproteobacteria bacterium 39-13
GCGAAGATGCGCTACGCGCGGAGCGAGATTTATTTTCATTTGTTTCGGGTGAGGGAAAAAATGTTGGATTCATGATGAATAATAAAATTGTGCAGTGTGAGCGAAGCGAACAAAACTCCCACTTTGTAAAGGGGGAGCGCTTAGCTTGCTAAGCGCAGGGGGATTTAGGTGAAGCACGCAAAGAGGCTAAGATAATCCCCCCGCAGCCGCCTACGCGTTGCTTCGTCGGCAGCGGCCCCTTTGCAAATGGGCGAATGCGCGCTAAGACCCTCACCCTAACTCTCTCCCGAAGCGGGAGAGGGGATCGTAAAATGGCTCTTGCGTCTTTTAAGCAGTGGACGTAGGTTGGGCCTTACGGCCCAAGCTACTATGTGCACGAAGCGTGATTTCAAAAAAAAAAAGGGGCGTAAGCCCCTTTTTTAAAACAACGTGTCGCCACTGCCACCATGCGGTGTAATGGCATTACGTTCACCGCCATATTGAGCCGCTGCCGTATGTGGCACGGTTTCTTGGCGGAAGATTTCGAAAATAGCATTAGATTGTCCTGGACGTGCCAGTAAACCTGTTGATGGATCGATTTTAACGGTTACCAAGCCACGAGGTTGTTCTGGCCTGGTTTCAGGCACTCCAGCTAAGGCTTCTCCCATAAACTTCATCCAAATAGGTAACGCTGCTTGCGAGCCGTATTCGTCTACGGTACGTGGTTCATCGAAACCTACCCATACACTGGCAACAAGAGATTGATTGTAGCCTGTGTACCAGGCATCCATCTTATTGTTGGTCGTGCCGGTTTTCCCAGCAAGATCGGAGCGATTCAACGCTCTAGCCATACGCCCAGTTCCTGTTTGAATAGCATCTTGTAAGATAGATGTCATGATGAATGCAGTTTGTGGAGAAATAATACGCTTGGCTGCATTCGCATTTGAATCAGATGTAGGTGCAGGTGGCGTTTCCACTAACTCGTCAATAGCATTCTTTTCTTCTGTGAAAGGACTGATTTCTTGCTCGACGAGACGCTGACAATCAGGGCAAACTGTTGGCGCGTTAGCTTCAAAAACGACTTTATCTTGGCTATCCACCACGCGTTGAATAATATGCGGGTTCACTTTATAGCCACCATTAGCAAACGCGGCATAACCTGTGCAAATATCAAGCGGAGAAGCTGTTGCGGTACCTAAAGCAAGAGAAAGTGTTCGTGGCATATTGCGACGTTCAAACCCAAAACGTTCAATCACTTTTAGTGCTCTAGAGATCCCTAAAGATTGCAACAAGCGAATGGATACGAGGTTACGTGATTTGGTTAAGCCCACGCGCAAGCGGGTTGGACCATAGAAGCGACGAGTATCGTTCTGAGGACGCCAAGCATCATCGGCACCACTATCATCTCTGTAGACAACAGGCGCATCATTGATGATGGATGCAGCAGTAAACCCATGTTCAAGCGCCGCTGCATAAACGAAAGGTTTAAAATTAGAGCCTGGCTGACGGGTTGATTGCGTTGCTCGGTTAAAGTGGGAGAGGTTAAAGTCAAACCCACCCACCATGGCAAGTAATGCGCCATTTTTAGGATGCATTGCGACTAATGCCCCTTCAATTTCTGGCAGCTGGCTGAAGGCCCAATCATTTTTTCCTTGCTCTACATAAATGACATCACCTACGCTGACAACGTCACGAGGAGATTGTGGTTCAGGCCCCAGACGCGAGCGAGTTAATTCTTTCTTTGCCCAGCGCATGGTGTCAAAAGAAACCGAAATTTGTTGACGATTAGGTAAAATCGCTTGGATCTTGTTATCGCCAACAGCTAATACAGCTGCAGGTAACGTGATCGCTGTTTTAGGATAAGTTCTTAATTGATCAGCCCATTGCGTGTTGTTAATGGCGCCGTTTGCACCAACAACCAATTTTGCGACAGGACCGCGGTAACCATGACGTTTATCATATTCTAATAAGCCATCTTGCAAGGCGTGCGTTGCAAAATTTTGTAAACGGCTGTCCACGGTGGTATAGGCAACAAAGCCGGAAGTGTAAACATCTGGACCAAATTTTTCGACGAGCTCTCTGCGTGCCAGTTCAGCAACATGAGGTGCTGTCATATCGACCACACGACCATGATATGAGGTAGCAATAGGTGCATTCATAGCTTGTTCAAATTCTGTTTCATTAATAAAACCATAATGCAACATCCGTTTTAAGACATGTGAACGTCGTTTTAATGCAGCATCTGGGTTATTAATAGGATTAATTGCGCTGGGAGCTTGAGGTAAACCTGCAATCATTGCGATTTGAGCTAAATCAAGTTTATCTACCGTTGTACCATAGTAAACTTGCGCTGCGGCTTGCACGCCATAAGCACGTTTACCGAAATAAATTTTATTGAGATAAAGTTCAAGAATTTGATCTTTGGTTAATTCTTTTTCTATTTTTATCGCCAGCAATACTTCATTTAATTTGCGGCCAAATGTTTTTTTACGCGTTAGAAAGAAATTTCTAGCGACCTGCATGGTAATGGTGCTAGCGCCTTGCGCTTTGGTGCCACTGGCTAATAAATGCAAAGTAGCGCGCGCCATACCGCGTAAGTCAACGCCATTATGTTCATAAAAGCGGCGATCTTCTGTCGCTAAAATGGCATTTTTTAAGATTTCTGGCACATCTTTGATAGGAATAGGGGTACGACGCTTTTCGCCGTATTCTCCAATCAGTTTTCCGTCAGCGGTATAAATCTTTAAAGGAACCTGAAGTTGGATTTCTTCCAAAATATTGACGGTAGGAAGTTGCGCATTGGTGTATAACAAAATGACCACTAATGCACATAAGCCTGCTACGCCTGTGCTGACCAGTACTCGGATAAAGATATTAAAAAAATTATTCATCTTTCAATTATACCAAAGATAGTGTCAAAACAATGGAATTTTAGGCCAGGCGTCCAGTCATCGGCAATCGCAGTATAGTGAAATAGTGAAGGATTACCAGTAAAGAAGCTAAAACCATGGCGCATCAAACAATTATAAGAAAGTCTTATTGCTAAAAAATAGTGAGAAGTCGAACGCTAAGGCATATCATGCGCTATCTCAGGGCTGTCGAAAAGTTGCTAGATTGTCTCCAGCAGCTAGTCTTGAGTTAGGCTCCTGTTATTTTGTGGATTGTAAATATTTAATTTATTTTACATACAAAAGTAATTCAGCTTATATATGATCTCTATAGCGAATCTAGAGCTATAGATGTTTCTGTGAACTTTCTCGTCTAAAGGACGAAATGTTATCTGGGAAAAGATAACAGCGTGCAGGGTAAAGGGAATAGCATTGTGGAATTAACCCTATTTAAACATAAATATCCCACTTTAGTGGGCGTTGATATCAGCTCTGCGTCTGTAAAGCTGCTGGAATTAAGTCATACTTCCCAGGGATACCGCGTGGAAAGTTATGCAGTTGAGCATTTACCTGCAGATGCGATGCAAGAAAAAGAAATAAAAAATGTAGAAGCGATTGGTATGGCTGTGTCACATGTCGTCAAACGATCACGCACACGTACAAAATACGCTGCCATTGCATTAGCGGGTTCATCGGTGATTACAAAAGTGATCCAAATGAATGCAGGACTAACAGATAATGAATTAGCAGCCCAAATCCAATTAGAAGCAGAGCGATACATCCCTTACCCTATGGCTGAGGTAAATATCGATTTTCAGGTATTAGGACCTTCAAGTAAAAATCCTGAATTCGTGGATGTGCTTTTAGCTGCATCGCGAACAGAAATGCTAGATACGCTGGTTGAAATACTCAGTCTTGGGGGGTTGACGGCTAAAGTAGTGGATATTGAAGCGTATGCACTTGAGCGTGCTTTTAGCTTGATAGCCAATCAATTACCACCAAAAGCTGCAGCGCAAACAATCGCAATTGTTGATATTGGATCGGCAATGACTACTTTTAGTGTGTTACAAAATGGTGCAACCGTTTATACCCGAGATCAAATTTTTGGTGGAAAACAGCTAACAGAAGAGATCCAGCGTCGTTATGGTTTAACGTTTGAAGAAGCGACATTAGCAAAGAAACAAGGTGGACTTCCAGAAGATTATATTTCAGAGGTGCTTGAACCTTTTAAGGATGCAGTGGTTCAACAAGTCAGTCGCTCATTGCAGTTTTTCTTTTCTTCAAGTGAGACGCCTGAAATTGATCATATTATTTTGGCAGGAGGCACCGCGACCTTGTCAGGTCTTGCGCAGCGCGTTGAAGAAAAAATGGGCATTCCTTGTTTAGTTGCTAACCCTTTCGCCAATATGTCTATTGCCTCAAGAGTAAGTGTGCCGACGATACATGCTGATGCTCCTTCGTTAATGATCTGTTGTGGTCTGGCAATGAGGAGCTTCGTTCATGACCATCAATATTAATTTGCTCCCCTGGCGGGAAGAGCGTAAAGAACAACAGAGAAGAGAATTCATTTCCATGGCTGGATTAGGCATCGTTGTTGCTTCAGGTTTGATGCTTTGTATCCATATGATTATTGGCCGTCAAATTGCGTTTCAAAATGAAAATAATGATTACTTAAAAGCGCAAATCAAACAATTAGATATGCAGATCGCTGAAATTGAAGCATTACAAAAAGAGAAAGCTCAATTATTAGCAAGAATGGAAATCATTCAACAATTACAAACCAATCGTCCACAAGTAGTACGACTATTTGATGGGATTGTGCATACTGTGCCTGAAGGATTGTATTTGACCAATTTAACACGCACCGGAGCGCATATCGTTTTGGATGGTAAAGCAGAATCAAACACACGCGTCTCAACTTTTATGCGTAATATTGAATCATCGCATTGGCTTAAAGATCCTGTCCTAACCGTGATTCAAGCTGATATGCCCAAAGATGGTAAACCATCGGATAAGCAAGTGGATAAGATGATTGGTTTTAATTTGCAGGCAGAGCAGGTGATTGATGAGCAGGCTAATCTCAATAAGTTGTTAAAAGAAGATAGTTCAAAAACAGGGGTTCAAGCACAAGGGAAACCGCCAACTCCAGGAAACAGTTCAGCGCCACCTAATCCTAACCCAGCGGCGCCAAGCCCTAAAATCAAATAATGGTAAAACATGAATATTGATTTGAATGATTTGGATTTAAATAGCATAGGCACTTGGCCCTTACCGGCCAAGATAATTGCTATTGTTTTTTTGAGCATCATTATCATCTTTTTAGGCTATTGGACCGATACTAAAAAGCAATTGGCAGTATTAGATGCTGCAGATGCTGAAGAATTAAAATTGCGCCAAACCTTTGAGAACAAGCAAAGCAAAGCGGCGAATTTGGAGGCCTATAAAGAACAAATGGCTACCATGAAAGCTTCCTTTGGTGCTCTATTACGCCAGCTTCCAGAAAAAACAGAGGTTCCAGGGTTAATTGAAGATATTTCTCACCAAGGGCTTGCAACAGGATTGGAATTTCGCACCATTCGTCTTTTGCCAGAAAAGGAAATCGATTTCTATGTAGAGCTTCCCATTGAAATTTCCGTTGTAGGAAATTTCCATCAATTCGGTGAATTTGTCAGTAATATTGCAGCACTTCCTCGTATTGTCACCTTACATGACTTTTCTATTCGTCCGATAACACCTGAGGCTTCGGGGGATAATTTGGTGATGAATATTACCGCGCGAACTTATCGCTATACTGCTGGCGAAAAAGAAAGTGAAACAAAAAATGAGACAAAATAAGCTTATCATGCTCAGAACCATCCTCTCATTGCTTGTTTGTTGCCTGATAACAACGGGTTGCGGCAATAAAGAAAAGAGGGCTGAGCTAGAAGCTTATGTCAAGAAAACCAAAAGTCGTGCAATCAAAGAAATCGAGCCTTTACCAGAAGTGAAACCTTATGAAACATTTACTTATAAAGACTCAAACTTACGTAGCCCTTTTGTACCTTCAACTATTGAAGAAATTGCTAAAAAAATTCCAAATGACAATGGCATCCGACCTGATGTGAATCGTCGAAAAGAGCCTCTGGAAGCGTATCCATTGGATACGTTGCGTATGGTGGGGACTTTAGAAAAAGATGGAAAAAAATGGGGAATTGTTGTTGATAAAGATGGAACGGTTCATCGTTTGACAGTAGGAAATTATGTAGGGCAAAACGAAGGACGCATTTATGAGATCAATGAGGAAAAAATGTTAATTAACGAGATAATCCCAGATCCCAGCGGCGGATGGCGTGAACGTAAAGCCTCTCTTGCGCTCGTGGGTGATACGGCATCCGCTAAGAATAAGCCAAAATAGATGCCGGGGATAAAGGTAAAAGAAGATGAGTGAGGACAGAACAATGATGTCTAAAATAGTTTCGAGAAGCCTGTTATTGCTAACAGGAATATTTTTGCTCAGCGCTCAGATGTTTCTGGCGTTCCCTGTCTTTGCTGCAGAACCTCGTCTTGAAAGTATTAAGGTGAGTCAATTAGACGGCGATCGTATACGTTTAAATGTGTCATTGAGTGCTGCCGTTGGTGCACCGAAAAGTTTTGCTATCGAAAATCCTGCACGCATATGTTTTGATTTTCCAGGAGTAAAAAATGGATTGTCGCGCGCAGCTTCCAGGGCAGAATACAATGTAGGTGTTATTAAACGTGTCACTGTATTAGAAGGTGCAGGTAAAACTCGCGTAGTGATTGATTTGAATAAATCTGTTCCTTTTGAGGCGCAAACACAAGGGCAACAAACGTTAATTACCTTAGCCGGCAGTATCCCGACAAAGCAAACCGGAAGCACTCCATTTAGTGGGCAATTTTCTTCAAAAGAGGCGTCTTCGGGGTTTAATTTAAGAGACATTGATTTTCGTCGTGGAACAGATGGTGATGGTCGCGTCGTGATTGATTTATCAGACGCTCGGATCCCGATTGATTTAAAAGAAGAAGGCCAACAAATTCGTATACGGTTTGCGCAAACACAACTACCGGCGCGTTTGCAGCATAAATTAGATGTGACGGATTTCGGTACCCCCGTCACGATGATTAATACTATTAGACAAGGACAAGATGTAGAAATGACCATTCATGTGAATGGTTATTATGAAAATATTGCTTACCAGGCAGACAGACGCTTCACCATCGAGGTGAGACCTATGTCGCAAGAAGCCAAAGAACAACTCCAGAAAAAAACCTTTAAATACACTGGCGAGCGTTTATCATTAAATTTCCAAGATATTGAGGTACGTGCTGTTTTACAATTAATTGCTGATTTTACTGGCTTGAATATTGTCACAAGTGATACAGTCACTGGGAATGTGACGTTGCGCTTACGTAATGTTCCTTGGGATCAAGCTCTAGATATTATTTTAAAAACAAAAGGCTTGTCTAAACGGCAAAATGGAAATGTGTTATTGATTGGGCCAACAGAGGAAATGGCAGCCAGAGAGAAGCTTGAATTACAAAGCACTCAACAAGTACAGGATTTGTCCCCTTTGCGCGCGGAATATCTTCAGGTGAATTATGCCAAAGCGGCGGATATTGCCGCACTTCTCAAAACGGATAAGAATTCGATGCTTTCGCCTCGAGGTACGGTTTCGGTGGATGAACGCACCAATACGTTGTTGGTCCAAGATACTGCTGCAAAAATAGAAGAGGTTCGTTCTTTAATTGCACGTTTGGATATTCCTATCAGACAGGTGCTGATTGAGTCGAGAATTGTGCTGGCATCAGATGATTTCCAGGATATCTTAGGTATTCAAATGGGCGTTGCTTCTAAAATGCGACCTGGTAAAGAGCCGGTATTAGGTGTTGCAGGTTCAGTGTTAGGGCCCGGTGGCACCGGATCTAGTACCGTAGCATTGGGTGCACCCCCTGCCTCTGTCAATGTTGGAGACAGGCAGTCTTTGAATATGTTGCAAACCTTACCGCTCTCTGGCAGCAATACTTCACTTGCGCAAATTGGTTTAACATTAGCTCGATTGCCTGGGGGAACTGTTTTAGATCTTGAATTACAGGCGTTAGAATCTGAGGGACTTAGCAAGATAGTGGCCAGTCCTCGTTTAGTCACCTCTAATCAGCAAATGGCTTATATTGAGCAGGGGACAGAAATTCCTTATCAGGAATCTACCTCAAGTGGCGCAGCTTCGATTGCATTTAAGAAAGCGGTGCTACGTTTAGAAGTCACACCTCAAATTACACCAGATGACCACATTATTATGGATTTGAAAGTCAATGATGACAGCGTCGGTGCCGTGACAAATGGGGTTCCTGCGATTAATACAAAAGAGATGCATACCAAAGTATTGGTCAATAATGGCGAGACTTTGGTCTTGGGAGGAATTTATACTCAAACCAAGAATTCTCAAATAGATAGAATTCCCTTTTTCGGTAGGCTACCTTTAGTGGGTTGGATGTTCAAAAATCAGAATATCAGCGATCAAAGAAGTGAATTGATGATCTTTGTAACACCCAAAATTATCCAAGAGGAGATGGCTTAGCCTAATAAGGGGATAAACGGTTGAAGGTAGCTAAGCTGAGGCACTAGGGAGCTGAAACGATGGGAGAGGCCTCCCGACCGATAATCAACTCAGCATTCCCTCGATTCGGGTCGTCTTCCAATGGTATACTCATGACCCAGTTATGAGGTGGCACTTGCATTACGTGCATTTAGTGTGCATCCTTGCTGAGAATCATTAGCGATACTTAAGTGTCGCAAAGTTAGTTACTTGCTTTTTTGCACAAACAATAGCTGAGCCAAGTTGGAACCATGAAGCGATCTGTTAACCTATTTCTCGTTGGCCCTATGGGGGCTGGAAAAAGCACAATAGGTAAACAACTGGCTAAAGAATTAAAGCTCGAATTCTTCGATGCTGATCAAGAAATTGAAGCCCGAACTGGTGCTGACATCGCATGGATATTTGATGTTGAGGGTGAAGAAGGATTTAGAAAAAGGGAAGCGTCAGTAATCGATGAGCTTAGCCAACGTCAGGGCATTGTGCTTGCTACAGGAGGCGGAGCAGTTCTTAATACTGAAAACCGCACGAGATTAGCTGCCCGAGGGACAGTTGTTTATCTATATACTTCGGTGGAACAACAAGTTCGTCGAACGGCACGTGATAAACGTCGGCCGTTACTACGAACGGAAACACCAGAATCTACATTAAGAGAATTAATGGCTTTGCGCGATCCACTTTATCGTGAGGTTGCAGATGTAGTCGTTGCGACAGATGGTCGCACCGTGCGTTCGGTCTCAACCGAAGTCATTAGACTTTTAGAGCGTGATCAGTTGGGTTAGTCTTTTGGCAACAGCTGATCACTTATTACCTTCTTCTCATCCCATTTGGGTATCGACCGCAAGTGGGAGTTATCCTATCTGGACTGGTTATCATCTGTTAGCTGAAAAATCTTTTCTTCAGCCCTACCTTGCAGGAAAACAGGTTTTTATTTTAAGCCATCCTGAAATTGCAGCGCATTATCTTTCTTGCTTAAAGCAAACTTGCTTAGCTGCTGGAGCGGAACAAATTGATGAGTTGCTCATTCCTTCCGGCGACGCACATAAAGTCTTGAGCAGTGTTGAGCAAATATGGACAGCGATGCTGTCTCGCCATCATTATCGTGATACGACCATTATTGCCTTAGGTGGTGGGATGATAGGAGATTTAGCGGGATTCGCTGCAGCGTGTTACATGCGCGGAGTGGCCTTTATACAATATCCAACTACTTTGCTGGCTCAGATTGATGCCGCGGTTGGCGGGAAAACAGCGATTAATTATCCGCATGGTAAGAATATGATTGGGGCTTTCCATCATCCTCGTCTGATTATATCTGATTTAGCTACCTTGAATACATTACCTAAGCGAGAATTTATCGCAGGTATTGCTGAGCTTATTAAGTATGGGGTAGCGCTTGATAGTGATTTCTTCGATTGGATAAAAAGTCACATAGATGACATTTTGTGTTTCAAACCTGAAGCGATATCTTTTGCGGTGAGAAAGGCTTGTCAGCTAAAGGCAGAAATCATTTCATTGGATGAGAAAGATCAGGGGCCGCGCGTTGTACTTAATTTTGGTCATACAGTCGCTCATGCGTTGGAAGCATTACTAGATTACAGCGCGCTGTTGCATGGTGAGGCGGTAGCCATAGGAATGGTTGTTGCTTTGCACCTTTCTTTTTTACGCGGATCCATTGATAAATCTATGTTAGATGACATAGTTAATTTGTTAAATTCGTTAAAATTACCAACAAAATTGCCTTCTACTATAACGACAGTAGAGATTTTGACTAAAATAAAGCATGATAAAAAACATTTTCGCAATCAATTACGATGGGTTTTGCTTGATACCATAGGAAAAGCCAGTATTTGTGAAGAGATCACAGATCAGCAAATAACGCAGGCATTGCTAATGTGTGGTGCAAAACCTTGAGTCCTTAACCCAACACAGGTAGGGATACCATGAATAAATCTAAAAAAATGCAGTTTAATGATTTATTAGAAGACCAGCGGTCTCACACCTTTATAACACCAGCATGGCAAGAACATGCCGAAATGGTGTCTCATTTTTGCCAATTTAGCCAAAATGTACTGTTAATTGTGGCACCAGAAAGCGGCGGAAAAACAACTTTTTTGAAGCATGTCTTAAGTAAGCCTGCAGCGAAGCTGCGAACCCATACGATTTATGCTGAGCCGCAAACGACTGTCGAAAGTTTGATGCGAAATGTCATAAAAGGCTTTGATCTAGATTGGGTCGAACTTTCTGCAGTGACTCAACAAGTCCAAGCAAATATAGAGGAAGATTATTTCCAGCAAGAGATCACTTGGGCCTTATTTGTTGATGATGCGCATTTATTATCCAACGAACAATTGCAAGCTTTGCTTGCACTGGTTAAATACGATGTAGAAGCGCGAAAGCATTTACATTTAATTTTATTAGGCGAACCCTCATTAGAATTACGTCTATTAGCGCCTGAGTTTAGCACACTGGTCCAGGGTAAAATGTTTACGTTGGAACTTGAGTCTTGGACGCTGCAAGATTTACAAACACTTTTTGCTCGTGATGCAGCAAAAATAAGCAAGGAACAAATTTCAGTTATTTTCGAGCGTAGCCGTGGATTACCAGGGTATGTCATGCGTGAAAGAGACGCGGCTCTCGGATATTCAACAACAGGAAAAAAAATGACAAAAAGTAATTTCAAATTTTGGGGAATGCACCCAGTTTCATTGGGTATACTAGCCGGTGTGATGATAGGTGGCGGTTATTTATTTTTCAATAGCAGCCAAGATATGGACGGTTCTTCCATTCCTGTCAATGCGGCACAGCCTGCTGAGAATAACTGGTCAAATAACGATATCTCTGCTAAAAAAGCAAACACTGGTGTGGCATTTCATTTTGATAAAGTAGATAACTCGGATATCGTTGAAGAAGATATGACGCCTGAACAGGGTGCTACGGCAATGCCATTAGCAAATACTGTACCCGTCTTAGGCTCAGAGAATAGCAAAACTATTGAAAATAATGTGCATCAAAATACTGATAGTGCAAAACCAACAACAACAGCTAGCCCGACAGCGCCTGTTGTTGAGCAAAAGACGCAAGTGCAGAAAGCTGTGCCAAAAGAAGTTACCAAAACTGCAGAAGCGCCAGCAATTAAACCTGCAGATTCAGAAAAGAAAGTATTAAAAAATGAAGCTAAAGATTCTGCGCGAAAATCGTTAAGCCAAGAAGAACTTCACTTATTGTCTGCTGATCGTCATCACTATACTTTGCAATTGTTAGGCGCAAGCAAGATTGAGAGCGTGAATCAGTTTATTCGACAACATAATTTGCAAGATAAAACACATTTTGTTCGTACCAAGCGCGCAGGTAAAGATTGGTATATTGTTGTCTATGGTGATTATCCTTCAGCGCAAGCAGCTAAAGCTGCGGCTAAAACGATTCCGGAGTCATTAAGAAAAACGAAGCTTGAACCTTGGGTGAGAGAAATCCACGCTGTTCAAGAGGACATTCGTCTTTCACAGAATGGGTGATATCTTAAAATCTCTTCTCTCCCTTGAGGGAGGGGAGAGATATTCTAGAACTTTGCCCCCTTTCTCAGTCGCGATAAAGTCAGGAAAAAGGTAAAATATCCTTTTCACCCTAAATTTAAGTCAGTTTAATAATGCAATCCTCATTTCGCTTTATCAATGCACTTAAACGTCAACCTGTGGATAGTACACCAGTGTGGTTTATGCGCCAGGCTGGGCGCTATCTTCCAGAATATCGAGCTATTAGGGAACGTGTTGGCGGTTTTTTAGGGATGTGCAAAAATCCTGAAATCGCGTGTGAAATCACATTACAACCCTTGCAACGTTTTGATCTAGATGCTGCTATCATTTTCTCTGATATCTTAACCATTCCAGATGCCATGGGATTAGGGCTACATTTTAAAGCTAATGAAGGACCGCATTTTGAGCGTCCCATACGTGATAAAGCTGCAGTTGAAAGATTAGCTATCCCAGATATGGAAAGCGATTTAGGATATGTGATGCAAGCTATTCGTTTAGTGTCGCATGAATGCCGTCATCGCGTTCCTTTAATAGGATTTTGTGGAAGCCCATGGACCGTCGCAACCTATATGGTTGAAGGTCAAAGTAGTCGTCATTTTTCAGTGATTAAATCCATGATGTACGATGAACCTGAAACATTATCCGCTTTGTTATCTAAAATAACTCAGGCAAGTTGCCTTTATTTACAAGCACAAATCGCAAATGGTGCGCAGGCAGTCATGATATTTGATACGTGGGGCGGTATATTAAGCCCCCAGAGTTATCAAAGATTTTCACTTAGCTATATGCAAGAAATTGTGCATTATTTAAAATCACGTGCACAAACAGTAGAGATCCCCATTATTTTATTTACTAAACAGGGCGGACAATGGTTAGAAAATATTGCTGCCACAGGTTGCGATGCCATTGGGATTGATTGGACTGTGGACATGGCAAAGGCGAGACAGCGAGTCGGACATCAAGTGGCATTGCAAGGTAATTTAGATCCGGCGGTGCTCTATGCAGAGCCGAAACAGATTGAAGCAAATGTAAAAACCGTGCTGACTGAATACGGCTCAGGATCTGGGCATATATTTAATTTAGGGCATGGTATCTACCCTGATGTTTCACCTGACAATGTTAAAGCAATGATTGAGGCCGTACGTCGATACAGCCCAGCCTTTCATTCAAAAGGAAATGAGCATGGATCACTATAAAGTTATTTTCCCTGGTACTTTTGATCCCATTACCAATGGGCATTTAGATCTAATAGAACGTGCTGCCAAAATGTTTTCTCAAGTAGTGGTTGCAGTTGCTGAAAATACACGTAAGGGCCCTAATTTTGATATTGCAACACGTGTGCAGCTAGCTAAAGAAGTGCTTTCGCCTTTTAAAAATGTCGAAGTACAGGGGTTCTCAAGTCTGCTTGCCCATTTTGTACGTCAACAAGGTGCGCAAGCAATTATTCGCGGTCTAAGGGCTGTATCCGATTTTGAATATGAGTTTCAGTTGGCGAACATGAATCGACGTCTTGCGCCTGAGATTGAGACCATTTTTTTAACCCCTGGCGAACAATATTCATTTATTTCCTCTTCTTTAGTAACTGAAATTGCACAGCTAGGTGGAGATATTTCTGCATTTGTTCCTTCTGCAGTTGTAAATCTATTGCATCAAAAATTTCATAAAGGTTAATTGTGGCACTGAAGATAACTGATGAATGTATTAACTGTGATGTTTGCGAGCCTGAATGCCCAAATGAGGCTATTTCTCAAGGCGAAGAATATTACGTGATTGATCCGCTGCGTTGTACACAGTGTGTTGGACATTTTGATGAGCCTCAATGTCAGCAGGTGTGTCCCGTGGATTGCATTCCGCTTGATCCAGATTTTGAAGAAACGCAGGAAGCGTTATTGGCAAAATATCATGCCTTACAAGCCAAGGCGAAATGAGATTGTCATGTGAGGTCAAATCCTTGCATGAGATGACAAGGACGAAAAAAAATGAATGGAATACGACTCTTTCTCATTCTAAGTGGTTTTGCATTTATTTTATTTGTTAATAATGTACTGGCGCAAAATCCGCCACAAACAGCTATTGCCACGAGTCATCCTTTAGCGTCTAAAGCTGGCATGGAAATAATGCGCCAGGGCGGAAATGCATTTGATGCCGCTGTAACAGTCGCTAGCGTGTTGGCTGTTGTTGAACCTTATAACAGTGGATTAGGTGGGGGTGGTTTTTGGTTGTTAGAAGATAGGCGTAAAGGTAATACTCGAAAAGTTGTTATAGATGCCAGAGAGCGTGCTCCATTAAGGGCAACTCAAGATATGTTTATGGCAGGAGAAATCCCATCTATGCTCGCCAAAGAGGGAGCATTAGCAGCTGCTATTCCTGGGGAAGTGGCAGGGATTGTATATTTAGCTTACAATTATGGCAATTTAGCCTTAGAAAAAACACTGGCGCCTGCTATTCAATTTGCAGAAAATGGATTTCCCGTCGATGAGATTTTTATTAAAAAAATCAAAACGCATCAGTCCCTATTAGAAAAATTTCCGGCAACAAAAGCAATTTTTATCCCACACGATCAAATTCCTACTTTGGGTACGTCATTAAAGCAACCGGCATTAGCTGAAGTATTAAAAATAATTGCAAAGGAAGGCCACTCTGGATTTTACACAGGTTTGATTGCCAATAAATTAGTAAAAGATGTAAAGCAAAATGGAGGGATTTGGTCCCTCGATGATTTAAAGCATTATCAGGTGAATATTCGTGAGCCAATAAAGAGGCAGTATCACGATATGAATATTACCACTGTAGGATTACCTTCTGCAGGAGGAATCGCCTTATTAACTGCTTTAAATATTCTATCTGAATTTGAATTAGATGGGCTCTCGGATGCAGATCATAAGCATTTAATAGTGGAAAGCTTGCGTCGGGCATCTTGCGATCGTGCACGTTATTTAGGCGATCCTGATTTTGTTTCAGTAGATGAGAAAAAGCTATTGAGTAAAGAGCATGCTGATAATTTGCGTGAAACTATCTCGATAAATCATGCAACCTCTAGCGGATCCTTAGCATGTGGCGAAGCAGCAAAAGAAGATAATCATACAACGCACTATTCTATTTTAGATCAACAAGGTAATAGTGTAAGTGCCACCTTAACCATTAATAGCCAATTTGGCTCTGGTGTTATTGCCGAAGGAACAGGAATTTTATTAAATAATGAAATGGATGATTTTGCTTTGACCACAGGAGCTTCTAATAAGGATGGTTTGATTGGGCACAGTGGTAATTTGATTGCACCAAGAAAAAGGCCCCTTTCTAGCATGACGCCATTATTTTTTGAAAATACGCAAGGGATGGGTATTCTGGGCACGGCAGGAGGAAGCCGTATACCGTCTATGATGCTCATTGCACTGTTAAGAGCAGATGAGGAATATCTACCTCAGACATGGGTAATGACGCCACGTTTTGGACATCAGTATTTACCTGATGCTATCTTCTTCGAACCTGAAGCTTTTTCTATTCCTTTGCAGAATGCACTTAAAATTCGCGGTCATCATCTTCAACAAACAAATGAGGCCTATGGTGATATGCAGGCAATCTTTTGGGATAAAAAGAAAAATAGGGTTTATGCTGAAGCTGATCCGAGAGGGCATGGGCTTGCTCTTGTGGAAACATTGGCACATTAGGTATTAATCAAACCTTCTCATGATAAAAGAATTATTACGGATCAGGTAAAACAGTGTAGATAGAGCTATCCCTACCATCACGCCAGCAATCATATCCATGAAAACAGTTAAGGCAAAAGAAGAAAAAAGCACAATGCGCTCAAACAGAGGTGCTGTTTTGAAGAGTTCGATAAACTGAGGCAAGTGCGACATGTTATAAGCCGTCAGAAGCAATAGCGCAGCTAACACTGTCATGGGAACATGACAGATAAATGGGGCCAATAGTAGTACGTATAAAAGAATAAACAAGGAATGAAACACGGCAGCAAAAGGAGATTTTGCACCACTTTGAATATTCGTCGCAGTCCGCGCAATTGCTGCAGTCGCTGGGATCCCGCTAGCTAAGGCCGATAAAACATTTGCTATACCAATGCCACTTAACTCCGCATTAGGATGGTGCTTGGATTGGGTGAGATTGTCGGCAATAGAGGCAGAAAGTAAAGATTCTAATGCAGCAAGACAGGCAATAATGAATGCTGGGCCTAAAAATGTTTTTATTTCTGCCAAAGATGGAATGCTAAAAAGATTACCTGTGGTAAAGGTTGGTAACTGAAAATGAGGGGAGACAGCAGGGATCCCATAACTTATTGAGCCATCAGCAGACAGGAAACTAAATTGTGTGCCTATTGTTGAAATAGAATAACCATAACATGATAACCCCCACCCTAACAGAGAACCACCTAAAACGCCTATCATAGGAGAGGGTACAGCCTTGATAAAACGTTTTGAACTTAAGATTAAAATGATAGTTGTTATGCCGATACAGGTTTCAGGTAGGCTAATTTCAGCGAGATGAAAATATAAGTGGGATATTTTATCGATAAAATGGGGGCCTAAATCGGCAATTTGTAATCCCAAGAAATCTTTTAGTGATATCGTTGCTAATACTAAAGCAATACCTGTCGTGAAACCGATGATGACAGGATGGGGAATATAGTGAATGAATTTCCCCAGCTTAATGATACTAAAAAGAATGAGCATCAGCCCTGCCAAGATTTGGCACCAGATAAGACCACGCAAACCAAACTCTGCCACAATGGGGATTAATATCACCACAAAGGCTGCAGTTGGACCACTAATTTGATAATGTGAACCACCAAAAATAGCCGCGGCAATACCTGCAACAATAGCCGTATAGATCCCTTGTTGCGGAGGCATTCCGATGGCAATTGCTAATGCCATAGAAAGCGGAAGTGCTATCAATGAGACCACAAGGCCTGCACCGAGATCAGCTTTCAGCGTTTTTAAGTTATAACCTTGTTGAAAAGTTTGGCGTAACGCCCAACTAAGCGGAAATTTTTCGGTTGAGTGAGTCATGATAAAGTTCTTAAGAAAGGCGTGTTAGAGCTATTTTAATTTTAGGCTTAAAAATCCTTTCTGTCATGCATGATAGTAAAATATTGTACGTATCCATCAATTAACTTAATTCATACATTAACGCTTTTAGATAGTGCGTTTCAGGAAGAAGAGGATGAACCGGATGATCCTTGTCAGCACCGCCTTTATAAAGAAAGGTGGCCTTACGCCCACTTTTGGCAATACCTGTTTCAACCGCATTTCGAAAATCAGTTACATTGGCATGATGCGAACAAGAAGCAATAAACAATTTTCCACTAGGTGCTACCACTTGGCTAACCAACCTAGCGAGTTTTTGATAACCACGAAGACCCGCACCCTTATGTTGAGCTTGTTTAACAAAAGCTGGAGGATCGGCAATCACAATATCAAAAGTTTCATTCTGTTCGCGTAATTGTTCAAGTAAAACAAACACATTTTCCTGGATAAATTCGCATGCAGGAAGAACCTGATTGGAACGTGCGGCCATTTCTGCAAGAGCTAATGCTTTCTCTGAAGCATCTACTAGTTTAACCGTGCGCGCACCCTGGCAGGCTGCAAGGATCCCAAATCCACCGCTGTAAGTGTAGAGATCAAGTACCGATTTTTCTTTGCAGTGTTTTGCCACCCATTGACGATTGGCGCGTTGATCAAAAAACCAACCCGTTTTTTGACCATCAATAGGTGCAGCAAAATATGTCGCATTATTTTCTAATACCGTAATATGTGAATCTAATTCACCAATCGCAGCGGTAATGTCACAGCCAAGTCCTTCCTTTTGGCGCGAGGGTACATCATCGCGAAAAATGACTTGCTTAGGTTGTAACAACTTATTGAGTGCCCGTAGCCACAAAGGCTTGAGTCTCTCCATGCCTGCGGTACTTGTTTGGCAAACTAAACTGTCGCCAAAACGATCTATTACGAGCCCTGGCAAATGATCGCCTTCAGCATGGACTAAACGGTAATAAGGAACATTAAAACGACGTTCTCTATTTGCTAATGCTTTAGAAAACCGTTTCAAGAAGAAGTCTTCATCGATTTTGGTTTTGATGTCTAATGTCAAAATTCGGCAAGCAAGTTTACTATGAGGGTTATAATAACCAATCGCGAAAGGGCGTTTTTTGCCGTCTAAGAGGTAAACGAGATCGCCAGGCTCTGCAGTAATCTTTGTTGAAGCGAGGGTGTGAGTGTATACCCACGGATACCCTTTCTGTAGTTTTTCAACCCATTGGGATTTGATTGGCAAAGAATTCACAGTTGCTATTGTTCACAATATCAGACAAATGTGGGTGAATTTTAGCCCTTTCACCGCTCTGAGGCAACTCTGGCTATTACTTCTTCCTAAAAATACTGGGTTTCCCTTCGTTTTGCTTGAGTTCGCGTTCTTTTCTCAGGAGTTCTGCACCAGCGATCCTATCTTGCATTTTTTCAATTCTTTTTTCAGCTTTTTTCTTGGTGCGCTCTGCTGTTTCAAGTTTATCGGCATCAGAAAGCTCTCTAAGTCCTGTAACAGCCGCAACTCGTTTGCCGTAATACTGTGCGTCCTTTGCGACTGACATGCCAATTTTAAATACAGACAGAACAGATTTTTTGAAAACATTCATCGCATTTGCTAGTTTTTCCATGGGGTTATGATGATGCCCTTGAGCATGTTTTAGAAGTTTTGCTGTGTTATCGCCAATCTGATTACATTTTTCCTTTATTTCTTGCATGTTTTTTGCAAACTTTTCATCGACTTTGTCATAGGAAACTTTAAGGCCCTGCAGAGGACTTTTTCCTCCATTGAGAGCTGCTAATTTTTGATGAATAGCTTCAAAAGCATTATCAGGATTTCCCTGATGGATGAGTTTATGTCCTACCTTGCTAATCATCGTTGCAAGTGCAGTGACTTGTTCAGGGGAATATTCTCTCTTTTTTTGAATAGTTTTTTGCAGCGCTTGTAATTCAATCACGATTCTTTCAATATCATTTTGGATTGCTTTATCCGTCATGGATTTTTTTACTAGCTCACATAAATTATTAAAGTCTGCAATGAGTTTATCAGAAATTAAATTCGCTAAAGCTGGATCTAAAACATTGTGTTCATTCTTTTTGGGTTTAGTCATACGTCACCTCATTTTGCTTTGATATCATTTACATCCATTTATTTTTTCTTTTGAAAACTTGTGGTTTAGTCTCATCTTCGGCCGCTTTTTGTGGCCAAGACATTTTTTCTCTTATTTTATTAAAGATGGGAGCATTTTTTCCGTGTTCTTTAATACTAAGAGCCGTTTTAAAGAATGAAACAATAGACTTTCTAGCATGATGACAAGCTCTAGAGAGCTTTTCTAGTGGAGTGCGTTCATGCCCGTGAGAATGGGATCTTACAATTCTGAGATGTTCTTCGGCAGATAATAATTTAGCTTTAATGTTAACAATTTCTTGTGGCGCAATGAATGCAGCATAGATGCCGGCAGCTGTGACACGATCTTGAATTAACTTTTTAGTATGGTCTTGAAGTTGGCCAGCAAGATGAACAATTGAATTAGCGAGCGTATCAATTTCTTCTTGAGTATAAGATCTCTTTTTTCTCAAAATTTTATCAAAATCTTTCAATTCATTTTTTACTTTTTGAATTTGTTTTTTTAAAGGTGCGTCATTAACGAATTCTTCAAGAGAACTGAAGTCATCCATCAACTGATGCAAGGATAAAGACTGAGGAGTATCGTCAATGTGCTGCTTAGGCTTTGTCATGTTTCACCCAAATTTTCTCATTCAAATTCTTGTGATCAAAAGACTAAATCAAAATGAGAAAAGTTCAGTTTTGACCTAATAACAATAAATACTATTGAATCAGGTCAAATCGTTATTTGAGCGTGAAGGTGCATTTACTGATGTTTTCTTTATCACAAATTGAAATACATTCATCCGTTGGACAAGGTGTCCATCCTTCTTTTCCAGGAACCGGAGCAGAGCCTTTGCTATCTCCTTTAACCACCATCCAGACGGCGTCACCTTCGTTACCAATTGCATAGTAACAAGCGATGGATTGGCCGTCGAATAGGATCTTAAAGAGATTATTAACATTTTCACCGATATTGAGTGGGCGTCTTGTATAATCGACCCACCAAGTAATTTTACCTTCTTTCCATGAACCGGTATTAGCATTTGCTGTCACAGCTTCAGAGGCAGGGCATTGATAACCACTTTTTTCTTGAGACGGTGCGTTATTTTGGGTAGCAGGCGCTGTAGTTGTGGTAGCAGAGTTTTCATCTTTTGATTGATTTAACAAATGAACTGGATGGACATTTTCAGGCTCTGGTGTAATGCCTAATTTAGTTTGAGCGTCTCTTAGATCCTTTTTATTTTTTTCATTGACTTGTTGTAGATCATCAAATTTGGTTTGAAGCTCTTCTTGTTTTTCTTTGCATTCTTGGTGCTTTTGCAAGATAGTTTCATAGTCCCGATTCACTTGTTTGAGCTCTTCAGAGGTTGAACTATATTTTTTCTTTAAATCATTGTAATTTTCTTCAGCATGAATAACTTTTTCTTTCTCAAGTGAATATTCCCTGTCTTTTTGCACAATCCTTTTTTGCGCCTGATAAAAAAGCACATACCCTCCAGCCATGATAACGAATCCGATGATTAAGATAAGCATCACAATATACTTGGGTAAGGGTGTTTTATTTTCAATCATTATGCTGTTGACCCTATATTTAGCAAAGTAAGCGTGAAAAAACTTATGTTTTCATATTATTCATCGGCACATAAAGGAGAGGCTTAATGGCTGCGGGAAATTTGAGTTGAAATTTTTCGGCTTTTTCTTTGTCTTAATAAAAAGAAGAACATTGGAAATATAACTAGTAGCGCACTTAGCAATGGATAAACATATTGAATCAATAGAGCGCTTTGAAGATGGATTTGTGACACACTATCTTTCACAATAGGTTGCTCAATCTGTATGAGAGCATCATCATGGTTAAGCCAATTGAGCAAATTTAATCCTAAAGCGAGATTGCCATAATTTTCAATAGCACCATTACTTAAAAAACGGCTATTACCTATAACAGTGATGCGTTGTTCAGTATTGTTATATTGGCGAATGAGGTTAACGCCTAATAATAAAGGGCCTGCTATTTCATTTTTTTCAGGATCAAAAGAAATGTTTCCGTTTAACGCAGAAGTTTCTGTCCAGGTGGATTCGTTTGTGATTAACATTGGTTTCGATTGAAAATCAGGATGGTTTATGACATCTAATGCCAAAGCAAAAGGAAAAGCAGTCAGTGTTTTAGGCGCTTGAAATGGTAGTGTTGGGTAATTTTCAATCAGGGTAATGGCAGGATGTGGTGTTCCCAAACGTTGTCCGTGTGCGTCAATAATGGTGCCAGGATGTGCAAACACCCCAAGTGTTTGGCTAAGAGAGGCAACAGGCAAAGAAGCAGGATCCATCAACCATAATAAATCTTTCCCTTTGGCAATATAATCGTCGATCAGAGATTGCTCCTTAGGAAGTAAGGCAGATTTTACGCTATTAATGATCAATACGCTGGTGTTATCTGGGATAAATGGTGTGGTTGTCAAATTGAGTTTCTGAATTTTAAATCCTTGATTTTCAAGACTTTGGCGAAATAAGCTGATATCAGTATTTTCGGTACCGTATGGATCAGGTTCACCATGTCCTTGCAGAAAAACAACCCATTGATTTGGTTTACGCTGTAATTTGAAAAGCGTCTGAGTGAGATGAGTCTCATTTGGTGAAATCATGTTTAAATCTAAAATTTCTCGACAATTTTGATAAGAAATAAGTAGGGCATGTTGCGGCGAATGCGGTTCATTTAAGGTATTTTTTTTCGACGTAAATATAATCAATGGTTGATACTGTTGGTAACGTCGCACCAGCAGTTTGACTTGATTAGCCAGCTCAGGATTGTTGCTCGCTAGTTGAATTGTTAAAGGTTGATGAATATTGGCTAACAGGCTTTTGGTTGTTGTAGAAAGATCTTGAGAATACAAACTCTTAAAAAAAGAGAACTTAATGCTAATACTATATACGAGTATGGCAATCAATAAAAAACCTATGAGGATGGCAATCTCTTTAAAAAAATACTTTTTTAATATGTTCATGGTGCCACGTGCATCATTTTGTTAGCAATTATTCGTTGAGTTGCCAATAACCAAAATGTGGTAAATAGTAAATAAAACAGAATGTCTGAGCTATAAAGGAAACCATTAAAAGCATAATAGAGATGGTTTAATAAAGAAAAGGTTGCTGCAAGATTTTCCCATTGTTTTGGAAATGGATTTAGCCATTCCAAAAGTAACCAAGTGATATTACTTATAAAAGTGAGCCCAACAGCCAAAACAGGCTGGGGAATGATGCTTGAAATAAATAAGCCAAAACTAATCAGACTGCTTACCATGAGGCCTATTCCTACTAGCGCCAAGCTTATAGCCTTCCATTCTAGTGCCGTTTCTAAATTCAAACTTGCAATCATGATTGCCATAAAACATAAAATCAATATAAATAGAAAAAGAAGACTCAAAAATTTGCCAACCACAATTTCCTTTGCATTCCATGAGCTTGTTGCCCAAAGATAAAAGGTTTTGTGACGGTATTCATAGCTAAAGGCCATTGTCGTAAATAGTGGGATGATGATGCTGAAGATAACAAGCGTCCAGCTGCAAAAGGGTCTGATGACACCAACAAATAAACTTGTGTTGGTATTACGTGCTGAAAGTGCTTGTTGCATTAATTGCAGATAATCGACGCATAACCTATAAAAAAGCAATGATAATAATCCAATGCAAAGTGCCATCAATGCCCATGTCATGGGATGGCGTGATAATTTATATCCTTCCATACGCACAACAGAGAAGCTCATGTGCATACTTCCTCTAAGGTAGGGGTGACTTTCGATGATGGACTTGCTTGCCAACGTATTTGTGCGGCACTTTCAGGTTTTGGTAGAAGATGGAGCTGCCCTTGAGAAAGTTGATATATGTGGTTGCAGATCCTAGAGACTTCTTGTAAATGATGGCTGGAAAAAATAATCATTCTATTCATGCTTTGCCATTGCTGGAAAAGTTCCCACAATTGCTGGCGTTGGAAAGGATCTAATTCAGCACAAGGTTCGTCTAGGATGACAATGCGAGGTTGATGGATCAACTGAGAGGCTATCATGGTTCGCTTTTTTAACCCATCTGATAACTTTCCAAAGAGGATCTGCTGGAATTCAAAAAGATTGCATTGCTGAAGTATTGTCGGTAAAAGACTTTTGAACACCTTTTGATTTATTTTTCTAAGACGAGCACAGAGTATAATGTTTTCTATCACTGTAAGATGAGGATAAAGAAAGGGAGTCGCGGGGACATACCCGATATTCTCTTTTAATTGAGGTGCCTGGTAGAGATCTTGTTCATGGATAATTAGTTTCCCTTCAGATGGCTGACATATCCCTGCCAAGATCCGCAATAAAGTAGATTTTCCGCAGCCGTTTGCACCAACAATAGCGGTGATCCCTGCCGTAAAGTTGGCATTGAGGCGGTGAAAAAGGGATTGTGGCCCTATTTTGTAATCAATATCAATAAGATGCACGCTATCCTTGCTCACATCGAGTTACGAACTATTTATTGTATACTTCTAGTGCATAAATTAGGCAAGAAGCGTTATAATGTAAGTCTTCGATATAACACACATTTTTAGGTGTAGTTGTATCGCGTGGTAAACTAACTAAGGAGGCCACAATATTATGTTTTATGGCTTGTGCGATTTGTCGTGGTGGGGTTATCTCCTTGTACTGCTGGCATTCACTCAGATTACAATTGCTGCAGTGACCATTTATTTACATCGGCACCAAGCGCATCGAGCGTTGACGCTGCATCCTGTTATTAGTCATTTTTTTCGTCTTTGGTTATGGTTAACTACGGGGATGGTGACAAAAGAATGGGCTGCCATTCACCGTAAGCATCATGCGAAATGTGAAACGCCCGAAGATCCTCATAGCCCGCAAATTTTTGGTTTATCCAAGGTGATGTGGCAAGGGGCGGAGTTGTACCGAAAAGAGGCAAAGAACAAAGAAACCCTTGAACGATATGGCCAAGGGACACCAGATGATTGGATGGAGAAAAATGTGTATTCCCGTAGTAAGTGGGGTATTTCTCTCATGCTAGCCATCGATTTAATATTATTCGGTATTCCAGGTCTTAGCATTTGGGCACTCCAAATGGCATGGATCCCTTTTTGGGCGGCAGGTATCGTCAATGGCGTGGGGCACTTCTGGGGATATCGTAACTTTGAATGTCCGGATCAAGCTCGAAACTTATGTCCCCTTGGGATAATTATTGGTGGCGAAGAGCTACACAATAATCATCATACCTACCCTACTTCGGCCAAATTGTCCGTAAAGTGGTGGGAGTTTGATATAGGGTGGTTTTACATTCGTTTATTTGAGATCTTTGGTTTGGCAAAAGCGAAACGCAGACCGCCAGAACCTAATCTTGTTCCAGGAAAGACCCAGATTGATATGGAAACATTGAAAGCGGTAATTTTAAATCGTTTCCAAGTCATGTCTCGTTTTTCTAAAGAAGTATTATTGCCTGTTTTCAAGCAAGAAAAAGAAAAAGATCAAGGGCAAGATGCAACAATGTGGGATCGAATCAAAGGTTTGTTGATCCGCGAAACGTCCTTGTTAGATGCTTCTGCTAAGCAAAAATTGGCAGGCTTTTTAGCCAATCACCAGACAATTCAGCAAGTTTACCAATTTAAAGAACAACTGCAGAACCTATGGGCGCAGACTTCTTTAAAGGAAAATGATTTGTTAGAAGCGCTACAAAAATGGTGCCAGGAAGCTGAATCAACAGGGATAGCAAGCATGAAAGAGTTTGCGGCTTATCTGCGAAGCTTCACCTTGAAGCACGCTTAGCTTTCTAATCTAAGTGCTTTTTTGTCATTGCGAGAAGCCAAAGGCGACAGAGCAATCCATAAAGGATGGATTGCTTCGTTTTTCGGCTCGCAATGACATCCCTGCGATTATTAATTACCTTCCAGAAACAAAAAACCCCGCATTGCGGGGTTTTTCTGTGCTAACTTACTTCACTTCATTTTTTCTTCGTTAAATTCCACGTGCTTACGTACCACGGGATCGTAACGTTTCAATGAAAGTTTTTCTTTATTTCGCTTGTTCTTGGTTGTGGTATAGAAAAAGCGAGATGCACTTGAGCGCATAATAACTTTAATACTATCAGCTGCCATGATGCATTTGTCTCCTAAACTCGTTCACCGCGGCAACGGAGTTCGGCAAGAACGCTTTCGATGCCACGCTTATCAATAGTTCGAATGCCTCGATTGGAAACGAGTAAGCGGACAAAACGATTTTCTCCGGCAACCCAGAATCTTTTCCAATGGACGTTTACTTGGAAAGTACGCTTTATTTTTTTGTTACAGTGCGCAACATGGTTGCCACGAGCCGTACCTTTTCCCGTGATCATACACACTCTTGACATGACTAAGTCCCCATTCATCATCCGGATTTCAGCCAGACTTTATATCAAATAATATGCCCTAGAGCAAACAGCTAATAAGGCTTAAGGGCAAACTGCGCTCATAATTTAGGCAAAAATGATTTTTTTGGGTCAGTTTGATAATTATTTATGTGAGTTTACTACTAGGATTTTAAAGTGGTTTCTAAATTGAAAACTTAAGCCAATCTAGGGATAGAGATTTTTTGGATGTCATGGATGGATGTTCTTGCTTCCCAGATTTCAGCTAAGGTTTCTACCTGGCCATGAAAAACCCCCGGAATTTCCTTCAGGCTCGCTAAACGGTTCGGGATTGACCAATCTTCTAGTAAGGGGACAGCTGCAATCACCTCAGCTGGAATACCTGCGATAAGCTGCCTAGAAGGGCAGGGCAAAAATGGAAAATTCTCTTCAGCTCCGATAAGTATAAAGCCGTTGAAATCGGCACGAAATTTTTTTAAGTAAAAAAGACAGGCACTTAAGCCTTCGGGTTCAACAATGACTAAGGTAAATTGTTGTTTTTGTGGCAAAGGGAGGGGAAAGCCTTGTAATTCAGAAATAGCCAGCTGTTGAGCTGGCTGAATAAGATCTCTTAGAGAAGGAGAGAGCAGTAATTCTATTTCTTCCTTGTTTTGACTCATCAGGTAGCAGGGAGCATTTCCCTCAAGTGTTACATAATTCCCCGCAAGTGCATCAGCTGCAAAGGGAACGCTTAACTTAAGCCGTAAATAACGGTTAGCAAGCTCTTCTTTGTCAGTAATGTGAAAGACATTACGCTTCATGTACGAGAAGTCCTTTGCAGAGTGTATGTGTCACTTGACCTGGAATTTCCCAGTGTTTAAACGGGGTATTTTTTCCTTTGCTCAGTAATGAACTATCATTGATCACCCAATATCGGGAAGGATCAATAATGCTAATATCAGCTGCGGCACCAACAGAGAGTGTACCTGCAGGGAGGTTAAATAATTGTGCAGGTCGATGCGTCAACGCATCCACTAGCCTGTTTAAGGGCAGTTTATTTTGATGTACAAGATGGATACCAAGGGCTAAGAAAGTATCAATCGTTGAAATGCCAGGAACGGTATCGCCAAAAGGGGCAAGTTTAGCCACGGTATCAAGCGGACGATGATCTGAGCAGATAGCATCTAGTGTTCCATTCACAACGCCCTGAAGCAAACCTTCACAATCTTGGATGCTGCGTAAAGGAGGATAGAGATGGCAATTTGCATCAAAAGATTTCACATCCATTTCAGTTAAATGCAGCATATGCATTGCGGTATCGGCACTGACTTTTAAACCGCGTGCTTTGGCTTCTTGAATTTGTTGTACCCCACGAAGGGTAGAAAGATTAGTGAAATGTGCTCGAACGTTGCATTGTTCTATTAACAACAAATGTTGTGCAATCGCAATGGTTTCAGCAACCTCCGGAATACCAGGTAAGCCTAACAGTGTTGCAACAAATCCTTCATGCGCCACGCCCTTTTTGCTAAGCCAGTAATCTTGAGGCTGGATCACGACTAATAGATCGAAACTGGCAGCATAGTCATAGCAATGTTTAAGAATTTGCAAATCAACAATAGGATGTTGGGCATTACTAAAAGCGACACAACCTGCCTGAGAAAGGGCCGTGAGATCCGCAATGGCAGTACCTGCAAGTTGTGCAGTAAGGGCCCCAATGGGATAGATAGAAGGTAGAGCATGATCTGATTGCTGTTTGAGGCGCAGTGCATTCGCCGTATTATCTATGATGGGATCGCCATCGGGTGGGATGCAAAGGGAGGTGATCCCACGCTTTATTGCTGCGAGCGCTTCATCGTGTAAGGTCGTCCCATGAGGATGTTGCACTTGAGGTCTGCAGCAAATATCAACTAATCCAGGGATAACCCATTTATGTTCGGCATCAATGATTTTTTCAGGATGAAAATCAGCAGGAAGCTCACCTACGTGGGTGATTTTGCCGTTTTCTACAGCAAGATCAGCAATTTTATCGAGATGATTTGCAGGATCAATGACGCGCCCTTTTTTTATTGCTATTTTCATAGGGAACCTTTATTTGCGTTATTCATTAACAAAGACATCACCGCCATACGTACGGCAATCCCGTTTGTGACTTGATCTAAAATCACAGCATTGGGGCTATCAGCGATTTCGGATTGGATTTCGACACCGCGGTTGATTGGGCCTGGATGTATGATTAATGCATTTGGGTTAGCTAGACTTAACGTCTCGGTCGTTAAACCATATTGACGGTAATAGGCATTTCCTTGCGGTAGCAAACCTTTTTGCATTCGTTCTGTTTGCAAGCGTAACATCATAATGACATCGACACCTTTTAAACCTTGGTGTAGATCATGAAATACGTGTACCCCTAATTTTTCTACTTGTGCAGGTAGTAAGGTTTTGGGGCCAATAACACGAATTTCCCCTGCTCTGAGAATATGAAGTGCGTGAATTTGTGAGCGCGCAACACGAGAATGCAAAATATCTCCGACAATCGCAACGCTTAATTTTTGAAAATCCTGGCGGTGCTTGCGAATAGTAAACATATCAAGTAGTGCTTGTGTTGGATGTGCATGGCAACCGTCGCCTGCATTAATAATGGCAACTTTGGGATCTATCTGTTCTGCAATAAAATGGCATGCGCCACTGGTATGATGACGGATCACAAATAATTGACACTGCATGGCTTGCAAATTACGCACAGTATCGCGTAAAGACTCTCCCTTAGAGGTAGAAGAATGAGAGATGTCTAGATTAAGTACGCTCGCGCCTAATTTTTTGGCGGCTAATTCAAAAGTAGAGCGTGTTCGTGTGCTGGGTTCAAAAAAAAGGTTGGCGACGGTCTTATTTTGTAAGTGATTGGTTTGAATAATTTCGCCGGAATCAGGTGTAAAAAAACCTTCAGCTTTATCTAAAATCTCAATAATATGTTCTTTTTTTAAGCCTTCGATGGTCAATAAATTTTTGAGTTTGCCATCTTTACTTAACTGATGCATTAGGTTGGCTCTCCTTTTGAGTCACTATTTAACCAGGATTCTAAGATAATGGCTGCAGCCACGGCATCTACATCGCGACTATAAAGAGAAGTAGAATCAGTGTCTCGGATCCTTTCTTGGGCTGCTACGCTGGTTAATCTTTCTTCGATAAAGAAAACGGGAAGTTGATAGGCTTGAGCTAAACGCCGACCGAATTTTTGTGCTAAAAGACTCGTTTTGGAATGACTCCCATCAGGCTGTAGCGCAAGACCTACAATCAGGGCCTTAGGTTGCCACTCATTAATATGTGCCGTCAATTCAGTGGGCAAAGTGCCATTTTTCATGGCCAAGGTGACTAAGGGTCTAGCGGTTTTGGTCACAGATTGACCTACTGCTACCCCCAATCGTTTGGTGCCAAAATCAAAGCCGAAAAATGTACCGTTCATCTCATCATTTGTTTTGTAAATATATCTACTCGAACCAGTTTGCTTTTAAGCGAGGCAACAAGTGCGCGAACAATCCGCCTGCGCCTCAAGGCTACGGCGTGACTTAATTGTGCTAAGACCTCATCGAAGCTTTTGCGAAGACGGGCAGGAGTGTATGTGAAAATACATGACTGTTGCGAACGCGCGTAGTGAACAAAGCGTAAAAGCAAAATGGAAAGAGTGGATTTAGGCATGACCAACTTCAGTGGAAAGGCAATCCATATCGACGCCAAGTAAAGCACCAGCAGCACGCCAGCGATTTTCAGCTGGGATATCAAATAAAACTTGAGGGTCCGCTGGACCACATAGCCAGGTATTTTGTGCGATTTCTCGTTCTAATTGGCCACTGTCCCATCCGGCATAACCTAAAGCAATTATCATGTCTTTAGGGCCTTTATGGTTGGCAATTGCCATTAAAATATCTTTAGAGGTCGTGATACTGATATTTTTAGTTAAGGCTAAAGAAGATTCCCATTTCTCACTGTTACCGCGATGGATAACAAATCCGCGTTCTTGTTGAATCGGTCCGCCTGCAAGTACAGGTGTTTGCGATACTTGGTCATCATCTGTTTTGATATTCATATTTTGCAGCACATCGCCTAAATGAATATTCAAAGGAACGTTGATAACAATTCCCATTGCCCCTTCTGGGGAATGCTCGCAAATATAGATCACAGAATGAGAGAACTGCGGATCGGCCATACTCGGCATAGCGATAAGGAAATGATCTCGTAAGGAAGTATATACACCCATTTTAACACCTTAAGGGCACGACACTCCGACCCATGATGTCATCTTACTATGTTCTAAGAATATAGGGTAGAGGGGGAAAAATGCCTCTTTATTTAATCAGTTTTTTTACTTATTGGGTTAGTATACGCTTTTCCAGGCGATTTTTCGCATAAAAATCGATTGTTTGAGTACATTTACACTGAGGTAGACAACTTTCCTCTAAATTGCCATGTACGGATGATCTCCAATACTTCAATGTCTCCTGCAAGTTCATTGGGTAGCGGTTCGAAGGGTGCCGCATGATATACAATCTCAATTGCAGCCTGATCGAGTGCCGCAGAACCGGACGATTGGCGCACACTTACCTCATGAACAGTACCATCTTTTTTTATAGCAACCAGCAGCCGCAACTCTCCACGCAAATTATTTTTTAAAGCGATTTGGGGGTAATGATGATTGCCGAATTCTTCTACATAGGATTGCCATCTAGCAAGATAAGCTGCATCTTTCGTTTCATGAGATGCCGCGGAGATAGTTCGTTTTCGTATGAACTTAGAGGATTGCGCATTGGGAGAAGGTGCGAAAGTTTCCGTTATCAGAGGAGACGGCTCAAGTAACTTATCATCAACAGAAGATGCCATTTCTTTAGGTAAGGATAGTTTCTGTGAAGAAAAAATAACATCTGTTGATTCAGATGATTGACGATTTTGCGGTGCAATAGATGATGAGGTAATGGTTTCTTGCTGTGCTGAAGCATTAAGTGTGACATCCAGCACTGAGGTTAGCATTTTTTGAGCAACTGGCAGTGGATTTAAGCTGATATCAAAAGAAAACAATAGCAGTAAATGAATAATGGTCGCCAAGAGCAGCATTTGCCCAAGGCCTGGTTGCCGAGTCGTAATACCCTTAAAAAATGAAGCATATTTAGTCGCTGAAAAATTATTCATGCGCAGCCTTTTAGTCGTAACAGCAAGATAAGCCATAACTGCTATTCTTATGTTAGATACTTACGTTCCTTCCCATATAGTCAAGTATTAAGAAGACATTGTAAGGCAAACTCATGGAGCGAGAACAGCATTTAGAACAGACACCGTTCGCTTATTTAATAGGCTTAGAAAAAGCCATATTAAATTTTGCCAAAGGAATGCCAGTTCATCAAACCTCTATCGATAATTGGGTAGGGGTGTCTTTTTTAACAGGGGACAAAGTATTATTAATCTCTCTAGAAGAAGTTGTTGAAATCATGCGGGTGCCGCAGCTAGCGCCTGTCCCAGGGGTAAAACCATGGTTACGCGGAATGGCAACTTCTCGCGGAGAGCTTTTTGCAGTCACTGATTTTAGTGGATTCTTAACGCAGAAAATTTCTCTGTTAACACATGAATCACGCATTTTGGTTATTCATAATGCTGATGAATATGTAGGAATTTTAGTAGATAGAGTATTAGGCCTGCAGCGTATTGCTAACAAGAATATCAAAAAAGCTAAGACAGAGATTGGTTCTTCACTCGCTCCATTTATTACGAACGCGTTTATTCATGATGAGGGAGAGATCCCTATCATTGATAGCAAGCCACTCATACTTGATCACCGCTTTAATGATATTTCGTTAAGAGAGGATGAACTCTCTGAGTTTGAGGGTTGATATGGCACTTATCGACAAAGATCCACTTCCCCACTCTGGCATCAAAAAAGATTATGCATTTGTCGGTATTTTGCTTGCGCTTAGTATTTTGCTTATGTTCCTAAACTTCTGGTATGTCAGTTTGCAGGATGAATATGACAAGCATTATATTGCGATTGCAGGTGAATTGCGCATTTTGTCACAAAGTTTGGCTAAAAATGCGAACAATGCTGCAGATGGGGTGCAAGATGCATTTGAGTTATTACGTAATCGTCGAGATGAATTTGATAATGGTTTAGATACCTTGATTAACGGTGATCCAAAAAGTGGACTGCCACCTACCTCAGCTGATATACGTCAGCGAGAGTTATTGCGCCTAGAAGAAACCTGGAAGCCATTGCGCGAAAAGACTGATGCGATTTTAAGCAGGCAAAATTCATTGATTGAGTTACATCAAATTGCTACCAATTTAAATAAAACGCTTCCTCAGCTACAGGTTGAATATGACAAAGTGATAGACATTTTGCAAAAAAATGATGCGCCTCGTGATCAAATTTCTGTTGCCGCCAGACAAAAATGGATTGCCGAGAGAATCATGCGTTATTTAGATAAAGTGCTGCAAGGGGGAGAAGATGCTGTAGAGGCAGCAGATGCTTTTTCAAGACAAGCAAATCTTTTTGGTAGTTATTTAAACGGTATGAGAGAAGGAAATGCGGCTTTAAATATTACCAAAGTAACTGATCCTGAAGCATTGAAAATTCTCGATGTTATTTCAGAAAAATTCAGTTATATTGAGGAAAATGTTCAACAAATCATTCAAATATCTGAACAGTTAATGTTAGTGCGAACGGCATCATATGACATCTTTTTAGGTAGTCAGGCATTATTGGATCAAGCCACTGAACTACTGCGTTCATATGCCAAAGCCTCTGAAAGAAGAATGATTGGTCCCTTATCAGGGTATTTGTTAGGTGGTATTTGTATTGTATTGTTACTATGGTTATCTTATCAGCTATATTCAGATACTAAAATTTCTCTGGCACAAACAGCGGCACAACATCGAGCCAATCGCGCAGCAGTCTGGCGATTATTAGATGAGCTCGCCAATCTTGCTGATGGTGATCTAACCGTCCATGCTACAGTGGGTGAAGATATTACAGGCGCTATTGCTGAATCGGTTAACTATGCTATTAACGCATTGAGAAAACTTGTTTTTACTATTAATGACACAGCAGTACAAGTTTCGGCTTCAGCACAAGAAGCCCAGGCAACGGCTAGACAACTTGCGCAAGCCAGTGAGAATCAAGCAAAAGAAATTGTCGGTGCAACAGCTGCTATCAATGCAATGGCAGCCTCTATTGAACATGTTTCTGCCAACGCAACTGAAAGTTCATCAGTTGCAGAAAATTCAGTGAGTATTGCAAAAAGTGGTGTAACTATGGTGCAAAATACCATTAGTGGTATGGAGCGTATTAAAGGGCAAATCCAAGAGACAGCAAAACAAATTAAGCGCTTGGGGGAGAGCTCTCAAGAAATTGGCGATACGGTTTCTTTAATCGATGATATTACTGACCAAACAAATATTTTGGCGCTTAATGCCGCTATTCAGGCGGCCATGGCAGGAGAAGCTGGAAAAGGATTTGCGGTAGTAGCAGAAGAAGTGCAACGTCTTGCTGAGCGTTCAAGCCTTGCTACTAAGCAAATTGAAGCATTGGTGCATGCTATTCAAAATGATACCAAAGAAACTGTCAAATCAATGGAGCAAACGACAACTGAAGTTGTGCAGGGGGCTCGTCTTGCGCAAGATGCAGGTGTTGCTTTAGAGCGAATCGAAAATGTATCACTACATTTGGCTGAACTCATTCAAAATATTTCAAATGAAGCACAACAACAAGCGCTTACAGCAAGTAAAATTTCAAAAACCATGGGTGTGATTCAAGAAATTACCACTCAAACTGCTTCAGGCACCATGACGACAGCTGCCTCTATCGGCCATTTAGCAGAATTAGCCATCGAGTTACGCGATTCAGTTGCAGGATTCAAACTGCCTATGCATGAATCAGAAGAGGAATTCCAGGCGCCGGATGAGATGGGGCAAATGCTACAGAAAGAGCAATTGTGGGGCCAGTAAAAGAGCAAGTTTATCTATTCTTTAGAAAATTATTGCATAAGTAGAGTTTCCCTATGCAACACGATGATGAACTTATTCAAATATTTATTGAAGAAGCACATGATCTTTTAGAGGCAATTAATTCTCATTTAGAACAGTGGCAGCCGGATCTTTCGCGAATAGAACACCTGGCGCCGGTTTTGCGTGAATTGCATACCCTCAAGGGAAGCGCCAGAATGATGGGCTTTACTGCCTTTAGCGAGTATGTGCATTGTCTTGAACAAATTATTCAGAAACTTCACGATAAAGCTATCCCTGCTCATCAAAATAGCTGCAAAGAAATACAACACTCAATTGATTACCTCAATTTATATATCGATGCGTTGGCAAAATCAAAACCATTAGATGATACAGAGATCCCATTAGAACAGCTAAAAAATTCCTTAAATTCATTACAGGTTTCTTCTAAGGTAACAGAAGTAGAGGGTGCTGAGGAACAAGATTTAATCGTTGCTGGCAAACACATCAAACATAAGAATGAGCAACAAGCTGGATCAGATAATATACGATTGAAATCAGAAGTTTTGGAAAAATTTGGTAAACTTTCCAGAGAAATCAACATTATACGTTCTCACCTTGAGCAGCAATTAGGGGGCGCAAATGAATTACTGGTTGATATGACCAAAGAAATAAAGCTTATCCAAGAACAAATGCGCCAATTGCAGGTTAAGGCGGATATTAATTTAAGAATGTTTCAAAGTATTTCCAGTGAAAAAGGTCACGATGAATTTGATATCTTAGAATTCGATAGATATTCTTCTTTACAACATACCACTCGTACGTTGGTAGACAAGTTAAATTATCTTGAGCAATTGGAAGAATCTCTTATCAATGTTACGCGCAGTCTAGAGGCACTAGTTGTTGAACAAGGCAGGGCAGCCAGGAGTTTAGAAGAAGGCATCACTCATGCACGTATGATATCCATCGATAGTATTGTGCCCAGGCTAAAGCGAATTGTGCGTCAAGTATCCCACGAATTAGGCAAAGAAGTACACTTTGAATGTATAAAAGCGCAAGGTGAAATAGACAGGAAGATCTTAGAAAGATTGGTCCCTGGTTTAGAGCATATGGTGAGAAATGCGATTGATCACGGTATTGAACCACCTGATATTAGGCTAAAAGCGGGAAAACCTGCCTATGGGGTGATCACATTATCTATGTTTCGTCAGGGTAATGAAATTGTGATTGAATTAGGTGATGATGGATATGGAATAGATATTGAAAAAATAAAAGCCAAAGCCGTAGAAAAAAAGCTTTGGGATCCAAAAGCTGCGATGAGTAAAGCCGATTTGATGCAAATCATCTCTCTCACAGGATTTAGTACTAAAGAGATTGTGACGCCAATTTCTGGTCGTGGTGTTGGGATGGATGTGGTCAATGCAGAAGTCAGTAAACTTGGCGGAACCTTACGTCTTGATACACAACAAAATATTGGAACGCATTTTATTATCCGTTTACCTTTTAGCTTATCATTAAACCAAGCATTGATTCTGGTTGCCGGCTCTCAATCTTATGCCATTCCATTATCAAATTTGGCGGGGATCACCCGCATGCCAGTTCAAGAAATTAATAAAAGTTTATATACAGGGACGGGGCGCGTTAAATATGCAGGGATCACCTATGATTTGTTTTATTTAGCAGAATTGTTAGGTGAGCAGAAATGGGATGACAACCAGATAGCTGCGAAGTTATTGCCAGTGATTTTTCTACAATCAGATTCAGAGCAGGTTGCCTTTGTGATTGACAAATTAATTGGTAGCCGCGAAATCATGATTAAACCAGCAGGTTCCCAATTGCGACTGGTGAAAGAAATCATCGGTGTGTCTTTGTTAGGGGAAGGTCAAATTGTTCTGGTGCTTAACGTGCAATTTTTAATTCAAGAAGCACTCATGAAAGTGAGAAAAGCCGAGAAAAACCAAGAAAATGTCTTGTGTCCTATTCCAAGTGTTTTAAAACAACACAAAACCAGAGTGTTGATTGTGGATGATTCTCTTACTGTACGCAAGGTGACTAGCCGTCTTTTAAAACGACATGTTTATGATGCCCTGAGTGCAAAAGATGGAGTGGAAGCATTGGAAATTATGGCACAATCGTTACCGGATATTGTATTACTAGATATTGAAATGCCGATAATGGATGGTTTTAGAGTATTGGAAAAAATGAGAAAAGATCCAAAATATAAAACTATCCCTGTTATCATGATTACTTCACGTGCAGGTGAGAAGCATCGATTACGCGCAATGGAGCTTGGAGCCAATGCTTATTTGAGCAAACCTTATCTTGAAGAAGATTTATTAATGTTGCTAAAAAAATACCAATCACAGAGCTAAAAAATGGAAAAAGATTTTGTCGATTGTATTGTATTGCCATATAAACAAAAATCCTATTTGTTTCCAGCGGTAGTGATTGCCGAAGCTATTCTTTCCCATGGGGAATATCATCAAAATGTTGAAAATGCAGACCATTTAGTTTTTCTAACTTGGCGGGATCATGTTGTGCCATTGATCCCTTTGGATTTGGCACCTTTGGAAGAAGTATTAACCCAGACAAAAATAGCTATCATTAATATGTTAGATTTAGAAGGAAAAATGCCGCCTTATGTTGCAACGTTGGCTGAAGAGCGACCTAGAAGGATTAGAATTTTCCCTCAAGATCTTTATTGGTCAGATAGTGAGCATAAAATAGCTAAAATAAAAAATACTGAAAATGAAGAAGAATTTATTTTATTCGATCTAAGCCTATTCTCACATTATATTCAAGAGCGCATTGCCTAGTTTTTGTAGTTGATTCTTCAGCCTTTTGGTAGTTTTTGCAACTGAATTTTTGGCGTTGTTGTCGTAACTCATCTCAAAAAAGTCATGTATTTTGTATACATGCTTTTTGCTCGAGAGCACGACGCCTAGCCGAAAAATCATCTGCTATGACTATACTCATAGATCACCAAATAATCCTTGAAGGATACTTATTGCCGTTATGCCAGCTGTTTCCGTGCGCAGAATGCGTGGCCCTAAACTGCAAATAACGAAACCTTGTTTTTCCATAAAAGCAACTTCATGCTCATCCCATCCGCTCTCCGGTCCAACTGCAATCCTGATGTGAGTGTTTGGTACCAGATCCTTTAAGCGAGTCGTACTTTGTGGATCAAAAATAAGCGATGTACCAGCAAAGGAGAGAGAAGCCCATTCTGTTAGAGTTTGCGGCGTTGAAATAGCAGGGATATTCGTGCGACCGCTTTGTTCTGCGGCACTAATAGCAATATTTTGCCAATGTTGTAGGCGTTTGGATGAGCGTTGTTCATCTAATTTGACTGCGCAGTGTTTGGTAAAAAGTGGGGTAATCGAATCCACACCTAACTCTGTTGATTTTTGCATGACAAAATCCATGCGATCACCGCGTGCCAATCCTTGTCCTAAATGAATATGAAGTGGGGAGCTGCGAGTCACTTCTTGATAAGAAAGAATGTTAACGATTACTTTCTTTTTTTCCATAAAGAATTTTGCTGTGTATTCGCCTTGATCACCATTAAATAAGATCACAGACTCTTCGTTTTTGAGGCGTAAAACATGTTGTAAATAATGTGATGTGGCTTCATCTAAAGTAATTAACTCCCCCGTTTTGAGAGGATGAGGGTAGTAGATCCGGGGGATAAACATAAGTAACCTGCTTTTTGCATGAGATGTGCAACGCTTAATACTGAAAAATTAATCTCTTGTCAATATCGGTAATAGTCAGGTTTGAATGGTCCGTCTTCAGAAATACCCAGGTATTCTGCTTGAGCTACACTTAATTTAGTTAATTTGGCGCCAATTTTATCAAGATGCAGCCTTGCCACTTCTTCGTCTAATTTTTTAGGTAAAGTATGCACGCCGAGGCTATAGCTATTTGAATGTTGCCATAATGCCATTTGTGCAAGAACCTGATTGGTAAATGAGGCTGACATGACAAAGCTGGGGTGGCCTGTGCCGCATCCTAAATTCACTAGCCGGCCTTCAGCTAATAAAATAAGACGTTTGCCATCGGGAAAAATGACATGATCAACTTGCGGTTTGATATTTTCCCATGGATATTGCCTTAAAGAAGCAACATCAATTTCTGAATCAAAATGGCCAATATTGGCAATAATCGCCTGATGTTTCATTTTTTTGAGATGATCAAAAGAGATGGCGTTGATATTGCCAGTCGCAGTGACAAATATATCAGCAAGTGGGCACGCTTGCTCCATTGTTACCACGCGATAGCCTTCCATGGCAGCTTGTAAAGCGCAAATGGGATCAATCTCTGTTACCCAAACAGTTGCACCAAAGCCTCTAAATGCCTGAGCACAGCCCTTGCCTACATCGCCATACCCAAGAACAACGGCAATTTTGCCGGCAATCATCACATCAGTAGCACGTTTAATACCATCTAGGAGAGATTCACGACATCCGTAGAGATTATCAAATTTAGATTTAGTAACAGAATTATTAACGTTAATGGCAGGTACTTTAAGGGTACCATTTTTGGCCATTTCGTATAAGCGGTGTACTCCAGTTGTGGTTTCTTCAGAGAGACCTTTCACATCAGCAAGTAATTCTGGATATTTTTCATGCATGATCTTGGTCAAGTCACCGCCATCATCTAAGAGCATATTTGGTCGCCAGCCATGAGGTCCTACAATGGTTTGATCAATACACCACCAGAATTCTGCTTCAGTTTCACCTTTTTTGGCAAAAACGGGGATGTTCTGCGCAGCTATTGCAGCAGCGGCATGATCTTGAGTTGAAAATATGTTGCAAGATGACCAGCGTACTTCGGCGCCTAGTTTGACTAATGTTTCAATGAGAACAGCTGTTTGAATAGTCATATGTAAACAACCAGCAATCCGTGCGCCTTTTAAAGGTTGTTCCTTAGCGTATTTTTCTTGTAATGCCATCAAACCTGGCATTTCAGTACGCGCGATGGCGATTTCTTTTTGACCCCAATTTGCTAAATTAATATCTGCTATCCAATGATCGGCTTGCATGACACCCTCTTTTTTAACCAAAGGCTGCTTGATGTAATATCTCTGCTTTTTGTGTACTTTCCCAAGTAAATCCTGGTTCTTCGCGACCAAAATGACCATAAGCGGCGGTTTGACGGTAAATGGGTTTTAAGAGATCTAACATCATGACAATCCCTTTGGGACGTAAATCAAAATGCGCTTCAATCAGTTCGACAATACGTTCATCTGGAATTTTGCCTGTACCAAAAGTTTCAACTGCGATAGAGGTAGGTTTCGCAACGCCGATGGCATAAGAAACTTGAATTTCAATTTTATCGGCAAGTTTTGCAGCAACAATATTTTTAGCGACAAAACGGGCTGCATAAGCCGCTGATCGGTCCACTTTAGAAGCGTCTTTTCCAGACATTGCACCGCCACCATGCCTTGCCATGCCGCCATACGTATCAACAATAATTTTTCGTCCGGTGAGTCCGCAATCACCATGAGGTCCGCCAATAACAAAACGGCCAGTAGGGTTAATATGATAAATAGTATGTTTTGACAACCATTCATTAGGTAGCGTCGGTTTAATAATTTCTTCCATTACCGCTTCTATCAATGTGCTTTGCGCTATATCTGGATCATGTTGGGTAGAAAGCACAATACTTTCAATGCCAATCGGTTTACCCGCTTCGTAGCGTATAGTGACTTGGCTTTTAGCATCAGGGCGCAGCCACGGTAAGATTTTTTGCTTACGAACAATAGATTGGCGTTTCATTAAAAGATGCGCATAGGTGATAGGAGCAGGCATGAAGACAGGAGTTTCATTGGTTGCATAGCCGAACATCAACCCTTGATCGCCTGCACCTTGTTCATGATTTTCTGTTTCATCAACGCCCATTGCAATGTCAGGTGATTGTTTGCCAATGGCGTTGAGTACTGCACAGCATTCATAATCAAAGCCAAGATCAGAATGATCGTAGCCTATATCTTTGACAACATCGCGTACAATACTTTCAATGTCGACCCACGCATTAGTGCGCACTTCACCACCAACAAGTACCATGCCTGTTTTTGTATAAGTTTCACAGGCAACGCGGGCGTTGGGATCTTTCTTTAGGATCTCATCTAACACAGCATCAGAAATTTGATCTGCGATTTTATCGGGGTGTCCCTCAGAAACAGATTCAGATGTGAATAACTGGTAATTTGACATGATTTCCCTCATGGAAAAAATTTAACATCCCTGTACTACGCTGGGGTGATACGAGTACTAAAGAAGGGTAGCAGATCGGCTCGTCTACCGAAAGGGTATACGCTGAATTCACATTAAGATTTGAAACTCGCTCAATGTTTTTATATCGTCCCTTCAATAACGAGGGGTATACTGTGTTTTTTCAGTAAAGGAGAGGCATAAAAATGGCCCTTTTGAAAACGCCTGTATGTGAATTCGGTAAAATAGCGCCGGATTTTCGATTGTTAGGAACAGATGGTAAGCATTATGGCTTGGCGGATTGCGTTAAGAAAAATGGCCTATTGGTTATGTTTATCTGCAATCATTGTCCCTATGTCAAAGCCATTTTGTCGCGATTAATAGAGGATGCCAAAGTCTTGTTAGCACAAGACATTGGTTGTGTGGCAATTTGCTCAAATGATCCGACAGATTATCCAGAAGATAGTTACAAAAATATGCAATTATTAGCGACTAAGTTAGAGCTACCTTTCCCCTACTTGGTTGATGAAACGCAACAAGTGGCCAAAGCGTATGGCGCGGTTTGTACCCCTGATTTTTTTGGTTACAATAATAACTTAAAGTTGCAATATCGTGGTAGATTAGATGAAAGTGGTATTCATCCTGCCCCCAGCGGAGCAAGAAGGGAATTGGTAGAGGCTATGCAGCTTATCGCAAAGACCGGTAAAGGGCCGCAAGACCAAATTGCCAGCCAGGGATGCTCAATTAAGTGGCGCTAAGGATAAGGATACTCGGATCAGTTTGGTTTTAAGCGAGGTGGCAAGATAAGCAATCCGCCTACGCTGAAAGCTACGGCGGACAGGAGTGTATACATGGATATACATGACTGTTGCGAAGCGCGCAGCCAACAAAGCCTAAAGCCAAAATGGAACGAGTATTTAGTAGGGACTTTCCTAGTCAGGTGATATAATTTGCGGGTTCTTTTGGGCGTACTGTGTAATCTTAATGACATATTAACGCGAGGATTTTTTCATGTCGATGCCTTCCCGTCAACAACTAGCCAATGCAATTCGTGCACTTAGCATGGATTCAGTACAAAAAGCGAATTCCGGTCATCCCGGCATGCCAATGGGAATGGCAGATATTGCAGAAGTGTTATGGAATGATTATCTAAAACACAATCCTCAAGACCCGCACTGGCCCAATCGTGATCGTTTTATTTTGTCTAACGGTCATGGTTCGATGTTACTTTATTCTTTGTTGCATCTCACCGGATATGATCTTTCTATCGAAGATCTTCGACAATTTCGTCAATTACACTCAAAAACACCAGGTCATCCAGAATTTGGTATTACCGAAGGGGTAGAAACCACGACCGGACCATTAGGTCAGGGCATTGCAAATGCAGTAGGGATGGCTTTAGCGGAAAGAACATTAGCGGCTACTTTTAATCGTGAAGAATTTCCTATCATTGACCATTGGACGTATGTCTTTTTGGGTGACGGTTGTTTGATGGAAGGCATTTCCCATGAAGCTTGTTCGTTAGCTGGAACCTTAGGATTGGGCAAATTAATTGGGTTTTGGGATGACAATGGGATCTCCATCGATGGACCTGTTCAACCTTGGTTTAACGAAGACACTGCAAGCCGGTTTGAAGCTTATGGCTGGCATGTCATCAGGGGTGTAGATGGGCATAATCCTCAGGCTATTAAAGCTGCAATTGATGAAGCTCGTGCGAATACAGCACAACCTAGCTTAATTTGTTGCCGTACCATTATTGGTTTTGGCTCCCCTAATTTACAAGGCAAAGAAAAATGCCACGGCTCAGCATTAGGTGAGAACGAAGTAGCAGCTACGCGTGCACAATTAGGCTGGTCTTATCCGCCTTTTGTTATTCCACAAGACATTTTAAATGGCTGGGATGCTAAAGAAAAAGGACATGCTCAAGAAGCAACCTGGAAAGTATTATTTGCAAAATATCAAGCAAAACACCCACAACTTGCAGAAGAATTAAAGCGTCGTTGGGAGAAAAAATTACCTGCTGTTTGGTCTAGTCATATTCAGGCTTTAATTGAAAAAACCCAACAACAAGATAAGGCAATTGCGACGCGTAAGGCATCGCATTTAGTGTTGGAAAGTATTGGTGAAATTTTACCAGAATTGCTGGGTGGTTCTGCCGATTTAACGGATTCTAATTTAACCGCCTGGGGTGGTTCAAAAGTGATTACGCACGATAATGCTCAAGGTAATTATATGCATTATGGTGTACGTGAATTCGGTATGGCGGCTATGATGAACGGTATGGCGTTATATAGCGGGTTTATTCCGTATGGTGGCACGTTCTTAACTTTCGTTGATTATATGCGAAATGCAGTGCGTCTTGCTGCTTTGATGAAGCAACGCTCTATCTTTGTTTTTAGTCATGATTCCATTGGCTTAGGTGAAGACGGTCCGACTCATCAACCGATTGAGCATTTAACCATGTTGCGTGCAACACCGGGAATGCATACATGGCGACCAGCAGATGCAACAGAAACCGTTGTTGCATGGCAAGCCGCTATTGAAAGAAAGGATGGGCCTACTTCTTTGATTTTGACAAGACAAGCTGTTCCTTTACAAAAACGAGATGCAGAACAAGTAAAGCAAATCCACCGCGGTGGTTACGTTTTACATGCTTGCCAAGGTACCCCCAAAGCGATCCTCATTAGCACAGGATCAGAAGTCGCATTATGTATGGAAGCAGCTTTACAGTGTCAGGCACAAAATATCCCTGTACAAGTCGTTTCTTTACCTTGCTGGGAAGTTTTTGCTGAACAAGATAAGGCTTACCAAGAAAGTGTATTACCTTCTTCTGTAACCGCACGTATTGCTGTGGAAGCAGGTTCAACACTATGCTGGCATAAATTTGTAGGTCCTAATGGCTGCATTTTAGGAATAGACAGATATGGAGAATCAGCGCCTTATACAGAAATTTATCAAGCATTTGGTTTGACTGTAGATAATATTGTTAAAAATATTCATGCGCTGATGCAATAACATTAAGAAAGTAGATAGGGGAGAATAACAATGGCTATTAGAATTGCAATCAACGGTTATGGCAGAATTGGTCGTAACATTTTACGTGCGTTGTATGAGTCTAACCGACAAAACGAATTTAAAATTGTAGCCATTAATGACTTGGGTGACACCAGTATTAATGCCCATCTTACCCAATTTGATACCACCCATGGTAAATTTAACAAGGAAGTATCAGTAGGTGCAGATGGAAGCTTGATCATTGCAGGCGATGAAATTCAAGTATTGTCTGAGCGTGATCCAGCAAAATTGCCTTGGCAAAAATTAGATATTGATGTGGTTTTTGAGTGCACAGGATTATTCACTAAGCGTGAGAAAGCCAATCTGCATTTACAAGCGGGCGCCAAAAAAGTCATTATCTCAGCCCCAGCTGGGACTGACATGGATGCAACGATTGTTTATGGCGTCAATCATCACGTATTGAAAGCCACCGATACCATTATTTCAAATGCATCATGCACAACCAATTGCTTAGTACCTGTTGTAAAACCCTTGCACGAAGAATTAAAGATCATCAGCGGTTTGATGACCACAGTACATGCTTACACAAATGATCAAGTGTTGACTGATGTTTATCACGAAGATTTGCGTCGAGCGCGTTCAGCAACGCATTCTATGATCCCAACCAAAACCGGTGCAGCAAGTGCGATTGGATTAGTACTTCCTGAATTGAATGGTAAATTGGACGGATTCGCTATCCGTGTTCCAACGATCAACGTATCGGTTGTTGATTTAACCATCACGGTAGAGCGCAAAACTACCGTAGATGAAGTGAATGCATTACTGAAAAAAGCCTCTGAAAATGAATTAAAAGGTGTATTGGCTTATAACACCTTGCCATTGGTTTCAATTGATTTTAATCACAATCCTGCTTCTGCGGTTTTTGATGCAACTCAAACCAAAGTTATTGGCAACTTAGTCAAAGTATTGGCTTGGTACGATAATGAATGGGCGTTCTCCAATCGTATGTTAGATACAGCTGCTGCGTGGATGAAGGCGAAATAATTATGCTGACCATGGATAAGGTGTCATTAAAAGATAAAATTGTATTGATTAGGGAAGATTTTAATGTGCCCATGAAAAATGGGCACATTACCCATACGGCAAGAATTGATGCCGCTTTGCCAACCATTAAACAAGCAAGTGAAATGGGAGCAAAAATCATTTTAATGTCACATTTAGGTAGGCCAGAAGAGGGACATTTTGATGCTGCTTTTTCATTGGCTCCTATTGCGACTTACTTGCGAGAGTGCTTAAAGCAACCTGTTCCGCTTTTTCAATTAGGTGAAGCGTTGCCTGCCATAAAATCAGGCGAAGTGGCTTTGCTGGAAAACGTAAGATTTTTGGCTGGTGAAGAGCGTAATGCATCGGAATTAGCAAAGAAGCTTGCTGCGCTTTGTGATGTATTTGTCATGGATGCGTTTGCAGTGGCACATCGTGCTCAAGCGTCTACTTGTGGTGTGGCAGAATTTGCGCCTATTGCATGCGTGGGGCCTTTATTACAAAAAGAGTTAGATGCAATTCATAGCGTTTTAGTGAACCCCCTTCATCCAGTGGTTGCTATTGTTGGCGGCAGTAAAGTTTCAACCAAGCTGAAATTGCTGACAAATTTGCTAGATAAAGTGGATGTTTTAGTTGTAGGTGGTGGTATTGCCAATACCTTTTTGGCGGCAAATGGTTTGCCCGTTGGTGATTCTCTTTTTGAGCCAGAGCTTGTTCCTACTGCCAAAGCATTGTTAGAAAAAGCAAAAGCCCAACATAAAACTATTTGGTTACCCGAAGATGTTGTTGTTGCTCCTGATATGGAAGGGACTGCAACGATAAAATCTTGTACCCATGTTGAAAATGGCGAGAAAATTTTTGATATAGGGCCTGTATCTCGGCAAAACCTATCAACAGTAATTCAAAACGCCAAAACGATTCTTTGGAATGGGCCGGTGGGTGTTTTTGAAGTGCCGTCTTTTCAAGAAGGGACAAAAAGCTTGGCAGATGCTATTGCCAAATCAAATGCATTTTCAGTCGCAGGTGGCGGTGATACCCTTGCTGCCATTGAGCAATTTCAGGTAGAAGATAACATTTCTTATCTTTCCACAGGTGGCGGTGCTTTCTTAGAAGCATTAGAAGGCAAATCACTTCCTGCGGTAGCGGTTCTTGAATCACGAACTAAAGAGAAAGCAGCGGTATAATGAAAATACGACCACGTCGAACCAAAATTATTGCAACGTTAGGCCCCTCAACAGATTCTCCTGAAAAAATGCGTGCCCTCATTCAGGCTGGTGTTAATTTAGTGAGGATTAATTTATCTCATGGCGATCATGCTCAGCACCAAGCAAGAATAGCCTTAGCAATAGAATCAGCCAAAGGGTTAAACAAAACCATCGGTATATTGATTGATTTGCAGGGACCCAAAATTCGCATCGCGCGTTTTGAAGATAAAGAAGGGATCTTGCTGAATGAAGGGGATCTTTTTACCCTTGATGCAGATTATCCTAAAAATGCGGGAAATCAACATTGCGTGGGATTAGATTATCCAGAACTACCACGTGAAGTTGCCCCTCAAGATCATTTATTACTTGATGATGGTCGTGTGATCCTCATCGTGAATGAGGTTCAGGGCTCTGCCATTTTATGTACAGTAAAAGTCGGTGGAAGGTTAACAAGTAATAAGGGACTCAATCGTAAGGGCGGAGGGTTATCTGCGCCAAGCCTCACAGAGAAGGATATTAAAGATATTCAGTTTATTGCCACTCAACCTGTAGATTATGTTGCTCTCTCTTTCCCCAAAACAGCGCAAGATATTATTGATGCGCGTCGTTTGGTGAGTGAAGCAGGATGTACAGCGCAAATTGTTGCAAAAATTGAGCGTTTTGAAGCGATTGATAATATCGATGAAATTATCAAAGCCAGTGATGCGGTCATGGTGGCTCGAGGCGATTTGGGGGTTGAAGTTGGTTATGCTGAATTACCGGGGATCCAGAAGAATATAATTAATCGCGCCAGACTTTGTGATAAGGCAGTGATTACTGCAACACAAATGATGGAATCGATGATTAAGAATCCTATTCCTACACGCGCAGAAGTGTCTGATGTCGCCAATGCCATACTTGATGGTACTGATGCTGTGATGTTATCTGCAGAAACGGCAACAGGCGACTTTCCGGTGCAGGTAGTTGCGAGTTTAGATGAAATTTGTTTGGCTTCAGAGCGTTATCGTGTTGCCCAGTTTTCGCAAAATAATGATGAAGAATTTGAACGACATGATAAAGCCATTGCTATGGCAGCAATGTTTATTGCCAATCATGTTCCGATCAAAGCGATTGTAGCGTTGACAGAATCAGGCTCAACGCCTCTATGGATGTCTCGAGTACGTTCAGGGATCCCCATTTATGCCTTGAGTCGTCATGCGCTGACGCGAGGACGAATGACATTGTTTCGTGGGGTTTACCCAGTTGAATTTGATGTCACTCACTATAAGCCTTGGGAAATATCTCGCTCTGCATTAGAGCTTTTGGTGAAGCAGGGCATTTTAGAGCCTGGTGACAAGGTAATTGTAACCAAGGGCGATGTATTAGGCGTGGGTGGGTATACCAACGCTTTAAAGATTTTAACTGCACAAGCATTAACTGGTCCGAATGGAGAATAAATAATGGCTTTAATTACAATGCGACAATTGCTCGATCATGCGGCGGAACACGGCTATGGTGTGCCGGCGTTTAATGTCAACAATTTGGAACAAATGCGCGCCATTATGGAAGCAGCAGATAAAACTGACAGTCCTGTGATTGTTCAGGCTTCTGCTGGCGCAAGAAAATACGCAGGGCCTCGTTTTTTAAAACACTTGATTGAAGCAGCGATTGAAGAATTTCCTCATATTCCTGTTTGTATGCATCAAGATCATGGTGCTTCTCCTGCGGTATGTCAGCAATCCATTCAATTAGGGTTTTCTTCCGTGATGATGGATGGTTCTTTGCATGAAGATATGAAAACGCCTTCTAGTTTTGAATACAATGTCAAAACGACATCCATGGCAGTAGCAATGGCACATGCTTGTGGTGTTTCTGTTGAAGGTGAATTAGGTTGTTTAGGATCACTTGAAACTTTAGAAGCAGGTAAGGAAGATGGTTCTGGCGCTGAGGGGACATTGACCCATGACATGTTACTAACCGATCCTGAAGAAGCAGCAAGATTTGTCAAAGAAACCAAAGTGGATGCTTTAGCGATAGCCATTGGAACCAGCCATGGTGCTTATAAATTTACCCGCCCACCTACAGGGGATATTTTAGCGATTGAGCGTATTAAAGAGATCCACAAACGGATCCCTGATACGCACTTAGTGATGCATGGTTCTTCTTCTGTTCCACAAGAATGGCTCAAAATTATTAACGAATATGGCGGCACAATGGGTGAAACCTATGGTGTTCCAGTGGAAGAAATTCAAGAAGGTATTCGTCATGGTGTGCGCAAGGTGAATATTGATACCGATTTGCGTATGGCTGTAACGGGTACTTTACGTCGTTTCTTTGCTACGAATGGTAAAGAATTTGATCCACGTAAATATCTAAGCGAAGCGACCAAAGCAATGCGCGATATTTGTATGGCGCGTTATGAAGCATTTGGTACTGCAGGTAATGCTTCTAAGATTACTCCCTTTAGTCTTGAGAAGATGGCCGATCGTTATAAGAGCGGTTCATTAGATCCAAGAGTGAATGAGTTTTAAAGACTTCGAAATTCTTTTCTTAAGCTAAATCCCCCGCTTAAATGCTAGTGAAGCTCAGCTTCACTAGCATTATCGCCGCCCCCTTTACAAAGTGGGCAAATATGCGCTTCGCGCTAAGATCACATGACTCACTCTTAATGTGCGCGTAGCGAACAAATTTCCCACTTTGCAAAGGGGGAAGACCCAAAGGGCAGGGGATTTTTTCTGCTTGCTTGTGAATAGAGTAAAATTATACCGCTTCTGGTCTTTGATTAATAAACACAAAGGGTGCACTGTAGCGCTTATGTGGTGTTTCAATGTGGATAACAGCATGCCATACCATATGATCATGGATGCAAGTGGGCAAGATAGTTTGCGTGGTATAGATCCCATCTTTTTGACGCAATAAAGTATAGCGGAATTCGCCCATATTCATTTCAGCGCCTTTAAAATAAATAAAAATTCTTTTTACAGGAAGCTTATCCGTTTTCACTTCTAAGGACAAAGAAGTTAAAACCGGCATATGGGTAGGTTTAATTTGCAACTCAATACGCTCTCCAGAAGGGAGCACTGAAGTACAAGCACCTTGACGTAAATCGCAGTCTGGCACAGGTAAGGCGATCACATTAATAGTTCGCCAACTTGCATAAAAATGATAAGCAAAGAATAGTGAGCCGAGTAGCACGCAAAAGCCACCAAGTAGGAGCCATTTATCATGTCGCAGAAAAATGGGCATGTGCGCCTTCTCTCACTTTTTTGCGGGTAGTTTACCAACTGGAGGGCCGTTCGTATAGAGATGTATAAATATAAAGTATTAGAAAGCAGTATTTTGTTTAAAAAAAAGCCCCAACCGAGGTTGAGGCAAAAGCTTGGCAATCAATGGGAGAAAGATTGCCAAATAATGATCCATCCATGGACAGGGGGAGAAATTATTGAGTAAATAATGTTGTTTGATCAATATGTGACGTTATCATTGACAGGTCCTGCGGCATTACTACCAAGGATGGATGATGACCATCTTGTGATTCTGTCTGCAAACCTTCACTCGTTTCCATATGACTTAGGTCTGATGTACCTAATTTATTAACAGACAATTTACCATCGAGCGTTGTTTCACTCTCTACAGGTGAAAGTTCTGCTAACGCTTTCTTCGCTAATTCATATCTATCGTTGTCACCATTGACTTGTTGTAATGCAAGACCATGTGCTAATTCTGCTTTATGTAATGCGTCATCGGTTTCATTAACAGCCTTGAACGCTTCACTGAGTTTTTCCCAAGCTTTGATAGCACAATCTGCTAATTCAATTTTGCCAAGGTGCGTCTTCCATTTTTGGGCATCTTCGCCGTGTTGTTTAGCTGCTTTTTCTGCTTCTACTAAATCAGTAGGTTTAGATTTCCAGAAGCTGAACATCCCTTTGTCCTTGTTATTATAGTCATGCTTTGAAACAACTTGCTCAGCTTTGCTTTGCTGTTCCGATGAGGACAATCCTCTTGCTTGTAGTTGTTTCAACACTTCAGCTTTATCTGTCTGCTCTAATATCTCCAGATCATGACATGCATGTGATTTAGCTCTATCAAGCGCTTTTTGAGCACGTCTCAATGTTTCTTTTGCTGCACTTTCGGCATCTGCAGCTGAAGAAAGTTCGCCAAACATCCATGCCTTTAATCCAGTCGTAACATTGGAAGGATTTATCTTATCCCAGGTTGATTTAAAGGATTCTAATACACCTTTTTCCACTTGTGGCAGATTTTCATTTGCAGCAATTTTAACCTTAGAAAGTATTTCTTCAGCATCTGCATGATTTCCCTTCGCTTTTTCTAAAAGAAGGGTCTTTTCTTCCAAAGTTATTTTCGAGCTTTCTAGTGCCATTTTAGCCTTAGCGAACTCACGTTGAGCTAATTTTGCCTTAATAGCGTTAGCATCATGAGGACCTTCCTTGCCGAAAATTGAATCAGACGAGCTAATATTCGGCGTATCCAGTTTCTTAGTTGCCTCCAGTGCACTCCTAAGTTCATCCATTGGATTTTCCAATACTGCAGAGGAGTGAATAACTTCACCCTGCTTAGGGGTATGTTTAGGCACATCTACACCCAGTGCGTACTCAAGGGCTTCCATGGGTGTTTTTGCAGTATCAACCACTTCTGTAAAGCGAACTAATTGTGGAGAAATAGCGTCCTCAAGTACGCTTTCAAAGAAATCTAATTCTGGTGTAGCTACCGATTTTTGAGCCATATGTGGATTTTCAAAAACAGGATTTTCCACGACGTTACCTGTAGTCGCTGTGTCTACATTCTCAAACACCGAAGTAACAGGAACCTCAACAATTTCAACAATGTTTGAAGAAGGCTTTTCTTTTTCTTCCTTCACTGGGGTAGCGGTTTCAACTACCTCTCCAAATTCTTCAAGCTCTAGGTTTCCATTGTTCAAACTTGACATTTCATCACTAGCAGATGTAATCGTAATTTGAGGAGCAATTTGCGTTTCTGCGTCTTTAACTTCTTGTTCACCAAGCGCAGCATCCACCGTTTCTATAAAGAGTTGGTATGGATCTAATTCATCTTGTTCGATTTCCAAGCTTTCACTTTGTTTTTGATCGCTTAGACCAACAGGTGTTTCACCTATTTCGTCCATCACTCGACTGAGTTCATCCAATTCTTCCTGCTCAGACGTATCTGCAGGGAAATACCCATTTGCATCAAATTGATCTACTTCTTCTCGTTGTGCCTTTGTGCTTTCAGCGACTTCTTTTATAAGAGCGTCAAGGGTTGCTAAATACAAGGCTGGAGAATGAGGATTTCTCTCTTCTGTTGAGGTAAGCATATACTGAGCAACGAATTCTTCGCCATTTTCCTCAGTTGTTTTTGGCATAGCCAGAGGATCAACAGTGTCCTTACTTTCGCTATCTTTCACTACAGGGACAATTGGTGTTGATTCATCAATGAAGCTTCCAAAATCACTAAGATTCATAACCTCATTTGTTGCTGTTTCTGAGCTAATTTGATCTCTAGCATCTTCTTCGCCATTTTTCTTAGCTGCCTTTGCAGAAGTATCAACTTCATCATGCTTTTGGCTAGATTCAGCTATAGTAACAGTAGGTGGAACCATCTTGCCTAAAGCTTCAAAAATCTCCTCAGTGATCTGAACATCTTTATTTTCGCTAGGGATATGCTCGCTAGTTTCGTCATCAAAAAGTCCTAAGCTAATTTGATCTAAGAAACTTGCATCTTCTTCGCCATTTTCCTCAACAATCTTTGGAATGGTGGTATCAACCTCATCCTTAGTTTTGCTGGCCTCAGCTGTAGCCATTTTGCCAAATATCTCAAGAATTTCGTCAGTAACCTGGGTATCTTTATTTTCGCTAGGGCTATGTTGCTCGCTAGCTTGGGTTTCAGGCATTAAAATTCCAAGCATATCGGGAGTAAGGGGAGCATCATCAAGTTGTGCTAAAAAGTCGTTGATATCGTCTAACACTAAGCCTTGATCTACATCATTTTGTGTCGAAGATGTCGCTGCTTGTTTGCCAAGCATATCATCTTTAACTGTAGGAGTGGGTAGCGTTGATTCTTTCGCTTTTTCCCCGGGGATTAAATGTGCGGCAATGTTGCTAGGATTGAATAAACTGAAGATTGAACTAGGAGTAGAATCTTTAGCGACAGTTGAGCCTTCTCCTGTTACGTCGGGTGTTGAAAGTGCGTTATTGACACCTTCGGTCACTTTTGTCGCAATCGTGCTAGGATTCAA
>MKTN01000049.1 GCA_001898235.1 Gammaproteobacteria bacterium 39-13
TAACTTCCGAAGGAACCGCCATTGTATGCCGCTTGCCTGGCGACCATCCTCGATATGAAATATTCGCCAGCATGGAAACATTACAAACGCTCTGGCCTACGCTTAAAAAACAATGCCAAATGGTGACTCCAGAATCTTGGCAATTACTAGATATCCGTGCGGGACTCCCTGCTGTTTATCCCCGCACAATTGATGAAATTTTGCCTCATCATGCCAATTTATCCATTTTAGATGGGATAAGTTATGATAAAGGGTGTTATATCGGTCAAGAGATTATTGCTCGCATGCAATATCGAGGCAAAATAAAAAAACATATGTACCGAGCTCATGTCGAGTCAAATAAATTACCTCTTCCAGGTGACGCGGTTTATGTTCCCCTCGCATCTGAAGAAGCGCTTGGGCTAATCGTTCGTGCTAGCCATGCTGAAAACGGGGGTTTTGAGTTACTTGTTGTGCTAGATGACCAATATGCTAGCTTTGAAAATGTTCATTTATATTCAGCTGATGGACCAAAGCTTCATCGCCTAGAATTACCTTATAAATGGTAGGATTACCATATGTAGTCATGGTAAATGATTTTTTTGCTAGACACCAAGCTGAGTTACCGGAGATACAAAAGGTATATGAGGATGGCTAAATAGCAAAGGCAACAATGTCATAAAATCAGTGACGAAGACTACAAATTGAAAGTTGTATAACATAAGGATATGATATGACGTCGTTATCGGGATCAGCTAAATCGATTTATAATGACATTCTTGAAGATATAGAAAAAAATCGATTACCGCTTCCTACTCAACCTAGAATTGCCATTGCAATACAAGAATTATGTGAAAACCCAAATGTCACTATTGATGAACTCAATGAAGTGATTGGCCAGGACCCTGCTCTCACCGCTAGAATCATACGTATTGCCAATAGTCCCTTGGTGCGCGGGCGTGTCACTATTAATACCCTAAAAACTGCTATTAGTCGACTCGGCTCTTCTTTTGTAGCCAATATGGCAATTGGACTGGCAATGGAGCAATTGTTTTATGCTAAAAATAAAGTGATTGAAGAAAAAATGCGTCAAGCATGGCAGCATAGCGGAGAAGTTGCAGCGGCTTCTTATGCCATTGCAGCTCATTTGAAAACTTTTGCTCCAGAAGAAGCAATGCTCGCAGGCTTATTACACGAAATCGGTATGCTCCCTATTCTCACTTATGCAGAACATCATAAAAGTTTGCTACAAAATTTAGATACGTTGGAAACACTGATCCATCAATTTCGAGCAGAATTAGGAGAAGCGATTTTAACGTCTTGGCAGTTCCCACGTTACATTGCAGAAGTGCCGAGAAACCTACCCAATTTATACCGAGAAATGGAAAAACCTGATCTTGCAGATATCGTTCTTGTCGCTAAAATTTATGCGTTAAGAGGAACACAACACCCTTTCACACAACTTAATTTTGCAGAAATGCCTGCTTATGCGAGATTAAACTTAGATCCGGCTAAGCAAGATTTTAGTGATAATGAAAAATTACAAACTGAACTAGCAGACGCACAGCACCTTTTTGCAGCTTAATTTCAGTCTTCTCCCGTAGGTTGGGCCGTAAGGCCCAACAATCAAACTCATAGTGATTGCTTTTTCAAAGGCCCACCTACTTGGCTAAACGAATCTATCTTACAACTTGTCTTTTATAATTAGCCGGGTTAAGTGCACTTTCTCTCGTTAAGCTATTCATTTTCCCTAGCTTTTGCTTAGCTAAATTAAGTACTGTTGTATTAGGTCTAATTGCATGCGCTACGTAATGATCTATCGCCGTATTATAATCAAACTTTAAAAAACGCATAAAATCATCTAAGCTCTTTTGATAAGCTTGCTTTTTTGGATAATGCTTTTGATTATGATGATACATCCACGCTAAAAATAAACCTTTAAGACTATAATAATTACAATTTCCAACTTCTTGAGCAGGAATATTAATTTTTTCGCTCTCTTTCAATCTGAATTTTTTAGGCAAATTTTTAAAATGATTAAATTTCATTGCTTCAGTATAACGTTTAAAGATAATTTCATTAAATTTAGGATCCAAACAATCCAATCCTTTAGCTATATCATTCAGCATATCTGTATTTTCCAGAGATTTAAGATAGTTAAATATCGTTAAACGCTTAGACTGAGGAACATCATATACATGAATGCCAGGGGATCGTTTATCTGCGCCTAATCCCATATTAATCATATATAACTTATCTTTTGTTAATAGTGCACACCAAGCATGGTTGACATGAGCAAAGATAAAACCATTGGCATCAGTATCTAATTTTTTATTCATCGGAGTCACCGTTGCCTGTGGCGTGATATTTAACATTCTATCAAGTGCCTGCTGGAAACCGGGACTTAATTTGTCAGTGGATTCTGCGGAAAATTGCAAAAGATGATCTTTTAATTGCATGATGCCAAACCCCGACATTTGACCATCTAATCTTGCTTCGCCCATTGATTTTTTATCGTAACTTAATTTAACTGCTCCTCCTAGATTAAGTCTGTGGGCTATTTCAGCTGCAAAATATTTATCAAACAGTTGAAAATATAATTTTTCATATGCTGTTAAGCTATTATAGGATTTATTTTTGAACGATTTAGGATCTAATCGATGAAAGAGATCCCACATCGTTAAATCACCGCTGTCTGGCCAAAAAGCGTATTTTAAAGAAACTATATCATCCTCGGTAATATTTTTTTGTCTAAGCAATTTTTCAAATTTTTTCTTATCACGCAATTTAATTGCACGTTCAATTGCTTGTTTTACAGAATTTTTTCTTCTTACTTTTGGCATAGTGCCCCCTAAATTAATTTTTATTAAAAAACTAAGAGGAGCATACCAAACAAAGTTAGCTTAATTAATAACGTATCGACAAACGATGAAAACAATATGTATAAATGGATATTCATTAAATTTTATGTAGTTGAATTCACTTACATATAGTGAATTCAATTCACATTATAATTTCTAATGAAAAGAAAATTTATGAGCGTAGGTTGGGCCTTTAGGCCCAACAATCAATCTCGTAGCGATTGCTTTTTAGGGGTGTTGGGCTTTACAGCCCAACCTACTTCTCTGACTATCTAATCCCCAGCAACATGCCGCATTTGAGGGAATAAAATCACATCGCGGATCGATGGAGAATCTGTAAATAGCATCGCTAATCTATCGATCCCTATTCCTTCCCCAGCGGTGGGAGGCAATCCATGCTCTAGGGCTACAATGTAGTCTGCATCATAATGCATTGCTTCATTGTCTCCTAAGGCCAATTGTTCTGCTTGCTTCTTAAAGCGGCTGGCTTGATCATCGGCATCATTGAGCTCAGAAAAGCCGTTGGCAATTTCTCTTCCACCAACAAAAAACTCGAAACGATCTGTCACATCAGGATTTTGATCATTACATCGTGCTAAAGGAGATACTTCTGTTGGGTATTGTGTAATGAAAGTAGGCGCTTTCAGTTGTGATTCAACAGTCTTTTCGAAAATTTCAATTTGGATTTTACCCATTCCATATTCTGGTTTAATCATTAATCCAAGACCAACAGCATAATCCGTCAGTTTTTCTCTGTTTTCAAGATCTTCTGCTTTCAGTGTGGGATTAAAGTGTAAAATAGCTTCATTAACCGTAAGGCGAGTAAATGGTTTGGAAAAATCATATTCGTCGCCCTGATATTGCACTTGAGCTGTGCCTAACACTTTTTCACATAAGAAACGAATCATTTCTTCAGTAAAATCCATCAGATCATTGTAATCTGCATACGCTTGATAGAACTCTAACATCGTAAATTCTGGATTGTGGCGTGTAGAAAGTCCTTCATTTCTAAAATTTCGATTTATTTCATATACCCTTTCAAATCCCCCCACCACTAACCTTTTTAGATAAAGTTCAGGCGCTATTCGTAAATACATTTTCATATCTAATGTATTATGGTGCGTAATAAAGGGTCTAGCAGTTGCGCCGCCTGGGATGGGTTGCATCATGGGCGTTTCAACTTCAATAAACTGGTGCTGATTTAAAAATTCTCGGATACATTGAATCAGTTTGGTTCGAATTTTAAATGCTTTTCTTGATTTTTCGTTGGTAGCTAAATCCAAGTAACGTTGTCTATAACGTGTTTCTTGATCAGTTAAGCCATGGTATTTTTCAGGTAAAGGCCGCAACGCTTTAGTTAATAGCATCGCATTAGTTGCCTTCACTGACAATTCACCTGTTTTAGTTTTAAATAACGTACCTTCAATACCTATAATGTCGCCAAGATCCCAATGCTTAAAATTTTCGTAGACTCCTTGCGGTAAATCATTTTCTCGCAAATAAGCCTGCATTTGTCCCGACATATCCTGGATATGCACAAAACTTGCTTTCCCCATTTGTCGGCGCGTCATTATCCTGCCAGCCATTTTTACAGTAATGGGTTTAGTCTCAAATTCAGGATTATCTAATTTTTCGTATTCACCATGTACACATGCGGCAAGATGCGAGCGCCTGAAATCATTTGGATATGCATTTCCGCTCTGACGTAACACATTAAGTTTTTCTCGGCGCTGCCTAATTTGCTCATTAACATCTTCTATTGGATTTAATTCTTCAGACATACTATAACCCACTCTTTAAACTGGCTGTCATAAACATATCGAGTAAATTACCGTCTAATACACCCTGTGTATTAGAGGTTTCTACCCCGGTTCTTAGATCTTTTACTCTGGAGTCGTCCAAAACATAGGAACGGATTTGGCTTCCCCAACCAATATCAGACTTACTCTGCTCTTTTAGCAATTGTTCAGCCTGACGTTTGCGCATTTCCATTTCATACAATTTACCTCGCAATTGATCCATTGCTTGCGATCTATTTTTATGTTGCGAGCGATCACTTTGACATTGTACAACGATACCCGAAGGGATATGCGTTATTCTAATAGCCGAATCAGTTCGGTTAACATGCTGGCCACCTGCCCCACTGGCGCGATAAGTATCTACTCGTAAATCAGCCGGATTGATCACAATATCAATGGTTTCATCAATTACAGGTGAAACAAAGATAGCTGCAAAGGAAGTATGTCGGCGATTACCAGAATCAAAAGGAGACTTACGAACCAAACGGTGCACACCTGTTTCAGTTCTTAGCCATCCATAAGCATATTCACCTTCGACTTTGACGGTTGCACTCTTAAGCCCCGCTACTTCACCACTGGATGCTTCTAACAGTGTCATCTTAAAGCCTTTACGCTCCCCCCAGCGCAGATACATTCGCAACAGCATTTCTGCCCAATCTTGAGCCTCTGTTCCGCCTGAACCTGCTTGAATATCAAGATAAGCTTCATTGGCATCAAGCTCACCGGAAAACATACGACGAAATTCTAAACCTTCGACAATTCTTTCAAGTCGTTCCCCCTCTTCTTCTAATTCGTTGAACGCTTGAAGATCGTTTTCTTCCTTCGCAAATTGTAATAAATCTAAAGATTCAGCGACATCGCGTTCTGCTGAAGTCAGTGTTTTCACCACTTTTTCTAACTGAACTCGTTCTTTCCCCAATGTCTGTGCTTGTTCTGGATCTTGCCATACGCTGGGATCCTCTAACATGGCACTAACCTCTTCTAAGCGTTCTTGCTTAGTATCAAGGTCAAAGATACCCCCGTAGCTCACGCAAACGATGTATCATATCTTTTAATTTGTTTTGTAAGGGTGCTATTTCCACTTTAATACTCTTTCCATTTTAAATTTAGGCTATGTTGCCTGCGTTCACTCACCCCTGTCGTGTACTTTGTGTACGCTCCAAGGGATTCATTCTCTTGGCGCCTTGCCTAAATTTAAACTGGTTCGAGTATTACCTTCCATTTTAAATTTAGGCTCCATCTACACTATCGCTTCGATACGGCCTTATGGTGCCGTAGTAGCACAAGCTGCGGCAGCTTATCCAAATTGACGCAGTATAACACCCGCTGCTCTCCCCTATCAAAGGGAAAGCCATCAAACTTGGAATAAAGCCTCTCGTCAGAAGGTTGGAAGCAGCACTTTTTCTAGATGAACTATTTGATTATTTAGTTTTCTTTCCCCACGAAATGTTTGCAATTTCGGAGAAAAAACAAATTTAATCTGATCCTCAACTGCCACTGGCATGGGATCTTCGGGCTGACGGCAATTAAACCATACGGCCTCAAACCATATTTCTTCTACAGCTATCCCGACACGCGCATGGGTCTTAGTTTGCCCTATAGGTGTCAGGGAAAGGATTTTACCATAGGCTTCAAATAAGGGCGGTTCAAATTCACGTCCAAAAGGTTCAAGTTCACAAACTAACTTTTCAACAAACGGCAAGCTTAGCCTTTCCATCGATAATTCACCATCCGTCCAAATGACAGGGCCTACCATATCGCGCGTCACCTCAGCTTGCAGCATTGTTTCAAAAACTTGTTGGAATTTTGCTAAATTCTTTCGTTGAATAGCGAGTCCTGCAGCACCAGCATGTCCACCAAAACGCTCTATTAACTGAGGATCAAAATCGCTGACCGCTTGTAGTATATTTCGCAAATGTACCCCATCTATAGAACGCGCAGATCCGGTCAATAATTCAGGATCTTCGGCTTTAGGGCAAAAGATAATGGTCGGTCGACCAAATGCATCTTTTACGCGACTTGCAGAAATGCCATGGACACCAGCGTGCCCTTCTTCAAGAAAAATACATAACCCTATATTTCCTTCATGACATTGAATGCTGGCCTGCGATAACGCAAGTCGAGTAATTCTGTCTTGAATGCTTTTTCTCTCGGCATTTTGTTCTTGTAAATACTCAACCCAACGTTTCGCTTCAACATCATCAGGAGCTAATAAAAAGCTCACCGAACCAAATGCACAAGACAATCGACCATCACTATTGAGCAAAGGGCCAATTTTAAAACCTAAATCTTCAGAAGACAGCGGTGTCGATACCAATGGCAAAATAGCTCGCCAACATGGTCTTACCCCTTGTTGAATGAGTTTCATTCCATAAGATACGACAGCACGATTATTGCGACTTCTCGCAATACTGACGCAATCTGCTATCGTTCCTACAGCAACGAAATCTAAACAAGCTCCTAAAGAAGGAATTTCCTTCCCACGTTGATTGACTAATTGTTGTCTTGTTGCGGCCATAAATAACCATGCAACCATGCAACCGGCAATACAATGATCTGGGTAATCGCTATCATCTCGTGTTGGATTGATCACAGCATAAGCACTAGCAGGGATCCCTTCGACAGGAATTTCATGATGATCCGTTACAATCACGTCAATCCCTTCTTTTTTAAGTAGTGAAATCTGTGCCTCATCACTGGAACCATTATCTGCCGTAATAATTAACGAAGGACGTGGCTCATCTTTTAAAATTCGCTTAGCGACAGCCTCAGAAAGACCGTACCCCTCTTTTAGCCGATGACCTATGTAAGATCGAACTCTATCTATAGGATGGCCCAGAAATTCTGTTAGTGCACAATAAAGAACAGCATGGCTGGTTTGTCCATCACAATCATGATCTGTTTCTATGCCAATCACTTCATTATTATCCAAGGCGTGAATCAAACGAGAAACAGCTTTGTCCATATCTGCAAGTTTATTTGGCGCATCTAAAGTTTTTAGCTTAGGTGATAATAATTCATGTGGCGGTGCTTCTTCCAAGAAGGGCCGTGCTGCAATAATTTTCGCTAATACAGGATCTAACCCTGCCTCTAAAGCGGAGGCTTGGCGCTTTTCATCAATCGCTCGCTGTTTAATTTTGGGAGGCGGTAATTTTGTTGACATGTCATTCTTATTTTAAAATCATCAGCAGCTTTCACTGAAGTTGCTTTGGGTTATCATTTGGGTGAAACAGCTTTAAATCACACCATGGAAAATTTCTGTACAGGACATATCCTCTTCCAAAAATACTTTAAATTCATTTTTTTAATAGTAAAGACCCTACCATCTGCACAAATCAGTTTTAATACATCAAAATGTCCCTGCATTAAAGCATTCAGTAATGGCTTAAACCAATTTTCTTCATAATATGCCAATAATTGATGTCCTGCATTTTCGAGCTGCTGCTTAAACAAGCTATAAAATTGCATGTCAGAAAATAATACATTAGCTCCCACCATCATCGCAGACTCCCACTTAGGTGGCATATTGGCATAAGGCTTTTTCGCACATATCGATAAACCTTGAAGTATGCTGTCATTGGTATAAATAAAATCAAATTCGGTATCAATATTTTTAGGCAGTGCGCCTAGCCCCCAAAACCACAAACTAGAAATCAACGGCTTGTTGGCAGCTAATCGTTGCTCATTCACAGCTGAGCTCTGTAATAGCATTTGACATTCGGTCAGCAAGCGACGCCAATAGATTTGGTCGGGACCTGAAGGCAACAAGGGACTCATATTCTTTCCAAGCACTTCAAGCAAATCATTCATGACGAGATCAACTTGTGCAGGAATACTAATATACCACTGCGAATGTTTTATCATGATAGAAATACCATCTTGCTGCAATAATTGATTGAGCGAACTCAAACATGCCATTTCTTCATCAGTTGTTAGTTGTAAATGCGTATTTCCCAGCAAATAAACACTGTGATGATCAACTAAACATTCAATAGGATCAGCACGACACCAATAAGTATCATCATTAGGTTGTATCAAGCCATGGCTAAGCGCCCCTAATGCCCCAGCAGGAATTTGGCTTGCACCTAAACCACTAAATAATGATTTAAGCGCAAGTTCTATCGTATTCGCCCCGCTTTGGCATTGGCTACGAGATAGAAGCTTTGATAATGCAGGCATCGCCGGCATATTTTCAGACGTCCCTAAAAGCAATCCGGGTAAAAAGAGCGTTATTGTTTTTTTCATTGTCATCTTATAATTATGTTAAATTACTTACATATAAGTTCCATAAGTTTAGATATGATATACTTCCTAGAATGACGTGTGACGTCGTAAAACTATGACCTAAAATTCGAATGGGAAGAGTATAAATTATTTTATAGTTACAGCACATGAGTTTTCAGGAAGTCCCGATGTCATGTGCGAAGACCATAGCCAAGGCGGTACCTTATCGTGATAATACAACAAGATGACTCTTCTGCAACCTACCAAATTCAGCGTTATGAAACTGGTAAAATTTGGATTAACCAACAATGCTATACAACTAGTGTCATTGTTCGTCCGCATTCACTTTCATCTTGGCACCCCATGAAACTAAATGAAGTCACGTCAGAACATTTTGTTTCATTACTTGATATGAAGCCACAAATACTCTTATTGGGCACTGGGCCACAGCTTATCATTCCATCACAAGAACTGCTGCTACCATTATTTGAAAAGGGAATAGGTGTTGAATTTATGGATAGTCGAGCTGCCTGTCATACTTATACAGTGCTTGCTGCAGAGGAAAGAAATGTCGCTGCTTGTATATTAATTACTTAGGTGGTTTCACTAAAGAAAATCTCTTCACTTCAATTTGCTTTAAAAAAGCTTGACCAACAGGCTCTTTTAAACAAATCTTACGTAACTGATGACGAGCTATTTTTGCTTTTTCAAATAAATTGCGCGAACAACGACTTTCACGATTCGTACTAAATCTTAAAGATTCAACAGCATTAAATATTTGGGCTAAAGCATTAAAAGCTTCATTCGTATCGTAATTTTGTTGCATCATGACTTGAATTAAATTTTCAATGCCTTCAGCCATGCAATCCAATGTTTCCTTTACCATCATTTTCCGTGCAACAACATAGCACTTTCGTAATACTTCATGAATATCAATCATCTCATTGATGAACTCACTCTGCTCATCCGTTAAGCTTTCTTGAGATTTTGTGCGTAAATATTCATCTTTCGAATACATCATTTGATGTGAATTTAGTCCATCCGCATTTAAAGAATTCCCACCTAACGGAAGACGCGTCTGCGATAGCGATTGTAAGAGACTTTGTTCAAGCTGTGTCAATTGTAAAAGTGCTTCTTGTCGATAACAAAACTGGCTCATAGCCCGCACAGCACTTCCCAATGTCGTCGTTTCCAATTCTAGCGCATGTATCTGATTAATGAGTTCATCAGAGTATAGCTTTTTATAAGGTAATTTCTGAATAAAATCTGTTAATTTTAGTATCCTCTGGTAGCACTGATCCGCCGCTTCGTTTACTTGCAGAAATTCTATTTTACTTAAGATCTCTGTCTGATTTAAGAATTGTTCTTGGCGATAGCGATAATTTAGAATGTACTCTCTAATTTTAACTAATAATCTATCTATATGAAAAAGATAGGTATTCACTCCCAGCGCGTCTAAATCAAAAGCATCCATTCTCATTGGGTCCAAGGTGCTACGCACTGATTGAACCAATGGTTGAAGTACATCAATGGCTTTTATCCAATCCTTAACGGTTGGCTTTTTTGATGGTTCTTTTAGGGTTTGCTCTAAAATACTTGCGCTTTGACCAGCCGGCTCTCTTTCTTTAAAGGGTGCAAAAAATATTGCTTTTACTTTGCGCCACCAATGCTTTTCTAATTTAGATGCAGACTTATCAGGAGAGGAATTATGATTTTTCATCATGAGAATACATCTCTCTTTTTTGCTTCCTTATATGATTTCATCACAAAACCCCCTCTCAAAACAAGACGCTCGACTGACACATTACCTATCTTCGATTGCCGTTTGGAAAAAAAATAATGCATTCCTGATTATTTCTACCGTGAAAATTGCTAAACGCGGGCATCATATCATCTCTATTTTGTGTATATACTTAAAATTTTTTGATTTTTGCTTCCCTCTCTAAAAAAAAAAGAGATCCATTAACCTTTTTGAAAACTTTTTACCCTACCAAAGTGACTAAAGAATAGGTACAAGCGCGATAAGTAAAGCAAAACAGTGTATCTGCGCTATTGGGATAAGCTATCAACCAGTGCAAACATAGGAAGCAAACATGGCTGAGAATTTTCATAAGCATATTTCAAAGGCACTTCATTCAAAAAACAAGCGCAAAGAGCAAGGAGACAAAAGTCCATCTGAAGAAATACACTCAGATGAACTAGAGAGTCGTTTAGACAAAATTATTGCGTCTTCAAAAACGACAAAAATTGAAAAAAGTGAACATGAAAACACTATCCCTTTTGAAATGATATCCTTGTTTCATTCAACTGAAAAATTAAACCAGGCAATCGCTCATTTTTTTGATAGCCTTAAGCAAGATGCCATCCCTGACGAAATTCGTTTATTTAAAAATAGCTATGAACAAAAAATGCATTCGAGTGATTATCTTGCCTTAAAACAAGAAATAACCAATTTGATTTCTAAAGCAACTTATGGTGAAAATGAAAAATTAATCTCTAATCTCCTAAACTATGTTAAAACCTCAATAGTCATCCCACCTCATGAAAATGAAATAATAGTCAAATGCTTATTTGAAGATAATTCTTTACAAAAACCTTATACTTATTTTGATTTATCAGAAATTTGTTCACTTCTAAAAAGTAAAGCTTTGACATCCGTCTCTCAAGAAACAGAAAAAACAAGAAAATTTATCACTTACATATTGACGATGAATGCAAAATGTATACAGCAAGAAGAAGAATGCAAGAAACTAAATGCGATCAATATGACAGAACTTAAAGCTAAAAGCTTTCAGCTGCTAGAATCTTCTCAACTTAACACGTTTGCAGAAGAACTTGAAAAAGAAAAAGATAAAGAAAATATACAACTTTCTCAAAACATGATTCAGGAACTGAGCCAAAACCTAGATGACTATCAAAACCTTTTGCATGACTATGCAAAAGAAAGAATAAAATTTGTCATCAAAAATGATCCCGCTCAAATAAAACCATTGCGAAGCATACATCTAAAATTGACACATTGTTCAACACTAATAAACCCTATTTTTAAATTAGCAGCACTATTTCAATCATCGTTTCATGATTTACCCGAAACCAAGCAAGCACTTGCCAATAATATCCAAACGAATCTTGCGTCATTGACAAATATGCTACAAGAAGCACAGCTAGCGCTTAACACTCTTGGGCATGAAAAATTGGATGAGAAATACATATTATTGATGCGTATTATCAATGGCAACTTCTTCAACGCCCAAGAACATAATAACCTTCGTACGGCTACTTATGCACTTCACGGTATAATAAACCCCTATGATTTACTAAATGGCATTATCAAGCATTTCCCGCAATATACGACCGAACAACGAGAAGAGTGCCTCTTTTTCTTGAAAAGTTATTTATTGCTAGATACTAATAACTCCCTTATTCCGGGTCAAGATGACAAAAGCGAGATTACAGATAAAATTGAAATGATATGTGATTTAGCATTAACCTTTGCCGCTGATAATCAATCAACGAACGAACTTGTTGAAGAAATTACAAATATACTAGCAAAAAAGAGTATAGAAAAAGCACAAAGTTTTTCATCTTATATTGAAAAAATTACTCAAGGAAAAATATCCGGCAAAATGCTAATTCGCACCATAAATACTATCAATCATGATTTCAGAAAGAAACATGACTCTGCAGTCATTGATGAATACTGCGCCACGGTAAACGCAATTATAGGATCGCCTCGCATAAGCAGTGATATCGAATCCAATATTAACTTGGAAGAAGCTATTGAAGGTTTCTGTTCAAAATTAGAAACGTTCTCAGAATATCAAGAACAAGTCGATTCCATCAGAAACAAGCTAAAGTTGCGAGAGCATAACCCAACCTCCTCATTTACTTCTGACACGGATACTCCAGTTGAATCTCGTCCTCATTATGAGCTAGCCAAACTTTTTGATGATATCGCTCACAATCAAATGAGTGTGATGGAATATGAAAAATCGTTAGAGAATTTTGTTGAAAAACTTAGACTAGATTTCACTGGGTTGTTTGCTCAAATTGATCTGAGCGAGTTAAGAGATCTTGCATGGAAAAAAGATAAAGTTGCGATTGATAATGGTTTTCTTCCTCATGCCCCTTCCGTGCGAACATTTTCTCAATATCATAGTTTATTAGTTAGATTTTTTGGCCTCGCTATCTTAAATGATTTTGCCAATACTACTCTTACTCCACGAGAGAGTATTACCGAAATTAAACGAATTCATGAATTTATTGAGCGAGCTATTTTGATTGCAATTGACAAAGGTGCCATTAGCACCATGATTACATTAGAGTTGGCTTTGCGTCATCCAGCTGTTGCAAGACTCAAATTAAGCAAATCAGAAAGATTGGAGCTACGTTCGAAATATTTCGATGATATTAAAAACAAACAAGATATCTTAGGTAAATTGATACAGGAAAAAGATAGCGTACCTTTTTTAATCCTCACGCTCATCGATATGGCAATTGAATATAAGAAAAAATATGCAAACGAATTTGAGAAAAGAATAGCGATTGGTAAAAAAATTAGTGTCATGCACGAAAAAATACAGATCGCAAAATCACGCAACACAGTTTTATCTGACATAGCATCGCAAACAGCTTATATTATGCAAAGTAATCAATTGTGTTTAACACCCATTTTAGCGGATGATATTCTTCTTGATGAAGACAGAATTATCGAGCTGCTGTCTGAAGCGTCTGAATATATCAAACCAAAGGAATTTAAAACCTATAAAACAAATGAATTCACTTCTTTAGCTGATTTAAAAAAACATCTTACCTATTGCCAAAAGCGTATGGAAGATTTCCATCTCTCGGAAAAAAATCCTGAAAAATCTATCATAGAATATTTAATGCAAGTGATTAAAAATGATTCAAATATGATGTTTTTTCAAGATAGTCTGCAAATTCTAGACTTAATTGGCCTTATTCATCTTTCTATGGGCAGAGAGTATAAAAATTATGATAGTTACCTTGACCAAGTTTTATCCGCTTATCAAGATAAAGCTTCTACGCTTTTAAAAGATAAACAACAACAACGCTCAAGTGTACTTGGACACTTTTTCTCCGTTTATAGCAAATACCATAAAATTAAGACTTTCAGAGAAAGTCAGGTCAGCAGCTTAAATCCATTCTCAGCAAGACGCCACTTAAAAGAAACTATTGCAGCATTAGATAAATACCTACGCTATTACAAAAAGCTATTAGCAATGTCCAAAGAAAGAGAAGTACAAAAAACCTATTCTGATCTACTTACTAAAGTATTGACTGGTGATAAGCAAGATCCCGTCATTCATTTTGGCCCTTCTCAACAAACTGAAGCCCAAGAAAGTGTTTCACTATTGCCAGATACTGAGTTTCCTGTCCCTCAGGCTGAACCTGAGCATCCTGATTACATTGGTATCAATCGCACGATGAATTTTAATCCGGATGCACAACAAAGATCTATCTTTGAATTGTTTGACACAACTGAACTTAAAAGTGATTTTCGTAGTGCGTTTCCATGGTCTGCTGATATCGACAGTCTGTTTAAATTAGAAAATTCTATTGCTGATCCATCATTGAATTTATTGGTAACGGATCAACTTGTTGCACCTGATCTCCAAATTGCCGTCATTGATTTTGTGCTGCTTTCTTTAGATATATTAGGAAAAATTGCTGGTTTTAATGGAGATTTAGCTATTCGAAATTTTACAACAATTAAAAACGTGACAGATGGGTTACAAGAAATTACAGAATTACTTTCTATCCCTATCTTTGATGAGACAAAATTCCGTGCTCATTTAAACGAAATGACGCTAAGCCTAAGTGATCTCAATCAAGATTTAATAGAAATGATTCAGTCACACGATCCTCTCTGCCCGGCGCAACAAAATCCTGCCATGAATGATTTTTGTCATATTAATGAACATTTAACCCACCAATTAATGGGGATCCCTTATCAAAAAAGTGTCCTTTCTCCTTTAACACCTGATTCTCAGATTTTAAATAAAATGAGTGAATCCCTCAAACGTGAATTGTTGAAAAAAGTCACGTCTACAGAAGTTGATGCATCCAAAGGAGAGTAAACTCTTTATCTTACTTAGCTATTGAAGTAACCTTTTACAATGAGGCGTAAGTACCCTGCTTGACGATCATTCCTATCCTCACCATAATCGCAGGATCACTAAAATTTACGGTAGGTTAAACAAAAATGGCACTCAAAAATTCTGCGGAAAAATTTGGAAGTCTGACAAAGTTGTTGCATTGGCTCATTTTTTTTCTATTTATAGGACAATTTTTTTTAGTTTATCGTAGAGAATACTTTCCAAAAAATTCTCCTGAAAAATTACAATACATTTTATTGCATGAATCCCTAGGGGTTTTATTGTTGGTTTTAGCCTTGTTTATGATTACATGGAGACATGTGGGTGTAAGGCCAACCATGCCAGCTCATATGTCGAAGTTTGAAAAATTAATCGCAAAAACCACACACCTCCTTCTTTATGCCACGATGTTAATACAACCGCTCACTGGTATTGCGATGTCTGAGTACTCAGGTTATGAAGTTGGTGTTTTTGGATGGTTTAAGCTACCCATGCTAGTTGCAAAAAATGAACAAATGGGACATTTAATGAGCGAGATCCATGAAATATCTTCATTTGTAATCATTGGTTTAGTCAGCTTTCACGTGATTGGCGCTTTATATCATCACTTCATCAAAAAAGATAAAGTTTTATTACGAATGCTACCAGGCTAATCGTAAGCACTAGGGTAGTGAGTAAGTAACAACTACTCAAACACGAGGCGGCAACAATAAGCAATCCGCCTACGCCTCAAGGCTACGGCGTGACTTATGCTAAGATCTCGCCGTAGCTTTTGTGAAGAGGGTAGGAATGTATATACGATACATAACTGTCGCAAGAACGCTGCCAACATCCGCCTACGCAAAGGCTACGGCAAGCCCGTCGTAACCTTAGCGAAGGTTGGAGCCTAAAAGCAAAATGGGAAGAGTCATTGTTTTACCCATTTAATAGGCCGATAGTATGGTCGCCAAATATTTTCTTGAATGAACTCATCTAAATCTAGCTTAGGCGTATTTCTAGCTACCCCATCAGCTATCGCTTGTTTTGCTACGGCTAAGGCAACATGAGGCGCAAGTTGAGCTATCTCTGTAATAGCAGGTAATAAGGCTTTAGTAGGATCCTGACGAACTGGGGATTTCTCACTAATTGCATTAGCAGCAGCCCACAACATATTGTCGGTGACTTCCTTCGCTCTTGTTGCGATAGCTCCTATCCCAATGCCAGGGAAAGATAATGCATTATTGCACTGCGTAATATCATATTTCTTTCCGTTAAGCACAACAGGATCGTAAGGGCTGCCTGTTGCAATAAGCGCTTTTCCATCTGACCAAGTTAATAAATCTGCAGCATCAGCTTCACTGCGTTCGTTCGGGTTAGATAAGGGGAAAATAATCGGTTGTGCAACATGACTCGCCATTTCACGCACAACAGCTTCATTGAAAGCATTTCTTACAGTTGAGCAACCAATAAGGATCGTTGGTTTAATCGCTTTCACTACTGCTAATAAATCTGTTTTATCTGTCCAAGCTTCATCTTTTGATCGCGCGTATGGCTTTTGGAAAAATGCCAATGGCATCCCTTCTTTTAACAAGCCATCTTTATCAATGAGCCAAAACTGACGGAAAGCCGCATCAGAAGACATGCCTTGACGTTGCATCGCATTATGAAGTTGATCAGCAATACCTACGCCCGCCGTACCTGCACCAAAAACAACAACACGTTGAGATTGAATAGGCGTATTCGTTGCTTGAATGGCAGCTAATAACGCTGCTAAGGTAACAACGCCTGTGCCTTGCATGTCATCATTAAAAGTACAATGGTCAGAGCGATATGTTTCTAAAATTTTTCTCGCGTTTTGTTGCCCAAAGTCTTCCCAATGCAACATGCTCCTGGGGAATTTCTTTTTGACTAATTCAACGAATTGATGAACAAAATCATCGTATTCTTTGCCACGAATGCGCGGATGTCGCCAGCCTAAATATAATGGGTTATTGAGTAATTCTTGATTATCGGTTCCTACGTCTAGCATGATAGGAAGCGCATTATACGGATTAATACCGCATAAACTGTAAACCACCAGTTTGGCAATGGGGATATCCATTCCACCTATTCCCTGATCCCCTATACCTAAAATGCGCTCGCCATCTGTTACAACCATTAAATCAATTTCCGCATGGGTGCGGTTATCAAGAATTTCATCCATGTTGGCTCTATCAGGATAAGCAATATAAAGTCCTCTAGGAGAACGAAATTCATGACTAAATTCTTTGACAGCATTACTCACACCAGGGGTGTAAATTAAAGGTAACGTCTCAGCAAGATCTTCATATAAAAGCTTGTAAAAAAGCACCTCATTTTTATCATGCAGATTATTTAAGTAGATGTATTTCTGCAAGCTTGATACATAAGCACGATATTGATTTTTAACGCGTTTAACCTGCTCATCTAAAGTTTCTACCCGATGCGGTAATTTACCTAAAAGTTTTAGCTCATGACGTTCTTCTTCCGTAAATGCCGTCCCTTTGTTCAAAAGGGGCATTTGCATAAGCTGCTTGCCAGTAAGGTGCGTTTCAATCCATTCTTTTCGCGTTTTAGGATCAATACGGGTAATGTATTTCAGCATAAGTGTGTTTCCGCTAACTTTTATCAATAAATTTAATAAAATAGCATCATATCTTTTCGCGATAAGGGATTATTAAGAGGAAAAATCTGCTTCTTCCTCTTAATCGCAAGCTCAAATTCACGCATAGCGAAGAAACCCAGGCGGTATCCCGCAACTTTTGGCGGGTACCCCTTATAGCATAGGTTATCTCACCCAATTGCGCGCGTTAGTAAACAAGTTCATCCAGGGACTATCTTCACTCCAATGTGACGGATGCCAGGAATGTTGCCACGCTTTAAATACCCGTTCAGGATGAGGCATCATAATTGTTGCTCGACCATCACTGGTCGTAAAACCTGTCATTCCTTGCAGTGATCCGTTTGGATTATAAGGGTAACTTTCTGTGGGTTTACCATGATTATCAACATAACGCAATGCTAAGTGCGCTTTGTCAGAATTTGAATTCTGACTAAAATCTACTCGACCTTCACCATGTGAAACCACTATAGGCAATACCATCCCTTGCATATTTTGCATCAGAACAGAATTTGAGTTACACACCTCTACTAAAGCGACTCGCGCCTCAAATTGTTCAGAAGTATTCTTTACAAACTGTGGCCACGCTGATGCCCCGGGAATAAGTGTCTTGATAGAAGAAAGCATTTGGCAACCATTACAGATCCCTAAGGTAAAAGTATCTTCACGGTGGAAAAATTGGGTAAATAGTTCTCTTAAGCGAGTCTGATAAAGAATAGTTTTTGCCCAACCTTTACCTGCACCTAATACATCTCCATAAGAAAATCCACCACAAACAGCTAAGCCCTGGAAAGCTGAAAGATCATTGCCAGCAAGTAGATCGCTCATCGTTACATCAACAGCCTCAAACCCTGCCAAGGTAAAAGCTGCAGCCATTTCAAAATGACCATTAACACCCTGCTCACGCAAAATCGCTACCTTTGGCTTCACTCCTTTATAAGTCATTGGATTTCTTTCAAAGACCACAGCTGTATTATTTACAAACAGCCCGGGATTCTTATCTTGCACAATCTCTTGATAAGCCATGTCAGCGCAAACAGGATTGTCTCTTAAACGTTGCATTTCGTAGCTAGTTTTTGACCATAATGCCTGAAGTATATTTCGTTTTTGAGTGTAATATTGTTGATGGTTATAATAGATAGAAATACTTTGATCGTTATTTATTTTAGCGATTTGATGGATATTCTCTCCAAGACCTACATCGGCAAAAATTGTCTTAACGCTCTCCAGTGCATTAGCAGGAATTTGAATTACCACACCAAGTTCTTCGTTGAATAATGCGGCAATACTTTCGTTTTCCCAACTCTCAACATAGGTTGACAAATCGATGTCCAATCCGCAATGCGTTGCAAATGCCATCTCGCAAAGACAAGCAAATAATCCACCATCACTACGATCATGATAAGCTAGTACAAGATCCTTGGATTTTAGCTGATTCAATGCGGCCAAAAATTGTTTCATCAGCTCAGCATTATCAACATCTGGCGTAATATTGCCAATTTGCTGTGTCACCTGCGCAAAAATACTACCACCTAATCGCTTTTTATTCTGTGCTAAATCAACCAACACGAGCACAGTATTAGGATCATTTTCTAATAGCGGCGTTAAGGTTTTTTGAATATTTCTAACAGGCGCGAAAGCAGATACCACTAATGTGACAGGGGAAATAACTTCACTATCGCCTTCATTATCTTGCCAGCATGTACGCATAGAAAGGGAATCTTTACCCACTGGAATGGTTATATCCCAAGCGGGGCAGAGTTCTTTGCCTACCGCTTCAACGGCAACAAATAAATCCGCATCATTACCGGGGGTATTAGCGGCAGCCATCCAATTACAAGACAATCGTATTTGCGATAATGCGATAACATCAGCTGCTAAAATATTTAAAACAGCTTCTGCCACAGCCATGCGCGCTGCACCTGGAGAATTAGTCAGTGCAATAGGAGAACGTTCTCCCATACTCATTGCTTCACCTGTTTTATCAACAAAATTTGTTGCAGTCACAGCACAATCAGCAACCGGCACCTGCCAGGGGCCTACCATTTGATCACGCGCAGTCAAGCCACCAACAGTTCTATCTCCGATAGTAATCAAAAAACTTTTATCAGCAACAGTTGGGCATTGCAAAACACGGGAAGCTATCTCTTCTAATGAAAAAAGCCCCGTATCGATATTACGTTTTGCTGCAATGATAGTCTTCACTTTTTTAAAGGTTTTTGGTGGGTTGCCAAATAATACCGACTGTGGCAAGTCAATTGGTTTATTCGCGAATAAAGGATCGTTTACCTCTAAATGTTCTTGCTTTGTTGCTTGTCCTAATACCGCGTAAGGACACCGTTCACGTTCAGCAATTAATGTAAATTGAGGTAACGACTGAGGCATAATAGCCAATACATAACGCTCTTGGGATTCATTACACCAAATTTCAAGCGGGCTCATTCCAGACTCAGCGTTAGGTATTTTTCTAAAATCTATCTTTGCTCCTTTATTGGCATCATGCACTAACTCAGGCAATGCGTTCGCTAATCCGCCAGCGCCTACATCATGAATAGAAATAATAGGATTGGCATCACCTAAAGCCCAACATCTATCAATGAGTTCTTGGCAACGTCGCTGCATTTCTGGGTTTTGTCTTTGGACGGAAGCAAAATCAAGTGCCTCAAGACTTGAACCTGCAGCAACAGAAGAAGCAGCCCCTCCGCCTAAACCAATTTTCATGGCAGGTCCGCCGATCACAATTAACAATGCTCCATCTGGGAGTATTTGTTTCTTCACATGAGATTCTGCAATATTACCCATCCCCCCTGCTAACATGACAGGTTTGTGATATCCATGGGCAAAATAATTTTTTTCGTTATGAGGTATAGGTTGCTCAAAAGTTCGAAAATAGCCACAAATATTGGGACGACCAAATTCATTATTAAATGCGGCCCCTCCGATAGGTCCTTTTAACATAATCTCTAAAGCAGTAGAGATCCGCTTTGGATAATGGGCTTCTCCCTCCCAAGGCTGTTTACAAGTCGGCAAACGTAAATTAGAAACGGTAAAACCTGTTAAACCCGCTTTAGGTTTTGCGCCACGTCCAGTTGCTCCTTCATCACGAATTTCTCCACCTTGCCCCGTCCCTGCACCTGCAAAAGGCTCAATTGCAGTAGGGTGGTTATGCGTTTCTACTTTCATTAATAAATGAACTGGCTCAGTAAATAAACCATAAGTATTATCTTTAGGTGAACAATAAAAACGTTGCTCGCCATAACCTGCGACGACTGCGGCATTATCATGATACGCTGAAAGCACACCTTGAGAATTATGCTGGTAGGTATTTTTTATCATGCCAAACAAATGATCAGTTTTTGGCTTCCCATCAATTTCCCAGGTTGCTTTAAAAATTTTATGTCGACAATGCTCAGAATTTGCTTGTGCAAACATCATTAATTCAACATCAGTAGGATTGCGCTCGAGTTTGATAAATTCTGCCAATAAATAATCTATTTCATCTTCAGATAATGCTAATCCTAAGGTAGCATTCGCTTCAACTAATGCTGCTCTCCCATTCGTTAACAATGCAATTTCAGTCAAGGCACCTGCAGATTCTACTGCAAATAAAGGTGAAACAGCTTGCCATGCCATTACAACTGTTTCAGTCATACGATCATGTAGTTCTGGCAAAATAGTTTCTAGTTGTGTTGCCGTCAGAGGCTTAGGCATGTGAAATTGATAAACTATCGCTCTTTCAATACGTTCTATTTTAGTTAACCCAACATGATGCAATATATCTGCGGCTTTCGAGCCCCACGCTGATTGGGTCCCAAATCGAGGAACCACCCAAACAGAAGGCATCTCACCAATTTGCATAGTAGATGCAGCTAAAACATCCTTTAAGAGTGTTTGTTCGGTTTCATTAAGCGTTTCGGTCTCATGCAGTTGAAGAAAATATTCATAATGAGAAGATAGGTTTATTAGTTCAGGCAAACTTTTTTGTAAACGTGAAAATATTTGTGAAAGCCTGAATTCAGAATGTGCTGTCTCACCAACTAATCTTAGCATTTTTGCAACGTATAAATATAAGGAATGGAACTTAAGATCCTACTGGAATTTGGAGAATTAATCACGCTTAAATCGCGTTAAAACAAGTATTTAGATCTGTTTTATATCTTTCTATAGACAATATTTAGTCAGCTAAACCATGTTTAAAAAGATTAGTTTAATCTATTTACATGCAGGATGGAGATTTTTTTGTTGACGACGTTGTTTAAAAAAATCAGTTAATATTTGCCCACATTCCAAGGCTAATTCACTTTGAGCGATAATAGTTCGATGATTAAGGGTATTGTTTTGCAAAATATTAAATACGCTTCCGCCAGCGCCTGCTTTAGGATCAATAGCCCCAAAAACAACGCGTGCAATTCTTGCTTGAATAATTGCACCCGCACACATCGCGCAAGGCTCTAACGTCACATACAAGGTGGTATTAACAAGACGATAATTATTTTCTGCTAAAGAGGCCATGCGAATAGCCTGAATTTCTGCATGGGCCGTAGGATCATGCAGCGCAATAGGGCGATTAAATCCTTCTCCTAAAATGGTATTTTCACGCACAATAACAGCGCCCACCGGTACTTCCCCTTGCTCTTGGGCTTTGCATGCAAGTGATAAAGCGTGACGCATCCAAAAAAAGTCTGTGTCGTTAGTTATATTTAGCATGACTTACCTTCATCTTATCCCCTCTCCCATTGATGGGAGAGGGTTAGGGTGAGGCGCAAAAAAGAAACAAAAACCCCTCACCCGCTGCTCTGAAGCAGCCCCCTCTACCGCAAAGCGGTAGAGGGGGAATGTCTGCTCCGCAGACGAGAGATCCTCTGTTTTCATTCCATTTTTCTCCCATTGATAGAGAAGGAGAGAATGAATATGAAGAGATCTACTCCCACTCAATCGTGGCAGGAGGCTTGCTCGAAATATCGTACGTCACGCGGGCAATACCAGGAATTTCATTAATAATTCGATTAGAAACATGCGCCAACAGCTCATAAGGCAGTTGCGCCCACGTCGCTGTCATAAAATCTGTCGTTTCTACCGCTCGCAATGACACCACATGCTCATAGCTGCGCGCATCACCCTTCACGCCTACCGCTTTAACCGGCAAAAAGACGACAAATGCTTGGCTAACTTTATGGTAATAATTAAATTCATGCAATGTATCAATGAATATCGCATCCGCTTGTCGCAGAATATCTGCATACTCGGCTTTTACCTCACCCAAAATTCGCACACCAAGGCCAGGACCAGGAAAAGGATGACGTTGCACAATTTTTTCAGGCAACCCCAATGCTAATCCAATTTTACGCACTTCATCTTTGAATAATAAACGTAAAGGCTCACACAGTTTTAAATGCATTTTCTCAGGCAACCCTCCCACATTATGGTGGGATTTAATTACATGGGCTTTTCCTGTCTGCGCGCCAGCTGATTCAATGACATCAGGATAAATAGTTCCTTGTGCAAGCCACTTAATATTTTCAAGTTTTGCGGCTTCTTTATCAAAAATTTCAATAAAGGTCTTCCCAATAGCTTTTCGCTTTGCTTCAGGATCCTGGATCCCTTTTAATGCTTCATAGAAAACTTCAGCTGCATTAACATGGATAACATTCATTCCCATATGTTCAGCAAATGTTGCCATCACTTGGCTGGCTTCATTGAGACGCAATAAGCCGTTATCTACAAATACGCAAGTTAATTGCTTACCTACTGCACGATGAATTAAAGCAGCAGCAACAGCAGAATCTACGCCACCAGATAACCCCAGCAATACTTTATCTTGACCTACTTGTTCACGAATTTCCTGTACGGCATGTTCAATAATGTTTACAGGGATCCAATTCGCTTTGACCTTACAGACGTCAAATAAAAAACGCTCAATAATAGCTTGCCCCTGTGGGGTATGTGTTACTTCTGGGTGAAATTGCAAACCATAATAATGACGCGTCTCATCTGCCATTGCAGCAATAGGGGCATTATTACTAGCAGCAATTGTTTTAAAGTGATGCGGCAATTCAGCGACTTTATCACCATGACTCATCCAAACATCCATGTGTTGTTCTGCTGTTAAAATATTATCAAACAAAACACTGGGTGCAGTTAACTGAAGTTCTGCATGACCATATTCCCTTTTACCAGATTGGGCTACTTTACCGCCTAATTGGTGTGCAAGTGCTTGCATTCCATAGCAAATACCTAATAGGGGACACTTCAAATCAAAAATGATTTGTTGTATACGCGGCGTGTCCTCAAGATGAACAGATTCCGGTCCACCGGACAAGATAATGCCGGTAGGAGCAAAGGCACGAATATCAGACTCAGGCCAATCAAAGGCATGCATCTCACAATAGACCCCCGCCTCTCTCACCCGACGGGCAATCAATTGTGAATATTGTGAACCGAAATCAAGGATTAAAATCTTATCTGATTCATTTAACATCTTTTAACTCTTAATCAGTGCGATAATTTGGGGGTTCTTTAGTAATGGTCACATCATGAACATGGCTTTCGCGGATCCCTGCGTTTGTGATACGTACAAATTGCGTTTCTGTGCGCATGGCTTCAATATTGGAAACCCCAGTATATCCCATGCTGGATCTTAAACCGCCCATCAATTGGTGGACAACATTAAGCATACTACCTTTATAAGGAACACGGCCTTCAATTCCTTCAGGCACTAATTTTTCTTCACCTTGCTCTAAAGATTGAAAATAGCGATCACTGGATCCTTGACGTTGTGCCATTGCGCCTAGAGAACCCATTCCGCGATAGGCTTTATACGAACGACCTTGATATAAAATGGTTTCGCCTGGTGCTTCATCCGTACCTGCGAGCAAACTTCCCACCATGACAGAAGAAGCGCCTGCTGCAATAGCTTTTGCAATATCACCAGAGTATCGAACACCACCATCTGCTATCACAGGAATATTGTGCTTGGCCAATGCTTTTGCAACATTATAAATAGCGGTCACCTGGGGTACACCAACACCTGCTACGATACGTGTGGTGCAAATCGAACCAGGTCCAATACCTACCTTAACCGCATCAACTCCTGCTTCCATCAATGCCAATGCAGCTTCTGCTGTCGCAATATTGCCGCCTATCACTTGTACTTGAGGATAATGCTGTTTTAACCAACGTACCCTTTCAATCACACCTTGTGAATGCCCATGCGCTGTATCGACCACAATAACGTCGACCCCAGCCTCTACTAAAGCATTGGTACGCTCTTCAGTTTCTTTACCAGTTCCAACGGCTGCCCCGACACAAAGCCGACCGGATTCGTCTTTACATGCTAATGGCTTATCTTTCGCTTTTTGTAAGTCTTTGACCGTAATAAGTCCACGTAACTGAAACTTGGAATTTACAATTAATATTTTTTCTAAACGGTGCTCACGAAATAACCCAACAACTTGTTCCATGCCTGTTCCCTCAGGTACAGTCACTAAGCGCTCTTTGGGCGTCATGATACGTGCAACAGGTAAGTTAAGATCATTTTCAAAGCGCCAATCGCGATGCGTCACAATACCGACTAATTCATCTTGTTCGCTGACAACCGGCACACCGGAGATACCATGCGCTTCTGCTAGCCTTAATAGTTCCCCAATACGGGTCGTTGGTTTGACAGTAATAGGGTTTTTAACCACGCCGCTTTCATATTTTTTTACTTTACGAATTTCCTCGGCTTGAGACTCTATGGTCATATTCTTGTGGATAATACCAATACCACCCTCTTGCGCTAATGCAATTGCAAGTCTCGCCTCTGTCACCGTATCCATTGCCGAAGATACCAAAGGGATGTTAAGCTGTATTGTTCGCGTGAGTCTTGTCTTTAGGCAAACATCTTTCGGTAAAACCGCTGAATGGGCTGGCACCAGCAGAACATCGTCAAAAGTGAGCGCATCTTCAATAATCCGCATAGCAAGAGCCCTTAAAGTAAAAAAATAATCGCATATTTTAACCGATTTTGCCCTCAAATGAAAAGGTCTGTGCATGCACACTCTGATGGAAAATAAAGATAAAGAGATATTCACAGTTCAGCAGCTAAATCAAACAGCTCGCACTTTATTAGAACAAAACCTGCAATTTGTGTGGGTAAAGGGAGAGCTTTCTAATGTGGCTCTGCCGCGCTCTGGTCATATCTACTTTACGCTTAAAGATGAACATGCGCAGGTGCGCTGTGCCATGTTTAAGGGGAATAATCGTCGGCTCAATTTTATCCCAGCAGAAGGCATGGCAGTTTTATTACGTGCCCAAGTTAGCCTGTATGAAGAAAGGGGCGATTATCAATTAATTATCACACACTTAGAGCAATGGGGATTAGGTCAATTACAACAGGCATATGAAGCGTTAAAGAACAAACTTCAAGCTGAGGGACTTTTTGAACAAGCTCATAAGAAGCCCTTCCCCCGTTTTCCACGTCATATTGGCGTTATTACCTCTCAAACTGGGGCTGCAATTCAAGATATTCTGAGCGTTTTAAAGCGTCGCTACCCAGTGGCTCCCATTACTATTTATCACACCCAAGTCCAAGGAAAAGCCGCTGGTAAAGAAATTGTGCGAGCAATTCAATTAGCCAATAAGCAAAAAATATCTGATGTACTCATTTTGGCTCGAGGTGGTGGCAGCCTTGAGGATTTGTGGTGTTTTAATGAAGAAAGCGTTGCTAGAGCTATATTTGCAAGTGAACTCCCGATTGTGACAGGCATTGGCCATGAGATAGATTTTACGATTGCCGATTTTGTAGCCGATTTGCGTGCACCTACTCCTTCTGCTGCAGCTGAAACCATTACACCTGATAGTGCTGAATTAATGCGTTTATTTGAGCAGAAAAAATTACATTTGATTCAAGTTATATTGCGCAAACTGCAGCAATATATTCAAAAAGTAGATTTTCTTGAAAAAAGACTTATCCATCCTGGACAATATTTACAACGCGCCTTACAAATGTGTCTGCATTATCAAGAAAGATTGACGCTTTTAATGGAACACGCCTTCGCGCGTTACCAAAATCGCTTTTCAGTTTCAAGCGCCAAACTACATGCGGTCAGCCCTTTAGCTACTTTAAGCCGTGGATATGCCATTACGACCACGTTAGAAGGACAGGTCATTCAAGATACCCACCAATTGAATATTGGCCAAGAAGTTAAAACGCAGTTAGGAAAAGGGACTTTTCTTAGCAAGATAAGCAAAATCATCCCTGATTAACCTGTGCGAACGTTTAATTTGACTTAGTCCGGCGATGTAGAATATTGCCGGGTTTTATTGGTTGTACAGGCGCTACATTTAAACTATTTAATGCTTTTTTAGCTTGTACATGACGTCTTAACAATTTCAAAGCGAATACACAAGTTTGCTCATCGCCTTTTATATGATCAAGAAGCTCATCATGCTTATTTTCTGAGGGTAACAGCTTCTCTTTTTTAACATGTGTGTCTACATTATAAGCATAATTAATAGCAATTGTTTTCCGAATATCTTGAGAATCACTGGAGGTCATTTTTAGAGAATACTTAAACGCTTTCATCAAAAGATTTTCCTGCGTTTTTTGTTCTTCAGGACTCAATACAGATAAATTTTGCATTCCATCTGGATTCATCAAAAAATTGACATATAAAAATATCGCTTGGTCATGATACCTATTTGTTTCAGGAAATGCATCTACGGCGCACTCAAAAAGCTCTATATTTCCTTGACGATGCAATTGTTTCGTTAATTTAAACAAATCATGAAAAGCTTGTTCTACTAATTCATCATTTGGCGACAATCTGACGATGGTTTCCTTAAATTTTTTGAAATCTCTTATTTCAAGATAAAAAATTGCTAACTGATGAAATACAAATGTTTCTCCATTCGCGGCTGCTTTTTCAGCAAGCTCAAGCACAAATTTAAGATAACTATAAAGGTGTTTTGTATTCTTGCTTTGGTAAATTTGTTTTGCTTCTTCAAGATGTTTTAAAAAAAGAATGACCTCTTTCCATTTAGTGCGCTCTAATAAATTCGATATGGATTTTCCATTATATGGGGTGTCATCAGAAGGGCTGACATCAAGCTCAAGCGCTCTAATGGGAACTTTTTTCAATATAGTACGCAAAGGAGTTTCATGGCCTGCGAGTGCAAGAGTAGCAATCCACCATAAGGCCGCAGAGCTATCTGCATTAAAATCTAGCGTGCATGGATCAATGACAGCAAAAATATTATTTAAAAATTCGGGCTGTTGTTCCATTGCAGCGACAGTTGCGATGACTGACAAACGTGTCATTTGACGGTGAGGCATTGGCTTTTGATCTTGACTTTTATTCTCATTAATCTCAAGACTAGCAAGTGCGTCTTCTAAGATCTTAACTTCAGCGGTTACTATTTCTTCTTTTTGACGAGTTTTATTAAGCTCAACATTGAAATCAATAGTAGTGAGATCGGCATGCTTTAGAAATTGCCCCAGCATTCTAAGCTTATCTTCATTCCAATCAAGGCTAACATACATAATGAATAAATCAACAATGCTTTCTTCCTCGCCTTGTGGTTTAAAAGAAAAATTTAATTTTTTTAGACAGGATGGACTTCCATAAGAAAAAAGAGCAATCAAAGGGCCAGGGCATTTTTGCATTGCCAATATCACAAAGCAATACAATGGTGTTTTACCTGTATTAAATCCGCTCGTGATGACCTCATTTAACCTTAAGGACAAAAGCTGGGTATTTTGTAATAGATTTTGTAATTTTTCGAGAAGAAGCTCATCATCTGCATTCGGATCATCATTGAATAGCTCATCTAATATTTGTAATAGTCTTTGATTATTATCCATAATTACCCTCTAAACGTTTGAAGTTTGCGAAGCACAGAGGCGCAAGTTGCATCGACTTCTTTCACCTCATCTTTAATGGTTAAACTATCAGTGACCTTCACACCTTTAGCCAAGGCTTGCAATTTTTCAATCTGCACGTTGAATGACTGTTCTCCGACAACAGTAGAGGCAGTTCTTCCAATTTGGCTAAAAAGGCATAGTATCGTTTTGTCCGTTATTCGTGTCTCTTTATCACTGGATTTCAAATTAAGTTTCTGTACAAGATCAGATAATTCTTTTTCAATCACTTCTTTTTCTAAATCGGTGATCACACTTTTTTCTACTTGAAGGTTTTGTTTACCATCATCACCAGTACTCTTGCTTCTCTTACGTTTTTTTGCTCCCTCTTCCATTTTTTGCGCAACACTAGATGCTTTTGGCGTCACTACATCATCTTTCTCTACCAATCTATTGGTATTATTTAATAAAGACTCAGATTTTTTCCGTATTAGTTTTTTATCTTTTTTAACTTTATCTTTCTTTTCAACACTAGAATCAACGCTCTTCGTTTTAGAAACGTCTCCTGATGTATTTTCTGTGAATATCACTTTCCGCTTTGCAAGTTTTTCCGTGTTTCGACGTTTTAGTTCTGGCTTACTTTTTTCAGACAAAGAAGGCAAATTCGTATCACTTTCTTCAGTCATTTTCTTTGATTCTAAAACCAAGCCATTATTGACACTTACCCCTGGATAAAAAGAATTTTTGTGTAGAGGTGTCGAAAACTTCAATACTTTATCTTCTTGATAGGATAACTCAATGAACGCACGTGCATAAAGTTTTTGAAAATCCAAGGCGATTTTTTTCAAGATATCAAAATTAGGACGCGAATTAGGATCATCTGTTGTCATTATCAAAATCAGCTCTAATGCTTTGTTGATTAAAGTGTCATGAAGGTTGGGATCTTGAGTGGCAGATGCCGATGCAGATTTTTCTGCATCATCTGTTTTTATTACATTATATAATAAAACATCAGACATCATTGTTTTAATTTCGCTAAAGGTTAGCTCGCGCCTATCATCGATTTGCGCTAACTCTGCCATTTTCATTTTAAGCTGAGCTTGATAATTTTCATCCGTTAAAATCTCAGCAAATACTATCCCTAAAGCCCATACATCGCTTGAAAAATCATATGATTTTCTTTGGGCAAGTGGCAATAATAATTCAGGCGGGATATAACCAAACGTTCCTGCAATATCCCGCAATCTTTCCTTTGCAACCAAAACTGCAGAGCCTAAATCAATTAGGGTAAGGTTGACCCCTCTTTTATCTTCAGCAAAAACAAAATTATCGCTTTTGATATCTCTATGTGCTAACCCTAATTCATGAAGATCGATTAATGCTTGCAAGCCAAGCATTATCAAATGAAATTTTTTAATGGGGGGTATTTTCTTTTTTTCTTTAAAATATTCTGGGGATTCTTTAGGCTTCGTTTGATCTATTTCATATAGATCATGCAACAAATTTACACCTTGATGATAAGACATTAGTGTATACTGATTTTCCTCATCATCTTGCGCTATCCCTATTAATCGCTTGGTTAACTCAAGGTTTCTACGCTCGCGTTCTAAATCCCGTTCAACTACATGATGAGCTCCTTGAATTTTAACGGCTATAAGCGCGCCGGTTGTAATATTTTCGGCCATCACTACTTTGCCTTGCCCCCCTTCTCCTAATTCATTTTTTTTGTCGTTAGGATCGAAAGCATGAAACTCAATTTCATTTGAAAGCGGATTTTTTGTGACAAGCACAGAATAAGGCTTATTGTCATTTCGAAGTGTAATTGAAAAGATAGCCCCTATCTGGTTAATCGCATCATCTTCTATTTGCTTAAAAATGATATCTATAATTTCTTGGATTTGATCTTGAGGTATGAGGCGTGCTGATTGAGGGGTGAAGAATTTTTTTGAAGAGGAGGAGTTTTTACGGATTTGCGGTCCCTTGAATAACGACATGGCAGCCTCTTTAGTACAATTAACTAACAAATTCAAAAAATATTAAATTAACTGACCAATTTCGTCAAGGATTTTAATAAATAAATATTTAGCGAATTTAACTACAAGTTAATTAACTTTATAAGTTTATTGTTTGTCAGAGAAAAGCATCTCAAGCAGCAAGAACGAGCAGGCACTGCTACTTGAGATGAGAAAGACTTGCTTATTTGGGGGTTAATTTAGAACACGTTTCCCTCAGCGCTTGTACTTGAGGTGTAATAGTGGATTTTTCGGAGACAATATGTCTTTGCACAATTTTATTCAGAGATTTCATTCTTTTATCGAATTCTGGTGTATGAATAGCTTCAGATACTTTGCCTACCTGTAACGCAAACAAAGACAGCATAATGCGATCGTTAGCACTTGGCAGAGCAGTACGCTCAGTGGAAGTCTCAGATATCGAAAGCATCTCCAAAAGAGTACAAAGTTCAGTTTTAATTGTTTCTTCTTCAGAAGACAGTTTCGTCGTTACTTCAACAACATCTAATTTATTTTCTACAGTGCTTTTTACAACTGATTCAGCTTCTATCTCCACAGGGGAAGACAGCAATATTGTTGGCATCACTGGAATTTGAGCTTTGGCTGGATACACAGAATTTCTGCGCCCTATTTTATGCGTTGTGGGATGCTGTTGTTTTAAGCTTAAAGAAAATAACGCATCTATAAAATATCTATTAAGAATTTTATAAACATTTTCTAATTGATCTGTTGTTGGGCGTTGTTCAGGATTTTCTTTTGACATCCAATTAATCAACATCAAAGAATAAGTGGTCAGATTTCGTTCAATATCGTTCGCACTTTCTGTTTTTTCTATCATTTTCACATTTTCTTCAAACCATTGCTGGTACGTCTTTCCAGCTAAATCGATTGAATGAAATACATCAGACATCATTTCCATGATTTGTTGTGAAGTAGGATGAGTTAATTCGCCACGCAATGCATTGGCCAAATTCATTTGTTTTAATTTAGCCTGATAATTCTCATGAGTTAATATTTCTGCAAAAACAATACCCAGTGCCCAGATATCACTTGCATAACTATAAGGGGCACGACGATGCACCTCAGGAGAAATATAGCCAAAGGTTCCCATAAATTCTTTTAGTAGAGGTATTTCATTAGATTCGCTTGTATTCGGATCAATCGCTGTACCTAGATCTATTAATTTGAGATAAGAGCCATAAGGCCGTTCGGTAAAAACAAAGTTATCTGTTTTCACATCGCGATGTGCAAGGTTGGATTGTTTATGCAAATCAATAATTTCAGCAAGCCCTAGACAGATCAAATGAAATTTCTTGATTATCTCGACGCTTTTTTTACTTTTAAAATACGCAACTGATTCTTTATCTACGCTCTTATCTAACTCATAAAGATCATGTAGCAAATTGATACCTTTACAATATTCCATCAAAGTGTATTCATTCTTTGCTTTATCTTGCGCATTCCCTATTAAGCGCTTCGCTTTTAATAGATTTTTTCTTTCTCTTGCCACATCTTCTTCAAAAGTCATGCCATTTGGACGCTGAATTTTTACGGCGACCACGTCACCTGTAATGATATTTTGTGCTGCAATCACTTTCCCTTGAGCACCTTCTCCTAATTCATTTTGATTATCGACAGGATCAAAAGCATGAAACTCTGTTTCTCCTGTAAAAGGATTTGCAGTAACAAGCACAGAAAAAGCTTTTTCTTGTTCTTCAGTTTTTTTGCTTTTTTCTTCAGCTTTTCGAGAGACTGCAATTGGAATGAGTGAATTCATCTCAAAACCGCCCTTGCTCAAGCCGCTAAGAAGACTTTTAACGATTTTTTTTGACTCTTTCTCTGTAAAAAGACGGTTATGTAAAGAAAGTTTAATAGAAGATTGACTACCAGATTTTGCACCCAACACTGCCATAAATATTACCTTTCATAAAAAATTAAAAATAATCTTGTCCTTATCCTAAATGTCCTATGAGCACTTAATCCATCGAGTACTTAATCAAGCTGTATTTTTTCTTAGCAAGTTTAACCTGAATAACCTTCCCAAAATTGATCTCATTCTTTTCTAGTGTAGTTACTACATCTTTGATCATTTTTTGATGGTATTTCTTTCTTCTTTTGCAGAAGTTCGTAATTCAGAAACATTATTTAGCTAATAAACCAATTTTGATATGGCATTAAAACACTCAATTTGTAGAGAAATACGCCACATTGTAAGTAAATTAACTATAAAGCTCAAGCTGAAAGGAAGGAATTGAATATAATGAGTAGATAAATTAGCTAAAAACAGCCTTCCTTGGCTATTTTTCTTTAGCCAAGAAAAGCTATTTGCTGTTTTTCTTAATGTGTTTCATCAAACGACGACGCTTAAAAATTTGACGTTTGGTCAAAATATTGCGCTTTCCAGCAAAGGGGTTTTCACCAGTTTTACAAATAATGCGAACAGGCGTTGCTTCAAGCTTAAGCGCTTTAATAAAATAATTTGATAAATAACGCTGATAGCTTTGCGGTAAAACTTCCGTTTGATTACCATGAATCACAATAGTAGGCGGGTTATGGCCACCACAATGCGCATAACGTAATTTAATTCGTCTTCCACGAACTAATGGCGGGGGATGAGATTCTAGTGCAGATTCAAGGATTTCAGACAAATTTGTTGTCGTCAGTGTCACCATGGCACTTTCATAAGCACGTTCAATCGCTTTAAATAACTCTCCCACCCCAGTACCATGAAGAGCGGAAATATAATAAATGGGAGCAAAGTCAGCAAATTTTAGTCTATACCCTAATTGCACTTTAACTTGTTCGCGATCCTCAAAGCTCATTCCATCCCATTTATTAGCACAGATGATTAAACTACGTCCAGCTTCAATTGTAAAATCGATAAGAGACAGATCTTGATCTGTCAATCCTATTCTTGCATCAAATACTAATAGCACCACATGCGCATCTTTAATGGCTTGCAATGTCTTAATTGCAGAGAATTTTTCAACAACTTCTACAACATTTTTCTTTTTACGAACACCAGCCGTATCAATAAGAATGTAGGACTTCCCCATTCGTTCCATTTTGATCTGAATGCTATCGCGCGTTGTGCCTGGCATATCGCAAACAATAACACGCTCCTCTCCTAACATCCGATTCACTAAAGTAGATTTACCAACATTTGGGCGACCAATCATCGCTACTTTGGGAATGCCCAATTCTTCTGGTGCAGGTATTGCCGGGATATTATCTTCACGTGGAATAACATCGAATACCTGCTCCAAGAGATCTTCAATACCCCGATTCTGGCTCGCTGCAACAGGACAGCTATGCTCAAATCCTAATTGATAAAAATCACTCATAGCAACTTGTATATCCAATCCATCCATTTTATTGAGGACTAAACAAACAGGTTTAGATTGCTTGCGTAATTCCTTTGCAATTTCTTTATCGATAGGTGTTAATCCCTGTCTTGCATCGACAACAAATAAAATAATATCGGCCTGTGCCATAGCTTGATGAGCTTGTTTAATAATCGCCATATCAATGGCGTTATGTGAGTTCTCACCTATCCCACCAGTATCAACGACAAAAAAAGAATGCTCCAGCCACTTTCCTTGTCCAAACTGCCTGTCACGCGTTACACCAGGCTGATCGACAACTAATGCTTGTTGTGATCGCGTTAAACGATTAAAAAGGGTAGATTTGCCAACATTAGGCCGGCCAACAAGGGCAATGACTGGGATCATTCTCTAAACACTCCCCTGCGAAGAAAGCTTGATCACTGCAACTTTTCCGCTATTCGTATTGATAAGCAACTCTTTACCAACAGCTAAAGGTCTTTGATAAATTTTTCCGGAAAGATGAAATCTGTCTATAATATGTCCCTTTTTCGCAGAAAGAAAATGTACATATCCGCCACGATCAGCAACTGCAACCATTCCATTTACAACTTCAGGGCCCGTAATATAACGCGTTGCTAAAGTACTTTGTTTCCACAAGGTTGCGCCGGTATGTCTGTCAATCGCCCATAGTTCGTGTGCATTGTCAGTTACAAAGAGATGATTTTCATCTAATGCCATATTTTGATAAGAAGAAATATCACGCTCCCAAATTAAATTGCCAGAAGGAATATTCACTGCAGCCAACTTTCCTTGGTAGGTGATAACATAAACGGTATCACCAGAAACAATGGGCTCAGCACTGATATCTACCATACGTTGTAGTTCTGAACGTCCTTTTGGAAGAGAAATAGTTCGTTCCCATTCTGTCATGCCCGTATGAAGGTTTAATGCTAAAAGCTTGCCTGATGAAAACCCAACTAAAGCTAAATTATCAACGATTACTGGTGCGCTACTATAATGCAGCGTCAATGAAGGAGTAGACTGCTCGTTTTGCCATAATTTTTCCCCTGTTTTACCATTCAAGGCAATGACAGAGCCATCGATAGCATGAACAAGCACAATTCCTTTATCGCCAGTTGGTGAAGCTAATACTTCGCTTGATACTTTTGCCTCCCATAATTGATGACCATTTGCGGCATCAACAGCAACTACTTTAGCATCGGAAGTTGCTAACAGGAGCGTTTTATCCATCAATGCAGGACCTGCGGTAAATTTCTTACCTGTATTGCTGCTCCAAAGCTTTTTACCGCTTTGGTTATCGAGTGCAACAATCTTTCCGGTATGATCTGCAGCAAAAATGGTCTGAGCTGTGGCTAAGGGAACAAGTTTGGTGAAGCGCTCTTGTTTGCCTAATGCACCATTAGACCAAGCCACTTTAACTGTTTGCTTAGTTTTTGCTGCTGATACAGGCGGTAATTCCCCTAATTTTGGTTCTTGCCGACCCGCAAAAGGATTGCGGACAGGCATTTGATTACAACCTGTTAATATTAGGCTTACCACAAGAATGCTTATCCAATATTTTAACGTCTGTTTCATCATGATACGGCAGCCTCTTTTTCTACAGCTTTTTCTTCATTCTTGGCATCTGGAATTTTAATCCCCAGCTCTTCCATTTTCATTTTAAGTAAAGGACCATGCATGCCTTCTTCGGGAGCTGAGCTATAGGCTAGTTCGTAAGCCTTTTTTGCACCTGGGATATCCTTTTGCTTTAGCAAGATATCTCCCTTAAGCTCTGCCATAAGCGTTAAAAAGCCTCCTGCTTTTTTATCACTATACAACTGCATTGCTTCATCTAATTTATTTTGTGAGATAAATAATCTCATTAATCTAATTTTAGCAATCCGTTGAAAATCTATTTGCTTTCCATTGGTTATCACCCAATTCAAATGAAGTTCAGCTTGCTTGAAATCATTCGCTTGTACTGCATCAGAAGCTAATACCAAGCTTGCTAAAGCAGCATAAGGAGAAGAAGCATAACGATTTAATAAAATATCCGCTTTTGCATTTGCTGTCGTTTTATCTTCTTTTTCAATGCTTTCTAATAAAGCCATATATTGCTCAGAAGCTTGTTCACGAATAACTTGCTGATGGTGTTGCCAATACATAAAAACTGAAGCGACTAAGCAAATGATAATAACGACCCAGGAGAGTATTCCTCCATATTTTTTAAACCATTTTTTTAGGTCTTCAACTTGTTGTTCTTCTGTTACGTAAGCATCCATGAAATAACCACCCATAATTAAAATTGCTAGTTATGCTCTTCCCGTTTTAAATTTAAGCTTTGTTGCCGGTGTTCTTTCACCAAGCGCTGTACTCTATGTACACTCTTGGAGATCTGCTCTATTGGCACCTTGCCTATTCAAAATGGTTTGAACATAATTCCTTATTGTTCAAAAATTAAAGGCTCAACTTTTGTCTTAAAAAATCTATCGTTTCTTCGATATTTTTAGAAGCTTGAGGCATCTCTTCTCGCAATGCTTTAATACTTACCGTATTATTTTCAAGCTCATTAGCACCTAAAATCAAAGCAAATAGAGCCCCACTTTTATCGGCTCTCTTAAATTGGCTTTTAAAACTACCGCCACCACAATTCGTTAATACACGAAGTGTTGGTAATGCACTACGTAAGGTTTCGGCTAATAAAAACGCTTTAGCTTGCGCCACCTCACCATCTCCAACGACATAAACATCTACAAAACGTTGCGCGGGGATAAGCTGGTTATCAATTAATAACATTAATAATCGTTCCATCCCTAAAGCAAATCCTACTGCAGGTGTAGCCGGTCCTCCCATTAAACTCACTAATTCATTGTACCGCCCCCCTGCGCAAACGGTACCTTGCGAGCCCAGGTGAGAGGTAACCCATTCATAAACGGTATGGGTATAATAATCTAAACCACGTACTATCCTTGGATTTACTTCGAAAGCAACACCATGTGATTTGAGCATGCTTTGCAGCGTCTCAAAATGCGCTAATGAATCTTTCCCTAAAAATTCCAATAAATTTGGCGCTTTCTGAATTGATTCTTGCATCATTGGATGTTTACTATCCAATATACGCATAGGGTTTGTATGTAAACGACGTTGGCTATCCTCATCTAATGCACACCCCTGGAAATATTGGATTAGCGCTTCGCGGTACTGCGCGCGCTCAGGGAGTGTACCCAGCGAATTAAGCTGGAGGGCTATCTTATCACTTAATCCTAATTCTTTCCATAACCTTGCCATGATTAGAATCTGCTCAACATCCACATCGGGTCCCGGCAGACCATAGGCCTCCAAGCCAAATTGGTAAAATTGTCTATAACGTCCTTTTTGTGGGTTTTCGCGGCGAAACATGGGCCCTTGATACCATAAGCGCTGAGATTGGTTACGTAACAAACTATTCTCAAGAACTAACCGAACACTTTGAGCTGTACCTTCCGGACGTAAAGTAAGGCTTTCCCCGCCTTTGTCCGTAAAAGTGTACATCTCCTTTTCAACGATATCCGTGATCTCTCCAATAGCACGCTTAAACAGCTCGGTTTGCTCAAGAATGGGCATTCGAATTTCTTGATAACCATACGCCAGCGCCAAAGATTTAAGCTTACCTTCGACGTAGTACCAAGCAGCCATCTCTTCCGGTAGGGTGTCTTTCATCCCTTTAACAACTTTGATCCCCAATGACATCTTGGCAAAGCCCCCTCAGGCATATATAAAATAATGATTTTAAAAGATAAGTGGCCAACCTATTTGGCTAGGGCATTACTTTACCAATTTCCTGCAGGGAGTGCGATAAGAAGCCGATATGAGGGGTGGATTTTCGTCATAAAATGGGGAAATTTATCGCTCATTTTAAGTTATAAAAATAACATGTTACATTTTTTTCGTTTTATTAGGGCTAGGATCATTTTTTTTTCCAAGCAACCCTAACTTTCTTTGCGCTGCCCTTTTTTGCAGCTCCGCCAAAGTCGGCGCGGTCGTAGTAGGTTTTACCTGATGCTGCGGATCAAATATTTTTCTTCTGTCTGCAACTGTTTTCCTGTTTTCTTTTTTTTCTATAGACTTTGCCGCTGTGGGACGATTTGGCATAGGTATAACACCAATAATTGGCGGTGCTCCCTTTGGTGTTGCGATGACCTCGGGCGTGATACTACTCTCAGCATCACTCTCTTTCTTATGGCTTTGATGATGCGAAAAAATTACAGGTGAGCCTACCGCTGGTTTCTGTAAAGCAGCTTTTTCTACAGTGCCTCGTTGTGGTTGCGGGGAATTTTCATCTTTGTGCGCTTGGATAACAGGAGCCGTTTCATAATAAAGAGAGGGAAGCTTTTTAAGATCTTTTTGCAATTTTGTAAGATCCTTTGCAAGTAGCTCAAAGGGCTTGACATTTCCTTGCTGAGAAGCTGCATCTTTGACTATATTAAATGCATTTTCAAAATTAATCGCTTCACCTTTACGCATTTGTTTTTGCACTTCAGTGATTAATGCATTTAGTAAAGTGCTTCTCACTGTTTCAATATTATTTTCTTTTCTTAATAACTTCACTATTTCCATGAATATTTTATCAGAAATCGCCTTATTTTTGAGATCAGCACTTAAACCCACATTGCGATTTAACTCTCTTTCTTTCTTTTTTATATCGACGAATTGTTTAATTTCTTCTTGTACGCCTTCATATCTTTCCTTGGCTGCAATAAAGTCTTGAGTTCCTGGTGTGCTATTATCCATTTCTTCCTTAAATTTTTTCTCTCTTCCTCTTTTTTCTTCTAAACTCTTTTTTAACCCATCAATCCTCTCTTTCTCTTCTTTTTGCGATTGCTCTCTCTCTTCTAAAAATTTATTCAATAGTGCTTGGCGATACCTCCCAAGCTCATGAAAACTTATATTATTTAAAATAAAGTGAGTATCTTTGTTACTTAAGTTGGTTCTTTTTAAAAAATCGATAATGGGACTCAATGTTTGAGATTTTGGATTTTTATTATACGCTTTAGCGAGTGTTTGCAAAATTTTTCTTTCATTTTTGAGTTCGCTTTCTTTTTTACTTTTATTTGCAACTTCTCCCAAATATTTTGCAATTTGCATCAAACCATTAAATTGATTATTTGCATCTTTATTTGCACTTTTTTCAAGTCCAGTAAAAAGTGGCTCATATTTTAAGAGTCGTTGCATCGGATACATTAAGAATTCTTGTAACCCCTTCTGTTCACATACGGGTCCAGCTGCTTGTTTAAAAGCATTTTCCACTGCTAGAGGTAATTTTAATCCCGGATGAGGGGGGATAAGAAGCAAATATTCAGTATAGACTTGCTCTAAAGATTTCAATGCTTTTTTCCATTCAGTTGGTCCCTTAGTAGCAAATATCTCTAAAAGTTTTTGTTCCGCTTTTCTTAGTTCTACAAGCTTATCAAGCATAATTTGGAGTTGCTCTTTATTTAAGCACCCAACAAGTTCCTTAGGCTTTAATTTAGCATAGGCATTTAGTGCTGCCTTTGTACTTTCTTCTTTAATTGCAATACCCAAAAAATGCATGTATTGCACTTCTGTACCTATCACCTCGGTATAAATATTGACTGCTGCTTTGTTCTTGCCTATAGCTAGCTTTTGGATATTTTCTTTAATTGATACAATAAGCTTTTGATCATCTATTTTATATCTTCTTATCGCTTCCTCTACCATTTCAGGATCAAATGAACCTACCATAAATGTCCTCCCTACATCTTGAGAGTTGGCAATAGGTCACTCTATATACAAGCAGTGATATTAAAATGACAAAATGTTTCTGAATTAAGTTCATGTTGAAAATGGGTGAATAGAGGCAAATAATGAATGAATACAGATGATATGCGACTTTTCAAAATAAAGGCTTAGAGGCAGGTTACACTGCCTCTCGCAAAGAATTTTAAAGTGCTTCCCAAGTGCCATTGGGATGACGACAAGCAGTGCCATACACCCTTTCGGTTCTTCCATTAATAGTAGCCGTGGTCACAAATTCGCGACAATAAAGTCCGTCAAAACGGCGATGTCCATCACGAATAGGTCGGTAATATCCCCAATTACCGGTGCGAGCATTATTCCAATAAATGGTTTGCCCAACTGGTGCACGACTTGCTGTCGCAAAGGCGCGGTTAGCTTCTCGAAGATCTTCTCCGTCCATTTTTTGACCAACAGCATTGCCCAACAAACCACCAAATAGCGCCCCAATAATAGCACCAGCGACTCTCCCGCCATGGTGACCAAATTGTGCTCCAATCACACCACCTGCGACAGCACCGATGACAGTTGCTGCAGTTTCCTTTTGACTAGGTGGCATCGATCGTTGGCACCCTCCCAATAAGCTTGAAGCCAACAATAACCCAATAATGATTTGCTTTTTGCTTTTCATATACTGTCCAGCGTAAGACATGGGCCCACACTGCCTCCTGTATGCGTTAACAATCGTCCTCGTTATCTTTTTCGGCGCATCAACTAAAATCTTTAATATACCCTTAAGAAAATTGGGTATAATTCGATATATGAGGTAAGTAAGAGGAGGAATTTTACGACAATGGCCCAAACGCTTGATCCAGTCCCACTGGAGGCTTTTTTTGACGAAGTAAAGGAACAACTTGGCATACAACTGAAATATCTTCCAGATAATGCTAAATTTCCCATTCAACTTGAGAATGCGCCTCTTGGCATTTCACGCAATAAATGCGTAGAACTATTGCAGTTTATTAAAGGGCAAGTAGATTTACGTGAAAATGAAATTGGCCAACTCTATGCAAGTAAAAGTGGTGGGAAATTTCTGCTAGATATTAGTATGGAAGCGGCTATCGCTTTATCGGATGTATATGCGTTAAGCTTTTTCTATCCTCATGAGGAGCCAGAAGAAGAAATCACGCCTTCCAAGCCCCCCAAGGCAAAAAAACCTACTGATCCAAAAAGCAAAAAAGAGCAATGATGTCTTCGCTAACTCATCTTTTTGTAAGATAATAAATCAGATGGTTTTGCCTGCGGAAACTTAGCATTCAAAAGCAATTGATAGCTTGCTAGCTTGTCGGTCTCACCTGTTCTTTTTGCTAGTTCAATACCAAGTAGTAATGAACGTGCATTAGGTTGTGAAAGCTGGGTAAAGCGCGTGTGATAAGCTTTTGCATCAGAGATATTTTTTTGCTGATATTTAATGATAGCCATCTCTAAAAGCGCATTGGTTCTATTAGGATCATATCGAAGCGCTTTTTCAAAATACTCAGCTGCTTTTGCCATGTCAGGAATTTGCTGCACACAAAGTCCCGCATTCTCGTAAGTTTCAGCAGTAAGTGTATAATTAGGATCATCGATTGCTTTTAGAAATTCCTTTTCTGCTTTTCGATATTTGTGCTGGCGACACAAGAAAGCGCCATACATGTTGTGCTCATTTCCACCTTTGGCATTAAGAGATATCGCCTTCTGATAAGCTTTTTCAGCTTCTTCGTTCTCTCCTACTCTTTCTAAAAAAAAGCCGTAAGAATAATGCGCTTCAGATAAATTGGGCGCGAGTTCTTTCGCACGAATAAATTTGGATTTTGCTCGAGATATTTGATCTTGTTTTAAATAATTGACACCTAATTCAATATTTAAACGCGCAGCTTTATCCAAGTCTTTGGTATTCGGTAAAGCATACATAGAGGGAACAGAACCTTCGCTTATCGTCGTTTCTTTTTTATTAGGAGATGAACACGCGACCAAGCTGCCTGCTAAAATTAAAATGAAAAATTTCCCTTTTTTCATAACAAGAACCTCTTATTAGACTTGCTGTTCGGAATGTTCCCTTTCAACTACCTTCAAAGGAACCGTTATTCCTAAACTTTGTTTAAATTTCGCACTACGTTGAGTTCTATCATTTACCTGTCCGGCTAATTGCCCACAGGCAGCATCAATATCATCACCACGTGTTTTGCGCTTCATGGTCACAAGACCTGCATTCATTAAGATATCCTGAAAGCGCTGTATCACTTTATCATCAGAACGTTGATATTTTGTTCCATTAAATGGATTAAAAGGAATTAAATTTACTTTTGACGGTACATCTTTCAAGATTTTAATTAATTCATAAGCATGCTCTGGTTGATCATTTACATCCTTTAGCATGACATATTCCATGGTAATTCGACGTCGCTTATCATCGCGAAGATAGCGCTTACAAGCGGCAAGCAATTCTTTGATAGGATATTTTTTATTAATAGGGACCAATTCTGTACGCAAAGTATCATTTGGCGCGTGCAAAGATACCGCTAGCGCGATATCCGTTACTTCGGCTAATTGATCAATCGCAGGGACGACACCTGATGTACTTAATGTTACTCGACGTTTTGATAAGCCATAAGCCAGATCATCTAGCATAATATTGACAGCCATCACGACATTTTCAAAATTTAAAAGAGGCTCACCCATCCCCATCAGAACCACGTTAGTGATGGGCCTATCTATCGCCTTAAAATTGCCTTCTTCTTTTAAAGTCTTAACGGCATACCAAACTTGACCAATAATTTCAGATGAGGTGAGATTTCGCTGAAATCCTTGTTGTGCTGTATGACAGAAACGACAATTTAGTGCACATCCTACCTGGGAAGAAATACATAAGGTGGCTCGTTCCGGTTCTGGAATATAAACTGTTTCAATAGCACCAGCACCTTCCACTTGAAACAACCATTTTCGAGTACCATCTTTTGCAGTATGTTCACTCAACACACTCGGTGCTTGAATAATACAATGCTCCATGAGTTTCTGACGCAACGCTTTACTTAGGTTCGTCATTTCAGAAAATTCAGATAAGCTTTCAGCATGGATCCATTTTAGGATTTGTTGTGCTCTAAAAGGCTTCTCCCCTAAATCAACCAATGTTTGGGTAAGCGCCTTAAGGTCTAAACCAAGTAAATTAATTTTGCTATCAGTCATGAATTCCTACCAGGAAGCTCTATAGTCTTCACAGATGACTCTTCAACTTTGTTGGCTGCGTGTTACCGCAACTGTCATGTATTTTGTATACACTTCTACCCGTCTTCGCTAAAGCTTCGGCGGGTCTGAGTAATCAGGTCCGCCGTAGGCTTAAGGTTTAGGCGGATTGTTCTAACACTTGCCGCATCAAAGAAAAATCATCTGCTGTGACTATATGCCGCGAAGAGTATCTCATCACGGCATAACATGATTTATCTTATACGTGAACAAATTTCATTATCTTTGAAGAAAAAAGCAATTTCGCGAGCTGCAGTGTCAGACGCATCTGAGCCATGTACTGCATTTTCATCAATAGATTGCGCAAAATCTGCTCGAATTGTTCCGGGCGCAGCCTTTTTAGGATCAGTTGCTCCCATGATATCCCGATTCAAGGCAATCGCGTTATCACCTTCTAACACTTGAACTAACACGGGGCCACTTATCATAAATTTAACGAGATCAGCAAAAAAAGGACGTTCTTTGTGAACTTCATAAAAGGCTTCTGCTTGTTCACGTGAAAGCTGCATCATTCTAGCTGCAACAATTCTTAATCCTGCTTTTTCAAAACGCGCTAACACTTCACCGATTACATTCTTTGCAACGGCATCAGGTTTTACGATAGATAAAGTACGCTCTACGGCCATCTTAATATTCTCCAGTCATTAAACAAACTAATTAGCCGTCGAGAAGCCGCGGCTAAATAAAAAACGAACTATTATACCTGTTACGCCTTAAAGATGCGAAACATCAACGAAATCATGTCCGCAGCATTCAAACCATATGCTGCTTTTTTCAATATTAAAAGCCCCAGTTGGGCCTTAGTCTACTTCATTTATCCAAGCCATCTGAATGGCCTCGAGAATTTTCTCATTGCTCTTTTTAGGATCATCCTTAAAATTAGGTAATTCACAAATCCATCGATGCAGATCTGTAAAGCGGACATATTGGGGATCAACGTCAGGATGCTTATCGGCAAGTTCGCAAACGATATCTTGTATGTCAGTCCAAAGATAATTCATTAAAAATCATTCCTGTAAATTTTTATGGAAAGCTCTTAGCGTTTCTCTGATACTTGATTAATCGTATATTTGGGGATCTCAATTTCCAAATCTTCATCGGCTACAATCGCTTGGCAGCTTAATCGTGATTGAGGCTCAAGTCCCCAAGCTCTATCAAGCAAATCTTCTTCTCTTTCAATAGGAGGTTCAAGTGAATTATAACCCCGACGTACAATGACATGGCAGGTTGTACAGGCACAAGATTTTTCGCAAGCATGCTCTATTTCGACACCATGCTTTAAAGCGGCATCTAAAATGGATTGTCCTTCTTCAGCCTCAATTGTTTTCCCTTGCGGACAAATATCAGGATGTGGCAAAAAAGTAATTTTTGTCATGTGAGTACTTTCTCAATCTCAGCTACAGTCTTGCCAGCAAGCACATCAGCTAAAGCTGTGTTCAATCTTCTTTCTGCAAATTCTTGCATAGCAGGCTCTAATGAGACTATCGCCTCATTAATCTTACTTAATTGCTTTAGCGTTAGTGCATCACGAAGCTGTGCTCTTCCTGCATCTAGTAAACCTTGTAATTCGTATGATATTAAATGAGCATCTTTTTCCAGGGCTCTATCAAGGCTCATTAATAAATGCTGCGCTTCACCTATTTTTTCGTGCAGCTTCCGTAAATTCATATCTTCTTGCGCATGATGAATGGAATCTTCAATCAGAGAAATTACAGCCTCTTCTGTCAAACCGTAAGTTGGTTTGACTTCAATTTGGCTTTGAATGCCACTACCAAGTTCTTTTGCTTCCACTTTTAATAAACCATCACTGTCAACGCGAAAAGTCACTTCGATACGTGCTTTCCCAGCGGTCATCCCAGGAAAACCGGTTAAATCGAACCGCGCTAACGATCGGCAATCTTTAGCAAGCTCACGCTCTCCTTGCACGATATGTAAACTTAAGCCGTTTTGCCCATCTTGGAAAGTCGTGAACATCTGTGTTGCTTGTGCAGGGATCGGGGTATTGCGCATCAGAATTTTGTCTGCAACGCCACCCATCATCTCAATACCTAATGATAATGGTATAACATCGAGTAACAATGCATCTTGTGCATGATTCCCTACTAATATATTTGCCTGTATGCCCGCGCCAATGGCAACAACTTGATCAGGATCAATATCTGTCAATGGCATTTTCCCAAAAAATTCCGCTACTTTTTCACGAATAAAACGCGTGCGGGTTGAGCCGCCAACCATCACAATATGCGAAATATCCTCAGGTGATTTTTTCGCATCCTGCAAAACTTGCTGACAAAGCATCAGCGCCCTGTCTACCAAAGGTAAGATTAATTGGTTAAAAATATTCAAGGTTAATTCACCTTGCCAGCCATTTCCTAAAGAAATAGAAGCAGTATCGTGTTCACTTAAATATTCTTTTGCCTGACGCGCCTTAAGTATTAATTCAGGAAAATTAACGTCAGAAATACAAAGTTGAGATTGCTTCAATACCCACTGGGCAATAATATGATCAATATCATCTCCCCCCAATGCGGTATCGCCGGCTGTTGCTAAAACCTCAAATATACCTTGCGATAACTGCAGCAATGACACATCAAAAGTACCACCACCCAAATCAAAAATAAGGCAGGTTCCTTCAGCTCCTCTATCTAATCCGTAAGCTAATGCTGCCGCAGTGGGCTCATTTAATAATCGCAAAACTTTAATCCCAGCCATTCGCGCTGCATCTTTAGTGGCTTGGCGCTGAGCATCATCAAAATAAGCAGGAACAGTAATAACGGCTTCATGAATGTCAGGATCAAGCCCCTGCGCCACAACCATCAATTTCTTTAAGATATGTGCTGATACCATCATGGGAGAAACAGGGCCTGCAACTGTTTGCAATTCAATAATTTGCGGATCCTTATCTAAAAAATGATAAGGAAAAGACAGGGCTGTTTTTTGAATATCTTGATAGCTTCGTCCCATCAAACGCTTTATAGACGAAATAGTATTAAGGGGATCACAAGCAAGATGTGATTTTGCATTTTCCCCTACTACCACTTCTCCTGTTGCTAAATACTGCACAACAGAGGGCAATAATTTTTCACCACTTTCCTGAGATAATACCTGAATTGTACCATCCACTTCACTGGCAACTAATGAGTAGGTCGTCCCTAAGTCTATTCCGACTGCACGACGTGGCTTTATGGTGCTTGGCTGTTGAATTTGCAATAATGGCATAAGTTTAATCCTGATCTTTGCTTAAAGTAGCAGAAGTCATTGTGGCAAGCTCTTCGTGCAATCGTACATAAAATTGCATTTTGCGTACCCATAAGCGCGCTTCAGAAAGATCTGTTGCTTCATGACCTAAATATTCACGTAGTCGCTTCTCGCATTCAATTAAAGCAGCGTCTATTTCTTTTTTAAGCTGCAGCAAATCACTTGCACTATGACTATGATGAACTAAACTCATTCGTTCCCGTATGCTCATTTGCTCCATGAGAAAATCCATCGGCATACTCGTATCCATTTCATTAAGTGCATCAATGCCTTGGAGCTTTAACAAATAAACAGCTCGCTTTAATGGGCATTCTAATATCCGATAAGCTTCATTCACTCTTGCAGCATATTCAATCGCTAAACGCTTTTCATGAGGCGTCGCATTAATATAGTTATCTGGATGGATCCGTTGTTGCAATTGATACAATCGAGTTTTGATTAGCGCATTATCTTGATGGAATGCTTTAGGTAAGCCAAACAGCTCGAAAAAATCAGGGTTCAAATTATATGTCATTCATTCATCTGCCAGGGTAAAACTTTCACCACAACCGCATTGATTGCCTACATTGGGGTTTTCAAACTGCAATCCCTCATTAAGTCCCTCTTTGCGAAAATCCATTGTGGTGCCGCCCTTAAAAAATTTTAAGTATATTTCCTTATCAATCAGCACCGTGACATCATCCACACCAAAGGCAAAATCAATACTGCGCTGACTATCTGGATAAGCATATTCCAGCACATATTCATACCCTGAGCAGCCTGCTTTCTTCACGCCGACTCTTATCCCAATAGGCTTAGGAGCACGTGTGGCTTTTTCTAAGGAACGCTTAATGTGATGCAAAGCATTGCTCGTCACTAAAAGTCCAGGATCGTTTAGCGGTAAATCAGTCGGTAACTTTATCTGTGGTACGTTCATGTTTTGCTCGATAATCATTTACTGCTGCTTTAATTGCATCTTCCGCCAATAATGAACAGTGTATTTTCACCGGTGGAAGCTTCAACTCTTCCGCTATCTCTGTATTCTTTATTTTATCAGCTTCCTCTAAAGTACGCCCCTTTAACCATTCTGTGGCTAAAGAACTCGAAGCAATAGCGGACCCACAACCAAACGTCTTAAATACGGCGTTTTGGATAATACCCGTTTTTTCATCTACTTCAATTTGCAGCTTCATCACGTCACCGCAGGCAGGTGCGCCGACCATGCCAGTGCCAACATTTGGGCTATTTTTATCTAAATTCCCAACATTTCTTGGGTTTTCATAGTGATCAATCACTTTTTCGTTGTATGCCATTTTTAACCCCTGTTATCACAATCTAGTGTGCAGCCCATTCAATCGTACTGAGATCAATACCCTCTTTGTGCATGTCCCATAAAGGAGACATTTCACGTAAGCGCGTAATCACATTTCGAACCGCTTGTATTGCCATTGTCACTTCTTCTTCAGTCGTAAATCGTCCGAATGAAAAACGCAAGCTGCTGTGTGCTAATTCATCATTTAGTCCAAGCGAACGCAGGACATAAGATGGTTCCAAACTTGCCGAAGTACAGGCCGAACCTGATGAAAGTGCAAGATTTTTTAGTCCCATGATTAAGGACTCACCTTCAATAAAATTGATACTGAGATTCAAAATCCCAGGAAGACGCTTTTCTGGATGACCATTGAGGTAGATCTCTTCAATATCCTTTAACCCATCCCAAAGCTTGTCACGCAATGCGCTAATTCGATTAGCCTCTTCTTGTAATGACGCTTTGGCGATTCGACACGCCTCTCCCATACCTACAATCTGGTGCGTCGCAAGCGTTCCTGAGCGCATTCCACGCTCGTGTCCACCACCATGCATTTGTGGGTTTAATCTTATTCTGGGCTTACGACGCACATAAAGTGCGCCGATCCCTTTAGGACCATAGATTTTATGCCCAGAAATAGAAAGTAAATCTATTTCATTGTTTTGCATATCAAGAGGGATCTTACCCACACTTTGAGCAGCATCTACGTGGAAAATGATCCCTTTTTCGCGGGTCATTTTCCCAATCGCTTCAATGTCTTGGATCACGCCAATTTCATTATTTGCGTGCATAATAGATACCAGTATCGTATCGTCACGAATAGCAGCGTTGATTTTCTCTACCGCAATCACCCCTTGATGATCAGGCTCAAGATATGTCACTTCAAATCCTTCACGCTCTAATTGACGGCAGCTATCCAAAACAGCTTTGTGCTCAATCTTGCTGGTAATAATATGTTTGCCCTTGCGCTGATAAAATTGTGCCGCGCCCTTCAACGCCAAGTTGTCAGATTCTGTTGCGCCACTTGTCCAGATAATTTCACGCGGATCGGCATTGATCAAAGCAGCAACCTCAGCACGTGCCTCTTCAATCAGGGTTTCAGCCTGCCAACCATAGCTATGCGAACGTGATGCCGGATTGCCAAAATCTTCTTTTAAGCAATAGGTCATTTTCTCTATCACCCGAGGATCCATCGGCGTTGTGGCCGCATAATCAAAATATAGTGGTTTCTTCATATTACATCTTCCGAAAACAATTTTAGGCGCTTTGATGCGGGTGGATTTATCTGAGGATGAGATGGACCTTGTACTTCTTCAGCAAAAGGATCATTTGGATTAAATGGTTTACCTTTCAATCGCAAAGTATAAGGATAAAATTTCACAATAGTTGCCAACCCATGATGTAACAATTGCTGTGCTAATTTACGACTACAGCGTTGTTCACATTTAGCATCAAAAGAAATTACAGTGACGTTGTGCATGTTCTCACCTGTAATGAAGGTATTTTACGTTTTGCAAGAGCCATCACTTGTGGTTTAAGCGCTAATGCGCTCAACGTGATCCCTTGAAAAAAATGAAATATTTCGTTGTTTAATTCATCCCATAAATGATGGGTTAAACACATTGTACCAGCTTGGCAATTAGCCTTACCTTTACATCGAGTTGTATCGATGCGTTCATCTACTGCTTCAATAATATCAGCGAGCGTTATCTCTTCTGCTGGACGCGCTAATACATACCCGCCCTTAGGGCCACGTATGCTTTTCAATAAGCCTTTTGCGCGCATCACGCCAGTGAGCCTTTCTAAATAAGCTGGAGATATCCCATGACGAACGGCAAGTTGAGAGACAGTAGTAGGCCCTTGCTGCTGATGAAGAGCAAGATCAAGTAACGCCGTTACAGCGTATCGCCCCCTGGTTGTTAGTTTCATAACATAACTCACTCTTAAGAATCGAGCGAAGAGTGTCATACCCGACTAAAATAGTCAAGTTTACCTGCCTACGCTTTGCTTCGCTCGGCGGGGCTAAGCCTTTATCGCTGCGTCAGCTTTAAAAATCCACGCAAAATATTGATTTCTTCTTTTTCTAATTGCGCTTTGGAAAATAGTCGCTTTAAACGCGGCAATAGTTTTTTCGGATGATCTGGATCCATAAAACCGATTTTGATTGCAGTTTCTTCGAAATGCTTTAACAATCCAGCTATTTCTTCTTTCGTTGCCTTCTCAAAATGCGTTTCAACAGGCTGAGCGGAATCAATCGGTTTTTTCGTTAACCAATGCTGATAAATCTCATAAGCAACAACTTGAACAGCTTGAGACAAATTTAAAGACGAATAGGATGGATGTGTTGGAATAGTCAAATGAAAATCGCAACGCTGAAGCTCAGCATTGGTGAGGCCACTTCGCTCCGTACCAAAAAGAATACCAATTTCTTGATGCTCTTGTGCAAATGAAACGACTTTTTCTGCAGCTTCTCTGGACGTCATTTGCGGCCAAGGAAATTCCCGAGAACGTGCACTTGTCCCAAATACCCAGTGACAATTTGCAATCCCCTCTTCTAGCGTCTCCACCACTTTAGCATTGGCTAAAACATCATCTGCCCCAGAGGCACGTTCAGTCGCACTCGCATGTGGGAAGATTTCTGGGCGTATTAAGGTCAGCCGATTAAGGCCCATATTTTTCATGGCGCGCGCGCAGGCGCCTATATTTCCTGGATGACTAGGCTGGCAAAGGATAATTCGGATATTG
>MKTN01000050.1 GCA_001898235.1 Gammaproteobacteria bacterium 39-13
GGCCAAGTTTCTCTAGTGGCTTAAGATTACGCGTTAAGGTAGTCCTATCCATTACTAAGGTACTTGCCATTTCTGTTAGTGTACGAGCCGCAACTGAAGCCATAGAAACAAGCAACGTAAACTGCGTTGCTCTTATCCCAGCGGGCTCCAAGCAATGATCGTAAAATTGCGTCACTGCCCTGGCTGCCTTTCGCACATTGAAACAGCAATCCCTGGAATTAATTAATCTGTGATTAATAGGTTCGTTAACTTCCATGGGTTTTCCTCCTTACAAAAAGTGTAGTCTCCCGTTCACACTTTGTGTCAAGAAAAGAAGTCAGTTTTCCTAAATATTTTTTATAGCGCTGTAGATCCAACGAGCGCTTGGGGGAAGGTCGCATAAATCTTTAAAAGGGAATAAACTAACTCTTCTAGGATGAACCTAAGAAATACATATTCTGCTGGGTGCTAACCCAGTTGCTACTCGACCAGTTTGAATTTAGGCACGGCGCCAAGCGAACGAAAGCTTTGGTACGTAACTGGGCAGAGAGCAATGGCAACAATGCATAAATTCAAAATGGGAAGAGTCAGGAGGCAGGCATGAAAGACAGTTTCAAAACCAAAGACACATTAAATGTAAATAACACTACTTATGAGATATACAATCTAAAAAAATTACCTGCCAAATATGATGTAGATAGACTTCCCTTCTCTCTGAAAATATTGCTCGAAAACTTATTACGCTGCGAAGATGGCATCAGTGTTCGTCGCGAAGATATTGAGGCTTTATTAAACTGGGATCCCAAAGCAACTCCCAATACTGAAATTGCGTTCACCCCTAGCCGAGTTATCTTGCAGGACTTTACCGGTGTTCCTGCTGTGGTCGATTTGGCAGCTATGCGCGAAGCAATGAAACAACTGGGCGGAAATCCTACCAAAATTAACCCTCTTTCTCCTGTAGAGTTGGTTATCGATCACTCTGTGATGGTGGATTATTTCGGTACAAATGCCGCTTTCCAAAAAAATACCGCCATTGAAATTGACAGAAACCATGAACGCTACGTATTCCTACGTTGGGGACAACAAGCATTTCAAAACTTCAAAGTAGTTCCTCCTGGTACCGGTATCGTTCACCAAGTAAATTTAGAATATCTTGCGCGCGTTATTTTTGGCGAGCAGCGCAATGGCAAACTACAAGCCTTTCCCGATACGCTTGTCGGCACGGATTCACATACCACGATGATTAATGGTCTGGGTGTCTTAGGATGGGGCGTAGGCGGTATTGAAGCAGAAGCCGCTATGCTAGGCCAACCTGTTACCATGCTTATTCCTCAAGTAATTGGTTTTAAATTAAGTGGACAACTTCCCTCTGGAGCCACTGGCACAGATCTCGTGCTCACCGTCACAGAAATTTTACGTAAGAAAGGGGTTGTCGGTAAGTTTGTCGAATTTTTCGGCGATGGATTAGACGGTCTTTCACTTGCCGATAGAGCAACCATTGGTAATATGGCGCCAGAATATGGTGCTACCTGTGGTATCTTCCCAATCGATAATGAAACCTTAAATTATCTTGCACTATCAGGGCGTGATCAAAAACAATGCGATTTAATTAAAACCTATGCGCAAGCACAAGGACTTTTTAGAGCATCTCAAGCAAGAGAAGCCGATTACACCGATGTGCTTTCTCTTGATCTTGCTGACGTGGTACCTTGTATTGCTGGTCCCAAGAGGCCACAAGATAAAATTAACTTACGTGTAGCAAAACAAGCCTATCATACAACGTTGGAATCTCTACTCGAAGATAGTAAAGCCAAGAAAGCGAACGGCAATGGCAATCTGCATATATTAGAAAGAAGTGTTAATGAAGGCGCTCACATTCTTGACAGAGACACCCCCGCCGTAGCACCAGAGAAAGATAATTCGAAATTACATCACGGTTCAGTGGTTATTGCAGCCATTACAAGCTGCACCAATACTTCCAACCCTGCGGTGATGATAGCAGCAGGTTTGATTGCTAAAAACGCGCATGAAAAAGGCTTAAAGCCAAAAACCTGGGTAAAAACCAGCCTAGCACCTGGCTCTCAAGTCGTCACAGACTACTTAGAAAAATGTGGACTCATGCCTCATCTCGATGCGTTGGGCTTCAACTTAGTCGGATATGGTTGCACGACTTGTATCGGTAACTCTGGCCCCTTACCAGAGCAGGTGAGCAAAGAAATTAAAGACGGCAATCTTGCTGTTGCTGCAGTACTATCAGGTAACCGCAACTTTGAAGGCCGCATTCACCCTGAAGTTCGTCATGCCTTTCTTGCTTCTCCTCCGCTAGTGGTGATTTACGCACTTGCAGGCACCATGGATATCGATCTTTATAAAGAACCATTAGGCAAAGACGCAAAAGGCCAAGATGTTTACATGAAAGATCTATGGCCTTCACAAGAAGAAATCCAAACCGTCATCCATAGTGCAATTGATCCTGAAATGTTTTCTTCACGTTATTCACATGTATTTACAGGTGATGAGCAATGGCGTGACTTGCCTGCTCCTTCTTCAGAGCTTTTCGCATGGGACAATGATTCAACCTATGTGAAGAACCCTCCTTATTTTGAAGGAATGAAGCATGAAATTCCTGCCTTGCAAGATATTACTAAAGCGCGCGTCTTAGCAAAATTAGGAGATTCGGTGACAACCGATCATATCTCCCCTGCAGGCTCGATTAGTCCTAAATCACCCGCGGGTGAATATCTGCAAAGCTTAGGTGTTGCGGTAAAAGATTTTAACTCTTACGGTTCTCGTCGTGGTAACCACGAAGTGATGATACGCGGTACTTTTGCAAATATACGTCTTCGCAACCAACTTGCTCCTAATACAGAAGGTGGATGGACATGTTACCAACCCTCAGGCGAGCAAATGAGCATTTATGATGCAGCAATGCGCTACAAAGAAGAGCATACCCCGCTTATCATTCTCGCTGGCAAAGAATATGGTTCAGGCTCCTCACGCGATTGGGCTGCGAAAGGCACCAATTTGTTAGGGGTAAAAGCAGTCATTGCAGAAAGCTTTGAGCGGATCCATCGCTCCAATTTAATTGGCATGGGCGTATTACCGCTTGAATTTGTCAATGGCGAAAATCCAGAAACGTTGAAGCTGACAGGGAAAGAGTCTTATTCCATTTCACTTAACACGTTAAAACCCAATGAAACTTTAACCGTTGAAGTTGAAGACGAAAAAGGCAATAAACGTGAATTTAAGGCATTTGTGCGAATTGATACGCCCAAAGAAATGGAATACTACCATAATGGTGGGATCCTTCATTACGTATTACGAAATTTAACAAAAACAAGAAACGAAGGTGCTCATCCATGAATAAAAAAACCTTACGCACAGTAAAAGATAGTATGGGCGAAATGCAAGTGCCCGAAGACGCACTTTATGGTGCCCAAACACAACGGGCTATTGAAAATTTCCCCCTTTCTGGCATCACGATGCCTCGCTTAATGATTCAGGCGATGGGTCTGATTAAAGGGGCAGCCGCAAAAGCCAATGAAGAATTGAAATTGCTTGATGCTAAAAAAGCCGACACGATAATCGATGCGGCAACACAAGTAGCTTCTGGTAAATTCGATAAAGAATTCCCATTGGATATTTTTCAAACTGGTTCTGGCACCAGCACCAATATGAATGCAAATGAAGTAATTGCGCAGTTGGCAAAAAATCTTTCTTCGTTGGACATTCATCCTAATGATGACGTTAATATGAGCCAAAGCAGCAACGACGTTATTCCAACCGCTATTCATGTTAGTGCCAGTATTGCAATTCATGAGCACTTACTCCCCGCTTTAAACCACCTGCTTGAAGTATTAAATAAGCGCGCTAAAGAATTAAATAATGTCACTAAAACGGGGCGCACTCACCTAATGGATGCTATGCCTGTTACCCTAGGGCAAGAAATAAGTGGCTGGGCTGCCCAGATCCAAGCAGGTATAGAGCGTATTGAAGCGGTACGTGCCCATATACAAGCCCTTGCAATAGGAGGTACGGCAGTCGGCACAGGAATCAATGCACATCCAGAATTTGGGCAACGCGTTGTTGCTGCTTTAAGCCAAAAAACTGGGATCTCTTTTACAGCGAATAAAAACCGCTTTGAAGGCATGAGTAGCCAAGATGCTGCTGTCGCTTTATCAGGGCAGTTAAAAACGATTGCCGTGAGCTTGATGAAAATCTCTAATGATTTACGCTGGATGAATAGCGGTCCTTTAGCAGGATTAGGTGAAATTGCGCTGCCCGCACTACAACCAGGCAGCTCTATTATGCCTGGCAAAGTGAATCCTGTTATTCCAGAGGCCGTTTGTATGATCTGCGCGCAAGTCATGGGAAATGATACAGCCATCACCGTTGCTGGCCAGTCAGGTAATTTTCAGCTTAATGTGATGCTACCAGTGATTGCACATAATTTATTGCAAAGTATTTCTCTTTTGAGCAATGGTGCCAAAGCGCTTGCTGATAAAGCCATTGCTGGGTTCACCGTGAATACGGCGCGTATCAATGAGCAATTATCTCGTAATCCCATTTTGGTAACTGCGTTGAACACAGTTATTGGCTATGAGCTTGGCGCTAAAATTGCCAAAACAGCCTACCAGCAAGGTCGACCTTTAATGGATGTTGCTAAAGAAATGACATCGCTATCGGAAACAGAATTACAGCATCTGTTAGATCCAGCGAAGTTAACCCAAGGCGGCGTTCCAGAAAAGTAGTTTTGCTATTAAAAAGCCCCTCCTCAAGAGGGGCTTTTTACTTACATCTTATGTTTAGATTGTTCCGGTGACATTAATTTTGCTTTTACAATTTCAAGTCTTTTCTTTTGCAGTTCTTCTTTGGCTTGAAGTATCTTAGCTGCGCAACTATCGTAAGAAGTCGCATAAGACACAAGATAGCCACGATTTACTGGTGTAAGTTTATGAGCATTATCATTAATATAATTCTCCACGACTCTTTTCATTTTTTCAGCAACTTCTGATGGTTGCTTTCTGCTACTCTTTTCTTTCAATGCTTGTAGCGCTAATAGTAACTCGCCCGCAGATCCTTCAGGCTTACCCCATTTAAATGATTCGATATATTGTTTTACGGTCTCCATATAGGTATCTAAGTCCTGCTGCAGAATTTCGCGCTGATGAAGATTTTCCTCTCTTTTCATTTCTTGTAATGCTTTACGGTTCAAAATACTTTCTTCAACGGCTTGAATGCAAAGCACCGATCCAGGAGCCTGTTTTACATACTTAGCCACGTAGCCCTGAAACCCTTTCTTTTCCTTATAGTCTCTTAGCGATGATTGCATGTGCGTTCTGAGTGTTCTTTGCGCATGCGCGTCATCCTCCATGTTGTTACTGAAAGTATTCAGTTTTTCACGAACTTCTTTCAATCTCCCTAAAAGTTCTTCGATTTCTCTGGTATCTTGCCCGGTTACAGTTTGTTTTGATTCTATATAAGCTTCGATTCCATCGATATACTGATCCAATTCAGCCTTAAGCTCTAATCTATCTTCGAGTATGGCTAGAAAACGTTGATATATTAAAAACTGTTCAGAACTAAATCCTAAAGCAATATCATCATACTTGTCGAATGAAATTCGTCCTCGACTTAAATCAACTTTTTCTCTGTATTGAACTCTGTCATGTAACTCTTTTACGTGATTTATCAACGTTTTTGTTTCTTCAAAAGATAATTTGTTAATACCACCTGATAAAAGATATTTGATGATAGATTCTAGTTGAATGTCAGCACAACGTGTTTCTAATGATTCTATTTCTAACCCTAATTTATCAGATACTTTTTGAAACCTGAAGGCTATCCCGGGTTCAACCAGCTGATATTGATAATCAAGATCTATCATCAATTCAGTAATCATAGCGAGAATTCCTTCCTTGTTTTCTGGAAATTCTGCAGCATTATCTAATAAGTCAAGAAAGGTATCGAAATCTTGACCAAACAAGATTGCTCTTTTTTCTTCCAAGGATAAGCTAGAAGTATTTGCAAGAAATTCTATCTTGTTTTTAAATTGATAAAAACTAGCCAGCAACGCTTCATTATGCTTGTTTAATGGTAAAAGCATACCTTTTGCGCGAACACCGTGATAAATGACTTCCGGCAAACGGGTTGGCACCATTTCTTCTAAGTCGAATTCATGCCATTTAACGCTCCCTTTAACTTTTTTCCCACGTACATAGACCTTTCTGTCTTGATGCCAAGCATCTCTATCCAGCGTAGTTCCTATATTTGTATCTTGTCGCCATTCAGTTTCTAATGATAGTAATTCTTTTTTATGATTCTCAATCGCTGCTTCAGCATCTTGATGTAATGCTTCGTAAAACATGAAATTCATTGCAGGAAATTCATGCATCATTTTTTCAATATTTAGAATTAATTCTTTTTCATTTAACAATTCTATTTGTACATGATTACTTAATACATCTAGCAGCAATCCTTTAGTATTAGCATATTCAGGTTGTCTGAAAATTCTTCGTAATGTATTTCTAGGGAAACAAGGCAATTCTTTGTTCGTGGATAAAAACTCATTCATTGCTAATAAGGTTTCATCAAAGATGCCAATCATCGCTTGTTGTAATTTCTTGTTTGTGCCAAAAGTTTTATATTTAAATTGCCCAGCATTTCCATCATTACCAAAATTTCCGGTCATGCCTCCATGTTTACCATGTGCACGCTTAAAAACAACTTTGGTTTTATCAGAAAAAGAAGGAATAGTCGGTCTAAAACCACTTCTTCTTTCATCAGAAGCAAAAAAGACGCAGGCTTCAGACAATCGTTCAGGCATCGATTCATAAGAACAAGTAATTTGGTTGGTTAATCCGGCGATTGGAACTTTAATTTTAGGTGTATTGCCAGAAAAAGGTGATGACCAATCAGCCATTGAACGTGCACCCTCGACAGGATCCAAGGCACAGAGTTTCATTTTGATTTTTTGTTGATTATCCTTAATATTTTGAATGGCTGTCCTTATTTCTGATTGCGACAAACCACACATTTGTGAAAGCGTTTTCACATCGTAATCAACACCTTCTTTGCCATTTATCATCTGCTCAATAAATTGATTAATGCAGTCTGCTGCAATAAAAGTGGTGATCCCGCCTCGGCTATGCCCTGCTAAATTGATCATGAGCTCTTGACGATGCTGCAATGGCTTTTCAGTAATCATTTTAAATAAGTTGGGTATAAAGTACTGCTCCATCGCCATGCTGACTCTTTTTTCCGCACCAGTACCTTTTACCGTTGTAAGCGTCTTTTGCACAGATTCAAAGTTAGAATTACTGACGCCTTGAATATTAGGATTTTTCAACGCTGACAACGGAAAATCACCTCCCATATTGGCTGTAGCAATTCCTTTTACCAATAGTGTTGGTTCTCCTTTTTTTGCTTTTTGTAAGGCAAGCTGGCAAATAATATGACCCGTTTCGGCCACATCAACATTGTGAATACCAAATAAAGGCGGTGTTGAGGTACCTAAGAAGAAAAGATTAATCACATCCTTATTGTCAAGATTATCTTGTCCACTCTTGAATTTCCAAGCATAAGCTGATTTGCTATCACCAATAACCTGTTCTGGCCCTAATTCTTTTTGAAGCAATTCGTACAAATCATTATTATCTTCATCTAAATAAGCATTTCTGTCAGCATAAACGTCTTCTTCTGCGCTGATATGTCTTTTTTCTTCTATGATGATAAAATCTTCGTCTTCATTGACTTCTTTTTTACCTTCTTTCACAATCACCGATTGAATGAGAGATACTACCTCATCAGGAAGCTGTACTTTGTTATCCTCTCCCCATGATTTCATTGCGGCTAACAATAATTTGCCTTGAGGAAGTTTTTGAATTGCAGACAAATAGTCATTCAGTGAATAGGATTTATCATTATTCCTTATTTGCATCGTTCGAAGATCAATCGGTTCTCCTTTTACTAAAGAACCATTTGCCTTACGAATTAGCTCCCTAATCTGCTCATGGGAGTATTCTGCATTGAGGATCCCCACTATAATTTGTTGCATTAGCTGATTAAAATTTTTATCACTATTAAAGTCAGAACGGAGCATTGTTTATACCTCTTACAGTATTTTCCACTAATTTTTTGACCCTATTTATGCCTTATAGGTTTCATAAGATCACACTTCTTGAGGATTATTATAAATGAATGAACAATTACTCACAAAGTCAACTGTCTGACAAAATAGTGAATTCATCAACCGGAGGGAAAATTGCATGAAATTTTTAGGTGTATTTCATTCTAATATGGTTGCTTGTAGCCCTAAAAAAACGGCATGCCAAACAGTATTTACGTGTACTTCCACATTAAAACATTCAACATAAGATCAAAAAATATGTAAGATAGCTTTACAATTTATTCTATCCTCTATAAGCTCTTCATCATTATAAATTAACCACTCATCGGAAAATTAATATGCCCTCACAAGCTCAATGGAAACTTTACGACGCGATCATTGAAAAAGGCGTGGAAAAAGCAGAAAAAGAAGAAAAATGCTTGCAAGCATTAAAAGACGTTGATAGCGCCAATTTCATTGTTACGCTCACATCAAACAAAATCATTGGTTGCATTCATGCAGTCGCACAATTTGGCTTAGTGTCTGTATTGAATAAGATGATTGAAAGAAAGATGGTCAATCTGGCGATGCAAGATGGTGCCGGAGACACAGCATTGCATTATGCGCAAAGAAAAAGTGATACTGCCTTTATCAATGCCTTATTCGAGCATCAACCAGAATTAGCGGCTGTGGGTAATACAAAGAAGATCACACCTATTCACTTAGCTGCAGCACAAAATGATGTAGATGGTCTAAAACGCTATTTAGAAAATGGTAAAACAGATGTTAATAAGCTCAAGGATAGTAATGGTGATACACCACTACATTGGGCTTGCCAAAATGGACAATTAAATGCTGCCAAGCTATTAGTAGAAAAATATGCTGCTAAGGCTACTGTGGTCAATAATGACAATTTTATCCCACGAATGATGTGTCCTATTGATGACGCTAGTCTTGAATTAGAACAATATTTAGCCAAAAAAGAAAAATCTTCATTGTTTGAACAGTGTGCAATCTTAATTGATCAACTGCCAGATGATAAGGCACTTCTACCAGAAATAGTTTTAACCCAACAAGGGCTGGTCACTCAATTTCATCACGAAGTTGAACAACAAAAAGCGAAAAATGATCAACTTATCGAAAAAGCTCAACTTGAAGCACAAGAACGATTTGCTAAACTCACCCTGAATGTTTGAGATACGCAATCACTAATGGCGCTAGCGATCCCGTCTTAGTAAAGACGGAATTTAATTTAGTCACAGCAGAGGATTCTTCTTTGATCGGCAAGTTTTAGAGCAATCCGCCTACGCCAAGTCGAAGAACTCTCTGCGAAGACTATGTAAAAAACATCCCTGTTAAAAATCTTAATAATAATAGTAGGAAGGAGTCTCTGCTGACTGTGATATAGCGTAACCGAAAGTTGCACCTAATATAACGCCTGATGCAACGATGTAAGGTGCAGTCACAGCAACACCTGCAATAGCCACAGCCCCAATCTGGCTTGCAGCCGCGCCGCCCAATAAGCCTCCGGCAAAAACATTAGCAACAGATAAAAGGCCAGCACCAGATACTTGTTCGATTTCATTGGTATTGAGTTGTTTCATTTTTATTTCCTTTTATTTTCAGTTTCAATCATTAATACTATGCATATAGCGAGCTGTGGGTCACTGTAGCAATATCAGTAGTAATTTCCTCTACATTGTAAAGAATGTGACCAATTGTCCCACCAATAAAAGCACCTGCTAATGGTACAGAAACGGGAACGAGTCCTAACCATGCGACGCTTGCAGCTGGTATTGCCGTGCCAGCGACTGCGCACCCAATTGCTGCACCTGCTAATGTTGTTGCGAATTCTAAAACGATGCCAGCACCAGCAACTTCTTTTACTTCCATCATGCTTAGTTCTTTCATAATTTTCCCCTTTGATAAAATTGCTTTGATGGGCGTAATGTAACCTATCGAAATTTGCGTGCAACACTCCTATGACGAAAGGTTATAATGAACAGATAGGAAAGATAAATTAGAAAAAAATATGACTAATTCATAAAGCTAACAAATAAAAAATAAAAGCCTAGAATGGAGTGCTGGGCGTATACTCGAACCAGTTTGAATTTAGGTGAGGCGCCGAGCGAATGGATCCCCAGATGCGTACGCTTTGCTACGTAACTGAGATGAAAGAGCGATGACAACAAAGTATAAATTCAAAATGGGAAAAGTATAAATGCGGTTTCAAATCAAGATCTGCTTGTATTTTGTTTTATTATTGATGTTGGTTCAATTCAGCTTTATTGCACTGTGCTATTTCATTCCTACGCTTAGCATACTTCAACAAATGGTCGCATCCCTAGGTTGTATCTTTCTTCTCTTAGGAGGAAGTATTGCAATCGCTTCTTTTTGCATCAAATCAAATACTGAGCAAACAAAAGAAAACATCTCAAATACTTTCCTTATTACGCATGATCCTGTCACTACGCTGCCAAATCGAAATTATTTTTCCGATTATCTCACACAACGTTTACCAGTTTTTAATAACGAGCAAAAGCACGTTGCCATCGTTACCATCGGAATTGACAGATTTCCTCAAATTAACCATGCTCTTGGCCATCCTATTGGTGACAGATTGCTCCATCATGTCGCTGCCAGATTAACCAATAGTCTCGATGCGGAATTTATTGCGCGTCTTGCCAACAATGTTTTTATTGCTGTCATGCCCAATGTCGATCCTGAAAATTATGCAGAAATAGCAGATAACATTATCCAACTATTTGAAACTCCTTTTAGCGTGTATACCGTCAATATTGATCTTGATGCTTTAGTTGGATTTAGTTTTTATCCCAAAGATGGATTTGAAGCAAAAGCACTTATTCAAAAAGCCGACGTTGCACTATATCAAGCTAGATTTTCTCCTGAGCGGTACACAGTTTACCAAATAGAGAAAGATCCCCATCATTTCAATAAAATTTCATTAATGAGTGAATTAAGAGAAGGATTAGCACAAAATGAATTTGAAGTATATTTTCAGCCCAAGATCAATTTAGCAAGTAATAAAATAGTGCAAGTAGAATCATTAATTCGTTGGCAACACCCTGTTAAAGGATTCATGACGCCAGATCAATTCATACCACTTGCAGAAGAAACCGGACATATAAAAAAACTCACATTATGGTTACTGGAAAAAGCGATTATTCAATGCAACACCTGGCATCAACAGGGGATCAATCTTGGAGTTTCTCTTAATCTTTCAGTAAAAGATTTATTAAACAAAAAATTGCTTCCCACTATTTCTGAGTTAATCAATGCCAACGCAATATTTCCAGGGTGGATCACCTTTGAAATCACCGAAACTGTTTTTATGTCTGATCCAGAGAATGCGATGGATGCCATTCGAAAGCTCAAAGAGCTCGGCACACACATTTCGATTGATGATTTTGGCACAGGTTTTTCATCCTTAAGTTACCTACGTAATCTACCGATTGATGAATTAAAAATTGATAAATCTTTTATTCAAGATATGCACCATTCGCCACGTGTTGCCAAGATTGTACAATCCACTATTGCCATGGCTCATAACATTAACATGACGGTTGTCGCTGAAGGGCTTAAAGATGAAATCTCTCTAGAAATGCTCAAAGCAGCGAAATGCGATATTGGTCAAGGCTACCTCTTCAGCCCTCCCCTTTCACTTAAAGATTTTAACGAATGGTTAAATACATCAAAGTGGGGACTATAGTCACAACACGCGATTTTAAGCGCCGAAAATTCATGGACGATGACTATAGCCTACTGCAGACCAAACTGCTTGCTTAGCCAGCTCTCCTGCCACCATACCTAAATAAATAAATTTGGCATTGAGATCAGATTCAATGTCAGCACCTGGCGCATAAAGATCGCTTTCAATACTTCGTGTGCTTACCGTATACAAAACATCCCCATCTAAAATAGTGGCGTAAGGGTGAATTACCTGTGAGAGCGCGTGATGCACTTGTCTTCCCAGTTGCTTAAGGTGTCTGGGGGCTAGTTTTTCATTTGTGATAACAATCGTTAACGTTGTATTTTTCGGCTCGGGCCAAAAAGGTTTTTTAGGTTGTTGTAATAATTCTGTTACTTGTTGGTTCAGGGTTTGTTTTGTCGCCCCCTTTGGCAACCCATAAATAACTTCACCCTTCTCATCTAAAATTACACCAACCGCATTCACTACCGTAAAAACCGCAATTTTCGTTTTTCCTATCTGGGCAAATGCGCCGCCTTGCCCTGCTAGTTGAAAACCATCTCTTAGTAATTTTCCCACGCTAGCAGATACACCAGCACCATGTCTTCCTTGCACAAACTGTCCCGCTGATAAAGCTGCAAAGGCTTTTTGCCCTAACGCTTTGTCCGGGTAAATCATGTTTTGGCGTGGCGTATAATCAAATATCACCGCCCCTGAAATAAGAGGCATACGTCTAAACTGTACTTCATTCTTGGTTTGATCGGCAAACAAGCTGGATACCGCACCTGCGACCGCTTCTAGCCCCAAGATACCACCCCCAGTAAAAGCAACACCATCCAGATAAGCTTCCCCTTGTTGCATTTTTTCTTGAGTGAAAAAAGTGCCAACGGATCCACCTTGAATATCAACGGAAGCTTGTACGCCCTTAGGGAAGTAAAAGAGGGTGATCCCCGTTGGCCCCTCTGGATTAATTGCGGTACCAATTTGCACTTCAGGAAAATCAAAATGAAGAATGTTATCAGTTGATGAAGCTGCCATCGCTAAACTTCCCCAAATACAGATACAAAATGATGCGATAATGGACTGGATACTACTTGCCATTTTAATACTTCTTTAATAATAAATCTTACGTGAGCAAAGCGAACAATATTCTCCCTTTTATTATTCTTTTCCCTCTTCGCTTGCAGGAGAAGATGTTTCCACGCTTATCCCTCTCCGCCGTGCGGGAGGAGATGTTTCCATTATTATCCTCTCTCCCGCCTGCGGGAGAGGGTTAGGGCTTGTCGCGCCGAAGCTTTAAGCGTAGGCGGATGAGGGTCTTTAACAAGCTAAGCGCTTGCTTTTGCTTCTTCAATGCCAGACTGCATTGCCTCTTCTTGACGCGCTTCATACTCATTAATCGTTGGACGTAGCCATATTAATAAGATTAAACCAGGGATCGCAAATAAAACGGTCCACAAGAAAAATTCTGCCCAACCTACATTTTCAACTAATATGCCAGCCGCAGGCCCGACAAAAACACGACCAACAGCGGCCAATGCGCTAATTAACGCAAATTGTGTAGCAGTAAAACGTGGGTTACATAAACTCATGACCAAAGCCATAAAGGCTGCAGTTCCTAAACCGCCGCCAAAGTTTTCTAAACAAACAGTAAGAATAAGCATGCCGTAATTAGGCCCCATTAGCGCTAATACAAAAAATAAAATATTAGTTAGTGCTTGGATGATGCCAAATCCAAGTAAGGAGCGAAATAATCCTATTCTCACCATTAACACGCCACCAACAAAAACCCCAAATAGTGTTGAAACAAGACCACCAGTTTTATTAATGATTCCAACATCTTTGAGAGTAAAGCCCACCCCTTTTAACAAAAAAGCTGTGGTTAAAGTGCTAGCAAAAGCATCACCTAATTTATAAAGTACAACAAATGCCAATAAAGCAATTGCGTGACGTCTACTTAAAAATTCTTTAAAAGGCTCTATACAGGCAGCGGCAAAAGTGGGTGGCGGTTCACGATATTGCTGTGGTTCTTTCGCCCAAAATGTAGCAAATACGCCAATCCCCATCAATGCAGCCATCAAAAAGTAAGTGAAAGAAAATCCTGCATAATCAGCAACAATTAAGGTCAGTCCACCAGACACTAGCATGGCAATGCGGTAACCACTGACAGCCATTGCTGTCCCCATGCCGCGCTCTTCGGGAGTCAGTAACTCTGTTCGGTAAGCGTCGATGGCAATATCTTGTGTCGCAGAAAGAAAAGCTAAACAAAGCGCTAAGAAAGCTAATTGATAAGGAGCAGCTTGAGGGCTTGATAAAGCCATTAAACATAAAACAACTATTAAACTGATTTGTGTTATCAGCATCCAGCCACGTCTACGCCCTAGATAAGGAACACGCCACTTATCCATAAAGGGCGCCCATATAAATTTATAAACATAGGGTTGCCCCACTAAGGCTAAAAAACCAATAGTAACGACATCCACCCCATCTATGGCATACCATGCTTGTAAGGCTGTGCCTGACAGTCCTAATGGAAGCCCGGAGACAAAACCAAGTGCTAATACTAAGAGCATTCTTTTTTGTAGCAATACTTTCAGCCATTCAGGTTTTTGCATAATATGTTATCTAATAAACTCATTTTTGGTAACATGAGAAACTTGCTAACCATTCTACTCTTAACCTCCAGCATTGCCAGAGCAAACTCCCCTCTTAGCTTAATTGGAGGGCAAATTTTATGCGATTATCAACACTATTACAGTGCAACAGGGCTCTCACAGCAATTAATAGGCCTTGGCCTTGCAGGGCTTGCTGCTAATACCGATATTGATCAAGGCTTGCAAGATGAATGGCAGCAACATTTAAGAGGAAATACCACAAATAGACTATCCGATATCTTCAATGATTATGGAGAAATAACCCAATATAAAATCAGCATTCCGATTTATGTTTTACTGATAGGGATAGAAGCTGCTTATCCCCAACAACCATTAGCAAGTTGTTTAGGCATTTTTGGAAATCATGCATTGCGAACTCTTTTAGTAGGTGCACCACAGCAAGTTGCATTGACTCACCTATTAGGAGGCGGTCGTCCACAGACAGAACAATCCCAATGGCATCTATTTAAACATCAACGTGCAGTCAGTGGGCATGCATTTTATGGTGCCATTCCTTTTATTAATTTAGCCAAACAAACACAGCTTCCATTAATTAAAACTTCTTACTATGTGTTATCTACTTTTCCAGGGTTAGCGCGCATTAATAACAATAAACATTATTTCTCACAAAGCTTGCTCGGATGGTGGATAGCTTTTTCAGCTGCGAATGCAGTCTGGAAAACTGAGGAAGTTAGTAAAAAACCCTATACATGGTCATTACAATTGAGACCTTATAGTGATGGAATATATTTAGGACTAGAAGCAAAACTTTGATATAGTGGGGATCTCATTTAACTTTGTTGATAAAAGGACTGATCCATGAAACGTGCATTTGCTGCTCTGACCACGGTGGGTATCTGCTTCTTCAGCCAATATGCTTGGTCAGCAGGAAACCAAGGTACTCAACTAAAAGATAAAAAAGATAAAATTAGTTATAGCATTGGCGTTGATGTAGGCAAAAGTATTCTCAAACAAAAAATTGATATTAGCGCCGATCCTTTTATTCAAGGTTTTAAAGATGGACAAGCTGATAAGTCCACACTCATGACTGAAGATGAAATTCGTCAAACTTTGATGGCATTGCAAACCGAAATGTTGGAACGGCAGAAAGCTGACATGAAAAATTTAGCAGCAAAAAATTTAGCTGATGGTCAAAAATTCCTGGAAGATAACAAAAAGAAAGACGGCGTTGTTACTTTACCAAGTGGTTTAGAATATCGCGTCATTAAAGAAGGCAAAGGTGATTCACCTAAAGCAACAGATGTTGTCACCACTCATTACCGTGGCAAACTCATTGATGGAACGGAATTTGATAGCTCCTACAATCGTGGCGAACCTGTTAAATTTGCTGTAAATGGTGTTATTCCAGGTTGGACTGAAGCGCTGCAACTCATGAAGCCAGGCGCAAAATGGGAATTATTCATTCCAGCAAAACTTGCTTATGGTGAGCATGGTGTAGGCCAAATCATTGGACCAAACTCAACGTTAGTGTTTGAGGTTGAATTACTTTCCGTTGAAAAACCAGAAAAAGGAAAAGAAGGAAACAAGGCTGAAGCGCAACAAAACAAACCTAAAAAAGGTTAATGCTTCATTCTCGTTTCTTACCTCTTTCTTTCCCCTCTTCCGCTGAATCACGCCGAAGCTTTTAGCATAGGCGGTAGCGGGAGAGGGCGAACTTGCCTTTGTAGTTTTACCTAGCTTGTACTGTATGTTAGCGAAAGCAATCCATGTGGTAGTTTTGCCCGGCTTGCCCTACGTAGCCTTTTAGCCGAAGCAAGGTTACTGCATATTTGAAGGTTACTGCATATTTGCTGGAAAATTTAAAATAGCCCGCTTAAATCCTCTGCTAGGTGGATAAGGCCCTACCCACATTCTCAATAGCATATTAAAAAACGATTTTGCATGAGGCCAATGATGCTCCACTTCCGAGTTGACAATCATCAGCACACCATTTTTTGGCGAGTAATGAAAAGCAAGCACATCCCCAGCGTTAAAAGTCCGATTAAGCAGATTTTGAAGCTCTAAAATGCGCTTCCTATCAAGCCGTTGATTATCCCATCCGCCATTATTCACCAGTATGCTTTCAGTGAATAATTTTCTAAGCATGTCTGCTGTAACATCGTCACGAATAAAATAAAAAACCATCGCTAAGGGTTCATCATTGACACTCAGCATTTCAGCTCTTTTTTCTATATATGGCGTATATAACGCTGCAACGTAAGCTGGCTGCCCCCACGCTTGGGCAACAGCATGACCATTTAAATAAACACTTTCTTGTGTTTTTGCTAAATTGAGCTGATTTGGCAATGAAACGCCCAAGGTTTCTACAAAATGTTCAATAGCAAATACAGATGTCACCAAGCCTAACCATAAAACAACTATACTACTCGATATTGTAAGAATCGCAGCTTTGATGCTTCGCATCTTGAAGCAAAGAGAATATCCCAGCTTTCTACAGTATACCATTCTTGCCATTTACATCCTCTGTCCCAGACCCTGAGCTAATCTCTACGTAACCGCTCTGAAGCAGCTATAGGTGTGGGGTAACAATTCACAATCCAATAAGATGAAACAATAAAAGTAATAATAGTGGAAATTTGGATTAATGAATAAGCTGATTGACTAATAAGATTATTTTTTTCTGCAGTATATCCAACCAAGAGTGAAAACTCACTGATTTGACCTATTCTAACCCCAACCTCCCAAGCTGCTGCTTTAGATGGCGCAACTTTTCGTAATAAAGGTTTAAAGACAACTGGTTTGGCTACCAACATTAAACAACCTAACACGAGTGACCACACCCACACTTCTGAGAGCGTCGTTAAATTAATTTTGGCTCCCAAGGAGAAGAAAAATAAAATGAGAAAAAAATCTCTTATCGGACGTAAGCTCTCTGCAATAAATCGAGAGATAGGGCTTTGCGCGATAGAAATACCCGCAATAAAGGCTCCAATTTCAAACGATAATTGTAAATATTCAGCAAGTTGCCCCAACCCTAGACACCATCCAATTGCCACTAAAAACATATATTCATGTATACGATTAAAACGCTGGATAATTTTAATTAAGAAAAAGCGCTCAACTAAAAAGGCAAATAAGAATAATCCTGGTAATGCCAGCACTACTCGTCCTAATTCCGATAAGTGCATACCACCTGCTTTACCTGCACCATGCAACAATAATAGAGTAAAGATAGCAATAATATCTTGTAACAACAGAATACTAATGACAATTTCACCAATACGCTGGTGATGCAACACCGTGGTAGGAAGCAATTTCAAGCCAATGATTGTACTCGAGAACATCATTGATGCCCCAATAACCAAAGCATCAATTTGATTAAAGTCTGCCACCAGAGCAACACTATATCCAATCACAGCAAACGCGAAAGAGCTTAATAACGTGATTACTGTCGATTGTTTAAGTAACTTTAATAAATTTTGTGGTTGTAAATTCAATCCTAAAAGGAATAGAAGAAAAATAATACCAATATCGCCGATATCTTTCAGAACAACGGGATCAGAGATAAGCTTCATGCCACCAGGGCCAATAATCAACCCAAGGATGATATAGGCAACCAACAAGGATTGGCGCGTAAAAAGCGCTAGCGTAGCCAAAAAAGCAGCACCACAAAAGATTAAGAAGAGGGAAAAGATAATATCGTTATGCATTGTTACCTATAATTCTGGTCATTATTCAGCGAATTCAAAAGATGTATTCTCTCATACCCACACATTTTGCGGGAGGGGGAAATACCAAATAGAATGAAGGAAGCACAAGAGATCGAGCCACTGTCATTGCGAGCGTTAGAAGCAATCCACACAAAAACAGAAAAGAACCGATTGCTTCGCTAACGCTCACAATGACACCTTTCTCTTCATCATTGTACCCCATTTAAATTCAAATTAATTTGAATTTAAAACATGAAAAATCCGTTAAATAAAGGTAAACTAGAAAATAAATGTTAGCAAACAATCAAATTGTAGAGTCTGATGGAAAAAAGTAACGAAATTTCGCTTGAAAAGAAAATTGAGCAAGCATTAGCTTTACAACAAAATAATCAGATTGATGAGGCTGTCACGATCTTCAATGAAATTCTCAGCCAATACCCTCAGCAGCCCGATGCGTTACATGGTTTAGGTATGGCTTATGCTCAGCAGCGTAATTTCACTCAGGCCACTCAATATCTTGCTAAAGCAGTCAAAGCGGCCCCGAACATCGCTGAATTTCATAATAACTTAGGAAACGCTTATCAAGCGATAGGCAAAATAAACGAAGCCCTAAGCCACTACCATGAAGCATTACGACTCAAAGCGACCTACCCTCAAGCCCATAATAATTTGGGAACATTACTCTATCGCTTAGGGAAGTTTGAAGAAGCAGCTAGTCATTTTCAAAAATCGTTGCGAATGAATCCACACTCAGTCGATACCCACTACAATCTTGCCAATTGCTACATTCAACTCGATCGCCTTTTAGATAGCGTTGCTCACTACCAAGAAGTCCTGAAAGCAACTCCAAACCATCTAGGAGCACTGCATAATTTAGGGATCACATTATGCGCGCTTAAACGCTTCAATGAAGCTCTCCCGCTCTTAACACAAGTATCTGAAAAAGAGCCATCAAATCTCGATGCATTATTTCACTTGGGTGTTATTTATAGCTCTTTGGCACAAGCTCAAGATGCCATCAATTGCTATGAACGCGTGCTTGCTATTGATCCACACTACGCTAATGCTCATCATAATCTCGCAACAGTATACTTACATTTAAATGAACGCGAAAAAGCGCTTAAGCATTATCAACAAGCATTTACACTTCAACCTTATAATAAAACTGCTCAACACATGATAGATGCTTTATCAGGGAAAACACATCTTGAGGGCGCTCCGCTTGAATATACCCAAGCCCTTTTTGATCAATATGCCTATAGTTATGATAGTCACGTTAAAGCACATCTTAAATACCATGTTCCACAACTTTTGCGCGATGCTGTTGCCCCCTTTGTCACCACCGTTAAAGAGCCATGGACAGTTTTAGATCTAGGATGTGGTACTGGACTATGTGCCCCTCTATTTTCTGATGTAGCAGGTAAATTAATTGGAGTGGATGTCTCGCCTAACATGATTGAGGTGGCACGCCAAAGGGGAGGTTATTATAAACTTTACGTCATGGATGCGCTTAGCTTTTTGAGTCGACATCAAAGTGAATATAATTTAATCATTTCAGCTGATGTTTTTGTTTACTTTGGTAGCTTAGCAGAGATTTTTCAAGCTTGTCATCGCGCACTGAAATCACAGGGTCTGTTTTGTTTTTCGATTGAGGATCTTACTGCTGAAGAAATCAATGCATCCCCGGATTACCCAGACTATCAATTACGCAAAACAGGACGTTATGCTCATGCATCAACATATGTTCACACGTTAAGTGAATCAAGTGGATTCAAAATAGAGAATAATCAAAGAAACATTATTCGCTATCAGGAAGATGCTCCAGTTGAGGGAAATATTTATGTCTTGCGTAAACTTATGTAGTTGCACTAATCTTCGCATATAAATTTTCAGCATTGATGACAACTATATCCCTGATATCGTCTCGGAAGCTTGCCGTCCTACTGAAAAATCTGCTATGACTATATATAGTCTTCGCACCTCACTCCTGTGCTGTAACTATACAATATGTGAATATATAGAAAGGAAGGCTTCTCATGCATATCTCACCACAGCTAATAAACTACGCCCTCATTGGTGGCGGGATCCTCATTTTGGTCTACTTTATCGTGGTATACAATAATCTTATTTCACTTAAAAATAATGTTAAAAAAGCATGGGCTAATATTGATGTTCTCTTAAAACAACGCCACGACGAGCTTCCTAAACTTATCGAAACCTGCAAACAATATATGCAATATGAAAGAGAAACGTTAGAAAAAATCACTCAAGCTCGTCAAGCGGCAATGGAAGCCAGAGCGAAAGGGGATGTGATAGCGATGGGGCAAGCTGAATCTGTTTTACGAGGTTCATTGGGTAATTTATTTGCCTTAGCGGAAAATTACCCTCAGCTCAAAACAAATGAAACTTTCGCTCATTTACAAACTCGCATATCCGGGTTAGAAAATACGATTGCTGATAGACGAGAACTTTACAATGAGAGCGTTACTTTAAACAACATACGCATAGAACAATTTCCTGATGTCTTAGTCGCAAAAATATTTGCTTTTAAACATTTTGAACCTCTAGAATTTTCAGCATCTGAATTAACTGATGTTGATATGAATGCACATTTTAAAAAATAATGCTGGGTAACTTCAAAAATGGCATTACCAGTCAATTTCCATCAATTTTATTTAAATGGAAACGCAATAAAAACTATCCCTATCGAAGTTTTTCTTCTCATTGTAAGCATTTTCACATTATTTATGGCTTTATCATTTTACAGGTGGTATAAAAATTTTGTTCAAGCCAGAATTATGCTAGATACTCCCACCGCTAAAATCCGATCTGCAGCTCAAGGCTACGTAGAGCTCAGTGGCATCCAAAAATGTCTTCCGCAAAAACCAACTATCGCATTTCTTTCAAAAACGCGCTGTACTTGGTACCGTTATACTATTGAACATGCTACAAAAGATCGCTGGTTCCTTATTGAAAATGGAGCAAGTAATGAGGCTTTTATTTTAGAAGACGAAACTGGCGTTTGCATTATCGATCCCAAAGGGGCACAAATTACTACAACGAATGTAGATACTTGGCAAGGGTTTAGTCGTTATCCTGAAGGAAAACCTAAAAATTGGTTTATGCGATTATTAGGAACATTAGGTCGGTATCGGTATCGTGAGTGGCGCATGGAAGAAGGTATGGCTCTCTATGCTATTGGGAATTTCCATACCATTCAAACTGAAGATAACACATCCGTTAATATTCTCTCAGGCGAGAGGTTAAGTAAGCGTTCCCCCTTTGTTATTTCAGGAAAAAGTCAACAAAAAATCATCCGATCATTTAAATGGAATGCCTTTTTTTGGTTGATAGGCTATATTACGTTATTTGTGATTATTTGCTGGTTGGTTGTGGCAAGATTTGGTTAAAACTCATCAATTATGATTTATTCATCGCTTGAAGTTCACGTAACATTTTCTAAATGGTATGGCTGAAAATTGATGATAGGTTGATTGAAATGTGTCTTAGGTTTTAGTCTTCATCCCAAGACTTTTGCATAACTCAAGGTATGACAAAAAAAGATTCAAAAGAAAAACTCGGTCCCATTGATATAAGAAGTTCAATCTCTTTAAGCTTTTTATAAAAAAAAGAATTTTCTGGGAACTTTTGTTTTTCGCGTTCTAATACACTCATGAACAAAGAATAATTACTTTTAGGATCTTGCAGAAATTTTTCTAAATGCGTTGTCACCTGCACCCAACTTCTGCAGCATTTTTGAAAATATGATTTACCAATCGCCAAAAAAAGCCTACTATGGCCAAAATTATAAAGATAGTGATGCACTTGTGATAATATTCTCTGCAATTCCTTATCACAGTTCGCTATCTTATCTAGCCGAAAACTCAAGCCATAAGTCGCACCCTGTGTTGTCATATTTAACTTACCCACAAGCCCTTATGGTTATATTAATAAAGACTAAACTCTTTAAATCCGTGTACTCACAACTCAAGAAGCGCACAGTCTTATGAAAGTTACATTACTTTCAATCTATTATTCTAACACTAATTTTTAAAGATGGTAATGCTAATTTTTTAAATGTTATGATGGGCACTTTACTCGACCCAAAAAACTTCTGCATATTCAATAAGTTCTTTGTTTCTGCAAAATTTTTAAGGGAAGATTTTGTTAAAGACTTACATAGAAGGAATTACACTCACGTAGTCGATTTTAGGCTAGATGCCAAGCCTTTGAACAACAACGATGTATGCAAAATACATAAGCCGCGAGATGAGTAAAAGGTAACAATTCACCTGACCAAGGTACAAATGTGACCTGACTAATAAGATCTCGCCGAAGCTTTGCCAAAGCTCCTAAAATTCGAATGCGAAAGAGTATACACTTATAAGGCAAGGAAGATGACTACTTTAGCATCACGAAAAACAGAAGATATCTTACAAGCAGAATACAATGCCGTTCCTTATCACAGCTTTTCTTTTAGCCACACACATCCGGCACACCTATTCACTTTAGCAAAATTATTTGCTCTCACCCCTACTCCGATTGAAAAAGCAAGAGTCCTTGAATTAGGCTGCGCGAGTGGAGGTAATTTGATCCCTATGGCATTTAGGTTTCCTCATGCCAGCTTTCTCGGTATCGATTTAGCCGAAAAACAAATCGATGAAGGCGTAAAACAAATCACCGATTTAAAACTCAACAATATTGAATTACGTCACCAATCAATTGTTAATTTCACAGAGAAAGAAGGAAAATTTGATTATATTATTTGCCATGGGGTTTACTCGTGGGTAGATGATCATGTGAAAGAAAAAATTCTGCAGATCTGTCGAGAGAATTTGACATCTAATGGTGTAGCTTATGTTAGCTATAACACCCTACCTGGATGGAATATGATAAACAGTATCCGAGAGCTCATGGCTTGGCATACCAAAAATATTCAAGATCCTCCAACTAAAGCATTGCAAGCACGCTCTGTTTTAAAATTCATTAGCGATGGCTTGCATGATGATAAATCTCCTTACGCCGAAGTGCTTCGAAGTGAGATCAATTTATTATCAAAACAATCAGACAACTATCTTTTGCATGATCATCTTTCTTCTTTTAATCAGCCTATTTATTTTTATCAATTTATCGAACGAGCAAATGCTCAAAATCTATCCTATCTTTCTGATGCATTTTTACCCACAATGTTTACAGGAAATTTACCGGCTAATCTTTCTAACGAGTTAAATAAAATTAACAATATTATCATTATTGGCCAATATATGGATTTTGTGCGCAATCAGCGATTTCGTTGCACTTTACTTTGTCACCAAGACAATCAAGTGAATCGTTCCCTTAGGACAAAGGATATTGAAAATTTTTATCTTCAAATGATGGGAAAGCCGCAAGATCCAAATTTTTCAGCAGCACAAATTCAAGAGGGAAAAGAAATTCATTTTACTTATAGTAATATTACCTTGACTGTTCGTAATGCTATTTCACAGCTAGCAATGCTAATCTTGTGCGAAGAGCAAGCGAAACCCATTCACTATAATGCGCTCTGCGAAAAAATAGCCTCGAGAGGTACCTTAAAGGATATCGCTGCTATTAAAAATCTTTTAAATGATGATCTCAATTTGATGCGAATGGCCTTTGCCGGTCTGATTAATATCAAAAGCTACTGCGAAAACTATCTTATGCAAGTTCCTGAAAAGCCTTATGTTTGTCCACTTATACGCTATCAGGGACAAAGACAAAATCACGTCACCAACCAACGTCATGAACCTATCGCTTTGGAGCCGTTAGTAAAAGTGCTATTACCCTACCTCGATGGCACGAATACGATTGAGAGTTTAATTAATATCACTAAAAAGCATGTTGCTGAAGGGCTATTGCTCGTTCTCGATGAAAATAAGCAGCAAATTAAAGATAAAGAAGAATCAGATAAACGTATCGCTTTATTTTGTCGTCAGGCTTTGGAAAACATGGCAAAACAGGCATTGTTGTCGGAACCAACTTAATTGTTTATTTATCTTTTCTTCATTATGTGCCGAGACCAAGCTTCGGCACATAATGAATTTTTTGCTGAATAATATTATGGTTTCTGACATCAAAAAACATTTACACTTAAGAAAAATATCGATGAGATCAAAATACTGAGCGGCAAGGAAGTGCTGAAAATGAACACGGAAATTAGTGACAACAAAATGCATTTTAGAAATTAAAAGAAAGAAATTTTTGCAATTTTGTACGCAACGATGGAAAGCTCAGTATTATTCACATCAGTGTATTTTTGTCAAGAATTTAAAGAAATGATATCTATAGAGATGTTTTTAACACTACAAAAAGAGAAACGAGGATAAAATTAATTTTGAACTTCACCGTTTAATGTTTTTTACTCCACTCACTCCATGATTTCTCAGGATAACCACGTCTATCTTTAACATATTTATAAAATTTGGTAATGAAGTCTTTGCGTTCGATAGCTGCTTCCTTTTTCCAATTATCATCGCCTTCTTCGGATATATCAAAAAGATTACTACCCCCTAGCAATGCCTGACGAGCAACAATATCTTCTAAAGAAACTTTGTGACCATTTCGCATAATATCATACATCACCATAAAGGTAGTCGAACGTCCTTTTCCTCCACGGCAATGAAAATATAACCATGATTCTGGAGGTAAAGTCTTAACAAAATCAATAAAATGGTCAACTGTAATATCTTCTGGACGATGGTGATCAAGTACGCCTAAGCGAAGATAACCTAAATTAAGCTTGTTTGCTAATGTCACTTCAGGGAATGCATTTTCGATATTAAAATGCACTGGTGTTGTTTTTTCAATCACGCCTTCTTTTTTTTCTTCAATTTTATTTACATTAATTACCTTTAACCGCTTCAAATCAGAAAACAGCATTGCTTCTTGTCTTAAAATATTATCATCACTTTCGTTAACATTGCCACGGTTTTGAGCACTGTACCAACTAATTGGCATGTCATTCACAAAACCATGGGATTCTTTTCGCAAATCAACTATCCAAACTGGTCCTTCCAGAGACTTCAACGCATTTTGTAAGGTTTGCGTTGAAAATTGAGCACTTGCTGCTGCCTTTAAATCCTCCAAACCTTCTTTACTTGTTGCATTTTCTTTATCAGAAAAATTGGAGCTGCTTGTACGAAATGCCTTTGGCAAGATAAGCCCAGGCTCTTCATCCAGCACCAATAAAGGGATACTGCTTTCAATTTTTTCCATGGTCTGCGCATTTAATAATTGATTGCAGAGCATAATAATGAATGCAATAAGGATAACGGTAAATTTTAACAGGGTGGTTGACTTTAACATGACCTATATCCAACTTGTCTTATGCTCTGCTTAAGTTCTATGAATTTATTAAGTATATACACTTTTTGGCTGTTTATTATGTCTATAAGTTTCGCAAAAAGCGCTTCGGCTCCCCTCGTCATTATTCTCTTCGTGACTGGTGAAGATTGGGGTGTTGGCTGTATGTTTTTGCGAGTCATCTACTTTTATATACACTCACCATCTCACGAAAAGTCATTTGTTGTGGCTATTTATTTGGTAAAGTATAAGAGTGAGTTGAGAAAATAATGTGAGTATATATACAAGCATGTATAGGCACAATAAATGGAAAAATCAAATCAATCTGAGTTAAATTCTCTTCTAGAGAAAAAATATACAGCGGGATTTGAAACAAACATTCCAAGTGTCAGTGTGGGGCTGGGGTTAACAGAAGATATCATACGTGCCATTTCAGAGAAGAAACAAGAGCCTGCATTCTTGTTAGAATGGCGTTTGAAAGCTTTTCGTCATTGGCTCACGATGAAAGAGCCACATTGGGCTAATATTCATTATCCACCTTTGAATTATCAATCTTATTCATATTTTAGCGCACCTGAAGATCATATTGTCCCTAAAAGCTTAGATGAAATTAACCCTGAGCTACTGAAAACTTATCGTAAATTGGGAATACCACTTGAAGAACAAAAAGTCCTTGCAGGTGTTGCGGTAGATGCCGTATTTGATAGCGTTTCTGTCGCAACTACTTTTAAAGAAAAATTGGCAGAACTTGGTATCATTTTTTGCTCTTTTTCTGAAGCGGCCCAGAAGCATCCAGAGCTTATTCAGAAGTATCTCGGTACAGTAGTTCCTTATCATGATAACTTTTTTGCTTGTCTAAATGCTGCAGTGTTTACAGATGGTTCATTCTGCTACATTCCCAAAGGTGTCAAATGCCCGATGGAGCTATCCACCTATTTTCGCATTAATGCAGCTAATACCGGGCAGTTTGAACGAACACTAATTATTGCTGAAGATGAAAGTTATGTAAGCTACCTGGAAGGATGCACTGCACCTATCAGGGACAAAAATCAACTCCATGCGGCAGTTGTGGAGCTTATTGCCCTAGATAAGGCTGAAATAAAATACGCCACCGTACAAAATTGGTATCCTGGGGATGAAAATGGGCAAGGAGGTATCTATAACTTTGTAACAAAACGCGGACTATGCAAAGGGAAAAAATCTAAAATTTCTTGGACACAAGTTGAAATGGGGGCAGCGATCACATGGAAATATCCCAGCGTCATACTTAAAGGTGATGATTCTGTTGGCGAATTTTATTCCATTGCATTAACCAAATCACACCAACAAGCAGATACCGGGACCAAAATGATTCATATTGGCAAAAATACTAAAAGCACGATTCTTTCAAAAGCAATTTCAGCTGGCCTTGGTCAAAACAGTTATCGTGGTTTAGTTCAAGTTTTCCCTCATGCTGATAACTCACGCAATTATACCCAATGTGATTCCTTGCTAATTGGCTCTCTTTGTGGCGCACACACTTTTCCTATCATAGAAGTCTCAAACCCCTCTTCTATCGTTGAACATGAAGCTTCTACGTCAAAAATTTCTGATGAACAATTATTTTACTGCCGTTCACGCGGCCTCAATGAAGAAGAAGCTATCGCCCTGATTGTCAATGGATTTTGTAAAACGATCCTTCAAAAGCTTCCTTTCGAATTTGCGGTTGAAGCAAAACGCTTATTAGAAGTTAGCTTGGAAGGTTGCATTGCCTAGGAGGCAATATGCTAACAATTCGTAATTTAACAGTAAAAATGAATGAACAAATTATTTTGCACGATTTTAGCTTAACCATCCCCGAAGGTGAAATTCACGCGTTAATGGGGCCTAATGGTTCCGGGAAAAGTACTCTTGCCTATGTATTAGCAGGGAAACCCGAATATGAAATTATAGATGGTAACATTCTCTTTAATGGCAACGATATACTTTCTTTAACACCAGAAGAACGTTCCGTTAGGGGAATATTTTTAGCGCTACAATATCCTACAGAAATTCCAGGTGTAGGAAACAGTTATTTTATTAAAGCCGCATTGAATGCTAAATTAAAACATGAAGGCAAACAAGAAATTGACTCGTTTGAGTTTTTAAATTTAATTAAATCCCATTTAAAAGAATTAAATATGGCTGAATCGCTGCTTCACCGCTCGATTAATGATGGATTTTCTGGCGGTGAAAAAAAATGTAACGAAATCCTACAATTATTAATGTTAAAACCACGTCTTGCTATTCTTGACGAAACAGACTCAGGGTTAGATATCGATACTTTAAAAACTGTTTCAACTGCCGTCAATCGACTGAAAGATCCTCAACGTAGCATCCTGGTTATCACGCATTATCAAAGGCTTCTCAATTACATAGAACCAGATGTTATCCATATTATGATCGACGGTAAAATTGTGTTAAGTGGTGATAAAACCCTAGGAGCAACGCTTGAAAGTAAAGGTTATGCTGGCATTATAGAAAATTGATGACATAGTCTTCCAGCTGAGTTTTCAGCTTTGTTGGCTGCGCATTTTCACCATAATTATGTATTTTATATACAATCCCATGGTTCAAGTGCTTGCCGCCTCGCCAAAAAATTATCTGCTGTGACTATACAAGGTAAGAATAGAAATGCAAAACGCAAATTTTGTCAATCATATAGTAGAGCAATATGAAAAATTATTGCCCTTCTTACCTGGTACTGGCAATTTAAATGTAAGAACGCTGCGTCATCAAGCACTTAATGAAGCAGTAAAAATAGGACTGCCCCACCCACGGCAAAGTACATGGAAACATGCCCTTCTGCAACCTTTATTTGATACTTACCCTCAAGGAGTAATCCATCCTGCTGGAAAACGAGATTATAACAGCTTAAAACCTTTTTTAATCGACACCGCCCGAGCATTATCTTTAGTATTCATTAATGGATTCTATACGCCAAGCCTCTCTCATAAAAAAGATAAATATCCTGAAATGACATTGACACATTTTGGTCATTTATCAAAGACTCAATCTGATTTGCTTTATGATCTTCTCGAGCGCTCATTTCAATCAAAACATTTTTTTCATCTCATCAATAGCGCTCTTATTAGTGATGGCGCCTTGATCATTGTGCCTCAAGATTATCCGATCGATGTACCTATTTTTATATATCAAATTTTAATAAATAATAACTCGCATTCCACAATGATTAATACACAAACGCACATTTTTGTTGGCAAAAACTCTCGTGTATCAGTTGTTGAAAAAACGATCTCACTTACCAATGAAATCTCATTATTAAACACACAAACTTTCATAAAAGCAGATGCGAATTCACAAGTAAATTATTACCATTATGCAGAAGATTCAGCAAAAATTTATCGTTTTACCCATCTTAATGTCCATCAGGGGTTTTCCAGTCAATTTCAACTCAAACTACTCGCACATGGCGCCAACTATCATCGTTTAGAAACAACTTTATCCCTACTTGAACCTGAGACTAAAGCTGATTGTCAAGGACTCATGCTCCCTGCGGCCCAAGAACATATTGATTGGATAAGTCGTTTACACCATCAAGCACCTAACTGCCATAGCGAGCAGATAATTAAGTCTGTTATTGGTCATGAAGGCCATAGCACATTTTTAGGAAACATTACAGTAAAGAAAGATGCTCAAAAAACTATTGCGCATATGCATAATCATAATTTATTACTGGCTAAAGGTAAGGCAGATACAGCTCCCCAACTTGAAATCCATGCAGATGATGTCAAATGCAATCATGGTGCAACGATAGGACAGCTGGATGAGACGGCGCTATTTTATTTGCGAAGCCGTGGTATTGATGAACAACAAGCTAAAAAAATGTTGATTGATGCATTTGTGCAAGAAATATTTTCATCTGAAGAATTTATCGAGATTGAACAACATTTCATTCAAAAAATTCATCAACGTATAGAAGCAATGATAAAAGGGGAAAATAAATGACCAAAAATTCCCTTTTCAATCCTGCTCTTATTCGAGATGATTTTCCTATACTAAAGCTTGCTGTACATGGATATCCATTAGCATATTTAGATAATGCTGCAACAACACAAAAGCCAGAGCAAGTTGTTGAAGCAATGCAAAAATACTATTTTGAACAAAACGCTAATGTTCATCGTGGCACCTATGCTCTCACTGAAATAGCGACCGTATTATTTGAAAATGCCAGGAAAAAGGTACAACAATTCATTCATGCTCAATATCCTCATGAATGTATTTTCGTCCGTGGGACGACAGAAGCAATCAATCTTGTAGCCAATGGTTTTTCAAGAAGCATTCTAAAACCGCAGGATGAGATCTTAGTTTCTCAAATAGAACATCATGCAAATATTGTTCCTTGGCAATTGGTATGCAAGTATACTGGAGCAATTTTACGAGTTATTCCCTGTAACGACCAAGGCGAATTACTCATTGATGCCTATGCCGCACTCCTTGGCCCTAAAACAAAATTGGTTGCTCTTACTCATATTTCTAACGTATTAGGGACCATTAATCCCATAGAAAAAATGATCGATATGGCACATCAGAATGGTACACCTATTTTAATTGATGGTGCCCAAGCCGTTGCCCATCAAAAAATAGATGTCTTGGCATTAGATTGCGATTTTTATGCTTTTTCTGCGCACAAAATGTATGGTCCCACAGGCGTGGGAGTACTTTATGGAAAAAGCGAGTGGCTTGAACGCCTACCTCCCTATCAAGGTGGTGGGGAAATGATACAATCTGTTTCTTTCGATAACACAACCTATAATATGCTTCCATACAAATTTGAAGCCGGCACGATGGCAATTTGCGAAGCCATTGGTTTAGGTGCAGCAATTGATTATCTTCATCATATTGGTTTCGATACCATCCAACAACACGAAAATGCGCTATTACATTATGCGCTTACAGCGCTTGAAAATATTCCACATTTTCGTTTTATTGGTCAAGCAAAGGCTAGAGCGCCAGTGATTTCATTTGTATTAGGTGATGTTCACCCTCATGATATAGGCACTATACTTGATCAGCGAGGTATTGCAGTTCGCACCGGCAAACATTGTGCTGAACCTACTTTAGATCGTTTTGGCGTTAATGCCACTGTCAGAGCTTCATTTGCCATGTATAATACTATCCAAGAAATTGAAAGATTAATTAAGGCACTACTAGAAGTAAATATGTTGTTTAAGAGGCACTATGGATGATTTATCATTGCTTTATCAAGAAATGATCCTAGATCATTGTCGCCATCCAAGACATTATGGAAAACTGGATACAGCCACTCATGAAGCAGAAGGTATGAATCCACTTTGTGGCGATGAAATTAAAGTATATCTCAAAGTGCTTGAACATCAGATTGAAATGATTCAATTTACTGGTCAAGGCTGTGCAATTTCAATTGCCTCTGCCTCTTTAATGAGTGAATATATGCAAGGAAAATACGATACTGAGGCAAAAGAAGCAATTCAATCATTCTTGCATATGTTAACTGACAAGGATGGCGCAACTAATGAAAATTTGGGTAAATTGCAAGTGTTTTATAATGTAAAAAATTACCCTATCCGGATCAAATGTGCTACTTTACCCTGGCATGCTTTTCTCGCAGCATTAGAAAATAACCATACCAAGATTACCACGGAGACGCCATGAGTAATGATGCGATGCTTAAGGATAAAGTCACTACCTTGTTAAGAACGATTTACGATCCTGAAATTCCGGTTAACCTTGTTGATCTAGGATTAATTTATCGCATCCAAATCGAAGGGAAAGTTGTCAATATCGATATGACATTAACCAATCCAGCTTGTCCCGTTGCAGCCCAGTTTCCTGATGTCGTTAAATCAACGATTGAAACACTTCACGAAGTCGATATGGTGCACATAAATATGGTATGGGATCCTCCCTGGACCAGCGAACGAATGAGTGAAGAGGCCAAATTTACCTTAGGGTTAAGTGAATAAAGATGAATGAATGGATTAATGTTATTGCTGTGAGTGCCTTGCCAGAGGGAGAACGCCATCTTACTATGGCTAAAGGTCACCCTATCTTAATATTTAATCTTGAGGGAAATTTTTACGCTATTGAGGACTGCTGTACTCATCAAGGTTTGCCGTTAAGTGACGGCGAACTTCAAGGCAATGAAATTACTTGTCCTTTTCACGGCGCTAAATTTAATATCATCACAGGAGAAGTGACAGAACCGCCGGCTTTTGAAAATCTTATTACATTTGAAACCCGAGTGATTGAGGGCATGCTCCAAATCCTCATTTAGTTTTAATTCCTCAAATTTAAGTGAATACAATTCTCATTATTATCTCTTTCAACATGGTGTCATTGATGCATTCCAGCATAGTGTTTATCCAGTATCCTTGAATCTTCACAATCGCTATAATTCAACTTTCCGTAAAATAACAAAGAGAACAAGATGAAATTAACTCAAGAGTACCTTGCTCATTTTACAAAAACCAAAGAAATCCTTGAAAAACTCGCTGCAGAAACCAATAGAGATATTGAGTGGTCAAATCAAGCTAGCACTTCGTGGATGCCTCCAGAGGTCTTTGAGAAACAAGCTACCTATCTCAGCCAAAAACAGCGTACTTTTCAAAAATACAAAGCAACTATTACCGTTTTAGATTCAGCGATTACTCATCAAGAGATATCAGAAAAGGATCTCCAAACTTTGTCCGACACCCAAATCCCAGTATTGGTTGATACAGCCAACCGCTTAAAAGCCAAAGCTTAAGCTGATTACGCCTGGTGCACCACTTGCTGCTGAACAACGGCCTCCACAGCTGAATGTACGGCTGCATCCTGGACAACAGGCGTAGCAGGTGCTGCAGCAGGTTCTTGAGTTGCCGTTGTGGCTACAGCTGATGGAGCCCCAGTTTGGCCCCCTAAATTTGGAATACTACCCGTATTAGATTGGATAACATCTTCATACCTTAATGAAACATCAGCTCCCTTCCCTACACTGCCATCAGCGTAAGTAAAGCTGATAATGCTATTAACAACATTACCGTTTAGATTCTTTGCCAAGGTGTCTGTTCCATTTAGATCAATTGATGTGATCCCAAGATCGCTCAACGTATGATATTCACCATTATCCATTTTTCCATTCTGGTTACTATCTTGCCATACCCCAAGCTTATCCCACATAGCATTGTTGCTATCTAGGATCCCCCCACTTTGGCCTGCCAAACTTTCCAATGCTTGTAAGTCTGTTTTTGCGCCGGGCACATTATCCGTTAAAATGAAATTTTTGTTCTCTATCGCCCCTTCGCCACTATACCCGTAGGTCAAGAAACCGTCATGAGGGCCTACCCACCCTGTTTTTACCGAATTGCCATCAACAGAAAGAAGTATATTGGAATCTCTTACATTACTAAGCTCTAGTCCGTTATTGTTTAAATCCAAAACAATAGGAGAGGACGATTCTAAACACGATACAGCTTCAAGGGTAATTTGCCCATTTGGACTATCAATAAAAAAATAAGGGTTATTATGGCTATCATAAGCCGTCGCAAAATCCACAAAAAGATTAATACCAGTTTCAAAGAAAACTGAGCTTGAGCCACTATTGAGGACTATTGAGGTAATGGGATTATCACAATCTACTTGATCAAAACACGATTCGATAGGGATGGTTAATGTCTGCGTACTATCATTACTGCCACTAAAACTGACTGTATCAGTAAAAATTAAATCTGAAGGTATATTATCATTACAAAAACCCTCAAAAGTGAAGGTATAGGTATGTCCCGAAAGGCTCAGGCTATCCTGTGAATTGACAGCCTCAGTTGATATTTCTCCTTGCTCCAGGAAAATAGGCACATTCAAAACACAACAAGGCCCTTCATTTGAAGTTTGGATCGGGTGTTCGATTGTAGGTAAATATAATTTTTGCTCTGATGGTGGGAAGGGGCCTATTCCAAAATCGCGAGGAGTGGAATCAACGCCTGGAGGTAAACCGTACCATATATACATCAAATCTTCGCTATGACCTTCTCTTAAATCACCCGCATTAGGCTCCTTAGTCAAAGCCAACATATGTGAATCACCCTCGCTCTGAGCATTCTCTGGCGTAACAACCGCATTATGCTCATCAGAAGGTTTTGGTTCTTCCGTCGATTTTAATTCCTCTATCGATTTCTTCTCCTCAGTAGGTTTTTCTCCTTCAGCAGCAGCCCCTTCTATAGGCACCGCACTGCCATCTGGTGCAATTACCTGGTTTTGCTCTTTGCGCTCACCATCTGTCACATCAGGTTGCTTAATATCCGCGCTCTCTTCTGCACTAACCGCGGCCAGCACTTCTGCTTTTATGGAATGTTGTTGATTAGCAGAGATAGTCTGAACTTCATTCAAAGCATATGAAGTATTTTTTTCTTCTTCCAAATACATGGCATCCCCCGCTTTATTGTCTCTTGTTGTTATTAAATGGTTATCAGAAAAATTAAGAGACTTAATAAAATGACAGCCTAAAATCTTTTTAGTTCCTAAAAATTCTTTAGTTATGCTGTGATTGAATTCAGTAAGAGGATGACATACTGCTAACGGGTGGTAGGTAGTAGGTAAAAGGGTCCCTTCCTTGGAACCCGTTTCCTAAAAGATTTAAATCTCTTGTAAAGACATTAATGAGGCATTCCCGCCTGAAGCCGTTGTGTTAATCGAGATGCTACGTTCGGTGGCTAAGCGGGGCAAGTAATGCGGGCCACCCGCTTTAGGCCCTGTACCTGAAAGTCCTTCGCCACCAAAAGGCTGTACGCCGACAACTGCGCCAATGATGTTTCGATTTACATAAATATTACCAACATTCACATTTGAAATAATATTGTTGATAGTTTCATCAATGCGACTATGAATACCAAGTGTCAAACCGTACCCAGTTCGATTAATTTGTGCAATGACTTCATGCAATTCATCATTTTTGAAGCGAACCACATGTAATATCGGACCAAAAACTTCTTCAGTTAACATATCTAAAGAAGGAATTTCAAAAAGGCGTGGACCAAAAAATGAGCCATTTGCACATACCGGCGTTAACTCAACTTCATAGATCAAATGCGCCTTTTCTTTCATTTTCAACGCATGGGCATATAATTGCGCTTTAGCAGCTTCATCAATTAAAGGCCCTACATCGGTTGATATTTCTCCTGGATGGCCTATTTTCAATTCGGCCATTGCGCCCTTTAACATATTTAATACTTTATCAGCGATATCTTCTTGCAAAAATAATACTCGAAGTGCTGAGCAGCGTTGACCTGCACTACGAAAAGCTGAGGTGATCACATCTTGTGTAACTTGCTCAGGCAAAGCGCTAGAATCTACTATCATAGCGTTTTGACCGCCCGTTTCCGCTATAAATGGCACAATAGGACCATTTCGCGCAGCTAACTTTTGGTTAATTCCTCTCGCTGTTTCTGTCGATCCTGTAAATAACACACCCTTAATTCTCAGATCATTAACTAATGTATTTCCCACAACAGCGCCACTACCAGGCAATAATTGCACAACATCTCGAGGAAATCCGGCTTCATGTAATAAACTAATAGCTTTCGAAGCAATGAGCACAGTTTGACTAGCAGGTTTTGCGATAACACAATTACCTGCTGCAAGACACGCCGTCACTTGTCCCAAAAAAATGGCTAAGGGAAAATTCCAAGGACTAATACAAGCGATAACGCCACGCCCATGTAGACTGAGTCGATTATCTTCTCCTGTTGGACCTGTAAGTACCTTTGCACGACCAAATTGCTTAATCGCTTGCTCTGCATAATAATGACAAAAATCAATCGCCTCACGAACCTCACTGACAGCGTCGTCAATTGTTTTTCCACCTTCATGAACGAGTAAACTAAAAAATTCATTGCGATGCGCTTGCAATAAATCGGCCATTTTTTCTAACATTTGTGCCCGCTCTTCGGCACTGACCCCTCTCCATAATGCAAAAGCTTTGTCTGCATTACTTAAGGTATTTTCTGCAACTTCCTTAGTAGCAAGGGTCACGGTGCCAAGTAAATGTTGACGTTGGACAGGCGAAAAACGTTGAATAACTTCAAGACCATTTTTAAGTGTTTGCGCAGTTGGTGTCGCTTTATATTCAGTCACAGCAAATTTTGCGACTTCCTCTAAAACAGGCATAAAAGCGCCGGGATCGCTTAAATCAAGACCACAAGAATTTGTTCTTTCTGGCATGAACAAATCTTTAGGTAAAGGAATTTTAGGATGTGGTTTTTGTTCAAGTGAAGCCAATTTTTGTACAGGATCAGCCACCATCTCTTCGATAGGCAATTTCTCATCAATAATTCGATTGACAAATGAGGTATTAGCGCCATTTTCTAATAATCTTCGCACTAAATAGGCTAATAATTCCTCATGGCTTCCTACAGGCGCATAGATGCGACAAGGCATTTTTTGTGTTTCATCTGATACAATCTGATCATACAATGCATCGCCCATCCCATGAAGGCATTGAAATTCATAATGAGAAACATGCTGTTCTTTGGCCAATTCCATAATCGTTGCTAAGGTAAGTGCATTATGGGTGGCAAATTGTGGATAAATAATATCTGTTGCGCTTAGTAATTTTCTAGCACAAACAATATAATTTACATCCGTTGCTATTTTGCGGGTAAAGACAGGATAACCAGACAATCCTTGTACTTGGGCTAATTTGATTTCGGTATCCCAATATGCGCCTTTCACTAGCCTTACCATAATAGGCTGATGATGTTGGCGTGCCATTTTAACCAACCAATCCAATACATAGGGCGCGCGCTTTTGATAAGCTTGCACTGCTAAACCAAACCCTTTCCAATTGTCTAATATTCCACTGGCAATAATACTTTCAATCAGATCCAGATTAAGGCTTAAAGTATGGGCCTCTTCTGCATCTATTGTGAGTCCAATATTTGCTTCTTTTGCTTGCAATATGAGTTGTTTCAGTATCGGTAACAACTCATCAAATAATCGTTCTCGTTTTGCCATGACAAAACGTGGATGCAATGCAGATAATTTAACGGAGATCCCAGGTCCTTCAATAGGACCTCGACCAGCACTTGCTACGCCTACAGCTGCAATTGCTTTTTGATAACTTTCCAAATATTTTTTTGCGTCTTCGGCAGTAAAAGCCGCTTCTCCTAGCATATCGTAAGAGTAACGATAGCCGATTTTTTCTTTTTCAATGGCACGCTTTAGCGCACCTTTTATGGTACGTCCCATGACAAACTGACGTCCCAATATTTTCATTGCCTGCTTTATTGCACGGCGAACAATCGGTTCGCCTCCTTTACTGGCCAAACGTTTTAATACGCCAGTCAATGTTGCTTCGTGATGTTCCCTAGCATTTTTAGGCGGAGTACTTATAATTTTGCCAGTTAACATTAGCGCCCAAGTGGCTGCATTAACAAAAAAAGACTGGCTCTTTCCTAGGTGAGCACTCCAATCTCCACCTACAAGCTTATCCCGTATCAGCTTGTCCACGGTTTCTTTATCAGGGATACGCAGCAAACTTTCTGCCAAGCACATTAAAGCAATGCCTTCATCGCTAGATAAATCGTACTGAAACATGAAAGCATCTAAACCGCTTTGAGATAAACGGCGTTCACGTACTTTTTTCACTAAGGACGTTGCTTTGGCTTGGATGTTATCAAGCAAGGGCTGGGAAATTTGAACTTGTTGCAAAATGTTTTCAACACAAAGTGTTTCATCTTGTCTATAGTGTTTGTTTATTTCTTGACGAGAAACATCATCAGCCACTCGTTCAAATTCTGAATTGAGCATACATTTAACCCTTATAATTGAAGCTTGAAACGAGATAGGTGTCGCCAATTTCGAAAGCTATGTGTTTTTGAAATTAAGGATCTGTTATTGCGTGCGTAGCAATGACAGATCATATCGCATAATCAAAGCGTAAATGACTTCATTGAGTGTCAATTTTGACGAATTTTTTCCCATGCACTGTCATACTGTTCCAGCACTTCTTGACTAGGTGGCTTATCTAATAAGCTACCCACAATGACACCTAGCGTTCCAAAAACAAAGCCCGGGATAATTTCATAAAATTCAAAAATACCCCCCCGAGCGCCATTGATCTCCCAGATAATGACAGCAGCAGCTCCAAGCAGGATGCCGCTTAATGCCCCCCAACGAGTCATTCTGCGCCAAAACAAAGCACCTATTACTGAAGGTCCAAAGGAAGCGCCGAGCCCTGCCCAAGCAAATGCAACCAAATTAATGACAGTGCTTTCTGGATCATTGGCTAAAGCCATCGCAACAAGAGCAATAATGATAATTGCAAAGCGTCCGACCCAAACCAATTCTTTTTGGCTCGCTTTTTTACGAAATAAACGATGATACAAATCTTCCGTTAATGCACTGCTAGAGGCTAACATCTGTGAATCAATTGCACACATGATTGATGACAAAATCGCTGCAAATAAGACCCCAGCCAGCCAAGGAGAAAATAATGTTTGTGAAAAAGCAATAAAAATGGATTCAGGATCGATTTGATGTTCATAAAAAAATGCAATCCCCACGAATCCGGTTAGTACAGCTCCAACCATAGACAAGCTCATCCAAGAGATGCAAATTCGTCTGGCAATTGGAATATCGTGGATTGTACGCACGGCCATAAATCTTACTAAAATATGCGGTTGACCAAAGTACCCTAATCCCCAAGCAAAAAGATTGATGAAGAGAATTGCATTAAAATCTGTAAAAGGATTTAACCGATGAGGTCCAAGCTCGGTAATGATGTCAATGGTTTTCTCCCACCCGCCAAACTCTGTACAAGCCACAAAAGGTACTACCATCAGGCAAATAAACATAAGAGTACCTTGAAAAAAATCGGTCCAGCTTACTGCTAAAAAGCCTCCAATGAAGGTGTAAGCGACAATAATAGTAGTGCCAGTAATCAAGGCCTGCTCATAGGAGATACCAAAGCGCTGCAATAGCATTGCGCCCCCCACTAATCCTGAGGCGGTATAGAAAGCAAAAAAAGATAATGTGACAATAGCAAGTGCGATACGAATACTGCCGGAACGATCGAAAAAGCGATTATCTAGAAAAGAAGGCAAAGTAAGAGAGTCATTAGCGCACTCAGAAAATACCCGCAATGGTTTTGCAAGTAAACGCCAGCTTAGATACGCCCCTATTGTCAACCCTATAGGCAACCAAATTTGATTCAGTCCCAATACAAATACGGCGCCAGGTAATCCTAAAAGCAACCAGGCGCTCATATCGGATGCGCCTGCACTTAATGCAGCAACAGGTCCCCCTAACTGACGGCCACCTAAAACAAAATCTGAAAGATTGTGTGTGATACGGTACGCCACTAATGCAATCGTAACAACAACAGTAAGGTAGCAAATAAAGGCAAAAATAGTTACTGGATTCATATCATAACATTATGTTTTTGTTGCATTTATATATACAAGTGGCATGATAGCGCCTGTTGGATGGAGCACATTATAGGGAATATGAAGCCTTCTAGCTACAGGGGCTATCCCTAAAGTTATTGCTGGACTGCAAAATCACTGAATTGATCTAAATAGATAAAGCATCTTGTTAAATAGTTTTAACCATTTACCTTGAATCTTCATCAGTTAATCCACAATTCATTGATTTCACTTTTACTTAAACTTTAGGGACAAACCTTAGATTTTTTAGAAGCTCTTAAAATTAAGCAAGATAAATAAAAAAAGTTCTGTTGCTATTCTTTTAAATGAAGAATTAGAATGCACCGCAAAAAGTGTAGATGCACCATGATAGACAATCCCAAATCAAATTTAGCTTTATTACTATTAACTACAATAGTATTTATTTTTTATGCTGCGCTCTTTCCTTTTCATGATTGGCGCACACCTTCGGGATCCATTTTTAACATTGTGATGTATGGGTGGTTTGAACATATCTTCTTGTTCGACGTTGTTCAAAATTTATTATTCTTTTTACCCTTTGGCCTTTTTGCGGCTGGGTATATTATTCTGCAAAATCGTAAACTATATGCTGTATTATTCTTACCAACGGTTGCCTCTTTTTGCCTAAGTTTATGTATAGAAACTATTCAAACATATAATCCAGCACGGCTTCCCTCTCTTTTAGATGTGAGCCTCAACACCATCAGTGGGTTTTTAGGTGCATTGTTTTCTCTTTTTCTCATGCCTTACTACCCTAAGTTGATCCAACAAATTAAAAGCTCTGTACAAATGGGGAACAATAAGCAAAATTTATGGCCCTATTTTGGACTACTTATCTGGTTAGGTTGGGCAGGCTACCAACTTTTTCCTTTTATACCTACCTTGCATCCTAAACAGCTATTTGAAGGGATTTTGCCTGTTTATTTATTTTTTAAAAAAGAGATAGCCTTCCACTTTGAGCGTTTTTGTTTCTATGCTTTACAGGGAACATTGCTTTACTTCTCTGGCAAGCTTTTTCTTAATCCCTTACGGTTTATCCCCATTCTTTTAGGTTTTGTTTCATTTATTTTCATTTTAAAAATGACAATTGTAGCTCGTCTTTTCTCGATTGAGATGATAGCAGGTTGTTTAGGGGTTATTTCGTTATTAGCGCTTGGACAGAAAATGTTTGAATATCTTACCGCACCTCCTTCCTGGAAAATTGCGATCCAAGATTTGCGTTCTCCCTAATAAGGAGAACGCTTCTTTCCTTGTTTTAATTACGCATTTTGGTCTGATGCACTTTATCTTTTCCAGCATCATCTGCGCCAGCTTGCATATTAAACTCGTCCATACCAGCATCACTTTCCTCATTTTCAGATAATTCAGGTGAATCCAAACAATCAGAAAATTCTTCCAAGCTCTTTGTTGAACCTTCATCTTTGGATTTTTGCGCATTACGGTATCGTCGATAAAGCAAGTAACTTGTCACGCTTGCTGCGGCAACGAGAGCCGTACCCACTGCAATCTTAATCGTATCTTCTTGATCTGGTAAGTAGTTTTCATAGATATCTTGCATAATTGCATTGTAATCATATTGACCAAGATATTCCTTTATTGCTTCCCAATAGCAAGTATAGCCTTCGCATTCTGCAAACTCAGCGCTTAAACTATCATAGTGACATTGATAATCTTGCCAAGGACAAATGGTTTTTTCGGGAATAAGTTCTTCTTCAATTAAGCCTAATGATTGCCCAAGGCTGACCCACCAACTTTTAGAAGAAGCTTCAGTCTCAGAGGATTCGGTGGTTGAATTCGTTGTTTGATTAAATAAAGAATGAACAGTATCCATGATCCCATCTTTAGCTTCTGAAACCAAATCCCCCATATTGGGTAAGGAATTATAAATATACCGCCAAGGGCTTAATGAATTATCAAAGCCTTGAAAAGCAACCTCGTAAACATCTTCAGAGGTAACTGTCGGAATGTTTTTGGTAGGATCAAAATACGTCTCAGCAATTCGAGGCCCGCAATTCACGGTAAACCCACCACAATTTGGCTCATTAAAAGTGAAAGTTTGAGCATCATCAAAATTATCACAAGTGGCTTGTACCGCTTTACCGCAAGATTCGCGAACAATTTCTAGCATATTGTCAGCGACAAATTTTTGCGAAAAATTAATGCCATTCTCTTCGCCAGGCATTAGGCGATAGCCACTAATACTGGAAAATATCTTCATTTTATGAGAATAGACGTAAGACTTCATAGCCTCTAAAAGACCTTCGAACATGTTGAACTCCCCTTATCTTCGGATTAATTTAGAGGCTTATGATACATATTATTTATTCGAATAACATACAAATTGCGGCTAAAAATCGACAAAACTACAGACGAAGATGATTCAGCGGTAACCAAAAAGATAAACAGGTAAGTGAATGCAACTTTACTATCTTCCCAAATGGCATAAAACATTGCCAGCTAGATGGAAAAGATGCAAAAAGAAAGAAGTGAAGAAAGGTTAAAAAGGCTGCCTCACCTTGCTAGAAACAAGGCGAGGCATGGATTGCTTGAGTTAATCCTTTTTCTTTTTATTAATCATATCTGTTGCTGTTCCTTCAAACATTTCGGTAGCAATCATAATTGATTCCGACAATGTTGGATGAGGATGGATGGTTAAAGCGATATCTTCTGCTTCACACCCCATTTCAATTGCCAAACTCACTTCAGCAATCAAATCACCAGCATGTGGACCAACAATGCCAGCCCCAATGACACGATGCGTCTTTTTATCAAAAATCATCTTTGTGATCCCTTCCTCACGACCTAAGCCTAAGGAACGACCACTTGCTAACCAAGGGAAAACCCCTGTGCCATATTCAATATTTTGTGCTTTGGCTTGCTCTTCAGTAACACCTACCCATGCCACTTCAGGATCAGTATAAGCAATATTGGCAATACATTTCGGATCGAAGAAATGCTTTTTACCAGCAATCACTTCCGCAGCAACACGACCTTCAGGCACAGCTTTATGTGCTAACATGGGGTTACCAACAATATCTCCAATCGCAAAAATATGAGGTACATTGGTGCGTAATTGTTTATCGACTGGAATAAAACCGCGCTCATCTACATTGATGCCTGCTTTTTCAGCATCGATGAGCTTACCATTAGGCGTACGGCCAACAGACACTAATACTCTATCGTATCGTTGTGGTGTACTGGGTGCTTCTTTACCTTCAAAAGTAACGTAAATGCCGTCTTTTTTCGCTTCAACAGCTGTTACCTTTGTTCCTAGCATAATGCTTTCATATTTTGGTTTTACGAATTTGTATAAAGGCGTTGCAATATCTCTGTCTACACCAGGCAAAATAAAATCTGTCAATTCGACGACGCTAATTTGTGCACCCAAGGCTTGATAAACAGTAGCCATTTCCATACCAATGATGCCACCACCAATCACCAACATTCGCTTAGGAATATCTTTTAATTCCAATGCACCAGTAGAATCGATGATACGTGGATCATCGGGCATAAAAGGTAATTTTACGGGTCTAGAACCTGCTGCAATAATAGCGTGTTCAAAAGTAATCGTGCACGGATTATCACCACTGATGGCTAAGGTGTTGGGAGATGTAAATTTCCCTTCCCCTTGCACCACTTGCACTTTACGAAACTTCGCCATTTGTTTAATACCGCCAGTAAGACGTTTTACGACGCTATCTTTAAAGCCGCGAACCTTATCTACATCAATTTTAGGTGTACCAAAATCTACACCATGGCTTGCCATTGTTTTGGTTTCATTCAAAATAGCAGCTGTATGAAGTAATGCTTTTGAAGGAATACATCCTACATTTAAACAAACACCACCTAATTCAGCATAGCGCTCAACTAACACGACTCCTTCGCCCAATAAATCAGCTGCCCGAAATGCCGCACTATAACCACCAGGGCCACTGCCTAGTACCACTACTTTTGCTTGAATATTATTGTTTTGAGTCATGAATCACCTACAAATTAAAGTAATAATTTTCTAATGTCTTGCAATTGCGCAGCAATATGAGCAGCAAAACGTGCCGCTTCAGCGCCATCAATGACCCGATGATCATAAGATAAGCTAAGGGGCAGCATACGTCGTGGCACAAATTGTTCTTGGATGTAGACGGGTTTAATCTGCACTTTAGAAACCCCTAAAATAGCAACATCCGGCGCATTGATAATAGGCGTAAAGGCTGTTCCGCCTACGCCTCCTAAGCTGGAAATAGAAAAGCAACTTCCTTGCATTTGCTCTACTTTCAGCTTCCCATCTCTTGCAAGCGCACTGAGTTCGCCTAACTCTCTGGCCAAATCAAAAAGCCCTTTGGTGTCGACATCACGCACCACTGGCACGACTAAGCCATTGGGCGTATCTACAGCGACCCCAATGTGGTAATACTTTTTGTATACCAAATCTGCGCCATTACTAGCAAGAGAAGCATTAAATTGTGGATAGACTTTCAAAGCAGATACACAAGCTTTCATGATGAATGCCAAAGGCGTCAACTTTATCCCATTAGCTTCAGCCGCTTGCTTGTTTTCCGCTCTAAAGGCTTCTAATTCAGTAATATCTGCTTCATCAAATTGTGTCACATGCGGGATAGTAACCCAATTGCGATGCAGATTTTTTGCCGTCCATTTTTTAATGCGGTTTAACGGCTTCACTTCGATTTCACCAAATTGGCTAAAATCAATATCAGGCGCTTTCTCAATCGCAATACCACCACCCGCTGGCGCTGTGGTGGTGCCTTGCATGACAGATTTTACAAAGTTCTGTACGTCTTTAGTAATAATCCGTCCTTTTTGCCCAGTTCCTTTTACTTGAGTTAAATCAACCCCTAATTCACGAGCAAGTCGTCTGGTTGCAGGTCCCGCATGCACACCTGAAAAATCTTGTAATTTTACAGGTTGCTGCGTTTCTTGCGTCGCAGGTTTGGATACTGCAGGCTGAAGGGGAACAGGCGCTGCACTAACAAGTTGCTCCACTTTTTGCGAAGGAACAGGAGCACTTTGGCTAACGCGCATGGTGAGAATAGCATCACCTGCGGTGACCTTATCCCCTACTTTGATCAAAACAGATTCCACTTTTCCGCGATGAGGAGAAGGGATATCCATGCTGGCTTTTTCACTTTCAAGCGTGATCAGCGTGCCTTCTTCTTGAACTTCATCCCCGGGTTTCACTGCCACTTCAATTACTTCAACCTGCTGTGCAGAACCTGTATCGGGAACGGAGATCGTCACTACTTCAGAAGTCATTTTTGGCTCACTCGCCACAGGTGCCTGAGGTGGTGTGGATGCTTCTTTTACTTCTGAAACAGCTGCAGCTGGTTGTTTGGTTTCTTCTTTTTTGCCACTTGCTGCACCGTCTGCAGTTTCAATTAAAGCAATCAAATCCCCTTGCGAAACTTTATCACCGAGCTTCACCTTCAGCTCATGGATCTTGCCTGCAAACGGCGCTGGCACATCCATAGAAGCCTTTTCTGTCTCCAAGGTAATTAACGTATCTTCAGCATTCACTTGCATGCCGGGTTTAACAGCAACTTCAATGATCTCAACACCACTGAAATTGCCAATGTCTGGCACGGTGACTTCTTTAATCGTTGTCAAATTGCTACTCCATATTCATCACACGTAACATTTTTCCTTGATTGATAGAGCCGAGCAAGGCCACTACAAATTCACAGGATCCTGTTTTTCCGTATCAATATTAAATTTTTGCAAGGCTTGTTTTGCAACTTCTGGCTTGAGCGTGCCTTCATCCACCAACGCTTTAATTGCCGCATAAGCTATGTAGTATCTATCTACTTCAAAATGACGACGTAATCTTTCTCTAGTATCACTACGACCAAATCCGTCTGTTCCTAAGCATAAAAAGCGCTTGTGAATGAAAGGGGATAATTGCTCAGAAAACAACTTCATATAATCCGTTGCTGCTACAATAGGACCTTTCGTTGGCTCTAATAAAGTTTGAACGTAGGATTTTCGAGCTTTTTCCATCGGGTGTAAGAAATTCCAACGATCAACGCTCAACGCATCTTTTCGCAACTCATTGAAGCTAGTGACGCTCCAAATATCAGCACTGACATTAAATTCTTTTAGCAAATCAACCGCAGCAATCACTTCATGTAAAATAGTACCGCAGCCCAACAGCTGAACATGCGCATTTTGCGCTTTTTCTGCCTTTTGAAATAAATACATGCCTTTAATAATGCCATCTTCTACACCTTCTGGCATTGCAGGATGTGCGTAGTTTTCATTCATTAAAGTGATGTAAAAGTATACATCTTCATTATTGGCATACATTCTTTGCAAACCATGATGAATAATCACGGCAAGCTCATAGGCAAAAGTAGGATCATAGCTCACACAATTGGGGATAGTGCCAGAAAGTATATGACTATGACCATCCTGGTGCTGCAATCCTTCCCCATTCAATGTCGTTCTACCTGCCGTACCACCCAACAGAAATCCTTTCGCTCTAGAATCTCCTGCAGCCCAGGCAAAATCACCAATACGCTGGAATCCAAACATTGAATAATAGATGTAGAACGGAATCATTGTCAGATCATAGGTGCTATAAGCAGTCGCTGCGGCGACCCATGAACAAAAAGATCCCGCTTCATTAATACCTTCTTCCAAAATTTGTCCATTTTTGGCTTCTTTGTAATACATCACCTGATCAACATCGACAGGTTGGTATTTTTGTCCTTCAGAAGCATATATCCCAATTTGGCGAAATAGTCCTTCCATACCAAATGTACGTGCTTCGTCTGGCACAATTGGCACAATATATTTGCCAATCTGTTTGTCTTTCACTAAGGATACTAGTATGCGCACAAAAGCCATGGTGGTGGAAATTTCTCTATCACCACTGCTTTGCAATTGAGCTTCAAATGCACTTAAGGGTGGTAATACTAAAGGTGCGTGAGTGGATTTTTGTCGTCGTTTTGGCAAAGGTCCGCCTAAATTTTGCCGACATTTTTTTAGATACTGTACTTCTTGGCTGTTATCAGCAGGACGATAAAAAGCGACCTTCTCTACCATCTCATCCGTAACGGGGATATGGAATCTATCTCTAAAGGCAAATAATTCCTCTTGTCCCAATTTTTTAGTGTTATGAGCAATATTGAGCGCTTCACCTGCTGTTCCTAAACCATAACCCTTAACAGTTTTTGCCAAAATAACGGTAGGTTGCCCTTTATGATTGACCGCTTTTTGATAAGCTGCAAATACTTTTTTCGGATCGTGACCACCTCGATTTAATCGCCAAATATCATCATCAGACATATGCGCTACGAGTTGCTTTAATTCAGGATATTTTCCAAAGAAATGCTCACGGGTATAAGCACCACCTTTTGCTTTATAATTTTGATAATCACCATCAACTGCCTCTTCCATGCGTTGTAATAATAATCCACTTCTATCCGCAGCAAAGAGGGGATCCCAACCGCTACCCCAAAGCACTTTAATAACGTTCCAGCCTGAACCAAGAAAAGCAGCTTCTAATTCTTGAACAATTTTACCATTACCACGTACCGGACCATCTAAACGTTGCAAATTACAGTTGATAACAAAGACGAGATTATCGAGTTTTTCGCGACCAGCTAAAGATAATCCTGCTAATGATTCTGGTTCATCCATTTCACCATCACCACAAAAGCACCATACTTTGCGATCAGTTTTAGGAATGAGTTCTCTATCTTCAAGATAACGCATAAACCTTGCTTGATATACAGCCTGCATGGGTCCTAACCCCATTGACACTGTAGGAAATTGCCAATAATGCGGCATCAACCAAGGATGGGGATAAGAGGATAATCCTTTCTTATCTACTTCGCGGCGAAAATGAACCAATTGTTCTTCAGAAATATCACCTTGTAAAAAGCTTCGTGAATAAATTCCAGGAGCAGTATGCCCTTGAATATAAATAAGATCACCACCACTTGGGTGATCTAGACCACGCCAAAAATGGTTAAAACCGACATCATACAGCGTCGCAGATGAAGCAAAAGTACCGATATGTCCACCTAAGGAACTATCTACATGTCCTGCGCGTACCACCATTGCCATCGCATTCCAACGAATGAGCGCCCGGATCCGTTGTTCAACTTCAGGATCACCAAGTAAAGGAGGTTCTTCATTAACGCTAATCGTATTGCAGTAACGTGTTGTTTTACTGAATGTAGAATCGAGGCCTTTATCACGTGCACTGCTTACCATCGTATCAATTAAATACTTCGCACGTTCTGGGCCTTCGCTTTGAATAACTGACTCTAAGGCTTGAAGCCATTCCCGAGTTTCATCTGGATCAACATCCGCTGCGGGATTATACATCACCTTTTTCCTTCTTTATTCAGTACTGCTTTGATTAGATTAAGTCAGAGATAGAAAACAGAGAATTATACCACGGACCACGCTAATCACTATGCCATCAATAGTTCATTAACTAACTCTTTGTAGTGTTGCCAATCAAATGACGGGCCAGGATCGGTTTTTCGTTCAGGAGCAATATCACTATGTCCAACAATTCTATCTATGGTAATGGGATAATATTGCATCAAGAGGCGAGTCACTTGAGCCAGCTGCTCGTATTGTTGAGGAGTATAGGGAATATCATCAGTCCCTTCTAGCTCAATGCCAATAGAAAAATGATTACAATTCTCTTTGCCTTCAAAAGCGGAAGTGCCTGCATGCCATGCACGCTTTGTAAGGGGCACAAACTGCCAAAGCTCACCATTACGGCGGATAAAAAGATGGCTAGAGACTTTTAAATGTGCAATTTCCTTAAAATATTCATGTTCATCAGGGTGTAACTGATTACTAAATAAGGCATGTACATATTTCCCACCAAATTCACCTGGAGGCAAGCTAATGTTATGGACAACTAACAAATCGATTTCTTGGTCACGAGGTCTTTCATCAAAATTCGGCGAAAAATGAAAATTTGCTCCCTGAATTATGCCTGTAGAAACATCTATTTTCATCATATAGTCTTCTCATTTCGCTCTTCGGCTTTGTTGACTGCGCTATGCAATAGTCATGTATCTTTATATACACTCCTGTCTGCCTTAGCAAAACTTCGGCGGGGTCTTAGCACAGACAGGTCACGCCATAGCCTTGAGATGTAGGCGGATTGCTCTTCGCCTTTGCCACCTTGCCTAAAAGCAAACTGATTTGAGCACATATTTAGTTTGATAGTGAAATTAATAAATTTAGCTCCTATCATTTTTAGGGATATCAGCCGAAATATCAAATATTCATCTTAGATAGGTAAAATCCTGCAGCGTAAAAGAACATTTTTGCGACAGTTTCTAGATGTTAGATCAGTAGAACCTTTGCCTGCTCAATACTTATGTCTAACAGCCGATAAAAGCTTAGGTTTACAGTATGCAGTCACTATGATGGATGATATCCCTCCTAATGAAACACAAAGCCTAGGTAAAGTCATGGTAATATGTGCCTGGATTTTGGCCATATTATTAATGACCTTATTTTTCAGCCGTTGGTCCAAAGAATACCAAATGAACACCAAACCTAAAATGGTCACGGCGAATGGCATAAAACAAACACTTATTAAACGAAATGTTCTCAATCAATATATTGTCGAAGGAACCCTAAATGGTAAGCCTGTCACCTTCTTGTTAGACACAGGAGCGACGGATGTTGTGATCCCAGGAAAAATTGCCAAAAATCTTCAATTAGAAAATGGCATACAAGGGACAGCACACACCGCTGGCGGAAAAGTCACTATTTATGGAACCCAAATTGATGAAATTGTGATTGGGAATATAGCATTGCATCATCTCAAAGCTAGCATTAATCCTGCAATGGAAGGTAATGAGATCTTATTGGGCATGAGTGCTTTAAAACGACTTACCTTCTATCAACAAGGTGATAACTTAGTACTTACTGTCACCAATCCCAAATCACCATAGTCTTCGTAGATGATTCTTTGGCTTTATTGCTGCGAGTTTCGCAACTGTCATGTTATCTTTATATATACTTCTGCTCACCTTCGCTAAAGTATCGGCGTCTGAGTAATGTGATCGCCGTAACCTTAAGGCATAGACGGATTGCTCTAACACTTATCGGCTCGCCAAAAAATCATCTACGAGGACTTCAATTATTCCCTAAATCTCATGATATTGATGAATGACAGCTTATTCACTTCCATGGCAGCCTTTATTTAAAATTGATGCATTAAATCGCGTATTTTATAGCAAAATTTCACTCAAAAATAAAATGAAACTTTTTACAGCGCTAAGGAGTCAAAATATTATAAGGAGGTAATATGCGTGCATTGAAAACAGCACTTTTTATTGTGCTAATGTCATTCACGTCAATTTCTCTTGCTGCTCATCCTCATGGTGGTGGATACCATCATGGAGGCGGTGGATACCATCATGGAGGCGGTGGATACTATCATGGAGGCGGTGGATACTATCATGGCGGTGGTGGTGGGTATTATCATGGTGGTGGTTATCATCATCATTCCGGATCAGGACTTGGCCTTGGATTAGCAATAGGTGCAATTGGCGCAGCAGTTGCAGCTCCCGGTTATTATTATTACCCGTCAACCTACTACTATGATCCCTATTACACTGACACTAGTGTCACCTACTACTACGACGATGACGGCAATATAATTTATTATCAAGTCAATGACTATTAGTACAACAAAAAGCTAAAAATTTAATCATTCTTTATCTCACAACCAATGTTCTGAGAGAAGAAGATTAAATATTCAGAAAGGCAAAATTTCATTTTTGAAATTTTGCCTTTTTAATTTTAGGGTGAAATTATGATCTGGCTTTATTTAACAATGCCTTCTAACAAGACATCCTCTGCTTTTCTTTTGGTTTCATTTACTTCAATGGCAATATGTTCAAAGCGATTAACAGGTTTTTGCGATATGGGTTCAATAAAAGCATCTTTTGAACTTGTTTTTGCTTGTATTTTTTGCGCAAGATCAAGCAAATTTTGGATCCGTTCTTGTACCTGTTGACTGTATTCAAGTGCTGCATCGCCGGATGCGCTCCATCTCTGAGTAGCTTGTTCTACATTCAAGCTTAATTGTAAACATCCTTGTAAGCTTTCTAAAGCTTGAGTCCAGCATCCTTTGAGGCTTTCAAAATTAATTAATAAATCTTTAAGTTTAAGTTTGCTCACGGCTAAAGAGTTCTTAACTCTATCCAACAAAGCAACAATATCTTGATAGATCTTATTGTTTTTCTCTAATGCTACATTGCCTGGCAATTGCGCTAATTTTTCCATAAATTGTTGCAACTGGGTTAAATAAATTTGATTCTCATGAATTTGGTGCAACACTAAAGTCACTGTTTCAGAGTATCCAACTGTTCTCAACAGCGCTTCTTCTGTGGACTCAAATGCTTTGTTTATAGGTTTATCATAAGCACTATTAAGTCCTTTTTGTTCCTTAATAACCCCTTTAAGCTTGCTTAATTCTTGAAGTAATTGCGAAAAATCTAATTTTATCTCATTGACATTTCTATAAATAGAGCTTGAAAGGTTATTCACTTGCTGCATAGGACCAGAAAAATCTTTAGTCTCTTCGCTTTGTAATTCTAATACATCGGTAATGTGTCCTATCTCACCATGCAGTGCCTGCAAATCTTGTGTGAGCTGTTGCATTATTTTAGCTGAATTTTTTAACAAAGGGTGACGATAATTGTTTGCATTAAATCGGCCCTGGGCCAATTCTTTGTCCTTATGGTAGAGTTTTAACTTTGCCAAATCGTGGGTAAAATGTGCTAATTCTTTTTCAGCAGAAACTTTATGCTTTATTAGTCTTTCATTGTTTTCTTCTAAGGCTTTAAGTTCCTGGCGTGAAGGATGCATCACTTCTAAAATATAACCTTCAACAGTTTCATTTACTTTAATAGGTGTTACATCCCAATCGCATATTTTACCATAATGCTCACTAATGAAAGTGACGCGCTCTGTCTTGCTCAATGCATTTTGCAAACTAGTCACTAATTTAGGTAAGGAAGCAGAAACAATTTCGATGATATTCCTACCATGAAACGTATTGCCATCTTGCTTAGCTAATTTTGGAGAAAGTAATTGTGCAAAAGAAAAGCTTGAATATTGCACCTGATGACTACTGTCAAGAATAGCCAAAGGGTGCGTCGCATGTGTCAAAGTCTCGAGGTGCTCATTTTTTTGTGGCTGGATCGCTACTTTGCTTTCTTCGTGTCCTTTATCATGCCATGAAACTAAAGTTCCTAAACTTTCATTTCGGATGTTCCATAAAGGTTGAAAAGATAGCTGATAGCGTTCATCAGCAAATTCTATTGAACATTCCCCAGCACGAACAAGCTCAGATAGTTTTTTATCTTGTAGATGTGTTAATGTCAAGAATTCTTTCATTGTGATATCGGTTGATCCAGTAGCATCAAATCCTGGGCAATTATTTTGCACCCAAGATTGATTACGAACCAAAAGCATTTTGAAACTTAAATTAACATAGGTGATCTCTTCTTGTTTATTGATAAACAATAATGGTGCTGAAAGTTGCTCTACCATTTGTCTTAATGGAAGTGTTTGCGTTTCTTTGCTTTGCGCATTTTCATTTGCTTCAATCAACATACATTCTAAAAAAGTTCCCCAACGTTTACCATTAGGTGAAAATAATGGGACTAATACTAACTCATAAGCACTGTTCGCCCAGTTAATATGACTTTTCATTCTACCAGAAAGCGCATCTAACATTTCATGAACACTGACAGGATGGCTTCCTTGTACTGCCATTAATTCAGTTAAACTGTGCACACGCTGTAAAAGTGCAGCAAGTGGTAAATGATTAAAACTATCATTAATGTAGGTAATATGGTGTTTGCGATCTGCAATGAGTACTGGCGTTGTCACCTTTTGAATAACATTATTTAATTGCTGCTGCCAAGTCATATCATCTAATCGAGTAAAAAATCGATATAAATAAACGAAAATAACAACAGCGGCAACAGATGCGGCTATTAGAAATGTTTGCCCTGAAAGTTTTCCTTTGACAATTTGAAATAATCCCAGTGAAATGACGGGAATAGAGATGGCAATAAGGCTGTCTCGTTTTAGTTTGGTGATATTTGGTCTTCGCACGGGATAATCCTTAGCTCTATGCTAGATGCTCATTTTTCAAATATGGAGATATGAAT
>MKTN01000051.1 GCA_001898235.1 Gammaproteobacteria bacterium 39-13
AAAATTATTATTAATAGGGCTAATTTTAATAGGCATCGGACAACTTATTTTTGATTTAAGGGGACTAGAATGGTTTTATTATAGCAAAGAGAATTTCTATGGGTCCCTGGTACATTCAAAATATGCGGGCCGCAGATGCGCAAAATCGATCTAGTAACTGGGATTTTCAAATACTAGCTGCTACTGGTACTAAAGATAAACGTACTGAAAGTGTCAGAGTTTTATTAAAATATAGTATGAATTCCAATTCAAAAGGGATTGAAGGTGTTCCATAGTGTGCTAACTAATCTAGGAAGATTTTTCTGCTGTCCTTCTTTAGCTCTTTTTTATATATTTCCTTCGCCTCTTCTAAATACTTACGGATGGTATCCTCATCGATTTTCAATCCAATTTTTTCAAGCTCATGTTTAATACTGCCTTTGTTATTGCCAGTAGCTGAATTTCGGGTTGAAAGAGGATTGTATTGATAAGCAGCCATTGCCATTCCCAAGATCAATTTCAACATCGTATTTTTTTCCGTGGGTGATGGAATAGCCAAGGATAATGGAGAAGTAGTAATTACTTTTTCTGCATCAGTTTTTTTAATCCAAAGATCTAAAAAATTAACCGTAAGGTATGGTTCAAAACCTGGGTTCATAGCTTTTCGAAGTTTAAGGTTGAACTCAGATGAAGGTCCAATATAAAGTTTTACTTTTACGGGGTGGTTAGATTGAATTATTTGGATGTGTTTCGCCTCTAATATAGTATATTTATCACAATTGACAGATTGGACATAAATAGAAATTTTTTTAGTAATGCCTGATCCAAAAATATCGTATAAGAATTCAGCATTATTCTTAAATTTTCTTAAGGAAATAAAATCATCATAGTTAATAGTCTCTTTTTCGGCTTTTTCATCAATTGATTCTTCAATATTACCTTCCATAGTTAAACCCTTATCTCTTTGTTAACCCATCCAAATGATCCGCCCAAGCCTGCATCATTTCTCTTCTTTCTGCTAAATATTCTGCCCGATTATAAACTGCTCTTACTTTGTTTCGTTCCGAATGTGCCAATTGCCGCTCAATTACATCTGCACGCCAGCCTTGTTCATTCAAGATGGTGGAGGCGGTGGCTCTAAAGCCATGTACAGTGGCACGGGAATGATATCCCATTCTATAGAGCGCATAGATCATAGTGTTTTGGCTCATTGGTTTGCGCGGTGTACTTTGGCAGGGGAAAACATATTTTCCGCGACCGGATATCGGTTGTAGTTGACGTAAGATGGTTACAGCCTGATGCGATAGAGGAACCAGATGATCTGATTTCATCTTCATGCGCTCTGCAGGAATGCGCCAAATGGGCAGGTCAGCATCCAAATCCATTTCAGACCATTCGGCTTCTCTTAATTCACTGGTTCTCACAAAGGTAAGCACTAATAACTGTAATCCGCATTTGGTAAAGATATGGCCGGTATAGTTGTTCAATTGATTTAAAAAGGTTGGTAACTCATCTTGAGATAAAGCGGCCTGTGGTTTTGATTGGGGGCGGGTGAGCGCCCCTTTTAAATCAGATGCAGGGTTACGTTCACAGCGCCCTGTAATAATCCCATAACGAAAAATCACCCCACAATTTTGCAACACCTTCATCGCCGTTTCATGAATACCGCGTGCTTCCATCTTGCGCATCACTTTAAGTAATTCAGGTGCGGTAATATCGCTAATAGGGCGGGTAGCCAGATCAGGAAAGATATAGCGCTTAAATGCGCGCTCAATCTTGGTGCTGTGCTTTAACGACCAGCGCAGTTTTTGTTTTTCTAACCATTCGTTAGCCACAATTTCGAAACTACTGGTGGCTGCTGTCTCTGCTTGAATTCTAGCTTGCTTTCTTTCCACGCTGGGATCGATGTTTTGTCTTAGCTTACGCCTTGCTTCATCACGCTCTTCACGCGCATTGGCAAGAGAGATTTCAGGATACACCCCTAGCGCTAATACTTTTTCTTTACCCGCGAACCGATATTTCAAGCGCCAGTACTTACTGCCATTTGGTTTGACTAATAAATAAAGGCCGCCGTTATCAAAAAGCTTGATAGGCTTCTCTGGTAATTTTGTATGTCGAATAGCTACATCGGTTAAGGCCATAGGGGTACTTGTTGGGACTCCAGTTCAGATACCCCGCTTTATACCCCCAAATGGGGGTAGATCTCAAGAGACGGTAACCAAACTTAATGGACGGTAACTTTGGTTAACATTTTGATTTTTCTGAATTATTTTCTACTGTGGTAGATGGTATTAGATGATGTTAGATAGTAAGCTGGCGCCTCGGGCAGGAATCGAACCTGCGACCTGCCCCTTAGGAGGGGGCCGCGCTATCCACTGTGCCACCGAGGCGGAAATTGGGGTTCTTTTTAAAAGAAGAGTTCGTAAGCTGCTGTGAGCACAAGGGAGAGGACGGTTAAACCGAACAAAAACTTGAGCAGCGGTACCCCAAATGGTTCATAGGGCTTAAGGTCAATTTCTTGGATTTCTTTTTTTGCCTGCATGTGATTTTACTTCACTACTTGAGAAAATAGCGCATTCTAACATGAGTAAAATTACTACGCCATGTAAAAATTAATTTAGTAATTTAACTATTTTTATCAGGGCGTACTAAGTGAGTACTGTTGTAAGCGATTGATTAAACTCGAAAGAAATTTTAACCCAACATTGTCCATATCCACAAATTGGCAGCCAACAATAGTTTGTTGCTTATTCAATTCATAGCGGCAATGCTTTATCTCTAGCGTAAATTCTTGCGGGGAAGCAAACGGGGTGATCAGCCGGCAATGATCAATCTTAATCACATTCTCTAAAATGCTCTTCACATTACGTGAAATACTAAAACGTAAACCGCTTAAAGAGATATCCACGATATTGGTGCGCACATAAGGCTGACCTGGTAATAAGAAATCAACATGCATCGCTATTTCCAAGGGGATAGCTAAACGTGGGGTTACGCGGCGCTGTAAATATTCAATATGACGGGGATAAGGCAGACGATAAAAACTAATGCCGTGTATCGTGCCAAAATCAATAATTTTTGATTGAAATAGCACGAAGATACCATTATCACGCCCGCTCAAGGTAAAAGGCTCGCTCATGCACATTTGTCGATGACCTTCCTCATTATTGATTTCATCAATAATGATAAATTTACGATTAACATCAATATCTAGCAGCATGCTCACATAAGGCGAGGGAGAATGGCCAAATTTAATGGATAAAGGCGCGCGCTGATTTTTTAAATTTTGTAGAATTTTTTCATAAAGCCGTTCATTTTCAAGCTCGGTGTTTTCAGGCACCGTCATAATAGCTTGGGTTTTCTTTTTTTTAGGCAATAAATTCTTTAAATGCGTAATCACTTTCATGCTTTATGTTCTCTTGTCGATAAAGCGGGGCTGTAGGGATTATTTTGGTTCGAATAAGTATTATCTTGAGGCTTCAGATTACAAATTTGCAACAAGGCATCATTGTAATTTTTGAGTGTGGTAATCAAAATACCATTCACCAGGTTTTTTTGATCGCCCAATTTTAGTAAGTTTTTGATTTCTTGCCAAAGCGCAGTTAACGTTTCTTGCTTGCTACGGTTAAAAGCGGAAATAATCTGCAAAATACTTTTTTCATTAAACGGAAAGTTAACATTATTGAGCAAGGTTTGGCATTCCATAGAAACTGTATGCATGGAATCAATAACATTTTTCTTTGTCGCTAAGGCCTCTTCGAGCTTTTCCATTTCATGTTTTTCAAGCAACGCCTTTTCTTCATCAAGCGTTTTGATGAATAGCTTTAAGTTGGCATGAATGTCATATAAGGATTTTTCAAAAATATCCAATGAAACGGGTGAGATGTCCATGCTCTCTCCTTACTTCTTGTACTTAAGACTCATCAGAAAAAAGATCATTTTCTAAATTAAGAATTCTTTCGGCAATTTTGCTTGGGTTAATTTCTAGCTCATTATTGGCTAATTTCTTTTGCATAGCTTCAACTTTTTGTTTATCTACAGCAGGCGTTTGTGCAATACGCTGTTGCAAAGCTTGTATAGGGGTGGTTCTTTCAACTATTGAAGCTAAAGCTTCACCCGCGATTTCTTTTGCTGCTTTGCTAGGTTTGGTTTCTTTCCTTACTTCTTCAGCAACCATATTTGCTGTCAGTGCATCCGTCATTTTAACGCTCATAAACTAACTCCTTTGACTCATCCATTACATGGGAATAGTGGTTACCCCCGCCTCAACAACAACTGCTTCAACAATTTTATTTGAACGACTATTTTTCACTCTGATAGTTTGTCCTTTAGCACCATCATTTTGCGCTACGCCTGATCCTTCAATGGAAAATCCGGGTGCCTCTAACACCATTTTGACGATTTCACCTTTATGAATGACAGTTGGCTCTTTCAACATATTTCGTTTAATAATGTTTCCTGCAGAAATATTCCTTTGCACCTCAAGACCGATTATTTTATCTGGTGAACTAAAATAGCCATCGGTAATTTGGGTGACATTTTGTTTTACCATGTTTACATCTGAATCGGAAAGCACCTGCCCCTTGGAAAGTGGCGTTGTTGCTACCGCGACCATTTTAAAGTGCTGCAATTTAACGGGAACACGAAGGGACCATTTTGTAGGCTCAGGACAGGATACTTTAACAGTGAAACTTTGCTGGTTTAAGTGACCAGATTCAATTTCGGTTTTCAGTGGTGCCTCGCACTGTTGAAGCCGTAATCTTGGATCTAAATGACCTATTTGTGCTTGAACCTCACTGTCTGCATCAAAATGTGTTTGCAAATTGTCATCCACAAATTGACGAATTGTCTCATCAAGCTCAGTTAAAGAATGGGTATCCTGTGCCTTAACCGATCCGACAAGGCTGATACCGGCAATTAGTAATATATAGTGATATCTCAACATAACAGATCCTAAAGACGTCAATTAATTGACGGGAAATCTTACTGCTAATAGATGGAGCATAATTCGTGCCAGGGTGGACAGATATAACTAAACAAGTAACCAATGCTGATTGAACATAACGGAAAAAGGGGGAGCTAGGCGGCAGGTGTTTTCCTTCAATCCTTTGCTAAATGAAAAAAATGCGACATAGCTCATTGAATTTATTGAAATTAATATTTTGGCATCGAACTTGCTCAGTTTTACACATTAAAAATTGGGAACTGTACGATGAATCTAAACAATATCTTTGGGATCCACGAGCAAGCTGTAGAGCTTCGCGCTAAGCGTGCCGAAGTTTTGGCAAGTAACTTGGCAAATGCTGACACACCCAGATACAAAGCAAGAGATCTCGATTTCAAAGAAGTGCTTTCTGAATTAACCGGTCAAGTTCCAGCATTGACTACCACTAACCCCAGCCATATTGGTCCATCACAAGAAGTGAGTGAACCCGATTTAAAATACCGTGTTGCGTTGCAAATGGGATTAGACGCAAATACCGTGGATACACAAGTTGAAACCGGTAAATTTGCCCAAAACAGTATTCAATATTCTGCAAGCTTACGCTTTATAGACATGAAAATTAGAAATATGTTAACGGCAATTAGAGGCGAATAGTTATGTCATCATTCAATATCTTTGATCTGGCGTCTATGGGGATGAGTGCTCAATCTATCCGTTTAAATACAATTGCTAGTAATTTAGCCAATGGCGAAACCGTCAGCAGCACACCAGAAGGTGCTTATCGTTCGCAACATCCCATTTTTTCTTCTTTCAATCTGGCAATGGGCGATGCGATGGAAGGTTATAATGGGGTTGGGGTAAAAGTAGATAAAATTACGCAAAGTAATGCCGATCTACAAGCTAAATACGATCCTACCAATCCACAAGCTGATGCCAATGGTATGGTCTATTTGTCTAATGTCAATATGGTGCAAGAAATGGCTGATATGATTTCAGCATCAAGAACTTATCAGACAAACGTGCAAATGTTAAATGCTGCAAAAGATTTAATGCACCAAACAATTAATTTAGGAAAATAATCGATAGCGGGTGAACGTGATGAATGAGAATGCGGGTATCCAAGGCGTCAATTTAAGCGAACTAGGGTTACATAGCCCCGTTAAAATTGAAAAAGAAGAAACGCAAAAAAATGAATTTTTGCAATTGTTTGTCGCACAATTGAAAAATCAAAATCCCTTAGAGCCACAAAATGGTGCTGATTTTCTTGCGCAATTGGCGCAATTTAGTACTGTTGAAGGCATCAAAAATATGGAGTCTTCTTTTAATAAAATTGCTGACACACTTAACTCAAATCAAGCGCTGCAAGCCTCCTCGTTAGTTGGCAAAAAAGTGCACGTCAGAACGGATGCAGGCATTTTAATGTCAGGACAAACCTTAAGCGGCGCAATTGATGTTCCTGTGCCTGTTGGTGATTTGGCTTTAGAAATACGAGATGAGACCGGCAACCTTATCAGAACTTTCCACATTAATGGTCGAGATAAAGGGGAAATGAAT
>MKTN01000052.1 GCA_001898235.1 Gammaproteobacteria bacterium 39-13
CAAAAGGAGTATTTAAAGCAAAGCAGATTTATTCTAATGCGGCATGATAAATTCGAAAAAAATTTGAATATTGAAAACAACCCTTCCTAATACCTCATCTCATTAAAACATCTTTATTTGTAAGATCCTTTTGCGGTACTAATCCCTCATTCATTTACTATTAAGAACAACTTCGATTTCAAAAAATAAATAAAAAAATAATACATAAAATAAAATTATAGAACTAACTTATATTTGAAATAAATGTCCATTAAACTGATCTCAAAATTTAGAATGGATGTCCCAATTATTTTGTTTTGCCGTCGGGCACGTAATTTTTGCAGCTCATCATTTAATGATGGTTTGAATAAAGTTCTCTCACTATGATGCGGCCTCGAATTAAACGCCATTATAAGTTAATTAACTAATAAATTATTAGTTGTAAAGTTGACAAGCGACACTTAAATCAATAAGCTGAGCGACTACTCACAAAAGAAATTTTGGGGAACATTATGAAACTAGAAGATATAACACTGTACGTTCAAAATATATGGCAGCAACCTGAAAAAAGATACCCAGCTCTTATTGGAATAGCGATTTCTGGCCTATTCACCTTTGGTGCAAGCTGGATCATCATGGCAGTTGCTACATGTTTAATTCTTTCCGTCCCTGTTTTCCGATTTATTAGCGATTTGGGTACTAATGTTTTGGGAGTTGTTCAAAACGTTAACAAAACCGTTGAAAATGCTAGTGGCGTAGTAGAAGAAACCAAGAAAACAGTTGAAACTGCACGAACGCAAACGCTTACCGCCGTCAATAATGTGATAGAAGATGGCCGTACGTCTTATTATCCTATGACTGTTGCTGGACGCACAATGAAATGGGCTGGAAGTTTATTTGCCGGGAACCCTAAACCTGCAACTTCTCCAGATACCTCTAGCAAAGTTTCTAATACTTCTAAAGAAAAAGATACAGCTGATAAAGTTAAAGCAAATGCAACCAACGATCAAAACGCTTCTATCTCTTTAACACAAAAAGCCAAGAACTTTATTGGCGGCCTGTTTAGCCGCAGTTCTGAAACGTCAGTTGTTACTGATAAGGATGCTAAAGAGAGCACAAAAGAAGCTCAAACTAAAACTAAAAGAACACGCTCTTCTTCTAGCACAACTGATGTTACAAATAAAGCAAAGCAACCTTCGAATGCTGTAGATAAAACGACAGCAAAAGATAAACAAGTTGAAATGCCAGCGCAAGAATCTGTTGAAAAGCCTAGAACTAAACAGATTAGAGAGCCTAAGGCTTCTTCATCCAATGCTAGAGTTGAAGTATCTAAACCTAATTCAACTGAAATAAATGGAACTAAGCATCAAAAAACGTCTAAAGCTTCCCCTACACCAAAGCAAGCAAAACCTAAAGCTTCACCAACTAATACTAAATCAGTTGCAGTATCTAAAGCTAAACCGACTGAGGTTGCTAAAGCCACAGAGGTACCTAAAGCTACTTCGACTGAAGGAAATGCAATTGCGCGAATTGAAGCCTCCAAAGCTACGCCTGGGTCTCAGCGTGAAGCAAAAAACCTTCGTCCATCTAGACTCGCTATTCAGGCTAAAAAGAGTGCTAATACTGAGAAGTCTGCGGAAAATCCAGCGTCTGTTCCTACGCAAACCGGCACACCTGCAAATGCGCAACCCGCTACTAACAACAGTGGCTGGCGTTCTTGGTTTAGCTGGGGAACTGCAACAACTAGTATTGATACCATATCCACTCCAGTTCCAACGGTGACTCCTGGATATTCATTGCATCAAAAGAATTCAACTGATGCTAATAATGCCGCAGCAGCGGAGCAACCTAAAAAGCGGGAACGCAGGGTGCCCATGGGGATCATGTAAGTATTATGCCTCGATTTATTTCTTCAAAACTAAGTCGAGGCATCAACATATTGCTTACTAAGCTATAAAAATATCCTAATCTAATTTTGTGATTTAACCATGAGTGGATTCCTTGGCACATCTCTGAAATTCTAAAATGGATGTCTCCAACTCTCCCTGAGCTTCTCTCATCTTAAAATGGATGTCCTCTAGGTTTCCTAAGAAATGGATGTCCCTAACTCCACCACTTCTCTTTTTCTTACTAAAATTGATGCTCTGGCTCTTAGGTGGCTGTCCTTTCTTCTCTTTCTTCTTAAATGGATGTCCTTTGAGCTTATGCTAGTAATTTTCCTGGTAGATTTTTCTTTTTAGATACATAAAATCGTCTATATAAGGAGGATTTATGTCACTGAAAAAGAAATTTCTTATGAAGGCTTTCTGTTTGCTTGTGGGTGCAACCAATGTAGTTAATGCGGCAACACACGATGAAACCACATATAAAAACCAACGTGGCTCTACACTTTCACTCATATGGCATCATGACACTGAATCAAGTGGAAAAATAACAGGCACATTTACCACTGCAGTAGGCAATTGTCAGGCAGAAGTAGGTAAGCCTATGCCAGTCACGGGATATTTCAGTGGTAATGCGATTACACTTAGTGTCCTCTATCCACAATGCAAAAAAACCATAGCCATGGCAGGACATACTGATAAAGAAAGAAGCAATATGCATACCCTTTGGCTTGTAGCTTCAGCCTCTGATGATCCCAGAGGAAAAAATTGGGACGCAAATATTGTGGGCTCAGATACTTATCAAAAATTGGGATAGTACAAAAGATTAGCTTGTTACCATCCCCTCTTTTCAAAGGGGATGGAAAATAACTTCGCTAGATGCCTACGCAAAATCAAGCACATTATTATGAATATAAACTGATAACGATGACATCGTTTAGGGGATAGATGTTTCTACAAATTAAGCTAGAAAATCTTTTCCAGCTTGATTACTCATTGCCAACTTATGCTAACTTTGAAGCAAGAATATCAATACTTTCTACTTGAGGTGGATGCACAAATAACTCAGGTGCCTTTGCAAAAAGTGCTTTAGCAACTTCTCCTGTCAAATGTGCTTGGCGCCCTGACTCATCATCAAAGGCATCAAAAATTCCAAATGTTGAAGGTCCAAGACGCAAACCAAACCACATTGATGTTTGGGGCTCATTTTGCACTAAAGCAAGAGCTGATTTTAAAAAATTTTCAACATCCTTTTCTTTTCCCGGTTTTGCTTCAAGTCTAACAAACAACGCAAATTTAACCATAACCCCTCCTATCACCCAGCCATCTCTTCCTAACATAGTTAAATTTTAAGCAGTTCTCAATTTTCAATATGTTAAAACTAACACTTAGGGTAAAAATTTTAAGTGTATTTACCCCAAAATGAACCTTTTCCATCCATATAACTGTCTCATCTATATAAAAAGACATAAGGTAAAATTGGAAATATATCATGCTAAACACATCTGAAAATACTCAAGAACCTATTGTGGTTGTCGGTATGGGGCCTGGAGGTATTATTGCGGCGATTGAATCTGCAGAAAAGGGATTTGATGTATTTATTATCGAAAATCGAGACTATTTTACCCGTACACAACGAGTTATTTTATCGCCTGACAATATTCAATATCTTGCCTCTCTAAATGAACGTGAAAAAAATAAAGGAAGAAAACTAGATCCTAAAGACGAAGCATTTATCGAAAGGCTTAGGCAAGAAAAAACAGTTCACGTTAATCTTTTGCAAGAATTTTTGGAAAGAAAATTAAGAAATACTTACGGTTCACAAGTTACCATCAAAAAAGGTCGAAGGCACCAAGTCAAAGGAATTGATGTAAATAACAATACACTTGAAATTGAATCAAATGGCATAAATCAAAGTATTAAATTTAGTCACATCGTAGGCGCAGATGGTGCAAGGCATGAAATGGCAAATAAAATAACTGCTGCAGCTAATAATTCTAACGGCAAATTTAAAATTGATTATAAAAAATTAGACGAACAAACAAGGCAAGAAGCGCACGGCACAGTATCACTAAGATGTAAAAAAGGACATTCTTTATCTAAAGAAATTACCCCAAAAGCATTATCAGCTAAAGATTTTCCAGCATTAACCGCTCTAGGATGGGATGAACCTTATTTACCTAAAGTATATATGTTTGCCGATAATGAGCAGGAACATTTTTACCTTGCCGGAGAAATCCCTAGGGTCATACTTGATGAGAAAAATAGGGAAAAACAACGCATACAACTCGAAGCCTGGGGTAAACTTATTTTAAAATTGCAATATGGAATTGAAAATGCAGAAGAAGATATTGAATTAGATCTCACTGGAAAAAAAGATGAGAAATCAAGAAAAATTGATGAACTTAAAACAACTGCTTTTCCAGTCACACTCAATTACTCCGAGAATCCTTGCGTAGAATTACCCAACGGAAATGCTTTTGCATTAGTCGGTGATGCAAATAAGAATGCTAATTTCCATCTTGGACACGGTGCTAATGACGCCATCAGAGATGGTAAAAAATTTGGAGAATGTCTTGAACCTGATGGTAAATTTAATATTGCTGCTTATAAAAAACATCAAGAAAAGCAAAAACAAATTATGATTGAAAGGATGCAAATTGCTCAAGAAAGGATGGCCACAGGGTACAGATCAGAAATGAAAGGGTTAGATAGAGAAACTATAAAACAAGCTAAAACATTGGTAAAACTTGCCAATACATATTCTGATCCCAAATTGAAAAAAGCAGCAAAGGATTGTCAACGTGCCTATGAAGCAAAAAAACTGAATTTTGATAAAATTTACACTACCACTATAAAACTTGCAGATATGATTAATACCAAAGCAGCAGAAGTATGGGAAAATGAATTAAAAAACACCTCTTTACAGTCTAAACAAAAAATTAAAGAATTAGAACACGCGTATGCATATACCAATTCTACTTTATTTAAGGCAATCTCATTTTTCTCATCTTCTCTTGGAAAATATTTAGAACGTAAAAATGAAGTGGTTAAAGAAGCTATAAAAACAGAAATTCGTAACTTAGATAAAAGAGAAACTTACTTGACAAATAAATTAGAACAAAAGACTGCTCATGTGAAAATTGTTCAACCGCATATGTATAAGGCACATAAAGCTAAACTTGGAGAGATGATAAAAAAGCAAAAAACACCTGCTGCCTTGAATCCCGATAACGAAACGAAAAAGAGAACGAGACCCAAAGGCAGCCATTAAGCAAGTTTTGTTACCTACGCTTTACAATGCTCTTTTTTCTCTCTTCAGGTAATATAGGCGCACCTTGTGATGCGCCTACTGCCAAGGAGGATGGTTTAGTAAATTGTAGCACTTTGGAAGCAGCAAGTTTATCCAATGATGTCCATAAATCAGTCACCTTCTGGGGAGGATAACTTTCAACCTTATGATCTTCTTTTAAGATACGAAACTTAGGCAAATTTTTTAATGCTGTTGGTCTATACGTTCTATCATTTTCCATCCTCTTAACCACACTTTCCGCCACTAATGGAGATAGGTTACTTGGCATATTTTCTCTTTGAATGTAAATTTTTCTCGGTCCTCGCTGTGTTTCTGGCCACTCCTTCCAAAGAGGAGTGTGGATAGTTCCCAAAGGATTTTGCAAGTACTTTTCAATTTGATGTTCCTTTAAAAAAGAATCTACAAAGCGCAAGCCATTTTCCATTGCCCTTCTTACCATATAACGTAAGGGATTTTCATCAGAAAGGATTTCGTCCTTTTTTGTTGTAGGATAACCTCCTCCAACACTAGAATGATCACCATCAAACCATACTTCTTCGATTAATTTATTTTTATCAATTAACTTCGGTGTAAACGGTTTACGTTGCTCATCAACAGAAAGTGCATGATAAGCTTTAGTATCTTTAGGGATATAAAAATCCCAACCAGGATCAATTTGCTGATCGTAAATTCCAATTTTGGTTAGTAACCATATATCAAAGGGGATCCCAAAGGCACCCACAGTATCAAATAAATACTCTGCATCTAACTTTACTTGCAGATCTATCTTAAATTTTAGCGGAATATCTTTAATAAGCCGTCCTTGGATATAATGAATAGCAAAATGCCTTGCTAAAGCTGATCCTCGGCTAAATCCATTAACGGAAAAATGTAACGTATCATTGGGTTTTATTTTTCTATCGGCAATAGCCTTTCGTAGAGTAGTTAATAATTCTTTATATGCGCGATGCATTACCCAGCCACCACCCCAACCTGTTAGCTTCGAAAACCACGCTGTGAGCCAACCCCATTGCTTATCATTTCCTATGCCATCACGATAAATAACAAACTGCTTGTCATCTTTTACTAGGCCGTCACGCATCTTTACCACATTTGTTAAAGCAGGATCATGATCATCATTACCTGTTCCATTAAATAACATGACAAAATGAATATCGGCCATAGCGTTCTCCTTGCTATCATAAAAAAAGAGGGGGAATTTTTTCTATATTTTTTTATCAGACTAGCGCTAGCAAAATAGCGTAGCTATTCTCACAAAGCACTATGATCTTTGCAATATGAAAAGGAAGGCGCGATAAAATAATCTAAGAAGCTGGGTATTAAGGTTTCTAACAATCTCTGTTCTATTGCGGACACTTCGCAGCAGGCACAGAAGTAAAATTGAAGACTTGATTCATACTAGGCATCACATTTTTACTTTGACTTTTAGATTGCAACGGCAAGGAACTCCAGATCCCATAATCTCCATCAATTTCTTCAATAGTGCCTAGCAAAGTTACTTCTTTGAAGATAAAGGGGATCCCCTCTGATCGCAATGGATCATTAGCGTCACTAACATGTAAATGTAAATGAGGCGCTGATGAATTTCCTGTGTTTCCTAGCAAACCAATCACTTGTCCTGACTTAACTTTGTCTCCTTTCTTTACCCTAATGCTTCCAGGTTGCATATGAGCGTATAGTACATAAAAATCTTTAGCATTTTGATTAATTTTTAAAATCACATAATTTCCTGGGATCTCACTTAACGTTAAGTGAGAGGTAGGCATTTCTGGCGGGCTATTTTCTTTCATCCCATCGTTTACCAAAGAAACAATGCCATTATCAACTGCTAATACCTCATGAGAAAAACTTACCCAGTTTTCGTTATTTCTTATGTCACCTATTGCACTGTTCCCATTAGCACAAACTTGCACCCAATCGACTGCATAGCGTTGCGCAAGATAAAACTTACCCTCAATAGGCAATATAGTTCTACGATGATATGAACTAATCGCAGGCGCACCTGCTGCAACCCAGTTAGCGCCTCGAAGTGGGTATTCTAAAACAACCGGCGTTTGTTTACTGATTTCTAATTGATAATCAATTGGCTCCACAATTGCTAGCCCTTTATCCACAAATCTTTCTTCTATCCAAATTTTATGTAATAAGGTTTTAGGGAGCTTTGCATTCTTGGGCTGTACTATCCAGATATAAACAAAAGCACCCATTCCTTTTTTAAGTTCTATATCTTTGGTATCAACCTTACTTCCTTCTTGATACACAAAGCTATTTTCCTCAAGTTTTTTTCCTGAATAATTTCCCAATAAGTTTCCATTTTCATCACTGATTTCAATCAGACCTACTCTCAGAGTTTTATCATCAACATTCAATAAATGCAGTTCGTATACTAAAATGTTTCCATCTGTTATTGGAGCAGGAATAGGCTGAGCAAGGCTAGAAACCTGTAACGATAATGGCGCTGCATAGAGCCAAGATACAGGCAAAATCATCATTAAACAAAGCAGGAACAAAAACTTAGAAGAATGCCACATTGTTTTATTTGCCCTTTTCATGATGCATTCATTCCTCTTCTTATCATTTAACGATGACAAATATATGTGTGTTTAACATTTCATACACTGAGAAGCGCTGTATATTTCCAAAGCTATCATTACCGTTTATCTTGCTTGCCATACCTTTGATGAGATTACCCCATGATGAGAAAACCTCATCATGCTAAATTACTAACCTTAACTGAAGTGGGCTCCAATTTGAGAGGGAAAAAACATGCTTGATGATACACTTAAATTTAATACTCAAAATGCGCTTTCTGTGATGGATGAAAAAATTTTAGATAATGCTGTATCCACAAAAACAGAAAACAAAACATCAAAACCTGTTGCACAAAGTCTTGCCAAGGATATTTTAGCCATCCTAGCACTTAAGCCAGAGATGTTTTTTTAATTTCCTAACGTGTGGGTTTTGAAGTTTCACCCTCAAACATTCAAAACCCATATATCCTTCTCTTGTCTTACCATTCCCCTATATTAGGCATCGATAACCAAGGTTCTTGTAGTGGCAAGGCTTCCCCTTTTTGCAACAGCTCTATAGAAATTTCATCTGGAGAACGTATAAAGGCCATTCTACCATCTCGAGGTGGCCGCAAAATGGTGATCCCACTGGCTTGTAACTTGGCACAAAAGTCGTAAATATGCTCAACCTCAAAAGCCAAATGACCAAAATTTCTTCCACCAGGATAAGGTTGGGTTTGATCCCAATTATATGTCAGTTCAATCATAGGTTGCCCAGGCGAGGTCGCTAGAAAAATTAAGGTAAAGCGTCCTTTTTCATTGTCTTTGCGCGAAATCTCTTGTAAGCCTAATTTATTCACATAAAAATCTAATGATTTTTCTATATCCAAGACACGAACCATGGCATGTAAATACTTCACTTATAACCCCCATCCCTTTATTTTTGATTCAGCAAACTTCAAGGCCATTTTAGGGGTTATTTTCGGTGGAATAAAGAGATCATTGGGATCAACATGCACATCAACAATAGCGGGCTTACCACATTTAAAAGCGGTTTTCAGTGCCTCATCTATTTTTGAATAATCCTTTACCTCTATACCAAAAGCGCCATGGGCTTCAGCAAATGCAGCATAATTCGGATTAAGGAACTGTGTTCCAAAAGGTGGATTACCTTCACCTGATTCTTCTAACTCAATGAAACGGTAGCATGAATTATTGTAAACAATAAAGGTAACCGGCAAATTATATTTCACCAACGTTATAAAATCTGCGATTAACATATGAAAATCGCCATCCCCTACAGGCACAATAACTTGTCGCCCCGGAGAAGCAAGTTGACACCCTAGTCCAGAGGGTAAAGCCCATCCTAATGAAGCTAAATTCCAAGACCATAGCAGACGTTGCTTTCCATTTAATTGCAAATAATTATTACAATAAATAGTAACAGAGCCTGTACCAACACAAAATATGGCATCATCACTTGCAAGCATCCCTATACGTTCAGTCAACGCCTGTGGGTGAATATATTCACCAGGTTTAGAAGGCTTAGCAAAATATTTTTGGTGATCCATTCCTTTAATTTTCATATCTTGCGCTTCACGCAAGAAGCTATCATCAGCCTTGGGTTTCAATCGACTGGTTAATTCTTGCAAAGTGAGCTTACAATCCCCCAATAACCCTTGAGTAATGCCAACGCGAGCACCAAGACGGGTAATATTGTTATCTATTTGTATGATATCTGCTTTCGTAGGGTAATATTCTTTAAAAGCAAATGAAGAGCCTACTACCAATAAGGCATCACATTCATTTACAGCATGATTGGCTGATCTGACGCCCATTAACCCAATGCCACCCACATAATTTTCTAACCTATTATCAAGAATATCTTTTGAACGTGTGGTATGAACCAATGGCGCTTTTAAGATAGATGAGATTGTCTGCAATTCTTCCTTTGCCTCAAAAGAACCACCGCCATATAATATGGTGACTTTTTTAGCATTATTTAACGTATTGGCAACTTGATCGATTTCATGGGACGAAGGTATTAATTTGCTATTAAATACAAGTACCTTTTCTCTAGGATCTCTTTCGCCTGCTGCAACTCGCATAATATCGGATGGAATAGAAATATGTGCCACACCACGATGATTCAATGCAGCCTGACACGCCATCATTAGCACACGAGGTAAATTTTCGGCTGAACGAATTTCTTGATTAAAAATAGCAACATCATTGAATAAATTAAGCTGGTTTATTTCTTGAGGCATCCCTGTGCCAATCAAAGAAGAATCAACCTGACCTGTAATTGCTAATACTGGCACTCTATCGAGTGCTGCATCGTATAAACCATTTAATAGGTTCACGGCGCCTGGACCTTGGCAAGCCACACAAACACCCAATTGACCAGTCAGCTTAGCTTGGGCGCTAGCTGCAAAAGCACCCGTTGCTTCATGGCGCATAATGATAAATTCAATTTCTTTTTGCTTACGAAGCGATTCCATAAGCGAATCAATGGTATCGCCTGGGATCCCAAAAATATGCCGAACGCCAATTTCAGATAAAATCTCTATTATTTGATCACTGATATTTTTGCCCATACATTAGTCTCCCAGCTTTTGGCATTATTCGGCAAAATGCGTAAAAACTTGAGATGTGGCAAAAAATGCCAAGACCTTATGCGCCTATGTTGTTAGCGATAAAGGTTCATAACGGCAGATTGTTTGCTCTTTGGCAAAAGACTATTATGAACATCCGTTTTGAATGAATCAGTGGGTGTTGTCACAACAATAGGCTTATCTGTCATCGCTATCTTTTCTGCGAGTGCACGATAAATGCATTGTAAAATTTGTTTATCACGTTTCTTTCTGGCATCCGTTATTTTGATTGTCAACATGATATCCGCTCCTAGGGTAAAACGAGATTGTTAGTGATAATGCTTCTTATTGATAGCCATAATGGATAAACCAATCCAACCATTGGATAGAAGGCACACTATTCATTAAATAGTGTATTTTCCCGTTTATCAGAGAAAATGTCCCCAAAAAGAGGGGTAGGCGAAAAGCATTATCTCAAAACATTTTTTTTGCATTTAACTAACCGATTATCTGAAATTCGAACGCATTCAGCGCTCAATAGGTTATAATCGTCGACTCAATTTAAAAGAAATGACAGGTTAAATGATGAAACACGGCATTAAAAAGGTTACATCTGAGAAAACTGATGATAAATCACGCCCAAAAAGCATGGCCGAATACGAGCCTTCAGTTTATAAAATGGCCAAACGATTTACCGTTAATTCCAATACTTCACAAATCAAAAAGAAGCAAAAGTCGCATCCCTCTAACCCGATTGTCATCTCTATAGACGATGATGAAGAAATGCCACCTCAATCCCCTGTGATTGAACTAGATAGCGATGATGAAGAAATACCACCTCAATCCCTTGTGATTGAACTAGATAGCGATGATGATGAACCTGCGATCCTGCCACGTCAAATAATGCCTCTTTATCAAAAGAGTCAAGAAGAATTGCAAAGTGAAATCAAGGGCATTCAAATCAAAGAAATCAAAAAGGGTAAATTTAAACTCTCTTCCAAAGTCTATCAAGCACGGGTGGAAGAAGACAAAGACGACCTAATAAACGCACTAAAAAACGTAGAAGGACTCGATAAAAATCTCGCTAAACAATTACTGTCAAAAGCGGAGATCAGCTCCTTCACGATTGATGAATATTTCAGGGTATTAGAAAGCGAAAACAAAGGTATCAAAATGATTCCGAGTGGTTTTGCCAAAAGCAAAATTTTTCTAAATCCTACTGAAAATCTACGTCTTAAAGAGGAATTAAAAAAAGCCGACAGAATTTTATGGCCTATCTGCACAGGTGATTTAGGAACCACAGGAAACCATTGGTTCCTTTTAATTCTTGAAAAATCTAAAAACGATACTTATAGCATTTATTGCCTAGATGGATTTAATAGCGAAAGTCGTAAGGATTATCTCGCTCAAGGTGAGAAACTTCTGCAAGCACTTTTTCCTACAAAAGAATTAGATACACTTGTGAAGTCGACAGCAAAAATTGATATCCCCACCCAAAACAATGGCGTAGATTGCGGTGCAGTTATCAGTTTTTGGGGGATGAAATGTGCCAAAAATGCTCAAATCCCCTTGCACAATAAAAAAGGTTCCTGTGATTACAGTGAATTTAGATATGATATGGCCGAAACATTAATTGCCAAACAAAATGCGAGAAAGGTGTTTAAACCCTAATCGTTCCCATCCTTAAGAAGGCTTTGATACAAAGCCTTCTTCTTCTAGACAACCCCGAAAATATGTAGTAAATTCGCGAAATTCTGAATATTCCTGCCTTTTTTCTTATTTAACCTTATAAAAAACTTCGGTAGTCACTAAGGAGTGATCATGAAAACTGTAACTACACTAATATGTGCTTTACCTTTAGCGTTCCTGATTGGATGCAGCAATATGACCTCTTCAGAACAAAGCGTACTCAGTGGCTCAGCATTAGGTGCGGTCGGTGGTGCAGCTTTGGGTGCACTTTCAGGTCACGCAGGTGAAGGCGCGCTGATAGGTGCTGGGATTGGTGCCGTTGGTGGAGCAATGCAAGATACCAACAATCGTGCTCGGCAAGGCGGCGAATATTACGTCGAAGAATATGAAGATTATGGTGATGAAGAATACGTGATTGAAAAAGAATATCACCATTATCGCTAATCATTCATTCGGTATGCGCTCTTGCGGTTGTAACGAGGCATACCGTCCCCTTCCCCCTTATAACCTCATTTATAAAATTCACATAAATATCTTTTAGCATTATCATAGCGCCTCTCATTTCTCTTTTTATCTTTGTTAACCAACTAAAAAGGATTGCTATGAAATTAGAAGCTTTCCAATTTTGCTATGCAGTGATCAAGGGTGATCAACCTTTGGCACAAAAACTACTTAGCACAATTGAATTAGATCAGCTAGATGAGTGGGGGATCTCTGCCGCTAGCTTCTGCTTATGGGCAGCTAAAACTTCTCCTGTACAAGCCCTACAACAACTGCAAACGCTTTACCCCAATTATGCGGCTCCTCAGCTTGAAAACGTGTCATCTGTATCTATTCAAGATATTTGTGTCAATGATATTTTACCTCGTCTAAAAAAATCATTTGATTTTTATATGCAAAATATCTCTAAACATGCTGCTAAGATTGAAATTGTCTCAAACGATAAATATGCATTTTTTTATGAATGTACAAAACAAGCACTTGCATCATTATTGAATACACAATTGCAAGTCACTCAAAAGCGTCTTATTACCGCGACATTAACAAAACTTCAAAATGCGCTTCCCCTTTCAGTTTCAATCAAAAAAATTCCTGGTGATCAAAACCTTGCAATCCATCTTAATTTATTAAACCAAGGAAAGCAGCTTTCTCCTATAGTTGAAGTAAATGAAGATGAAGCTGATGAAATGCCATTTGGAGAAGATTGCTCTGTATATACCCCCACCTATGCAACCAGTAAAGAAACATTAAGAAATCACAAAATGGTTTCACCATCTAGTAGCCAAAGCAATGATAAAACCACCGATACAACAAAAATGAGGGCTAAAAAAACAATTTGGTCTTAGCTAACGTGAGAGTGATGATCATGGTCATGCATATGGTCATGACTATGATCATGGCCACAGGCACTATCACCACAATGTGACTGCATTTTCATTTTTTCATATTTTTTCATCAAACGTGTGCGTTTCAAATTTGATAAATGATCGATGATTAATTTTCCATTCAAATGATCTATTTCATGTTGAATGCAGCAAGCACTCAACCCTTCAAAGGTTTGCGTATGCTGGTTACCGTTTACATCTTGATATTGCAATGTGATTTGTTTTGCTCGAACAATAGTGAGATAAAGACCAGGAAGGGATAAGCAATCTTCCTCAGATTCTATTTGTCCCTCTGAAGCAATGATTTGCGGATTCACACAGCAAAGCGGCTGATTTTGCTCAGAGGAGATATCCATCACAAAGAATCGAGAGAGGATCCCTATTTGCGTTGCAGCTAATCCCCATCCACGTACCAAATACATTTTGGTCACCATATCTTGAATAGTTTGCGCAAGTTTCTCATCAAAAGAGCTAACTTCAAGCGCTGTTTTTCTCAAATCTTTATGGGGATAACGAAGAATTTTTAAAGCAGTCATGGAGATCACTTATCCTGGGAAAGAAAAGCGAAAATTATACCCAATTTTTCATCTCATTTGAACCCTTATCCCATGTATATGAAAAGAGGATTTTCAAACAAAAGTACCCTTTTGCTTCGCATTAAAGGCCAAGTTCTTTTTGAGACGAACTTCAATTGATAAGCTAATCCCCCTCACCAAAGTTCATCGAAACGTTACATAGGAGACCCCAACAGAACCATGAATAGGCCTGTGCAAAAATAACAAGTCAAGGGGGCAGAACTTTATAAAATCATGCAGGCACACCCAATTTGCTGCTGTAAATATATAATTACCACTAAATATAGCCAGAAATATTCTCAATTTTTGCCGAGATGTGTCGAATGCATAGAAAGAGAAAGATCAAAACACCTATTTATTTTTTATTAAGGGAAGCATGTGTATAAGAATATTTTAGTGGCAGTAGATGAAAGTAATACTTCAACACTTGCCTTAAACGAAGCCATTACTTATTGCAAAGAGCATGCTAATACTTCGCTCAGAATAGTACATGTTGGCAACGAATTCTTCATTAATTGGGATGGTGCGCCTGTTTACCCGGAAGAAACGGAACATTCTTTTAAAAACGCGCAATTAGCACTATTGCAAAATATTGAATTAAAACTGCACGAAGCACAAATTGCAAACTATGAAACCCGTTTGATCGAAACCAAGCCAGGCACACGCGTAGCTGAAAAAATTGTTGAAGAAGCCAGTAACTGGCCTGCAAATCTAATCGTTTTAGGTACTCATGGCCGACAAGGGTTCCATCATTTTCTATTAGGCAGCGTTGCTGAAGGGGTAATTAGAATTGCCCCCATGCCAGTTCTGCTAGTACGAGGAAAATAAAATTTCTTATTTGTATTTTACCTTAGGTACAGTTGCATTTATCTCTCTCAGCTTTGCTTGTGATTCTTTATGTGTTTCTTTAAGTGACATTGCCGTTTCTTTTATTTCAGGTTTTTCACAATTATCTGCATATTTAATTATTTGCTCTAACAGCAAGGGGATCCTACCAAGATGTTGAAAAGGATGAGAAACAACACCATAATCGGTTCCCAAAACAACACCCGTACTTTCTTTAGCAGTTGAATCTAACAATTTCTGCTGATACCCCTTCAAATCCATAAAAGCAATCTGAAGTTGTGGCGCTCTCTGAAGAGCTTGCATATACATACCTAAACTACCCTGTAACTTGGCTGAAAAATTTGCAAATACTTTGGCGGCATCTTCTGGCGTTTGGGCGCGTTTGAGTTCATCCGAAACATCAGCTAATTGCTTAGACATCATGAATCCTACGCCCATATGCCAAGCTGAATCTTGAAATAAGGTATCATGCTGCTCTGGACTAATTTTTGATTCAAACCAAGGTTTAATTAAATTTCCGACAAATTGTCCGGTATAAGTGCGATAAGAATAACCTCCAAATTTACCTTTGTCTGAAACCACTTTTTTTGCCTGGCGCGCTACTTGATCAATTTTTTCAAAATCATTTGCAACACTATTTACTTGTGTAATAAATTCATCGATGCAGTTCAGTAAATTATTAAGATTGGGATCACCTATATCGGTTTTTTTCTCATCATTCATTTTTTGCTCCTTTGAGGACAAAACCCCAGAAATCACTATGAATATGACTGTGAAGGATAGGCTAAGGTTCCAAAATGAGATTAGGATTATTTACAGCAAGTATCACTTAAAAGTGTGTATATGCCGATAAAAAGGCTATTTAGCAGCCCTTTCCTTCATGGATAAGGTGAGCATAAAACGAGCAACAGGTTCATCTCCTGAGATTGAAGGAGTTGTTGCTATCACATGCACTTGAACATTTTCACGGTCATGACTTTCCAATGCTTTCTTTATTGTATTAGCAACCAGCGCACCCTCAGCACAAGTAAAATAAACATCTGCTTCAGGGCGTTTTAAAAATTCAGCCTGAAAATCTTTAAAGACAAATGAAATTTTACTGATATCTTTTTTCAACAGATGCATCATTTGGATGCCACCAGCAATATCCGCCCCCACAGAGAGAACACCAAAGTACATTGAATTAAGATGATTCTTGGTGCGTCTTCGTAAAGCAATTTTTATGACTGCTCGTTCGTTATTTAACTCCAAGATCTTAGGCCGCAACCAAAATATCATTGGGATCTTGAAAAAACCAAAAACCCATAGTTTTAAAGTTGCTCCCCAAAGTGTCTTTTGCATGTGAACCCTTTTTAATGTTGATCCCTTCTAGTAGTATATAGTTGTCTAGTACAAACTCCACCAATAAAAATGAAAAAACTCCAAGATAAAGTGGTTCTCATTACAGGAGCCTCCTCCGGCATTGGCGCAGCATTAGCAGAAGAATTTGCTCAAAAAGGTGCTAAGCTAGCGCTATTAGCCAGGCGTTTTGAACGTTTGCAAGCCCTTGTTGAGAAAATACAAGCCACTGGTGCAAAGGCCACGGCTTTTGCTAGTGATGTAACAAACATGGAAAGCTTACAATCTACAGTGAGCCAAACTGAACAACAACTAGGACCAATTGATATTGTTGTGGCGAATGCTGGGTTTGGTGTGGTGGGTGATTTCGAGAGACTCACCGTTGAAGACTATCAACGTCAATTTGAAACCAATATTTATGGCGTTTTAAAAACGATTTATGCCACGCTTGATTCTCTTAAAAAAACGCAAGGCCGTCTTGTTTTAATAGGAAGTGTTGCGGGCTATATCACGACCCCTAAAGCATCAGCGTATGCGATGAGCAAATATGCATTGCGCTCTCTTGCTGAAGGCTTATACGCGGAACTTGCGCCCTATGGAATAAGTGTCACACTCATCAGTTCAGGATTTGTCAAAACAGAAATTCGCACAATTAACAATCAAGGTGTTTATCAAGCCAATCTCAAAGATCCTATTCCCACTTGGTTACGGATCAGTGCGCTTAAAGCCGCTCAACTCATTGTTAAAGCCACTATTTCACGCAAACGAGAGCAGATCCTTTCATTCCATGGGAAAGTAGCTCTGTTCATCAATTGGATGTTTCCAGGATTACTTCCCCATATTTTTCGCTGGCGACGTTTACGAAAACGCAAATCTTCGTTGCAGCAATAAATTATATATTTCCAGGTCCAGATCTTCGGCGTGCTTGCATGCCTTGTCCATGATTCGTTGGAAGCGTTTGCCCATGCGAATGATGATGAACAACTACGGCTCCTCTAGGATGTCCACTACTTCTACTTGCGTTAAAGCTTGGTGTAAAAGAAGAAGAATGATGACTATGCGCTACATGCGGCATATGATGCGTGTTTTTTTTCAACACGACGTGAGGAGCATGTAATCCTGGCGCATGATGACGTTTCACCACAACAGCTTTAGGCGTAGGGACCACTGGCGCTGGAGACGTTGCCAGCACAGCAACAGGCACCACCGGGACTGGAGGAATAACAGCAGGCCCTGTAAACGGCGTTTGTCTTACTATAACAGCAGCAGGTACGGGAATAGGTTGCGCATTCACCGCAACCTGTGATGGCGTTGGTTGACGAGACACAACAACCGTCGTTCCATGAGAAGGAGTTCGAGTATCCACTATCACGGTCGTTTTAGGTTTATTTCCAAAATTTAACATCGTCATTCTCCTTGAATTAAATTATTTTTACCGCGCGTTGAAATTATCAATTGATTTATTTTGCGACAAGCAAAATGTAACAACACAAGACCAGTGGTAAATCCGAGCAGATAAGCAACCTTACACGCTTTGTATTTTTATTTGCTATAAAGTTAACTTAATAAAACTTAATGATTCAGTTTGGGAACAGAACACTATAAAATTGAATGCGATATTTAAGCTCATGAACTTAGCAAGGAACTTATTATGATAATTCAACCTAAAATCCGGGGATTTATTTGCACAACAGCACATCCACTAGGTTGCAAACAAAATGTCCTTGATCAAATTCAATATGTTAAACAGCATGCCAAAATGAAGGCAGCCCCGAAAAAAGTATTGGTCATTGGTGCCTCAACAGGTTATGGCTTAGCCAGCAGAATTGCCGCAGCATTTGGCTCACAAGCTCAAACGATTGGCGTTTTCTTTGAAAAAGCAGCCGAAGGTAAACGTACAGCATCTACTGGCTGGTATAATAGCGCCGCTTTCGAAGATGCAGCACATCAAGCAGGGCTTTACGCTAAAAGCGTTAACGGCGATGCTTTCTCTGATGAAATCAAAGAACAAACTATTCGCCTTATTCAACAAGATTGGCAGGGTGAAGTTGATCTTGTTATTTACAGTCTGGCATCACCGAGACGCACCGATCCCAGAACAGGACAAACATTTAATTCTGTTTTAAAGCCTATTGGCCAAAAATATACCAGCAAAACCGTAGATGTGATGACCGGTCAAGTCAGTGATATTTCGATTGATCCTGCCTCTTCTCAAGAAATTGAAAATACTGTTGCTGTCATGGGTGGTGAAGATTGGGAACGATGGATGGATGCGCTATTAAAAGCGAATGTTCTTGCTAAAGGTGCAATGACGGTAGCTTATTCATACATTGGACCTGAATTAACTTATCCTATTTATCGTGAAGGAACCATAGGAAAAGCTAAGGCACATTTAGAAGAAACGGCTAAAGTATTAACCCAAAAGCTTGCTGAACTTCATGGCCATGCTTATGTTTCTGTCAATAAAGCCTTAGTCACTCAAGCTAGCGCAGCCATTCCTGTGGTACCACTTTATATTTCTTTGCTTTACAAAATCATGAAAGAACAAAATCTCCATGAAGGTTGCATCGAACAAATTACCCGTTTATATAATGATAGCCTCTACAGTGGCCATCAACCTGCAGTGGATGATAAAGGCCTCATTCGATTAGATGATTGGGAAATGAAACCTGAAGTCCAATCGAAAGTTAATGCGTTGTGGAATGAACTTAATAGCGAGAATATTAATTCATTGACTGATCTCAAAGGCTATCGTCATGAATTCCATCAATTGTTTGGCTTTGAATCACCCAATGTTGATTATACTGCGGATGTCGAACCCGATGTGCAGATCCCATCGTTGGAAGTGGAGCAGGTTTAATCCTCTACTCCCCTTCTTTCTTATCCCCTCTCCCACTTGTGGGAGAGGGTTAGGGTGAGGGTGAATGCACATCAAGGCCTGATCTCGACTTTTGTCCCAACATCAATATACGGGTACACTTCTGTGATCTCTTCATTTGTGACAGCAATGCAACCTAATGTCCAATCTCTTAATCGATGTTTTTCACCAAGAAAACCTTGCGCTCCCAAACCATGGATCATAATCTCACCCCCAGGATGCACTCCCTTCTCTGCTGCGATTTTACGATCAGCTGTTGACGGATAAGAAATTTTAATCGAAAGATGAAACCGACTTTTAGGATTTTTCGCTACAATTTTGTACATGCCTTCCGGCGTTTTTCCATCGCCCTGTTCTGTTTTATGCCCCACAGGAGAAAACCCTAAGGCTATCCGATAAACTCTTAAAGGTTTATCCTTATGAAAGACTGTCATCTGACGCTTTTTCTTCTCGATAAGAATATAATCAATTTTAGAAAGCTTAACAGGTGGCGCTTTAGGTATTGCTTGCTTTTGGGGTGATTCAACTTCTTTGGTCATGTAAAAATAACGATAGCCGAGATATCCTACTAACCATAGGATTACTATCAAAAACAAAAATTTAATGCAAAAAGCCACTTTAGCGCGCATAAAACCACTTTAATAAATAAAACGAAATAAAAATGACTTACTCATAACAATCGATTAGCGAAGGCGTGAGCCTAAAATTTTCGAGTGTGAAGAGTATTATAGACTAATATTTTTGTTGCAACTCAAGCAATTGGTTATTATCATGGATCTCCAATCGCTTCAAAAAAGACATCCCCAATAATATTTCAGCAGGAGAGTCCCCTTCTACGACCACTGCAGGCACATCATACACTCGAATGGCACCTAACGATACTTCAGGCAATGAAATAAGATAGGCATTTACTTTGCCATTAGCGGTGTCGACTTGTGTAGGCTTTCCTTTGGTATAATCTATCTCCAATGATTTAGCTTGATTTGCATTTATTGCGACTAAAGTTGCCCCGGTATCAACAATAAAATTCACCGAATGATCATTAATCTTGCCAGTGGCGCGATATAAACCGCGACTATCTTGTTCAAGACGTACCATGGGTTTAGCTGCAGGCGAAAAATGTGTGCTAATTTGACTACCCATTTTAAAATCTTGAGGTTGACCGTTGATCTCAAGCGTACAATGATCACTGTCAGCGTTTAAAACCTTGATACCATCAAAGGCTTCTCCGACTCTAAGCACTTTGGTCTCACCATCTACTTCCATCACCACTTTATCTTTAGTCAATCCTAAGATTTGAATATCACTTGCTAGTGCGCTAAACATTGTTGCAGATAGTGTTATGATTAAAAACAAAGACCTGATCATGTATTCTCTTATCTTAAGAGCAAATATACCATTTAGTTTATAACGAACAATCCTGTAAAAAGCTTTATTTTTTAATCTGCTAAAACTATAGCCACAGCAACTGGGTGTGCATAAAAGTACATCAGGATTGCGGATAGCAAAGGCCTCCAGAAGACTCAGGCGCGAAGACTATAGCCTGATTAATGGTACCTAAGATAAGCCAATCAGCCTCCCTCTTTTCTCTCATCTTTATTAAAATAATGAAGGATGATCCCTAGTCGGTGAAGGTACACGCGAATGAGCTCAACACTTGCAAAAAATGTAAAAAAAATTCTCCATTTTCCGCTTGATGCTTCTATGCACTATCGTAAACTAAAAAGCAGACGGCATTGGATCAAAGGTGATGACATCAGCGAATCAGTGGTCCTACAATTTATTCGTGCGCTTATTCATAATAACTTTCCTGCTGTAATCGATTTGGTTGAACAACATGGCGATCATCTTGTCACCGTGCATGGCAATTATTTCACCTTACCTTTGCATATTGCTGGTCAACACTGCAACATGGGGCTTATTAATTATTTGTTAGAAAAAGGGGCTGATCCCTATTTGGCTATCCATCATCCACGATTCCAATATCTCTTTTTTAAAGTGCAAAGATATCTTAAATCTATCTGTCACTTTAAACATCAAGTGTTTGATAATCTTGAATAATCACTTCAGAAAGTTCGCTATGAATTAATGAAAGAATTGAATACTGTAGAGAAAGGCTTTCCTACCTCTTTTATTTAGAAGTAGGAGAAGCCAAGAATTGATAAAACAGGATGAGCTAAACGCCAGCAACTTCTCTTTCACGAACCACTTTTGCCGCTTTATCCAAAACACCATTGACAAATTTATGGCTGTCCTGTGCACCAAATTGCTTCGCTAGCAAAATTGCTTCATTAATGATCACTTTATAGGGGATCTCTAATCGTTCTTTGAACTCGTAGAGCGCTATCCATAATATGGCATGCTCTATTGCATGCACTTCATGTAAGGGCCTATCTAAGTGAGGAACTATCAAATCATCAAGCACCCCAAACTGATGGCTAATATTGAACAATAATTCATGCAAGTAGTCCTTATCAAAAGAAATCTTGATAGGCTCTTCCATGCTGTCTTGCTCAAAATGAAACGTACCTTCACGCAGATCTTCTTCAATTTTAGTCAAAGAATTTCCGGATAATTGCCATGCATAAAGGCCCTGTAAGGCCGCCCACCGCGAACCATGGCGGCCATGTACTTTTTTAGTCATTGATTTTGCCTAATAAATTAATCATTTCAATTAATCCCATTGCGGCCTCACTCCCTTTATTGCCTGCCGTACTTCCTGCACGTGCCACCGCTTGCTCAATCGATTCAGTTGTTAATACGCCAAATGTCATTGGAACATTGGTAGCAAGCTGCGCCTGTAAAACACCATTAGCACATGCACCAGCAACATATTCAAAATGTGCCGTCGCACCCCGGATCACTACACCCAGCGCAATAATGCCTGCATAGCGCTTTGTTTGGGCAAGATTTTGGCAAGCCAAGGGGATCTCATAAGCCCCAGGAACGCGAACAATCTCGATGTCACCTGCTTTCACGCCGTGACGTACTAATGCATCCATCGCTCCACTGACAAGTCTATCTACAACAAACTCATTAAAACGTGAAGCAACAATTGCAATATTTCCTTTAGGAGTATAAAAATCCCCTACAATTTCACGCGGTTTCTGTTCCATATATTTTATTCTCCAGCTGATGATGACCTTCAAAAGGGTGGTATTCTGAAACTTCCAACCCAAACCCAGATAAAGCGCAATAATGCTTTTTAGAGCCCAAAACACGGATTCTACCAAATCCGAGCAAAGATAGGATCTGTGAACCTACGCCTATTAAACGCCACTCTCCGGTTCCAGAAGACAGCTCGGTCGTCGGGTGTGAAAGTTTATTGATGCGCTCTAAAAGACTACCAGATTGCGATTGAAGTTGTTCTAAAAGCACTATCGCTCCAGATCCCTCTTCGGCTATCTTTTGCATGGCCAATTCCAGTGGCCAACGTTCTTTACTACCCCATTCGGCAAAAGGGATATCTAAAAGGCGATCATTTAGGTGAACACGCACCAATTGTGGTTTTTCTTTTTGCGGCTTTCCGTAAAGCAACGCAAAATGATGCTGCAGGGTAATCACATCTTGAAAAGCAATAAACTCAAAATGACCAAATGGCGTAGGATAAGGTTTACGCAAGATCTCTTTCAAAGTGGGCTCTAGACGCAAGCGATATCGAATAAGATCAGCAATTGTGCCTAATTTTAAATTGTGCGTTTTAGCAAATTCTTCTAATTGCGGACGTCTGGCCATCGAGCCATCTTCATTTAAAACTTCACAAATGACAGCGCCTGGCGTTAACCCGGCTAAACGGGTTAAATCTACACTGGCCTCGGTGTGACCTGCTCGCACTAAAACGCCACCAGGTTGCGCCATAATCGGAAAAACATGCCCAGGTTGAGAAATGTCTTCTGCTTTGGCCATTGGTGCAATGGCTGTCAAAATGGTATGCGCTCTATCTTGGGCAGAAACCCCCGTAGACACGCCTTCTGCGGCTTCAATGGAAACCGTAAAATTTGCCATGAAATCTGAATAGCTAGGCACCATTAAAGGTAAACGTAATTGCTCACAACGCTCTTTAGGCAAAGGTAAACAGACTAATCCACGCGCAAAACGCATCATGAAGTTAATATGTTCAGGCGTTGCCTTTTCGGCAGCCATGATGACATCGCCTTCATTTTCTCTATTCTCATCATCCATCATGACAACCATTTTGCCTTGGCGGATATCTTCAATTATTTCTTCAATATGATGGATTGTCATGTTGTTCTCGCAAAGTCACTTAATTTAACTACCAAGCGTAGATCTGATCCCACTTGCTCCATTTCAGCAAAAGCTCCCGCTATATGATCGGCTAGTTTAGAAATGCCGGGGATATGTATCATCCCTTTCGCTTCAGAGCCTAAGAGCTTCGGTGCAATATACAACAAAAGTTCATCTATCAAGCCTTGTTGTAATAATGCCCCCATCAAAGTGGGTCCAGTTTCTACTAAAACATCATTGATTTCTCTTTCTCCTAGCCAATGCATTAATGCCAGCAAGTCTACATGGTTTTCTTTTTCTGCTAAGGCAATGCACTCGACTTGTGAACGATGTGCTAAAGGTAATGCATTTATCCATTCTTTTTGTTTGGAAGAACAAAGCGTGCTTGTTGTTGCAACCACCGTTCTACCTGGTTGGCAAAAAATTTCTGCTTGCGCTGATATTGATAGCTTTGAATCAACAATCACTCTTAATGGCTGCTGAAAAGAAATCTCTGGTAAATCTAAGGTTTTCATTTGCCTAACGGTGAGTCGACAGTTATCCTGTTTCACCGTTTGGCTACCCGTTAAAATTGCACCACTTCTTGCTCGCCAATATTGCACATCTGCTCGCGAATCTACAGAGGTTATCCATTGGCTTTCCCCATTTGCCATCGCAACACGGCCATCTAAGCTCATGCCAATTTTGCCTCTAACATAAGGCCGTTGCCGTTGCATCCGCGAAAAAAAGCCTTTATTTAAGCTTTGTGCTTCTTGTTGTAATACGCCAACTACAACTTCAATGCCAGCGGCTTCCAAAGCCCGAACACCTTTACCTGCAACCTTGGGATTAGGATCTAACGTCGCAATCACCACTTTTTTAATTTTTGCTTCAATGAGCGCATGAATACAAGGAGGTGTACGGCCAACATGAGCACAAGGTTCTAAGGTTACATAACAAGTTGCGCCTACCCCCTCGCCTTTGGCATCCTGCAGCGCATTCACCTCAGCGTGCGCACAGCCAGTTTGCCAATGACACCCTTGCCCGACAATATGACCCTCTTTAACTAAAATACAGCCGACACGAGGATTAGGATGTGCTGTATATTGGCCAAGCGCTGCAAGTGCTAACGCTTGGCGCATAAAATCAAAATCTATATTACTAGGTGCAGCTTTCATTTAATTCTTCATGAGCCTGTCTTAAACGTTGGATTTCTTCTTCAAAAGCATGCACATCTTGGAAACGTCGATAAACAGAAGCAAAACGAACATAAGCCACATGATCTATTTGCCGTAATTCTTCCATGATCCAATCACCTAGCACTTTAGTCAGCACTTCTCTTTCGCCAAAAGCACGCAATTTTCGTTTAATGCGGCTAATGGCTTCTTCCACGACTTCCATGCTGACAGGGCGCTTTTCCAAGGAGCGAAGCAATCCCTGCCTCAGCTTTTCCTCGTTAAACGGTTCTCTACTGGCATCACGTTTAACCATTCGTGGCAATGTTAACTCTGCCACCTCATAAGTGGTAAAACGCTCAATGCATTCTAAGCACTCTCTTCGGCGGCGCACTTGATCGCCTTCACTGGCTAAACGAGAATCAATTACCTTGGTTTCATCACAACCACAAAATGGACAACGCATACCCTTTGTTGCTCCTTTTAGGTTCTAGGTGGACCATAAACAGGGAACTGCTTGCAAAGCGCTATCACTTCTTTTCTCACACGCTCTTGTACTGCAGTATCATGGATATCATCCATCACATCTGCCATCCAAGTAGCTAATTGCTCCATTTGTGGTTCTTTAAACCCTCTTGTTGTAACGGCAGGCGTACCCACGCGCAAACCACTTGTAACAAAAGGAGAACGTGGATCATTAGGTACTGTATTTTTGTTAACAGTAATATACGCATTGCCTAATGCAGCATCTGCCTCTTTTCCAGTTACGTTTTTATCAATGAGATCAATTAAAAATAAGTGATTTTCTGTCCCGCCAGAAACAATTTTATAACCTCTTTGTTGCAACCCTTTAGCAAGTGCTTTAGCGTTTTTCACAATTTGTTTTTGATATTCAACAAATTCTGGTTGCAACGCTTCTTTGAAGGCAACCGCTTTCGCGGCAATCACGTGCATCAGGGGTCCCCCTTGAATACCGGGGAAAACTAAAGAATTAATCTTTTTCTCAATGTCAGGATTTGCTTTACCCATAATGAGTCCGCCGCGTGGACCGCGTAGGGTTTTATGCGTGGTGGAAGTTGTGACGTCTGCAATTTGCACAGGGGAAGGATAAATACCTGCGGCAACAAGACCTGCTACATGAGCCATATCTACAAGCAAATAAGCCCCTACGCTATCCGCAATCTCTCTAAAACGTTGCCAATCAACGATACCGGAATAAGCTGAAAAACCTGCGACTATCATTTTGGGTTGGTGTTGTTTAGCCAAAGCTTCTACCTGTTGATAGTCAATAACACCTGTGGTGGGATCAATACCGTATTGAAAAGCACGATAAATCTTGCCTGAAAAATTTACTTTTGCGCCATGCGTTAAATGGCCACCATGATCTAAGCTCATACCAAGGATGGCATCCCCCGGCTCTAGTAATGCCATATAAACGGCAGCATTGGCCTGAGATCCGGAATGTGGTTGTACATTCACGAAATCGGCGTTAAATAATTTTTTAGCTCGTTCAATGGCTAAGCTTTCAGCTATGTCCACATACTCGCAACCGCCGTAATAGCGCTTTCCAGGATAGCCCTCGGCGTATTTATTCGTTAAATCTGACCCTTGGGCCTCGAGCACGCGCGGACTAACATAATTTTCCGAAGCAATAAGTTCGATATGCTCCGATTGCCTGCGAGTTTCCTGCGCTAGAGCCTCAGCAAGTTCATCATCAAAACCTTTAATTCTCATTTCTTGGGTGAACATCACTTATTCCTCTTCATTTTTTGGCTCTTTAAGGCGCTATTGTAACTCAGCTCCCTGCCGGCGCCCATCCCAAAACGGATGTTTGCGGTGAATAAAAGGCGCCAACGCATTGAATTAGCAAGCCCTTTGCGATAGCGTGTACCTCACAAAACAAGGGGAACAAGTGTCTATGTCAAATAAAACCATTTTTTCAATGCTTCAAGTGGGCAAAATTGTGCCCCCAAAACGAGAAATTCTAAAAGATATCTCTCTTTCTTTCTTCTATGGCGCAAAAATTGGCGTGTTGGGCCTTAACGGTTCGGGTAAATCCACGCTATTGCGTATTATTGCCGGCCAAGATAAAGAACATGTAGGCGAGATAACTTACCAAAAAGGATTGAAGTTTGGCTATCTTCCCCAAGAGCCACAGCTTGATCCCAATAAAGATGTTCGTGGCAATGTTGAAGATGGTGTCCGTGAAATCAAAGATCTGCTGACTCGCTTTGATGAGATTAGTGCCAAGTTTGCAGAGCCCATGGACGATAACGAAATGCAAGCATTGCTCGAAGAGCAAGGTCGCTTGCAAGATAAAATTGATGCCATTGGCGCTTGGGAACTTGATCGCAAACTCGAAATGGCAGCCGATTCATTACGCTTACCGCCCTGGGATGCAGATGTTAACAAACTCTCCGGCGGTGAAAGACGTCGTGTTGCTTTATGTAAGCTCTTACTTTCCGCACCAGACGTATTACTGCTGGACGAACCAACCAACCATTTGGATGCTGAAAGTGTTGCCTGGTTAGAAAAATATTTACAAGATTTTCCCGGTACCGTCATTGCAGTCACCCATGATCGTTACTTCTTAGATAATGTCGCCGGCTGGATTTTAGAGCTTGATAGAGGTCGTGGTATACCTTTTGAAGGTAATTATAGCAACTGGTTAGAATATAAAGAAAAACGTCTTGAGCAAGAAAAAAGACAAGAAGCTTCTCATCAACGCACGCTTACCGCGGAGTTGGAATGGGTTCGCACCAATCCTAAAGGACGGCGTAAGAAAAACAAAGCGCGTGTTGCAAACTTTGAAGAGCTTATGTCTAAAGAGTTCCAAACTCGTAACGAAACACAAGAATTATACATTCCACCAGGACCACGCTTGGGAGAAAATGTTATTCAATTAGACAAGATCTCCAAATCGCTAGGTGGCAGATTGCTCATTGAAAATCTATCTGTAAAAATTCCACGAGGGGCGATTATCGGGATCATTGGACCTAATGGTGCTGGTAAAACAACCTTGTTCAAAATGTTGACTGGAGAAGAAAAGCCAGATGAAGGTACCATCACTATTGGTGATACGGTAAAACTCTCTTATGTCAATCAATCACGTGATAGTTTAGACGACAAAAAATCTGTTTGGGAAGAAGTCTCAGATGGTTTAGATTACATTTCTGTGGGCCAGTTCTCTATGCCTTCTCGCGCCTACGTTGGTCGCTTTAATTTTAAAGGAACCGATCAACAAAAAATAATTGGTACGCTCTCTGGTGGGGAACGCAATCGCGTCCATCTTGCCAAGTTAGTTCGCAGTGGCGGTAATGTGTTATTACTCGACGAGCCTACCAACGATTTGGATGTAGAAACCTTGCGCGCTTTAGAAGAAGGTTTATTGGCGTTTCCAGGCTGCGTATTAGTGATCTCACATGATCGCTGGTTCTTAGATCGCGTTGCAACCCACATTCTTTCTTTTGAAGGTGATAGCACCGTCAAATGGTTTGAAGGTAGCTATAGTGAATATGAGAAAGATCATCTTGAGCGCCTAGGTGCTGAAGCTGTGCAACCACATCGGATTAAATACAAACCATTAGTGGAAGCGTAAGCGCTTTATTTCTTTCTTTAGGGTGCATTTTATTTTTAAATGCACCCTTTCTTCTCTCATTTAACATGGGTGATTCTCACAAGCTAGAACTTTTTCCTTCTTTTAAGCCTAAGAACACTTTTTTCTAAATACAACAGTAATCGAAATGATATGATGAGACATCCAAGAACTCACAACGCTAACCATTTCCAAGTGCAAGTGCCGTACTAAAAATAATAAAAATATTTTTGGAGATAGTAGCTGCATCAAAAAACGCCGTAATCAATTATGATAATTTAATTAAAATCGCAATTGTTAAAAACCAGCCATTCACCGATAGCAAAGAATACTTTGCTGCACTAATAAAATTAACAAAAGCACCCAATCACGCAGCATTTTCTCAAAGGGGGATAGAGCAATAGATTGCCTGAAAATATGAAAATAGTTTGAAGCAATAAATATCTTTATTTTTCATTTCCTCTTGCTTTCCTGCCTGCAGGGTCCTTTCCAAATCCAAAAGTGCAATGTCACAATACATGAACTTTTTTATATTTTCATAGTCATAAAATTACAGAGGTGGGTATGAAAACATTTGAAAATGACCTCAGAGCATTTACTGACGCTTGTGATGAAAACGATGTAACTACAGCCACTGAATTACTTAAAATAAAAGAGATAGCAGAGGTAGTGGGTGCTAATGCCGATGTTTTCCTCAAAGCAATGGTTGAACAAGGCAATGCTGAAATACTAATGCTACTTTTAACCATAGAAAAAGTAAAAGTATACGCCGAAAAAAATTTCGAATTGGCTTCTCATTTAAGTACTCAAACGGGTATTTCAATGGATAAAGCATTGATCACCGCTGAGTTTCTTAATGCTTGTATGGAGAATAGGATTGACACGGCAAGAACACTTTCTAAAAACAAAATAATAATTGATTCTTTCCAAGACTCTCTTCAAAATTTGCTAACGGATGTTATCAGTAGTGGTGATAACGTCGAAATAGTAAAGATAGTGCTAGATATGGATGCAGCCTTAGAAACCCCTCAATTAGATTATGATCAACTGCTTAAGAATGCGATCGATAGTAATCGAGCTGAAATTGTACAAACATTGTTAAGTAAGCGCGCAACCTCTAATTTTCAAACTGATGATCTTATTTTAAAAGCATTTCTTTCTGCATGTAGAAACAATCAAATCGAATTGGCAACGGCTTTAACAGAGCAAAATGTCATAAACGAGTATCTTGATGGCCTTATAGGCCGTAGATTTCTCGAAGAAATGATTACATCTGGGCATTTTAAAATTGTACAATTATTGATGAATAAAGATAAGATTCAGGCAAACGCACATGAATCCAACAATCGCCCACTCAATTTAGCTATTGAATATGGACACGCAGACATTGCAAGATTACTCTTAACGCTGACACAAATCAAAAAACTAGCTTATCAAAAACATAGCGCTGAATTCGAGAATGGCGCTAAAAAAGGCCAAGATGAAGTAGATGTATTAATATTGCAAAAATTCAAAGATTCGTGTTCAGTCAATAATCTTAAAACAGCTTCTGCTTTATTAGAGCAAAAAGTAGTGAAAGAGTACTGCGCTAATATAGAGCTTTCGTTTCTGATGAAAATCGTTAATCGCGGTTATGTCAAAATAATAAATTTACTTATTAGTTCCGGAAACATTAATGAAATCGCTGCTGCAAATGATAATGAATTACTCAACCGAGCTATTAAAAATGATCAACCTGATATAATAAAAGCACTTCTCAAAATAGAAAAAGTAAAAAAAATAGTGTTGCAAAAACTAGGTGATGAATTTGAAAAAAGAACTAAACAAGGGTATACAGAAACTGACGTGTTGTTTTTGAATGCTTTTGAGAACGCCTGTATCAACAATGATATTCCATTTGTCACGTTATTATCAAAGAAAGAAGCATTGAAGAAATTTTGCTCAAATCTAGAGAGTGATTTTCTTAAAAAGATCATGCAGCAAGGGCATACTGAAATAATAAAAATTTTGGCAAACTTATCTGCCAACAACGCTGATGCAATTTTGGTAAGCGCTTGTGAAAATGGTTACACCAACATAGTGAAATTTCTCCTTACTATCCCTTCAGTAAAAATGCGAGCTGTAGAGAATAGCAATCAAGTGCTCAACGCAGCAGCTAATGGCGGCAACTCAGATATCGTCAAATTGCTGCTTGAAATAGGTGCGATCAAGGAAAAAGTTGCCTCTTCGGTAGGAACAGGAGAAATTTCCAAAAAGGTAGTGCCAGCATTATACGAGGCCGATATCTCAACATTTTCTAGTATAATTTTTGCCGAAGAATCTAAAGATAAAAAAAGAGAAAAGCAGGAAAGCATTACTGCATATCCGAATGTTATTTATAACAATGTACAATATGGTGCTGTTCCAAGTGGCTACACAGGTACTTACCAATTAGGCTCCCCTTTGTATGTGGGTACAACACAAACCTCATCGGTGGGTTATAACATTCATCTCCCCCCCCAAGACATGCCAATAAAAAACGTTATTGTTGAAGTTTACGGAGGATTTCAGGCAAAAGACAAGAACACGGCAATGTTTACGCCTGGAGCCTTGTCTGATAAGGACAAGCAATTAGTTAATAATGGAACTATAGTCGTAAAATTAAACTTACCCGATCTTTTAAAACTAGATGTCTATCAATCAGAAATGAGTGAAGCATTGCATAAAGAAATTCACGAAGCAATTAATCTTTTCTTTCAAACCCTTAAAAATTCTCCAGAAAAATTGCATGAAAGCTTAAAAGATCATCATTTTGAAGACTTAGCAATTTTCTTGTATGGTTCAAGTTTTGGTGGCAGGACAGCTGTAAGACATGCAGAGCTTTATCCGCATACTTTTAACGGATATATTTCACATGATGGATATTTATCTTTTGCGATGTCTCAAAAGGCTGATTTGATAAAACGTCCTCAGTATGCTTCTCATCTCGATCCCTCTCCTGATACAGAAATTCAAAAAATATCTGAACCAGTACTGTTATTGCACAACATGGATGATAATAATGTAAATGCAAAAGTCACCTTAAACTTTCATCAAAAATTAGTCGATAACGGAAAAGCAGATCTTATACGCACCTGTATTACTCAAGCAGGAAATCCTATTTCTTCTAATGCAGCAAATAAAGGTCATTATATCCCGGAACACCAAGAAGATTTTATCCGCTATACAAATACTCTTATGGACTTCATGGCAAAAGGCCCTTCCTCTTTACCTGGTATCACGCAATGGCAACTATATCACTATAACAAATTAGCGAATAAATCTTACGTATCAGCCAGTTTAAAACAAAGATTTATCGCTGAAATTCTCAACAAAGGTAGACTAGATAGACGAGAATATGAAAGAGCACGACAATTCGGCTTACAATCTGATGATACTATCTGGACTCGACACTATAAACCTATTTTTTATGCATTGCATTTTGTTCAAACGCTTGTTCAAGACAAAACTGCTTTAATTAAAGAAATTACTCGTTTGGAAAATGATGAACTCTTAAGTGACGAAGTGGTAAAAAATGCCTTAAGATTACAATCAAATACATTTTGCGGGTATTTAAAAGAACAATATGGACTTAATGTATCAAAAGAAAATCTTGAGACACCAGAAATGATAAATATGTTCAAGAAGCAAATTTCAACGCTCGCAACACAACAACCTGCGAAGGTTCGCTTTATGTTAGATGCGCTCTATCAAGCTAATCCACAACTATTAATTTCTTTGCATCCTGAATTTGCCAAAGATCCTCAACTGGAAAAAATGGCAATGCTTGCCAAAGAAAAACTAAAGAGAACCTTATCAAGAGAACATACTATGATAACAAGCCTATGGCAGCAAGCCGCCAAACAGCGCGTTGAAACTACTCGCCCACAAAGAATATTGGATAAATTTGAAGCAATAAAAAAACAATCATTTACAGATAATAAAAAATTGTATGCTGAATTAATAAAATTATCAAAAATGCTCAATGATAAAAAAAAGATCAATATTGTTATTGAACTCCTTGATAACTTAATTGAACATTTTGAAGTGCTAAATCAAAATAATGAAAAACCAGCTATAACAAATCTTATTTATGCCAAACTTGCTAAAGCTATATTAATTGAAGATCAAGAGCTTATCGAACAATCTAAAAAGGAAACATCAGGGATCTTATTAAAAAATATGTACCCGGATAAAGCGGGTGATAGTGAGCAAGAAATTTGCAACAAGCTTATCGATGAGCATCTTATCTCACTAAGTGATAAACATCCTCCTAAACAACATTCACTCAAAGGAGGATAGGTATTTGAAGTTGGGTAGTCATTTCATAATCAATAAAATTGATTTTAGTAATTCCAAGACAATTAGAATATTACCACTATGCAAACCAGCATGATAAATTTCTTCTGCCTCAACGTTTGCAATTTTTCAAATGCAGATAATAAATAGGTGCTTCTTTAAAGGAATTTAAATAAATATCTAAATTCCTTTCGAAGAGATGTGTAAAAATCCGCCAATATCTTTCAGGATAGATAGACAAAATTCCTTAATGCTTGATCCCTCCTTCTGTAGAGAGGAATCAAGCATCATTCACTTAAGGTTTAGGTACCACCAAATCTCCTGGTGCTTTAGGTAATTGCTCGTCGCCTGGCGCAGGAGGTGGTGTTTGCGTGCCTGTGGGCGGAGGCGGCAGTGTTTGTGCACCTGTTGGTGGAGGTGGTGGTGCTTGCGTTGCTCCCCCAGGTACAGCAGCTGCTGGTTGCGTGCCAAGGGCTGGTGCAACGGGGGTCGTACCGACGCTTGGAGCACCATTTCCGAAGGTAAATTGACAATTCATGGCTTCAAAATTTTGGCAAACCTTGCCTGTCCAGCTTGCTTTGATCTTCTCAGTTGTTCTCAAACGCACCGTCATCCAGTTGGTTGTTTTACCATCATCATTTGGCCATTGATAATAACAGGTAAGTTGATCATTCTCGAAAGAAGCTTGCATAAATGTAAATTTAGCTGCCGCTGTTTCTGGCGGTTTATTATTATTCGAAAAATAATCAAGATACCAATTTAATTTGCCACCCGTTTGCCATTGTGCCCCTATTCCTTCTTTAGTAGCATGATCCATCGCTTCCTTTGCCAGCGGGCAACTGTCTGCTTGTGCTAAAGCCGGAGATAAAAAAACCGTGGCAATTGCTAGAATTTTCACTGTTTTTTTATTAAGTGCTGTTAGTTTTTTCATCAGTAGCCTCATCGTTCGAGATTTTATGTCAATCAATTAAAAAGTATAGGCATTGAAACTGTGTTTTTCTCCTGGTTTTTTATCAAGAAGCTTCTTTTTAAATATGATATAAGTATAAGGATAATAAGTGAGGCCTTATGAGTTTACTCAGTATTCGGGACAAGCTGGTCCTGTATTCAAGCTTAATCATTTGTTTGGTTGCCATCCCTATTACTCTCGCCTCCTATTTAAATGAGAGAAGACAGTCGTTTGCTAATTACCAGCATGAAGCAATGAGATTAGCGCAAATGATGCAAAGATCATTATCAGAAGATCTTGAAGGCAAAAAAATACTCGACATACAAAAGGAAGTAAAAAATCTCAAGGTGAATCCTGAAATTCAAGAAGCGCTGGTATTAGATAATGATGGTAAAATCATCGCAGAGCTCAATGATACGGGTATCAAAACGACACACCCATTTTTTCTTCCCTTCATGGAAAATATTTTTCAAAAAGAAGAATTAAATACCTTTTCAAGCAATAGAATGCTTGTTGCAGGAGGTCCCCTTAAAAATGTTAATGGCAATACAATGGGGCGTTTATATATCCAATTTTCTTTAGAAAAACAATACGAACGAATTAGAACCATGCTTTTTACTCAACTTTTAATATTAGGCATTGGTTTATCACTTGGTCTTATTTTAGCAAGGATATTATCCAATCAGTTTACCAAACCGATTATGGAATTAGTGCGGTTAACCAATAAAATCAGTACAGGTGGGGAAAATATTGATTTTCCAGAGGTAACAAACCGAGAACTGGGCGTCTTGGGACAAGCCTTAAAAATCATGGTGCATAATTTGTCTCAAATCCATGCGCAATTAAAAGAAGCCACTATTGAACTAGAAAACAAAGTGAAAGATAGAACTACCGAGCTTGAAAAGGCAACCCAAAAAGCCAAAGAAGCAAATCTGGAAAAATCTCGATTCTTAGCCAATGTTTCTCATGAAATTCGCACCCCGATGAATGGGATCGTGGGCACCGCCAGTCTGCTCAAGGATACCCCACTGGATCATGAACAACTCAAATATGTCAACATGATGCAATTATCTGCAGAATCATTATTAAATCTCATTAATGATATTCTAGATTTGTCAAAAATAGAATCTGGAAAATTAGAAATTGAACAGATCCCTTTTCAGGTGAGACAAATAGCAGAAGAAGTAATGGATATTCTAGAATATCGAGTCAAAGAAAAAGGGTTAAGCTTTGGTTGTATTATTGCGCCAGATGTTCCTAATCATGTGATTGGCGATCCTAGCCGGATCCGACAAATTTTACTTAATCTTGTTACCAATGCTACTAAATTCACCCAACATGGGCATATCAAAATTTTGATCCAAATTGAAAATACTTCTCTTGCTAATAATAAAATTCAACTGAGATATGCCGTGCAAGATACGGGCATTGGCATAGCAGATTCAAAATTAGATCGCTTATTCAAAGCATTTTCTCAAGTTGATGCCTCGACTACCCGTCAATATGGCGGCACAGGTCTTGGTCTTGCTATTTCAAAAAAGCTTGTCGAAATGATGGATGGAAAAATTGGCGTTACCAGTGCACCAGGTGAAGGTTCAATATTTTGGTTTACCGTGACTGTCGATAAAGTTGCAGAGAGTGCAATCACATATTCATCTGCTTTACAACAAAAAAGGTTACTTATCCTAGAAGATGATGCGATTAATCTTGAGTTCCTTACAACGCTCTTGCCTCAATGGGGTTGTTTTCCTAAATATACTAAAAAGGAAGCTTTGACTTTATCCAGTCTACAACAGGCCAACCATGTTTTTGATCTGATTATTATCAATGAAAAATTTGCGACGCCTCAATTTTTAGAAGCGCTTGCTCCCTATTTAGAAAAGCATCATATATCGGTAATACTGATATCGCATGAGCACAATTTTAGTGTTCTGCGTGAAAAATATCCGCTTGATATCAAAGAGGCATTTACCTTGCCACTCAAAGAAAATCAAGTTTATCATGCCCTGTTACATGCCATAGGTGAAATTTCTTTAGAAACGGCTAAACCTTTACCTTCGCAAGAAATTTTGCTGATCCCAAACGCAAATCAAATTCATGTGCTTGTAGCAGATGATAATCTCATCAGTCAACAAGTGACTATTAAGATGTTAGAAAAGATGGGTTATCAAGTCCATGGCGTCAACAATGGGAAAGAAGCTTTAGAAGCGATGGATATCATTAATTTTGATATTATTTTAATGGATTGTCAGATGCCAGAAATGGATGGATATGAAACGACTAGAATCATTCGTCAAGACAAAACTAAACAATCCCTTCCCATTATTGCCTTGACGGCTAATGCAATGAAAAGTGATAAGGAGCAATGTCTTGAGGCGGGGATGAACGATTTTATTTCGAAACCAATTAAAGCTTCATCGCTGGCGGCATTAATGCAAAAATACACAACGCCGCTTGCTGAAGAAAAAAAGAACACAAAGACAAGCTAATTAAATATGCTTCAATGCTTCTTGTAGTGAATTGACAGCAATGACTTCGAACTCTTCAATTTTTTGTCTCGGTTCATTTGCCTTGGGAACAATAGCGCGCTTGAAACCATGTTTAGCAGCTTCTAATATACGTTCTTGTCCGCCTGGAACAGGACGCAATTCTCCGCTTAACCCAATTTCGCCAAAAAAAGCCGTTGAATTGTCGATGGTATTGTTGCGATAACTCGATAATACAGCGACCAAAATAGCCAAATCTGCTCCTGTTTCTGTAATTTTTACGCCGCCGACAACATTCAAGAAAACATCCATTTGATGCATCGCTATTCCACCATGACGGTTTAGTACCGCTAATAACAATGCTAAGCGGTTATGATCATAGCCTACAGTAACGCGTCTTGGGATCCCATGACTATCATCTACTAACGCTTGGATCTCAATTAATAACGGACGTGATCCTTCCCAGGTCACCATGACAACCGTACCAGGTGCCAAAAATCGGCTACGCGACAAAAAGATAGCAGAAGGATTGCTAACACCACGCAACCCCTTATCTGTCATGGCAAAGATCCCAAGTTCATTCACTGCACCAAAACGATTTTTAATCGCTCTGACCATGCGGAAACGACTATCTTTTTCACCTTCAAAATATAAGACGGTGTCTACCATATGTTCTAAGACGCGAGGACCTGCAATCGCACCATCTTTATTCACATGGCCAACGAGGTAAAGCGAGATCCCAGATTGCTTTGCAAATCGAACAAGATGAGCAGCACTTTCTCTTACTTGGCTCACAGAGCCTGGGGCTGATTGTAAGGTCTGGGTAAAAATGGTTTGTACAGAATCAATTACCATCACCCGCGGTTTTTGATTAGAAGCTAAAGCAATGATGCTTTCCACCTGCGTTTCTGCAAGTAATTTTAAGGGTACCTTACCTACTCCCAACCGCTGTGCACGTAATGACACTTGCTGCAGCGATTCTTCCCCCGTTACATAAAGCGCCTGAGCTGGATCAGGCAAATTAGCAAGCGCTTGCAATAAAAGGGTGGATTTTCCAATACCTGGATCTCCGCCAATGAGTATGACTGAGCCTTCAACCATACCACCGCCCAGCACCTGATCTAGCTCTTGAAGACCAGTCGACAAGCGCTCTGCTGCTTGTGCGGTAATATCAGGTAAAGGGATCAAAGAAATGTCTTGAGCGCCAGCATAGCCTTGCCAACGTGAATTCGACGGCTTCACCATAGCAACTTCTGTCAACGTATTCCAGGCACCGCAATCTGTGCATTGTCCTACCCATTTAGTGCTGATACTCCCGCATTCATTGCAGGTGTACTGTGTTTTCGCTTTGGCCATGCTTGGTCAGCCTTCTAAAGTTATATGGGCCTACGCCGATCCTAATTGTATATGAGCACTTATACCGCAACTGAGATTTTAATCAATGCTATCCGCGTTTCTTGGGGAAATCGCGCCGATATTTATGAATTCGTACTGAATGAGGATCTACATGTCATTGAATGCGTGCATGTAGAATCTTTACCTCAAGGGATCATCTATCCAGTGAACAATTTTCGCACACAGCTTCAAGGTGTGCTGTTTGAACTGAATCATGTTCGTGTGAATCCTCGCTTAGATAACACCTATATCATTGGGCAATTAACACATGCATTAGAAGAAATAGGAGTTAATGTATATAACACACCACGTCATGATTCAATGGCGGTTTGCTATCGCCCGCTAGGTGAAATCACAGAGAATGTACGGTTCTATTTTTCAGAATCAGGGCATTGTATTTTTCTTTGCCCTAATGCAAAACTCAAGGCAGTCCCTTCTCTTTCCAGACACCGCTATGGCTAACTAGCTCACAACTAGTTGAAAATTTCTTATTCTCACTATAGAATTTGGCGCTTTTTAAAGTTTGGGATCTATCTTTGCACGGACGCCTGTTCTTAACTCATTTAACAAAATAAAAACAGGTAACATATGAAACAAGGCGCAGCCTCTCATACTCCTCCCGCTTCTCCGCAAAAAACCTTCAAATTACAAGATCATTTTTCAAGTCCAAATAAAACCATTTTTCGAGTGGTAACAAGCTTACCCAAAGAAGAAAAGGTAAATGCGCTGTGGGAAATCAATCCTAATTTAAGCCAAGAAATTACCGATTGTTTAAAACTTCTTTACTCCCATGTCACCGAACGTGGTGGGCATAGCCAAGGAAAACCTTATTTTTTCCATCATGTTGCCAGCACCTCTTTATATGAAAGTATGGAATCGGTGTTAATTGGAAATAAAGATCATGGTAAAAAAGCTGCAACTATTTTTAATAAAGTTGTCAATACAATAGACAAAATAGATCGCGCACTAAATAGCGCTAAAAATTCAGAGATTGAACAAACACTTCAAGAATTTCAAGCGCTTTTAAAAGTACATCATAATGCTTTGTTAACAGCTCTAAAAGAATTACCTGAACAAACTCAACTTCATTTACTTCAACATCAAAGTTTAGACCTCGAAAAAATTCAACTTATTCCGTTGTCTCCCAGCAAAAAAGTCATGGTGCAAAGAATGCATCCTGAAGCCAAACCATCTACCCCAAAGCGCTTAAGTATCGCTGATATTAAAAGTCGTGATGCCTTGCTTGCAACAGCACCTCCAGCACAACCTAAAGATGAGCAAGAAAAAGCAGCGCCACTTCCTGTATCATCATCCATTTTAATGCGACCCAGAGCAGTGCAAATGAAAAAATTAGAGCAATTAAAATCACAACTTAGCTCTATACGTTCAGCTATTAGCGATATGGGATCTACCATTCCTACTGTAACAAAAACTGAACAGCTCTCTGCTACAGAGAAAGAAAATTTGGAAAAAACTCCCACCACTACTGGCAAAAGGCTCACTTTGCAATTTGATGGTGTCAAATCTGACAAGCCCACTCCGTCAGCAATAGAAGCTTTTGACGATGTCAATGCGGCTCTAGTTGCTTGTGACAAGGTCCGCTCGACAACTCCCAGCTCAACGTTGCGCCCAACCGGCAAAAAACTATTCTAAAGCCTAAGAAGTTGCAGGTCTTCCCCGGGTTGCTTAAGCTAAATTTAAGCAACCCGGTTTATGGACTGCTATGATACTTTCTTTTTTGCATTTCGTTCGCTTATTGATAGGTTTTGCTGATCTTATTTTCATGACAGCTATAGTCTATGGTTTAAGCTTCTTACCTTTATCCTGCTTAGGCAAATGGTATCGTTGCCTCTTTCGGTATTGGTGTTGGGTTTTTATCCGTGCATTGCGCGTTGATCTCTTCTTACATCAAAAAAATCTGCATGCTTTACCTCAACACTATATCTTAATTGGCAATCATCCTTCTGCTTTTGAAGATTTGGGCATGTCTGCTTTATTTGATAGCTATTTTTTAGCAAAAGTTGAAATGAAAGATTGGTTGATACTAGGCAGAATTAGCCAAGCAGCAGGAACTATTTATGTGCAACGAGATTCGAAAGATTCACGCCAAGAAGCCTCAGATACGTTGCGTCTGGCTTTAGAAAAAGGATTAAATGTAGGACTTTATCCAGAAGGTGGCTGTAAAGGTCGCCGTATTTTTCTTCCCTTTCGTTATGGTGCATTTGAACTTTCTTTAAAAACGGGGACCCCTATTGTACCTGTATTCATTCACTATGAGGCACAAGAATCCTTTGAATGGCAATCTCAACATTTGCTTTACAAGCTTTGGATGATTTTACGCGCACAAAATCATCGCGCAAATTATTATGTTTATGACGCTATTTTACCTTCGCAATTCAATTCTAAAGAAGATTTTTGCAATTATGTACAAAATCTATATATTGAGTGGCAAAAAAAATACCTTGAATAAGTAAACTAAAAATCTAATGACTCTTATTTGGTGTTACTATTGACTTCTTTTCAGTTTCAGTGCTTAATCTCGCAGACTGTTTGTCTCTCAATTCCTGTAAAAAACCAGACTGTTGAGCCCCATTACCTCTATAGCTTGTCAACATACCATTGCTTCGTCTATTTTCAGCAGAAGCGCTCATATCTTGGATCCCTTTTTTAGCTGCATCGGTAATAGTAGGATCAAACACGCTCTGATTAGATACCATTTTTAGCATATCTACTATTTGCGCTTCTTTTGACTTATTATCACCTTCTTTTGCTTTAATTTTTTGTAAAAATTCAATCACTGCACCTGCTTGCTCCTTCAATCTAGGATTATTCTGCGCAGTTGCTTCTATCTCACTAAACTTGTTTATTAAGCTTTGTAGCCCCATGACTGGTCTTGGAGGCTTTTGCGGTGGTAAGGAGCGTGAACGCGAACCTATCTTTATAGATTCCGGCATTGAGTTTGGCCGCGAGAGCGCAGCTGGAATTGGCTGTACCGGTTTTTGCTGAGGCTCAGAAACAGATCGAGAAGAAGAAGGCAGAGAGGTTTTCTCATTTTTTTCTTGATTGGGCAACTCCACTGCTTTAGTAGATGTACTTTCCTCTTTTTCCTCTTTTTGTGTTTGTTGTTCAACTTTTATTTCATTAGCATTGTTCCATGCCTCTTTAAAATTATCTGAGGGTGCTTTGCTTACCTCATGTAAGGCTTCCATTTCCTTTAAATTAAGACCGGCTTGCTGCGCAAATTTTATTAAATTATCTCCTTCCAGTACTATTTTATCGCTACTTTCTGACGAGATAGTAATTTTATAACCTGCTTCATTTAATTCTCGCGCTAATGCTTGTACAAACTCTCCCGGTGGAATATTCTGTATTGCAGAAACATCTACGCCTTTAAAAGAAAAAACTAATTGCCCCTGTGAGTTAAAACTTTGAGTCCATTCTGCATTTTTACCTTTCTTTTTTGCCACATCAAAATCTTTAATATTTCCCAAACCTTTAGAATCATGAACTAACTTTTCCATGTATGCACTTAGATTATGATTCGCTTTTGCAACCGCGGGCGTTATTTCAGCAATATGATTAATTTTTTCGATATCATATTTTGGTTGCTGTCCTTCACCTCGAGCTAAATTGGATAGCGATAAATCATAAGCTAGCGATTCGCTAATATGTTGGGAAGTGAGATGCTCGATTAAACTGCTTCCCGATACCTGTTGCTTTTGTTCCCTAGCCTTTTTCTGAATATTAACAAAGGAGGTTAACATTTTCCCTTCCATTTCCAATTTTGCCAAATTGGTGATCTCTATTTTTTCTTTGCCATCTTTTACTTCAATTTTATCCTTATTACCATCATCAACAAAAGTATAATCATGCAAAAGTACCATCAAGGGAGGAATCGCATCTCCCCCTTCGTATTTACCCATTTCTTGTCTGGCAATTTTAAAGTTTCCGCCCATTGATGCAATTCTTCCATTCTTTTCCAAAGCCTCTGCAATATCGCCTTGAAGATGCTTCAAGCGAGAAAGACTTGAGTCATTGAAACTAGCAACTATATTCACTGCTGCATTAAAATCTCCTTGCTTTACGCATTCATCGAGTAATTTCCCATAAAATTTGATAACCTTTTTTTGCTCTGCTTCTGAAGTTGCTAATACGATATCTTGTCTTATCATTGCCGGGAAATTATTTGAATACGCTATCATTTTTTGGATATTAGGCCCCTTATTCTTCGTCCAATTTTGTTCAAGAAATTCATTAGGCTCAATTTTTGCCGCTAACATTAAGCTATGGCTTTTAATATCAGCTGCCATCTGTTTTGCAACAGCATCCATATCTGTCATATCACTCTTAAAGTAAGCTCGCATGTTAGTTGGTATTTCAATTTTTTGCTCGTTTTGATTTGACGCCTTAACATCTTCATTTGATTTCTTAATGTCTAATTTTACTTTTCTTAAACTTAAACTTTTTATGCTTCTTCTTTTTTTTACTTCTGCAAACTCACTTGGTGGGGCTATATTCTGTCCTACCTCTTTCATGTTATCCAATAGGGTTCTAGTAGCCACTGAATCCGTTTCATTAGGTGCTACTAGCTCCTTTAAATCCCACTCATGAATTTTATGAGATTGTTGCTTCTTCAAGGTATTAATAATAAATCTAGTTTGTTGTAAAAACTGTGGCATTTGCTCTTCGCTAACGCTTTGACGCATCTTTGCTAGCTGATCAATGATTTCTTGAGGTTGTTTCCGATGAGACAAACTGAGCAATATATTTTCAAACTCTTTGGTTTTGAATGGTTTTCCCTTTTTCTTCCACCCTAATACAAGTTGTTCTAATGGATCTTTTTTAGGCGAATACTGCCCTATCGTCTGAGGCGCATCTAACACTGTTATCCCCACCCTATCTATTCTTGTTTTGCATACATCTTTCTTTGTTATCATTATTTAAACACAAAAGTCAATTAAATAACCAATGATAATTGCCTGATAATTGGTGATATGTCATCCATTTTTGAGAAATAGTGGAATAGTTGGGAAAGTTTAGTAAGACCGAGGTAAAAATAAAGCGAAAAGAGCAAGCACAAAGGGAAAAAATAGCGCAAAAAAATCAAACTGATTTTGTAAAATAGCACCCATACCACATCCAAGAATAAATCCCAAAATACTCATTAATGTCACTTTGGCTTGATGTTGTGCTGCCGTCATTTCATCTAAGGTCCCTTGGCGCCATCGTACTAACCGAGCTAAATCTAATGTTAATTGGGTAATATTATTTGTCATGGCAACAGTGGAGGGCGCTTTTTTCAACGCCAACTTTACTGTAGCGCTTTGTGCCGCCATTGCTGCAACTGCAAACATCCCCGTGCTCACCGCAGCTAATCCATCAATATTTTTAAAAGGGCCCAATGTGATCCCCAAAAGTAAAGCACCAAAAAGTAGCAATAGTTGTAGAACAAGCAACGGTGATAAAAGAGAAAAACCCGCTCTTTCCATCCGACCAGCAATCAGTGTCACAATCCCCAGCACGATCATAAAAACAGGCACCGCTAACAAAGGGCCAGTCTGACTAAATTTACCTGTCACAAAATGAGCCGCCAATATCACAATATTTCCCGTAATATGTGCTGCAAAAAGCCCACCAAGCGCTAAAAAGCCAATGGTATCGACAGCACCTGCTGTCATGCTCAATAGAAATAATAATGTCGCCTTATCGGCAAGAAATTTTAACATGGAAATTTTAAGATTAATCAAATCTGAATGCCAAAGATATCGGCATTGATAAACGCTAAGCTAAGTGCTTTTCAGATTAATCTGATTTAAATATCAGTTATTATAATTGACAATTACGGATCACACTTTGAATAATAATAAAACTCTGATTCTCTGCGGCAATTTGTTCATCAGTCATATTCATGCAATTTTGATACATTTGTGCTTTTTGATCTTCGGGAAGTGTTTTATCACTTATTGAAAAAACGGCTTTTAACTTTAAGCAATATCTAATATCTGTCACATTGATATTGTCGGCAAAAGCAGGGTTTACTCTAAAAAACTCCCTTAATGCGACAAAATCATTTAACTGCGGACTGTTGAAAATTGTATTGCATACTTGTTCTTTATCTAAGGTATAAGTGACATTGGCAGAAAATACGCAACCAGGTAAAGATAGTAAGATACACGATAATACAGCCTTCATTGAAAAAGCTTTCATCGCTGCCTCTTTTTTAATCTTAATATTTATTCTAAAGAGCCTTGTCTTTTAAAAAAAGTTCCTTTCAGGCATAAATACACGGCATTAGATAAGCACATAAACTCAAATTAACTAAAATCTAATCAACAAGTAATCGTTGCCAAAAGACAAGCTCAACTTTTAGATCTCAATATCGATTACGTGCTTTTTTACTTTCTTCTTCTTTTTCAGATAATTGTTTTTTTAGTTCTGCAATTTGCGCGTCTTTCATATCAATTTCTGCTTGCATGATCTCAATTCGACGTTGTTTTATACCTACTTCATCTTTTAGCCAGTCTATCTCTCGCTTACCTAATGTTGGCAAAGGCGCAGGATTCTTGCTTGGCAAAAAAGTAGGACTCATTTGTAGAGGTTCAAGTGCAGATCCAGGTACCGGCACAATTGCCGCTGGTGGTTTAATTGCCAAAGATAACGCAGCAGGAGGCAATGAAACCGGACGGATATCTTGACCGGGCATCGTGTTATTTTGTTTAGGCATCTGAGTGCTTGGTGCGGGTACGGCAAAAGCAGCGGGGGGTTTTGCAGGCTCAGATGCTTTAGGATGCAATGCAACTGGTGGCACCGGAAAAGTCTCACGATTTTGTTGGCCAACAATAAAATTATTTTGTCTATGCACATAAATACCAGGCATGGAGACTTGAATACCAGATCTAGGTGCAGCAATGGGTGCTGATGGACTAGGCATCATTGTACGCGGCGCAAGCATAACTTTTAATTGATTTAAATTAGGGCACGGTATGTTACCATTCGAGAAGTGCCACGTAGTACCCTCTGAACGCAGGCTATTTACATTCAAAGGCTCTGGTGCTAAACCTTTATTAATTCTCTCAATATTAGCGGCACATAAATTTGATTTTTCGAGATCCTTAACCGTATCGTAATAGAGTTTAAGACCATGCAACACTATCGGATTTAAATTATCACATTGATAAGCATACAATAAACAATGGTTTGTAAAGTCCCGTAAACCATTTTGCCCACATTTTTTCCCAATGTTATACCACATTAAAGCTTGAGCTTTTTTTTCAGTGATGTTTTGACTTAAGGCTTTTTCATAGCATGCTATTGCCTCAACCATCGAAGGAGCGATCATTCCTTTAAATAACCAATACTTCTGTAATATGTTTTTTTGCGTTGGATCTAATTGAACTGCTTTTTCATAGCAAAGAGTGATATTTTTCGTATATTTATCTAGTTTCTTGGATGAATAGTACTGACCAAGATGAACCCAAGCTGAGACATTTTCTGGATCTGCTTTCACTGCATCTTTTAATTTTTTTGCTTCATCATCACTATCATCTATAAATTCTGAAAAAAGATGATCCCTTACATTTTTTTCTTTCTTCACCGCAGTGGATTTATAACCCTCCGGCGGATGAGATGGAATGAAAAATATCTCAGGCCTAAATCCAGTTAAATCTAATACTTTAGAAATTTGCTCAACATTCATTTTTCGTTGTGCATCTAAAAAATAAACTTCATCATCATTATCGACAAAAAAGTTAATGATATGTCCTATTTTTTGGTTTTTTGCATGGGTTAGCATCAAAAAACCATAAGCGGTGTTATCTTTATTTCTTCGCGGTAAATCACGCAATTGCTTATAAATATTTTCCAGTGTGGCGCGATATAACTTTAGTGAATTTTCTGCTGGTGGTGTATAGGTTAAATCTATAACAAATTGTGGGTTTTCATCTTCAAGATTGCATATTTCTATAATAGAAGATCCTTTATCTGACGCACATCTTTCCATTAAGCGGCTATCTTTTGTGTACGAGCGGATCAAAGTTTGTTCTTTAAACTGGGGATAAGTAAGCAATTGTGAATCTGCATTGGTAACCGGACCTAATGCCAAATTTCTTCCTTCTCGAAGGTGCAAGTCTAAACGTAATGCGCAATGACCACAGTTTATTGTGCCTTGGTTTGCATTGATATTGGCTATCAACTCACTTAAATATTCATAGGTTGTCGTTTTAGTAGCAGGAGGTTGACCAATCATCTTGTTCTCCGTGGTATCAGAGCGGGTACACTAATGTTAGGTAGATGATTATATATATTCGTAAAGAAAGCGTCATGCCATAAAGGGATCTGACGTAAAAAAAAGGGCAGCAAAAATGGCATGCAGGACAAGTCTAAAATGAAACCTTTGTAAGGACATCCATTTATGCTTTTCAAAAAAAGACTTATAGGACATCCATCTCAAACACGACAAGACTTATAGGACATC
>MKTN01000053.1 GCA_001898235.1 Gammaproteobacteria bacterium 39-13
TTGCAGTAACGAATGAAAATAAATCACGATCCGATCGCCCTCTTTGAATAAAAGTAGGCAGCTTCTTAGTGCGGAGGGATTTCTATCTTAGATCTTTATAGGAAAGTAGGTTGGGCCGTAAGGCCCAACACTCATAAAAAGCATCACGACGAATGTGATTGTTGGGCCTAAAAGGCCAACCTACGCTTGCTAAAGCTGCTCCCTCTCCCGCTATCCGCCTTCGCTAAAGCTTCGGGTGATTCAGCGGGAGTGAGCTAGATACGATTACTCATTTTTGCTAGAGCGCTTTTTGGTAGATTCTTCTATCTTTGGAGCGGACTTTTTAACTTCTAAACCTAAACCTGTTTGTAGCTCGTCAAATTGAACACGTAGATCCTTTATTACATTTTCCATTCTAGAAGTTCCTTTCTTTTTGTGACCAGATGTTTCCATTTGTTCTTCAATATCTTGCATCGTACGTTCTAGGCCATCAAAAATCCTTGCCATAGCGTTTTTAGCTTCATCTGGGTTTACCTGCGCTCTCGCGTAAAGCTTGATGAGTGCATCAATATCTTCTTGCGCTTTTATAATCGTTTTTTGCAAAGAGACAATTTGCTGCGGTCTGTCGCCATGTTGAAAAACTTTATAGCGTGCCGTTAATGTTCCTTTTAACCCTCTTTTTTCACGAGTAGCAAGTTCATAGTTTTGCTGAACATCAATTCTCTTTAAGACATCGCGAATAATTTTTAAAGCGTAGGGATCGCTTGCGAGGCTTGTTTTAGGGCTGTTAGGTGTAACGTATGGCGTTGGTGTCTTTACCTCCTCAGTCGTTAGAGTTTCTGGCGCCTCAGGCACATCTTCAGACACTGTTCCTTTTTCATCGTCAATAGATGATGATGGTTTTCCAGTTTCTAATGTCGAATCTACTTCTTTCTTTTCAGCTTCTTTAAAGCTACGCGGATCCATTGATTTCATTTTTTCTAAAATGACGGATTTCAAATCTGGTGCTTTGTCAGCAATTTTTGCATTAACAAATTCCTCAAACATTTTAAATTGCCCCTCTTTCGAGAGGTTTAACTCAAAATCACTTATTCCTAGAAGTTCTTTATAATGCTCTTTAAAGTCGCCTTTGTATTGTTCAAGCAGCTCTGAAGCCTCTTGAGAATATTGTTCCTGTGCCTCCCGAAGCTGTTTTTCTTTTTCCTGTTCAGCAGCGACACGTTCTCTTTCTTTTTTCTCTTCTTCCAGGCGTTTCTTTTCTTCTTCTTCGCGTTTCTTTTGTTCAATATAATCTTTTCGCTGTTGTATAAAACTCTCATATAAGTTACTTGGCGGTGAGGTTCTGCTGACTTTTTCGGTCATTACATAGAAATCATTTTGGGGAGCAGCACCTTCTCTTTTGACGTGACCCGCAGCGATTTCAGCAATGTCTTCGAAAGTAAGGTTTACCGTATTCAACAAATTATCTATTCGTCCTTTCAATGCTTCTCTATCAATTAAGTTGTTTTCGCCTACATAATTAACGTCTGATGGGGCAAAGAAACTTGCTAATCTTCTGATTTCATCTTCTTTAAAGTAATCTAAATTGATCTTTCTAGTATATTCATAATACGTCTTACTACCCGGTTTTTTTTGATAGGTAATACCTCTGTCTGCATTATATTTAGCATCTTTGAAATTCTCACTTCGTTTAAGAGCTGCTTCATATACTTGAGGAGGGGTAGTTCCTTCCGCCTTTTGGATGGTTGAAGGATCAAAAACCTTGTCAATTTGTTCGGGAGCTTTTACTCCTTCTTTTCTTTCAATTCTGCCATCCGCAATATCTATAATCATGTCAAAATCAAAAGCGGGATTCCTAGCAAGAACGAGGTTAATATGTTTCATTAATTCAATCGTGCTTTCCTTATCTATAATGGCGAATTCTTCCTTGTCGTGAGTAAAAAACTCAGCTAGCCTGGCAAGCTGTAAAGGGCTTAAAAATTGAATATCAAATTCTCTTTGTGCAGCGCCAGCGGAGCCAGCGCCTACCGTTTTTTCCATGCCCTTTTTGCTGCCCTCACCCTGTTTAACTTTGACTTCATCCTTCTTTTCTTGAGCTCGTTCTAATTTGCTCATTTGAGAAAATACATCGCTCCAGCTTGGTGGAGGCTCTAAAAGTGAATGTAAAGCAACGTTTCGTATATGAGCTGCTCGCTTTTTGTCATAATTATCTTTTTCAATGGAAATATTGTGTTGTTGAGCAGATACGATTTCAGAACCAGGATTCTTTATCTCTTCTTCTAAAACTGTAATATCTTGCTTTGCTTTGCTGATAATACCCTGAAGCTCTTTTTTCTTTTTATCTGAAATAAAGCCTCTTTTTAATTTATTATCAGCATCTGCGATAGTTTGATTATGCTTTTCAATTTCCGTTGTAAGTTTTTGCACTCGAAGTGCAGGACCATTCTTCGCCGATTCATATTTCCTAGAGGCTTCGGCAAATGCTCCTGACATATCCTTAATCAAGGCCTTTGGTCCACGGCTAAGAGAGGAAGCTTTCGCTTTAAGATCCTCAACGCAAGTTTTCATTTTCTCATAGGCTTGTTTTTTCTCCTCATATTCAGTTGCAGTTTGGAATATTTGGAGTTGTTTTTCATATTCCTGGCGAATGGGATGTGCAATATTTTCAATTGTTTCATAGGTCTCATCATGAGATTTTGCCAAATGCTGTTTTTCTTTTTCCAAATCAATTTTTTGTTTTAACTTGGATATCTCTTCACCTAATGTTTTGTGAGCTTGCACCAAGCCATCTACGCCGTTTTTCCAGGATTTCATTTTGCTGTCAATCAGTTTGACTAATTCAACTGCTTCCTTAGGTGAAGATTCTGCTAAATTATAAATTTCATCCAAACTGGCTTTTACTTGGGTTTGCAAAACGCTAGTGAGCCTTTCGGCTTCAGTCGGTGAATCTGTTGGATTTTTGCGTGACTTTTCACCCTCTGGAATGGCTTTGCCTCCTTTGGTTGAGGGGACTTTTGCTGGGCCGTAAATACTAATATCCTTAGGGAAAAACCCGCCTAATTTTAGTGTGTCCACCCATGCATGTCTTTCATCCATTGTGAATTCACTTAGCATTTTATCAGGTACTTTGGCTTTACTTGCTTGTGTTTTTGATTTTCCTGTCTTGGGCGTTCTCCCCATCTGACTCAAATCTGGAGGAGGAGGGGGGCCACCCATTTCTTGTGGCGGTTTAGGTGGTTGCGGTATGCCTTCTGGAGGTTTGGGAGGAGGTGGTATTTTGCCAGAGGGTTGTTCAATAACTGGTGCTTGTTCCACTTTCTTTAATTTCGCATTCGCTAGTTCCTTCATTCTTTTAATGGCAGCCTCTCGAGCTTTATTTTTTGCAATCGGGCTTAGCCCTTCTACTGCATCAAAGTCTTCACGGATTTGTTTAGTTGCCTCGGTGATAAAGGCGTCATCTATTTCATTTGCCTTTTCCAAATCATTTTCCCATGGATAATTTTCAGAACTGCCATATTTTGGGCACATAATATTTCCTCTTAATGGATCTATTTTTATTTGCTCTACACCTTTAGAGTCGGGAGTTATTAAGAAGTTCCGCTGAATAAAAATGCATATTTTCTTCAAAAAAATGTGCAAAAAATCAATGGGTTAACGAATGACATATTTAGATTAATATTTGATCGAAAATGAAAACGTGCATAACCACAGACATTCAAAATTCTGTGGCTTTGAAATTGAAGGTGTTGAACTTTTACGCAGCCTCAAATTAATAAGGGATGAAAAGACTTACTTATTCAGCGTATTATTCCGCAAGCGAGAGGTACACAGAGGGAATAGCTTCATCTGGTTTTCCCCATTTTGCTACTCCAATGATACGCTTAGCGCGATTGTTGAAAGTGTATTTCAAGATAAGTATTTAACGGTGTTCTTAAATGCATGTTTTTTATTAAAAACATGCAAAAGCCAAAACGTTAATGATATTTTAAGATTCAAGACAGTGGAAAGAAACAAGATTTATAAATGCCATCTCTTCCTAGCAGCAGTTAATATTTTATTGAGTAGCTTCTCATCTGCATAATCATCTAGAGTGAGCCAATTAAAACCTGGATTAGGATTCACTTCTAATAACTTAACATTAGCACTTGCATCGGATCTAAAATCGAAACGGGCATAATCACGACATTCCATTTGTTCAAATAAAGCGGCAGAATAATCTTTCAATTGACGTTTGATAGCATGAGAAATGTCAGCTGCTTTAAATTTAACCTGTTCCCAGTAAGGTGAACCGGGATGCCATTTAGATTCATAGGAAAGCAATTTAGGTAAATGAGAAGGTAAGCTTGAATAATCTATTTCAAGTATAGGCAGCACTTCGAGCGAACCGGGGTTCCCAATAATGCCTACGCTAAATTCTCGACCGGATAAAAATTCTTGAATTAATAAAGATGAATGGAATCCTTGTATTTGCAAAGCATTCATCTGGTTATCAAATTCTTCTTGTGTCGAAACCACGGAATGTTGCGTAATACCATAAGAGCCATCACCAAAATTGGGTTTGATGATAGCAGGTAGTGCAGGAAAAGAAGGCACTTTGCTAAACGAAGGAGAATGATAAATCTCTAAAGGAACGGGCACCCCGATATTTTGCGCAATTAATCTGGTTGCCGCTTTGTTATAACACAACGCAAGACAAGAAGGACCTGCCCCAGTATAGGGAATATTTAGCATTTCAAGCAAGGCCGGTACATGAAGTTCTTGTGTCGCCTGATTATTAAATCCTTCATCACATAAGTTGAAAACAAAATTCGGGCGGTGATGGAGTAATTCTTGAAAGAGAGTTTTATGATTATCAAGATAGTCGAAATCAAAATCCTTCAATAATTTTAACGTTTGCTTGAGTTCTTGAATGGTTTCTAAATCTTCCTTGTTAAATTTTCCTTCTTTTTTCACTTTGTCTGGCAACCTAGGATCACCTAAAATAACGGTGGTTCGCAATTTTTCCTGCTTAGAAAGGTAAGTATTTTTTACCACATCCTTAGTAGACCGCACTTGTGAAAGTGTCCCCATATTGGTCGTGGGTGATTCAATGATAGGCTGCTTAGGTTCTTGAATGGCCATCTTGTTTCCTTCGAATGACTGCGCTTTGCTTATCGCAGTTGATATCTTTTTTGTGCTGTGTCGAGAATTTTCTCAAGTAAATTTTTATAATTTAGATCTGCCCACTTGGCCATGAGGTTAAATTTTCCATCCCAACACCAGCCGGGATTAGGATTCACCTCTAAAAGTTTGATGGTGCCATGGACATCAGCACGAAAATCAAAACGGGCATAATCTCTGCAATCCAAAAATTCAAATAATTTTATTGATGCTTCGATTAGCTTGCGCGCCATCTTATCAGAAAGCGCAGCCTCTTCGTAGCTAATTTTGTCCCAATAAGGAGAGTCTGGAAGCCATTTGGATTCATAGCATAAAATGTGTGGCAACCCTTCTGGTAAATGAGAATAATTCACTTTAAGGATGGGTAAAATTTCTAGGCTGCCTTTGTTTCCGATGATACCAACACTATATTCAGCCCCTGCTAAGTATTCTTGAATAAGCAAATCTGTTTTTGCTAATACAGGCGGCAAATGACTAAGATAATGATTAAGCTCTATGCTATTTTGAATGACAGCTTGTTGGGTGATGCCGAGCGAGCCATCCCCTAAATTAGGTTTGACCAAGACAGGAAACAAAGTCGGAAAGATTGTTTTTTGGGTTTCAGCTTCTTTATAAATTTCCTCTGGGACCGCAATATCAAGGTTTTTAGCCATCGCGTTTACCAGCGATTTGTTGTAACACTGCGCAAGACACGCTGGACCTGAGCCTGTATACGGGATATTAAGAAGCTCTAATAATGCAGGGATATGGAGTTCTAGCTGCGCTTGATTATTAAATCCTTCATCACATAGGTTAAAAACGAATTCAGGGCAAGAGAGCATTAGCTGCTGAAGAAGGGTTTTATGATTATCAATATACTGAAACTGATAATTATCAATCCCTTTTAAGGCCTTTTTAAGTTTTGTAACCGTTTCAAAGTCTTCTGTATTAAATTTACCCTCTTTTTTGATGGGATCGTTAAGGCGTGGATCTCCCAAAAGCACCGTCGTTTGGATGGGGTGATGAAGGCTTCGCTGGGGATAATGGGCTGTACGGCCAAACGTTGCCTTTTGTAATGAAATCGAAGAGCGAGCAGGTTTTGCTGTTGAAACTTTAGGATCTTGAGGTCTCATGATCGCTCTCTTCTGAAATCCTACATTGAATATTTTTTTTGATTTTGGTTTTGATAAAAGAGTTCCCTCTTATGGGCTAAGAATGATATAAAAAGACAATTTTAGATTCTAAATATATAGTTAGCTTGAAAAGGTAGCGCGAATGAAACGTTTTGCTTTGTTTGGCACTCCAGTTGCGCATAGTCTTTCCCCGTTTATACATCAGAGTTTTGCCAATAGCCTGGGGATTTCTTTAGTCTATGAGCGTATTTTAACGCCCAAGGGGCAATTAAAGGAGATGCTACAACAATTCAGAGAACAAGGCGGAATCGGGGCTAATATTACGGTTCCTTTAAAACAAGAAGCTTTTCAACTTTGCGCACAACTGACTCAGGCCGCCAAAGAGGCCATGGCGGTTAATACACTTTATTGGGAAGGCGAAACGCTTTGCGGCGATAATACCGATGGCGAAGGGTTTGTCCGTGATCTTACCCAAAATTTGGGTTGTCGTTTACAGGATAAACGCATTTTAATTTTGGGCGCAGGAGGCGCTGCGAGTGGCATTTTAAAACCATTGTTAGCTTGTCGCCCCAGTGCCATGGTAATTGTTAATCGTACCTGGCAAAAAGCGCTTGCTTTGGCCAAACGTGATCCTTTGATTAAATCTTACGATTATGAATCGTTACAAAGCACACATGAGGCACCTTTTGATTTTGTTTTTAACGCCACCTCTTGTAGTTTACAAGATATCATGATGCCATTAGCACCAAAATGGATTGAAGGCGTGACAGCTATTGATTTAGCCTACCAAAAACATCAGAAAACAATTTTTCAACAATGGGCGATGTTACATGGCGCTAGCCAAAGTTATGATGGCATTGGGATGTTAGTAGAGCAGGCTGCTTTAGCGTTTAAACGTTGGCATGGGGTTGAACCCATCACACGACCTGTCATGGAAAGAATACGTCAAGGAGACACGCTGTAATGAATTTCATCGTCACCCCGCAGAAAAAATTATGGTTAGCAATTGCCGTCTCTGCGTTGGGATATTTTGTGGATGTTTACGATATTGTCTTATTCTCTGTTTTGAGAGTTCCTAGTCTGAAATCATTGTCACTGAGTGATGAACAAATAACGACCGTTGGACTTTTTTTGATTAACCTTCAGTTATTAGGAATGCTCATTGGCGGTTTAGTCTGGGGAGCTCTTGGCGATAAGCGTGGAAGATTATCTGTATTATTTGGTTCTATTATCTTGTATTCAACAGCAAATCTTGCCAATGCCTTTGTTACAAACGTAGAACAGTATGCTGTTTTAAGATTCATTGCAGGGTTTGGTTTGGCTGGCGAACTGGGCGCTGCTATTACGCTGGTTAGTGAATTAATGAGTAAAGAAAAACGTGGTTATGGCACAACCATTATTACCACCGCTGGTGTGTTTGGCGGCGTTGCTGGTGGTTTGGTTGGAAACCTATTTTCTTGGCAGACTGCTTATATTATTGGAGGTTGTGCAGGGTTTGTATTGTTATTTTTACGCTTTCGTATTACTGAATCAGCCTTGTTTACGCGCATAAAAAGTCATGAAAAAATCAAAAAAGGAAGTTTATGGTTTTTCATTAAATCACCAAAATTATTGTTAAAATATATTAAATGCTTATTTATTGGTGTTCCCTTTTGGATTTTTGTTGGATTATTTTTGTCTCTTTCTCCAGAAATAGGTAAAGCATTAGGGATCTTAACGCCGATTTCAGCAGGATGGACCATTCTATTTTTTAATATAGGTCTAGGCTTAGGTGATATGTCTAGCGGCCTTTTAAGCCAGTTTTGGGGATCGAGAAAGAAAGTTGTTGCTTGTTTCTTGTTACTTTCGCTTGTTTCTTCGCTGTTGATCCTTTCCTTTAGAGATATAAGTGCTGAGCGCTTCTATTGCTTTTGCATACTCTGTGGTTTTGGTGCAGGGTATTGGGCGGTTTTTAACATGATCGCCACGGAGCAATTTGGTACAAATTTTAGGGCAACAGTGGCGGTTTCGTTACCTAATTTTGTTCGAGGTATGGCTGTGCCTGCCTCATTGATATTAGGGTTACTTAAACCACAGTTAGGGATCCTTTGGGGAGTGGGTTCCATTATGACAGCAAGTCTTGTGTTGGCATTAATATCGCTTCATTCTTTAGAAGAAACATTTGCAAGAACTTTAGAGTTTGTTGAAAATTAGAAAAGAAAGGATTAAAAATGATATTTTTGTTTAAGATAATCCATAAACGGTTGCGATTGTAGTTCTGTTTTGGTTACCTGCTCGATGAGCTGATTTGCATTATAAAAGGATCCCCATTGAAAAATGTTTTCTTTAAACCAATTGAGTAGAGGGATAAAATTACCTTCTTTCATCTGGCTAAATAGTATGGCATGGTTTTTCAGCAAATAAGTGTGAATTTGGGCCGCAAAAAGCAGCCCTAATCCATAAGCTTGAAAATAACCAAAATATCCTTGAGCCCAATGAATGTCTTGTAAGCAATCAACACCTGGGTTACTTAGGTTAACCCCTAAAAGTGCTTTAGTTTGTTCTTGCCAAAATTGAGGGATGTCTTTAGCTTGAATGTCATCACTAAAGAGCGCTTTTTCAACCTCATAGCGTAGTATAATATGACCCATATAAGAAACTTCATCGGCTTCAATACGAATTTTTTCAGGATCAACCGCCGTTAGATGAGCATAGATGTTGTTGGCAGACCATTGCTCAGATGGTCCAAAATGATGTTGTAAGTGCTGGGCTAACCATGGTGTAAAAATAGCGCTAGAACCTACCATTTTTTCCCAAAATAGCGCCATTCCTTCATGCACAACCATACCAGCATCTTGACCCACCAATTGAAAACGATAGAGTGAAGGCAATGCGCAATCATAAAGCGCATGCCCCAATTCATGCATCAGACCCATTATAGTATTTAAGGGATTAAATCTATCAAATATTGTTGTAATACGAATGTCTTGAGCAACGCCTTCAGTAAAGGGATGCACGCTTTCATCGAGTCGTCCTTGCTTTAAAGGAAAATGTAAAAGTCGCAATAATTCATGACAAAGGGCATTTTGCTTTTTTTTCGAAAATTTGCCTTCAAATGGAATGCATGTTTGAGTGGCATTTTTTTGTGCTAAGAAGATGATTTGAGGGAAGAGCTGTTTTGTCTCATTGAGTAAAGCATCGACTTCGCTTTGTTTTCTTTTGGGATCATGTTCATCCATGAGTGCTTCAAATGGAGCAACGGATAGGCAATCACTTAAGCGCTGTGCCTTCTCTTTTACCACTCGCAATAATTGACTAAATGCAGGTTCAAAAATGGAATAATCTCCAGCCTTTTTGGCATCCCCCCAGGCAGCATCAGCAGTGCGAATACATTTGTCCAATTTTTGGATGAGCGAAGCTGGAATAGCATGAAGACGTTTATATTGTCTGTGCATGAGCTCGAGGTTTTTGCTTTGCCAGGCATCTAATGATTCAGGTGGCGGAGGCTCTGTTTTTAGTAAGCGTGCTGTTTTCGCGGAAAGCACAATATCTTGAACAAGGGTGTTAACAACGGTGAGTTGTTCTGCGCGTAAAAGGTGGCTTTGACGTGGCATCATCACTTCTGCATCCCAGCGAAGTAATGATGCCACTGACCGAAGCGTCAAGGCTTTTTTAAAGATAGCTTCAAGTTCTGAATAAGCATGTTGCAAGCAATTATAAACCCAATCTGTCCTTCGCAGCTTTTAAGATCTGCTCTAGTAATTGAGCATAGCTGATGTTTGCAAATCCTGCCATGAGATTGAATTTTCCATCCCAGCACCAGCCGGGGTTAGGGTTTACTTCAAGCAGTTTAAAATTGCCGTTTAGATCAGCTCGAAAATCAAATCGCGCATAATCTCGACATTCAAGGCGCTCAAACAGTGCTTGAGAATAATCGATAAGTTTGCGGGCTGCTTCATCAGACAGTTCTGCTTCTTTATACTGGATCTGGTTCCAATATGCAGAATCAGGCAACCATTTGGATTCATAGGAGAGAATTTTAGGTAAGTTTTCAGGAAGGTGCGAATAATCCACTTCAAGTAAAGGTAAAACCTCAAACTTTCCTGGATTGCCGACTAATCCAACACTATATTCTGCTCCTTCTAAATACTCTTGAATGAGCAAAGGAACACCGGGAAGCTCTTCATTTAAATAATTGATGTAATCAATAAGCTCTTCGGCATTATGTACGACAGCATGTTGAGTGATCCCAATTGAGCTATCACCACAATTGGGTTTAATAATAGCAGGGAAGGTGTGTGGAATGTGCGCTGCCTGATCGGAAGGGGTGTAATAGGTTTCCAAAGGAACTGGTACATCTAAACTTAATGCAACAGAACGAATAAATGATTTATTGTAACAAAGGGCTAAACAGGTGGGACCCGCACCCGAATACGGAACGCCCAGCATTTCTAAAATTGCTGGCAGATGCAACTCTAATGTTGCTTCATTGTTAAATCCCTCGTCGCATAAGTTAAAAACAAAATTTGGTGGAGATTTAATAAGTTGAGACAATAGAGAGGCATGATTGTCAAGGTATTGAAATTGGAAATCATCTAATGATTTGAGTGTTTGTTTTAATTGATTAATCGTTTCAAAATCTTCTTCATTGAACTTGCCATTTTTTTTGACCCGATCAGGCAATTTGGGATCGCCCATAATGACCGTTGTTAGCAATTTGGAGGTGCTAGGCGCAGTGATTTGCTTTTTAACGGGAGCCTTGGCAGAGATAAACAACCGATTAGCCATCATGCCGAGATCTTGACCGCGTGTCGAATGCGAGTAGATGTTGCCGTGATTTTCAATTTGGGTAAATCCAAGCGAATCTAAAATGGCAGTGATTTCATCAAGCGAATAAACGCGCTCAGCATAGAGTTGATCGGCCATCACTCCAATCTCAGCATTGGTGATAACTTCGCGTGAAATAATGCGCTTACCATCTGAAGAAAGTGAGCGCTCTCGGTTAACAAAGTGGTTTTTATCTATCCATTCCCAAGAGCGAGGTTCAAAATGTTGGCTCATCCAAGAACCGTCAACAATATCTAGTAAAAGCCTTCCGCCGGAAACGAGGATCCGCTTCAAGTTATTAAGAACAGCAATATCATCTTCTTCGCGCTCAAAATAGCCAAAGGAATTACCCATGATAAAGGCACAATCAATCGAGCTATCTTTTAATTTAAAGTGGCGTGCATCACCTTCTGAGAAAGATACTGATAACCCCAAGGATTTTGCTCTTTTTCTTGCTAAACGAATAAGGTAGCGCGATCTATCTACGCCGGTGACATGACGGTATCCTCGCTTAGCAAGCTCTAAGGAATGGCGTCCTTGTCCGCAGCATAAATCTAATAGACGATCATCTGGGTTGATGCCAGTGACTCTTGTTAAGATGTTGATATCATTTTCAGTATTTAAATTGTTTTCTACGACGTCACCGTCTGTTTTAAGATAAAGAGAATTAAAAAGCGTTTTCCACCATTCGGGAGGAAGGTGACGCTCAAGATCAGAAATAGGTCCTAGGGTGCGTTGCGGTTGGCCATTGCTTGGCCGGCTGACTTTAGGTTTTTTCTTCAGCGTAACTTTTTGTTTTTTCGGGCTATTAATGATGTTCATTGAGGGGCTCGTCATTTCCTGGTTATGAGAACGTTAGGAGAAAAATGATAGTATAAAGTGACTGCTGTGAGCAGGCTAATATTTTGGTGTCTGAGTGTATTCATCCTTTTTTATGACACAATTTTAGCTGGCGTCATCGTGATATAAATAAGTGTTTTTTAAAGAGACATAACTGGCTGCACTATAACGGATGAAGGCCAATTCTTGTTCAGTCAAAGCGCGTTTTTTCACTGCCGGCTGGCCAACCCATAAGTATCCTTTCTCCAGAATTTTTCCAGGCGGAACGAGACTGCCAGCTCCGAGAATGACATCAGACTGAATAATGGCCCCATCTAAGACGACAGCGCTCATTCCTATAATACAGTTATCTGAGATCGTACAAGCATGAAGTGTAACTTTATGTCCAATGGTAACATCATTACCTACATAAAGTGCTTTGCCGCCAGGATGGTAGATGCTGTCATGGGTGACATGAAGTACGCAGCCATCTTGAATGTTGGTGCGATCGCCAATGTGAATGGCTTGCACATCTCCTCGTAAACAGGCGAATGGCCAAATGGAGCAATCTTCCCCAAGTGTCACATTACCAATAATGACCGCCATTTCATCGACATAGCTCGTTGTTGGTATTTTTGGAAGATACTGTTGATAGGAACGAATTGGCATCGAAGCAGCTCTCGTGTTGTGAAATTTGATCACAACACGAGAATACAGGGTAAGGAAAAATAATCAAGAGCGTAGCGTGAGATAAGTTTGTTTTAGCAATGCGCTGTCTGTCCTTTTTTCGGGTAAATGTTGACTTTTCTTAACGTTTGGATAGACATTGCAGAAAAATCCATCGTCAAGCTGTTCATTGCCTCCTCATGGGAGGGATAATGGGATGCAAGTTCTATGCTAGCTTCCCACCAAATCAATCCAAGTTCCTGAGCTTTATCAAGATTTTGTACTTCCTGACCTTGTCCATTTTGAAAAGGAAGGACCAGAGAATTTTTCGTTGCATTATTGTCGCAGTGAACGTAGATCCCCCGTTGGTGACAAGCAATGGCATCAGCTAAAGAGGGGAGTGATTTTGACAATACAACGTGTGCGTCGATAAGTTGCTTTGCTGCAATGTTGTTTAACAAGTTATGATCATGATCTGAGCCGATTTCCAATCCTACTGTTAAACCAGCAAATTTTATAATGGGACTTTCTGCTCCAAAACCAAATGTAGCAGTTTTTTGTTCTTCTTCAGTTAATTCTTTGTAGGCAGTTTGTTTATTGTACTCTTGAGTTTGCCCATTACAATAAACAATGGCTGTATTGTGGATCAGATCAAGATCTTCATCAGAGACTAAGCGTTTAAAATCAGGTTGCTCATGGAAATTCATGCCGAGATTTTTGTAATAGCGAAAACAAGGCATTGTCATAGAGGCAATTAATTGCGCCCGTTGAGCCATTTCATGAGGCAGATTTTCGCCCCATTTAACAGAACCTGGGATCCAAATACAATTTGGCTTCTCTTTTGACCATTCTTGAAGATAATGTTGAATAATTTGTTTATGCTCTAATGAATAAGCATTACCTGCGTTTGTAAAAAAATGTTCAGGTCCGACAAATAAAAGGCGGCTTTCATCTTCTATGTATTTTTTTTTAAAATCCTCAAAAACATCATAGGCATGTTTTAGAGCAGGCATAAGCAGTAGATTAAGTTTTGATTTTAATGAGAGAGTGCTAGTACGCTCAACATCTGGCTGCCAAAGCATTACCAATAAGCGTGTAGGCATAAGGATCCTCACTTATTTTTATAAAGAATATTGCTTAGTGAGTTTAAAGTTTATCTTGTGGCACATCAAGTTAAAGTGACCAATTCTTCTGCGCTGGTTGGGTGAATTGCCACGACATTATCAAAATCTGCTTTAGTGGCGCCCATTTTAATTGCAAGCGCAAAACCTTGGAGCATTTCATCCGCACCATCTCCAATAATATGACATCCTACGACTTTATCTGTACTTTTCACGGTAATCAGTTTCATTGCTGTGCGCAAAGGATGAGGCAATAATGCTTGAGACATGGGCGTAAATGAGGTCGTATAAATAGTAAGATCATCGCCATATTCTTCTCGGGCTTCTTGTTCCGTCATACCGGTTGTACCGATGGGGGGATGGCTAAAAACCACGGAGGGAATATTGTCATAATCTAATTTACTATTGACCTTGCCGCCAAATAATCTGGTAGCAAGGCGTCTTCCAGCTCCGATAGCAACAGGGGTTAATGCTTTTTGCCCCGTGACGTCCCCTATTGCGTAAATACCAGGCATGGTTGTATTTTGATAGGCATCAACGATGAGCGAACCATTAGGCGCACAGGTAAGATTAGCTGCTGCTAAATTAAGCTCGCTGGTATGAGGAGTGCGTCCTATTGCCCAAATAACCGTGTCGAGATCAGCTATTTTTTGTTCTTGCGCTGATAAATGCAATTTCCCATTTGCATCGCGAGACACTTGCGTTGGTGTAAAGTGTGGCACGAGACGAACACCCAGCTGCTGGTAATTTTCCATCAGCTTTTCACTTAATAAGGTGTCAAAATTGCGAAGCACGCTATCATGACGAAACACAAGTGAAGTCTCACAGCCAAAGCCTGCTAACATGCCCGCTAATTCCACTGCAATATAACCCGCACCGACAACCGCGACAGAGCGGGGTTGATTGTCCAGCGCAAAAAATCCATTTGAATCTATCCCCAATTCAGCGCCGGTAATTGAAGGCCAATAAGGTTTACCACCTGTAGCAATCACAATATGAGGCGCCTCTAGCGTATTTTCGCCGACTTGCAATAAGTGCGGGGATAAGAAATGTGCTTTTCCTTGAATAAGCTCAACTTGATTTTTAGCTAAGCGATTTGCATAAGCAACATGCAGTTTTTCAATATAAGCTTGACGTTTGGCAACAAGCTGATCCCAATCCAAATGGTGAGCAGCAGGGCTAAAACCGTATCCTGTTGCATCAGAGAGGGTAGCCGCAGTTGAGCTTGCTAGCCACATTAATTTTTTGGGTACACAACCGACATTGACGCAGGTGCCACCTAAGGCTTGAGACTCGATAAGCGCGCATTTAGCACCAAACTGCGCGGCTTTATTCACCGTCGCGATACCACCGCTGCCGCCGCCGATGGCGATGAGATCAAACTTTTTGTGCATTTTCTAACTTATGCTTATCGCTTTTGTTTAGGATAAGCTTACATTATCCTACTTAGTGGAGAAAATCGAAGAACATGAGAGATAGACTATGACTAACCCACTTTTAATAGATACACCCTTGCCACGTTTTAACGATATTCAGGCAGAGTCTGTTGAGCCTGCTATCACTGAAATCATTGAAAGAAATTTGAAAGCCATTGATGCTTTAGTGGAAAAAGAAGCATCACCTACCTGGGCAACATTAGTTGCACCTATTGAAGATCTAGATGACAAATTAAACAATGCATGGTCCCCGGTTGGACATTTGAATGCAGTAATGAATACGCAGGCTTTGCGCCAAGCCTATAATAATTGCCTGCCCAAATTGTCGGATTATGGTACAAAAGTGGGGCAAAATCAGCGGCTTTACGAGGCTTATGTTGCGCTCAAAGGTAGTAAAGAATACGCAAGCTACAATGCAGCAGAGCAAAAAGTGATTAGCAATGCTATCAGAGATTTTAAGCTTTCAGGTGTTGCTCTGGAAAAAGCTGAGCGCGAAAAATTCGCACAGCTCAGTCAAAAATTATCAGAGTTACAAAGTCAGTTTCAAGATAATGTGATGGATGCAACCGATCATTGGCATTTGGATGTGATAGAAAGCCAAATGTTGGCAGGTTTGCCTGAGCAAGCGATGAAATTGGCTAAGCAGGTTGCCGAAAAAGCAGGCGTTTCTGGATGGCGGTTAACCTTAGATTTTCCTTGCTATCAATCTGTTATTACGTATGCAGATAATCGTAACTTGCGTCAAAAAATCCATGAAGCTTATTTTACCCGCGCATCAGATAAAGGACCAGATGCAGGGAAATGGGATAATTCTGCGAAGATGGAAGAGATCCTTGCCACGCGACATGAGATGGCAAAATTATTAGGATTTAATAATTACGCTGAACGTTCTCTTGCTAAAAAAATGGCGAAAACGCCACATGAAGTCATGAACTTCTTACTTGATTTAGCTAAACGGGCTAAGCCGTTTGCAGAGAAAGAATTTACAGAATTACAAAATTTTGCAAAAGCTGAATTTGATGTTGAAAAATTAGAGCCTTGGGATATTGCTTATTATAGCGAAAAATTGCGTCAGAAAAGATTTGCGATATCACAAGAAACCTTACGTCCGTATTTTCCCTTACCCACTGTGCTGGTAGGAATGTTTGAAGTCGTCAAAAGGCTGTATGGGATCTCCATTGAAGAAAACACGCACGTAGAGAAATGGCATCCTGATGTTCGTTTCTTTGAAATTTTCGATGAGAACAAGCAGCTGCGTGGCCAATTTTATTTAGACTTATTCGCCAGAAATTTTAAACGTGGTGGCGCATGGATGGATGAAGCTCGAGTAAGACGACTTTTACCTAATGGCAAAATTCAAACGCCAGTGGCCTATTTAACCTGTAATTTTCGTGCTCCTATAGATGATGCGCCTTCTTTATTGACCCATGACGAAGTGTTAACACTCTTTCATGAGTTTGGTCATGGTTTACATCATATGTTGACCAAAATTGATTGTGCAGGTGTTTCTGGTATTAACGGCGTTGCTTGGGATGCTGTCGAATTACCTAGCCAGTTCATGGAAAATTGGTGTTGGCAAAAAGAAGCGTTAACCTTTATCTCTGGTCATTACCAGACGTTTGAACCCTTACCAAATGATTTGTTAGAAAAAATGACACGGGCAAGAAATTTTCAATCTGGCATGATGTTGCTACGTCAATTGGAATTTAGCCTATTTGATTTTCGTATACACCTTGAGTATTCGCCCGAAGAGGGGGGGCGTATTCAGGAAATTTTAGATGAAGTGCGAAAAGATTTTTGTGTGGTGCCTATTGCACCCTATGCACGTTTTCAACATAGCTTTGGCCATATTTTTGCTGGTGGTTATGCCGCAGGTTATTACAGTTACCTGTGGGCAGAAGTGTTATCACAAGATGCCTTTGCAAAATTTGAAGAGGACGGTATTTTTAATCCAGAAACAGGCCAGGCATTTTTGCAAAAAATATTGGAAAAAGGTGGGAGTGAAGATGCGGAGAATTTGTTTGTCGATTTTCGTGGAAGAGAGGCTGATGTCACACCTCTCTTACGTCATCGCGGTTTAGTGGCTTGATAAATATAGTGAAATTTTCAGTGTTTTTTTTCACGTTTATCGGTTGAATGACTTCTTCTCTATTTGCCATTGTAGTACTGCCTCTTCAAAAAAAGAGGTGGTACACATATTGGTTCGATTGAATATTCTATATTGATTAGTTGTGATATTAGATTTTTAAAGCGTTTGGAATATAGAATTGAGTTAGTATGCTATCAATTTCTCCAGTAAAATTATACAATGAAGTTTCAGGTTGCATTTCTTTTGAAACCAATCGAATCAAACATGCTTACCTACTAATGACACATGTTTGCAGTAGAGTCACCTAGTAAAACCTATCCGAGGTAACCATGAAAAGAGTTAAACGTGACATGACAGAAAGAGCACATAGACTAGGATACAACCAAGGATTAAAAGGACACGCCAAAGAGCGATGCCCTTTTCAAGAAGCGTACAAAAGAGGTCAGTGGATGGCTGGATGGCGTCAGGGACACGCATATTATGTTGCAGGATATCGAATGCCCCAAGAAGTGTGGGCCGCGCAGGGCGCAAGTGGATAAGACTCTTTCAAATACACGAACCCCGCATAATGCGGGGTTTTTTATGCCAGTGAGAAAGTGAGAATTCGTTAAAGATAAATTTTCTTTCTATCGTTAAAGTGAAAGACAGCAATAAAAGCGTAATCGGGCTGAAATTATATTCAGAAGAACTAGCAAGCCATGAATGTAAACAATGAGCATAAGCACAAAATTGAAGAAATACAGAAATTATTGAGCCGACAAAAAGTACAGGCTGCTTCTAAGCTTTTGCAGGAACTGGTGGCTCTGAGACCGCATGATCCTAAGGTGTTGGTTTTGTTAGGTATCGCTGCTTTAAAGCAAAACGATTTATCTAAAGCCGAGCAGTATTTTCTTCGGGCAATCGAAAAAAATGATGCAGAGAGCCAAGCACATTTTCAATTAGCAACGCTTTATTTGCACCAAGGACAATTTGATAAAGCCATTGAGCAATATCAAAAAGTAAGCGTTTTTGATGCTGAGCATTTACAAGCAGAGATTAATCTTGGTGAGGCATTTGAAAGTAATTGGCGCTATCTCGAAGCAGAATTGGTTTATAAGCGGGTATTGCAAGAAGATCCTTACCACTTAATAGTATTAGATCGTCTCGGTGGTGTGTTAAAGAAATTAGGAAAAACCCAAGAAAGTGAGGAAATATATAAAAAAGCATTAGAAGCTTCTCCTAAGTCTTATGCGACACTGAATCATCTGGGCGTGTTATATCAAGAAGAGAGCGATTTTAATAATGCTATTTTGAGCTTTGAAAAGACCTTGGCTCTAAAGCCTGAAAACGTCACAGCTCTTTTTGGATTGACGCATAGTCGCAATCAAAAACAAGAATTTCCTGAAGCTAAGAAACTTGAGAGTTTGTCACAAAAAGGCAATCTCACAGCAGAAGAAAAGATGCTCCTCCATTTTGGATTGGGCAAAATTTATGATGACAGAGAAAATAGTGAAAAAGCTTTTTTTCATTTTCATGCAGCTAATCAAATTTGCGCAAAGCGCGATCCATTTGATATTAGAAGCTTCGCCAATGCAGTTAAAGGGATCAAGCAGTTATTCAATACTAAATTTATCCACGACAAAAAGATTGTCCCTAGCATTGACAAAATACCTTTATTTATCGTTGGTATGCCGTTAAGCGGGAAACATTTGTTGCAAAAAACACTGGCATTGCATCAAGCGATTTCATTTGTTGGAGATCAGCGACTATTAATAGATTTACTAAAAGAGTTCTGGCACGTGCCAGCATTGATGGAAGAATTAACAAATGATGATTTAAAAAGAATTGCAAATGATTATATTGCAGGCATGTCCAAATTAGCGCTTAAAGGGTCGCCATTTTTTTGTGACACTATGCCGAATAATCACCTGTTTTTGGGGGTGATAGCCATTTTGTTTCCGCAGGCGAAAATCATTCATTGTACTCGTCATCCTTTAGATTTATGTTTAGCAAGTTATACGCTCCATCAATCCATACCGCGAGGCTATGCTCATGATTTAGCAATGCTTGGCAGGTATTATCAACATTACGCAAATCTGATGGGGTACTGGCAAAGTATTGGTATTGATAATCGAATAGAAGTCAGGTATGAGGATCTCGTTCAAACCCCCAAAGAAACCTTAACCGAGCTATTTGAATTTCTTGAACTACCTTTTGAGACAGATACCTTCCCTATTCCATCGTTTCACACTCATGAAGTGGGAAGATGGCAAAAATATCAACCTTATTTGCATCCTTTAATTGAAGTGCTTTATCAGCAGTGAAGTGTCATTAATTCACAGAAACATCATGCTGGTCTTGAGGAATTAAAGGGTGCGTATTCACGTCGCATTTCCACCCTGAATCGATCTTTGGGTTTTTCTTTGATTTAAATCATTTACGGACTTAATTATGATAAGCACCTTTTTGTCGTGTTTAAAGAGAAGTAATATGAAGATATATCTTAGATTGAAAACAGGAAAATTTATTATTATCGATGGTGATTTAGATTTCACTTTAAAAGATATTAAAGAAATATTGTTTTTAAGATATGAAGGAATTCCTCTGCAAAATTTTATAATTCATCCTGGAAATGAAAATCAAACCATTGCAGAATTGGGGGGCACCGTTTTTAATTTAACTATTAATGATCTTTCTGACGATATGTTAATGCAATTAGGTGAAAATGTTGCTTTGATGCCAGCGCTTGATATCCCATCTATTTCTAACAATAACAATTCTCTTGATGAAGATCCTAATTCGTATTTTCCAACAGAAACGCTGGATATAGTAAAGTGTATTTCAAAAAAATGTACAACCCCTATTCGAATGCATAATGTTAGTGATGCTTTTCAAATTAAAATAGCTATTTATCTTTTCGTTATGGATATCTTTGAAAAAAACGCAGGCAATGTTGAGATAAGTAAATTGAGCTGTATCTTTACCAAAATTATTCTTGGGGTAACATTGTCAAATGATGAAGAAGCGATAGCTCGCCCTTTTCTTCTCACTGACGATCAATTATTGGTAAATATTATAAATAGTGATGGAAATGATATAGACGCTTATAGAGAATTTTATAATCAGTGCTTATCATATTTAGCGCAGTTAACCTCACCTTTCTATTCTCTGAATGCTAGTATGCACAGCCTAAATAGTTCTCAGGAGATAAATATTACAGAATATGTTAAAGGGATCGCCGAAATGCCTTTGCTTTTCTCTCAAACATTACCCGTACTGAGTTTAGTTAATGCTAATCCTGCTGCTACCAAAATCGTTCCAAATGATGCGCTTTTGGTTGAAACAGAGTCAGACTCCAGCGAAAGCGAAAATGAGTACGTAAAAGAAGGAAAAAAAGAGAGTAAAGATCATTTAAGAAAAAAATAATTGACCTAAGAGGGATTTTTTCATAGTGTTAAACGAGTTATTGTATTCACCCTCGAAATGAATACAATAACTTAATGCCAATTTAGCTATCAATAATGCAAGGATGCCAGATAAGTACGGAATTTTTGCAAAGTTGTCATTTTATGCCAGCGAAATAGAACATTAGCAAAAATATCAACCCAATTTTCTTTTCTTGTTTGATATGTTGTATAAGCAATAAAGGGCTGTAGATGGTTTGCCTAAAATCATCACGCGCATAATCACGTTATACACAAAACTTATCTAAAAATTACAGCAGAGTATCGGAAAACCATCGTTAACATTACCCACTTTAATATAAGGTGGGCTGTTCAATTCCTTTTCAACAGTAAGTATATGAAGCATTTTATAGAAAAAAAGCCCGATAGTGATAGACCCAAAAAACGTGCCCGTTCTTCATGGACCGCAGAATTTAACCCTCTGCATAAAGTTGCATCGGAAGGTAGCGTCAAAAGATTAAAAAGAATTTTAAAAGACGATAGAGAATTATTGGAGCAAACCTTATTAAATTCAAAAGCTGAAGATGGTAGAACACCATTGCATCATGCCGTTTTAAGTGGTTCCTTAAATACAGTAGGAACGCTAGTTTCTTTTGGTGCACGACTTGATGTTATCGATAACATGGGTTGCCCTCCTATCGCTTATGCTTCAACAGCTGAAATGGAAGACTATTTACTGGCTTTGGGTGCGCAAAAATTTGACCATGTATATAGCGAAATGCACCTTGCTATTTTAGATAAAAATATAGATGAAATTAAAAGATTAATTAAACAAAATCCAGGGCTTTTAGATATTGGTGAATTTGCAGGAAATACCCCTTTACATTTAGCAGTGATGCAAGAAGAACTAGAGATAGTAAAAATGCTTGTCTTGCAGGGCGCAAATATAGACGCTCTTAACAATGAAGAGTTTTCTCCAATTGTGTATGCAAATAAAGAGATAAAGCGGTTTTTGCTCACATCAGGTGCTAGAGATCCTTATCACACACCGTTACATGATGCTGCGTTCGATGGAAACATTCGTAAAATGAAAAGGCTGTTGCAAAGGGATGAGTCACAACTCAATGCTCAGGATATCTTATCCACGACACCGCTTCATTTTGCGGTGTTAAGTGGTAGATTGGATGCAGTGAAAATGCTAGTAGAGCAAGGCGCTGGGGTAAATGGTTATGATGATGATAGTATGCTACCTATTCACTATTCGAGTGAATCTCCTGAAATCTCAGAATATTTAATTCAACATGGTTCAATTGATGCAAAGTTTACTGAACTGCATGATGCCGCATCACAGGGGGATATCGTTAAACTTGAAGCTATTTTAAATCAGAATCCAGAATCTATAGAGGCATTAGATAGCCGTGGTTTAAGCCCTTTATGTTATGCGGCAGCATTACAACAACATGGTGCATTTAGATTTCTCTTACAACGAGGTGCGAAAATAGATCGTGTGATTAATGATGGAACATGTTCAAATCTTATAGATTTGGCAAAAAAGGAAGACTGTCATACCCCTTTATCAAAATATATTCAAAATAGAATAAGGCTGTCTCGACGTTATCTTGATGAAGTAAGTTATGAATTAGAAACGCTTTTAAAGAAAGAATTGAAAATGGCGAGAAGCCGAAATAAGAAGCTTTTAATTCTTTTAGGTGAAACGCATAATACTTACAAGATAAATCAGATCGAGAAAATTATCTTTAAAATTGCTAAGGATTTAGGCATTACAACAGTATTAGGAGAATACAATGACGCTAATGAAGAAGCAATTTGTATATTAAAAACTGCAGAAACGCTAGGGATGGAAATTATAGGCGTTGATAATCATAAAGATAGAGACAAAGATCCCTTTAGTGAAAAAGGAATGCGCAACAGAAATATTATCATGGCAAGAGATGCCGCCAGAATCAATCAAGATGCAGTGATGATCGTTGGTAGTTCTCATTTAGAAGGACTATTGGAAGAAGAGAGCTCTCAAATTGATCTCGACCAATTTCACGTTGTGCCAATGAATTTATCAAGTCTAGTCCCTATTATTGTTGATGAAGAAGATACCTTTGCTTATGATGCTAGTTATATTCTGCAATTTAGTGGACCGGGTTATGAACACAAGGGCATACGACTTTTGAGCGAAAGCGAAGAGAGTGAAAAAGAAATCGAGACAACGTTTATAGATGCGGAGGAAGGAACGGAAGTTCCTAGTAAAAAAAATGAGGATCAACAGGAGGATGCAATGGAATATGATACCTCTGAAAAACCTAAAAGAGGATGGTGTATCGTTTCTTAATGTTGCGTTTTAAACGCGTTAAAACTTAAGCATCAACGTAACGGCTTGTTTAGTTGACATAATATTTACAAGCTTCGGATAAGATATTAGCAAAATATTTCTTCCAAATGATGAACATTATTTTCTTTCAAAAAAACCTGCTTGAAGATCATTATCGAAGTCTCGTACCCAATCGGGTCCTGTTCCCGATACAAATATTTTTTTTATTTGTGTTAAGTTATTAGTTACAGTAATTTCAACTATCTCATCGACCTGGACTCCAGCAGGACGTTGAGTTAGATTTTGAGTTTCGAAGTCAAAGTCGCTTTTATTATATTTTGCTCGTTTTATAGCATCGTAGATATCATCCCATTGAGATTCATGAATTTCTGTATTTTTTTTCATTTTCTTAACCTTCAAATGGTTTATTCTAGGTCATAAATGTGAATATAGATTTGCGTTATAACAAAGCAAATAGAAATTAAATGATCTCTTGCCTTGAAAAATATGATGAGCACATTGGACTCACAATGTATAATCATTTATACAAAAGTAGTTCGTTTTTATTAAATTTCAAGGTTGCTGGGATAATTGCCAATTGGTTGTAGCTTAGATTAATGAATATTTAGATTTAAATGAGAGATAGCTGCAATAAATAGAGAAAATTATTTTTATAAGAGAGGGTTCTTGTTTTGCAAAATAACCTACGCTAATATACACGCTAACGCACTGTAAAGATGTTGAAGCATCCCTACAGTGCTAATCACAAGCAAAAACTTTGTTGGAGTTTTCACCCATGACTAAGCGCATTGTATTACATACATTCCATATAACAAGTCTTGATTCTTCAAGCTAACGGTTTTTTAACAAAAAAACTCAATTTTTTTGTTATTTAGGTTTATTGCCTGACCAAGCTAGTAGGGAAGCATTATGCTTAATGGACTTTCTTTGCCAATTATTTGTGCAACGAACCTTTGCGTCTCTAAGCAATGGTTTGTTTATCTCAATGAGATCATTCAGCATGCTTTTTTGCAGGATGATGAAAAACTCTTGTGGATGTGGTTCGCAGCCTTTTGCATAAATAACAATCAATCCTCTTGTTCATTTACTTATGAACAACTTTCACATCTCGTGAATAAACCCACGCGGGGGATCCACCGCATTCTATTTCGCTTAAAAATCATGGGTCTTTTACAGGGGAATATTCCGATATGGTATGGAAAATTATCTCTGCCAATGCTACATGAGATGCGTACTATTAAATTAGTATTGCCATTGAAGATTGCTGAAAAAGAATTTTTGCATGAAACGATTTTACCGCCGCGAAGACAACGACAATTCAATTTAAATTTAGCCAGTGACGGTCCGCCTATACCAAGGAAGGCAAAAGATAGGCGTGTCTTGATGAGCACAAGTTTTAATACGGCAACTTGGGTGCTTAGCAAGGTATGCTGGTTTTTTTGTGAGAGCTTAAACTGGCGCAAAATGATGTGGAAGATGTTGCGGTAAGAATGGTTTCATTAGTTGTTAACCGTCAAAAGACCCTCACCCTAACCCTCTCCCGTAAACGGGAGAGGGGATCCAGAATGAGGACAGCAGTTCTTTCGTCTGCGAAGCAGACAATTCCCTCTACCGCTTTGCGGGAGAGGTCGCTGCTTTGCAGCGGGTGAGGGTTCCTTCTTTTGGGACAGAAGAGAATAGTGTTAAAGATTTAAGAGAAAATCCCTCGCACGTTGGTGCTGCCCCATTGATTCCAACGTGGGCGATATGCGCTTCGCGCGCGGTGAATAATTTATTTTCATTAGTTGTGAATAGTCAAAAGACCCTCACCCTAACCCTCTCCCACAAGTGGGAGAGGGGATAAAAAACAGAAAAAGAGAAGCAGCTCTTAGAGATCCAAATATGGGCGCAAATAGTTTGAAAAATCTAAGAGACGAAAGAGCTGACCAACATATGCGTGGTGGAGACAGTGGCGGCGGAACTTAGAATAAGTAGCAGCTCCAATTCATGTAAACACACATAAAAAGTGGTTTTTCCGATAAACCTCTGTTTTCAGAAGATAGAGATCGTACCCATTTGGGGGGCAGTTTATTAAAATGATCTACATCGCGGATGAGGGGTTGAATTTATGAAGCTATATGAAGTTATTCCAAGCTGGGTAAGCGCAATTTATGGAATGTTTGCACAACAAACAGCTAATACAACCGATACGCTACCAGAACATGCATTAGCAGTATTAAATAATACTTTATTTAATGACACCATCCCTCAAATTCCCCCTGTTGAGCCCGTTGTAGAGACCACTACGAGTTGGTGGAATATATTTTCTTCCGCAGGTGCTTCTGCGCAAAGCGCTTGGCAATGGGGAACTTCTGTAACCTCTTATGCGGCAAGCTTTGTTAAAAATCTTTTTATGGCAGGCTCAGAAAGCACATTAGCGTTTGGTAGAACGTCACAGACTGCGAACCTAATGGCTACCACGGTTAAGAATTCTTTAGAATATGCAGATGCGTTAGGTATTGCACTTTACGAATCTTTACTTGAAGTCTCACCACAACTGCTAGCAGATATACTCAAAAAAGCAGAGCATAGAATTAATCAAGAAGATGAAAACGCTAACCGAGATCATCCTCCAGGATGGGGTATTGCTACCCTTGCCACTACCGCAATTTCTGTCTATTTAGCCGTTTGCCTGTTAAAAACGTTAGCAAGAAAAACGAAGAATCATGATGAATTTCATGAAATGAAAGAACAAATTGTACAAATGATGAAAATGCAAAATAATCATAGCTTTTGGAATTATATTTACGAAGGAGCGAAAACGTGCTTTTATTCTGCTGCACTTTTAAGCTTAGGTTCAGCTTTTGCCGTACCAATGATGGCATCAGTTGGCCTTGCTGCCATTCCGGTAGCTTTCCCTATCATTAAATGGGGATGGAGCAAAATAACTGAAAGGGGCGAAGAGAAAGAATTAATGGAAATTGTTACGGCAATAAAAGCGGTGCAAGAAGTACAATCAAAAATCACAACAGATAGAGCTAAAGCAGAATTTGTGGCGAATGTACGCCAATTTGCTTTAGAGCAAGCAAAGACGGGTGATTCTGCCTTATTGATGAAATTATTAGATGATGCATCGAAAGAGCAAGCTATGCCAGTCATGATTGAAGAAAAGAGAGTGGCGCCTGTTACCCCATTACGTGCGGCGGCAACATCTGTTCGTCAAGATAGCCCTATGCCACGCCGTCCGGACGTGCCGGAAAACACATTGCATAAAGCGTTTCGAAGAAAAACTGCTTCATCTAATATTGCAGATCAAAGATAAAATAGACTTTCGCTTCGCCTTCTCTTTAACAAGAGGGTGAAGCAGCGAAGTAAATTTTTAAAAAATTATACCATTATCAACAAAACGACCTAGGTAAATGCGGAGAAACGCTACCTTGGGTACTCAGTCTTTCGACTTTTGTTTCTTCTAAACCGATAATCTTGGTATTTTATCTGCGGGTATGCGTACTATCCCATCGTCTTCCTCACGATGAAGATGGGAGATGGCACGCCAAGCGTGGCCATATATCACTTCAAAAGTTGCAGGATATAAATTATCTGGACGCTTAAATGCTTCATAAGCTTGAAACATTTTTTCAAAATGATTTTTAGCGGTTAAGCCTTTGGCACGGGTTAAATTCATATTGCGTGCACCAGTGGCTTTGAGATCGCGCAATAGCTGTTTCACGTGAGAGTAGGTCACTGTTATCATTTCCATGTCCATCACAGGATCATTCAAACGTGTTTTTAACAGCGCATCGCCGATATCATGCATATCAGTAAACTCATTGACATGGGTAATAGAATCAGTCCAACTCTGCCGTAATTCAATCAATGTCTGTGGTCCCAAGGTAGAGAAGAATAAGAAGCCATTGGGTTTGAGCACGCGCTTTAATTCTAGAAAGGTCTTTTCTAAAGCAAAGCTCCATTGTAAGGTGAAATTGGAAAAAATAAGATCAAAGCTTTGATTGGCAAATGGCAATTGTTCCATATCGCCACAAACATAAAAGGGTTTATTTTTCCACAGTTGCCAAGGTTGTTTGCTTTTGGCAAATTGCATCATTCCTTGCGCTAAATCTAATCCTATGATCTTGCTTTGCGGAAACTTTTGCTGTAATTGGCGCGTTAAAAAACCTGTTCCTGCGCCGACATCTAAAATTGTTTGCGGCGGCGCCTTGATAAGATCAAGACGATCTATCAACCGCTGACCGATCTCCTTTTGGATAAAAGCAGATTGATCATAAGTTTTTGCCGCCATGCTAAAAGAGCGCGCAATATCAATTTTATTGACGGGAGGGATTTCAATCATGCTTTCACCACAAGTGGAATAGTATGAGATGAACAGGAAGACGCCGTTGAGAGTTGTGCAGGTTCGGGTGTCAATCCTAATTCTTGCAGAAGGACTTTATCTTCTGACATATCAGCATTTTGAGTGACTAATAATTTAGGACCATGATGAATAGAATTTGCACCTGCCATAAAACATAAAGTTTGCATGGTTTTTGACATTTGTCGACGACCGCCAGAAAGTCTCACATAGGCTTTGGGCATCAAAATCCGCGCAAGAGCGACAGCACGCACGAAGGAAAGATCATCCATTGGTGCTTCATTTTCTAAAGGCGTACCTTCAATTCGTACTAATTGGTTAATAGGAACGCTTTGTGGATGCTCTGGTTGATTGGCTAGTGTAATGAGCAATTCAATACGATCTTTCTCTGTTTCGCCCATGCCTAAAATACCACCACTACATACTTTCATTCCTGCTTCGCGCACGTATTGCAAGGTGGTTAACCTATCAGAAAAAGATCGGGTTGTAGAAACTTTCTTAAAATGGTTTTCAGAGGTTTCTAAATTATGATTGTAATAATCTAGCCCCGCTTCTTTGAGAGCTTGCGCTTGCTCGGGGCGAAGTTTACCGAGTGTGATGCAGGTTTCTAATCCCAAGGCTTTAATCGCTTTTACCATTTCAATGACTTTGTTTAAGTTGCGATCAGTGGGGCCACGCCATGAAGCCGCTAAGCAATAACGAGAGGCACCATTTGCTTTGGCGTCCTTAGCACTTTGTATGACTTCATCCAGATCTGCAAGCGGTTCATTTTCTACGCCTGTGCTATGATAAATGCTTTGTCCACACCAGTGACAGTCTTCTGGACACCCGCCTACTTTAATATTTTGCAATGTACACACCTGAATGGAATTCGGTGTGAAAACTGCTCGATGAATTTGTTGAGATTGCCATACTAAGTCCATAAAGGGTTGATGGTAAAGCGCATAAGCTTCTTCATAAGACCAATCATGACGGATGACGTATGCAGACATAATAAGATCCCTTAGGTGCAATTTTTGGCATTCATCATAAGTCTCTGGCCTGCTGAATCAACTCTAGAGGTTAAGATAGTGAACAAGTGGTTAAAAATTGTACAACATTTACTAGGGGCTTGCCTACCTTTACCCTGCCATTGTGTTTTGTGCTTAAGGCCTAGTGGTCGAAAAATTGCCCTATGTCGGGAATGTGAAGCATGCCTACCCTGGTTAATATCACCCTGTAACCGCTGTGGACTCATGATGCGAGAGGGGATCTGCGTGAAGTGTCTGCGTCAAAAGCTGCCATTTGAGCGCTGCCAAGCGCTTTTTGACTATGCATGGCCGGTTGATGAGTTTATTGGGCAATGGAAATATGCGGGCGAGCTCTATTTTGCCAAATTGCTGGGTACCCTCATGGCTGAGCGTTTGTCATTGAGAGAAACCGTCGATTGTATCGTGCCCCTTCCTCTGCACCCTTTACGGCAAAGAGAGCGCGGCTTTAATCAAACCATCGAATTGGCAAGCCAGATTGCGGATTTAAAAGGATTACCTTTAGATAGGTGGAGTTGCACCAAAATAAAAAGCACACCTGCTCAATCTTCCCTCGGTAAGGCCGCACGCATGCAGTATCTCCAGGCAAGTGTTTTTGCCATTGATAAAAGCTTTCAAGCAAAGCATGTACTTGTTATTGAAGACGTTGTCACCACCGGTAGTACCGTGGGCGCATTTACAATGGCATTAAAGCATGCAGGGGTTGAGACGGTGGACATTTGGGCAGTTTGTCGCACACATCCAGACTGAAGGAGAACAAAATAGCTCAAAATTGTGCTAAATCCCTTATTTATGGGCACAAAAAATTGAACATGAGCTTGAGAATGGATCCCCTTAAAAAAAATAAAGCAACATTAAAGTTACCCCTTAACGCAAAATTTGGACTGCATGGTGGGGCATTTGGATTCTTGCCAACGAGTGTTGAGTATTTTCAATTGAAAGTACATTTTGCCAGAAATGAGAATGCATTTTTTGTCATGGATATTTCACCTGAGCTTACCCTTTTAAACGAATTAACAGGCGCTGAGCTAAGTATGACGGTTCCTACCTTAGGTTTTACTGATCCGTCTTGTGACTATTCGCTCGATCCGTTTTTTGCTGTGCCTATTAGCATAAATGGTTTTGTTGCAAATAGCGCTAACCCGGGGCTTTCGCGTGCTAAAATAGTTGCAACTGATATTGCGGGTGAAACATATCCATTGTTGAGTTCTCCCTCAGGGGAAATAGACTATGAGCAAATTCAACAACATGTTGGAAAAGAAGTACAACTTTTTACGCCATTGGAAAAAATAACTTACATCTATACACAATCGCAATTACAAAAAGGATTGGGGTTGCATCATGTGCCTGGAATTTTGACACAAAACAAAGTGGAATGGTTACTTGCAAACAGGGAATTGTCTTTCTTCATTACCCTTAAAATTACCCATAATGGGCAGATAATTCATCAACGAAAAGTACGATGCCATGCCAAAGAAGTGTTACCAACGACAAAAATTTCTGCGACTTGGAAGGGGGATCGCCAAGGGGAATTGAAGATACATTATAAAGCCAACTTTCCGATCAGTATTAAAGGTTCTCATCGCTTCCAGGTCGATTTTGATATTCCACTACAAGAAGGTGTTGAATACCATTGGCAAGGATCCGCTATTGCTCGCCATGAAAAGGCTAGCACGCTGAAATTGACTCAGAGTTTTGGTTTGAGTGCAAAGGCGTTGGATTTGGTAGTGAAGAGTGTTATCTCTAGCGCCTATTTTCGGCAAAGATTATTAGCGCATATGGTGAAAAAAGAAGCCCATATTTTTAATGTTTATAGTAAACGTCAAGATGTTATTGCCATCTTATATGATCATCTTATACGTGGCGTACTGAATCAAAGTATTCCTATATTTGCTCTTGGGGCATTTTTTGTTGAAGGAGAAGCATTAAATGCAACCGTTGCCACATGGGATTTAACCTCTTTTGATAAACACGATCAGACGATATTGAAAAGATTATCTAATCATTTAGAAAATAATGATATTTCTCGAGAAAATTTCATTAATAGTGTTGATGAATTGCTTTGTATAACAACAGAGCCTTTAGAGATAACCTTGGTTTTACCAACCACCTCAGAAAAGTGTCTCTCTGAGGAAAATATGATTTGTGCGCATTTGCAGTGGGATGGTAAGCATGGCAAAGAAAAAACAATTATTTCAACCGAGTCTGAATTACAAATTATCTCCAAGATGAAAACAACCGATGCATTAAAAGCGGTACCAGCAGAGCGCAAGTTAGAAGTCGGTGATACTTATAGTGTGAATTTGGCAAATTTAATGAATGATAAAACCGCTCATTGGCGTGAAAATGATAGGGTTAATATTAGTGAACTACTTAATATTTTAGAAAACTCAGGTTGTCAAGGTGTCATCCATGCGCAAATTTCGCCTGAAGGAGATACAGAGATTTGGGTAGAGCATTTTTCAGATGTCGCCTCTAAGCCTAATCATTATCATGTTGCTACGTTAAAGAAAGAAAAGAAAGAAGAGGCTTTGCCTGGAGTCCAATCTCCCTCTATTGGGTTTAAACGTTAATGGAAAATGATAAAGTTGTTATCAATATAAAAGAAGCCACGCAAAAATATCAAATTCTCGGGGTGGCATTTAACGCGTCTAAAGATGAAATTCGTCGTGCGAGAAATAAATTATTACATCAATTTCATCCTGATAAATATCCTTATGGTTGGATTTATGATGATGTCGATCCTGAGAAAAGGGTTTATTTAATTCAGAGTGCTTATCTTTATATTATGGAAAATTACGATGATATCATGGACGCCTTCCAAGTTTTATTAGCTTCAACTCTCTCTAATCAGATGCCGGCGCAAACTCGCAGTCATTGGGTTTATACAACGATTGCTAGTTTTGACCAAGACGAATGACTGAATTTATTTGTCCTCTTGCAATTTTCTTGTGTTTATCAGCAAAATGGAAGAAATCGAGTGGGCGCTTACAGGGATAGTATGATGCGCTTAATATACGGCTTTTGCCTTTTTTTAAATATATCTTTGTCTTGGGCAAGTCATGAAATTGTTCATATTGCTGTTTCTTCTAGTATTGGGAATCCATTGACATCATTATGTCAGAAATTTAACCAATCAACTAAATATGGTTGTAAGATAACAACGGCGCCAGCAGGCCATTTGTATGCACATATTATGCATGGCATGGCATATGATTTGTTTTTGTCAGCGGACGAAACTTATACAGAAGGCCTTATTAATGCCAAAAAAGCCGATGCACAAAGTCGCATTGCAATTGCAGAAGGGCGGATTGTGTTATGGAGTGCCGATCCTAAAATAACCCCCGAAGCTTTGTATCAGATTTTAACCGAAAAAGAAAATATAGTGATTGCTATTGCCAATCCGGGCGCGTCTTCTTATGGAGCTGCGGCGAGAGAAATGCTACAAGAGTATGGCTTATGGACCAACATTCAGAGCCGTTTGATTTATGGAAAGAATATTAAACACACTTATGAACTTATCATGACACAACGCATTCCATTAGGATTTATTTCTCTTGCGCAATTATCTCCAGAAGTGCGTGCGCGCAAACAATATTGGGAGCCGCAAACTTATCGCTATAAGCCTGTTAAACATGAAGTGATTACATTGAAAGCAGCTAAGAATCAAAAAGCTTTAGTCGCTTTTAGGGATTTTTTACGAAATGACCAAAGTTGCCAAATATTAAGTGAAGCAGGGTATGGCTGTTCAAATAGTCTTCATACATGAGTTTTCTAGTTGTTGTCTTATCAATAGCGAGTGCATGAAGCACTCGCCACCAAAGATTTTAACTAGGCGTGGGTAATATAAGAAAGATCATGTGTGCCAACGTTAGTGGCAAAAGACCATTCATAACCATCTAGATCGCGCAAGGTGTAAAATCTGTCTCCCCAGAACATATTTTCAGGAGCGCTTAATATTTCAGCCCCCTTTTGTTTTGCATGTTCATAATGGGCATCAACATCTTCTACATAGATGTAAAGCGAGATATTTGAAGGTACTCCAGTCGTTTTAGGAGATTTTTTGTCAGATCCCCAAGCCCCTTCTGGTGCCATCATGATAGTCGCATCACCAAGCATCATTTCTGCATGAACAATTTCATTGTTTTGTTTCTCAGGTTGATTTTTTAAGGAAAACTGACAAACATCGCGATAAAAAGCAAGGGACTGATCGGCGTTTTTTACGGTGAGGTGGGGAAGTAAGCTGGGAAGTCCTTTGGGTTTAAATGATTGAGTCATTATATTCACTCCTTATGTTACTGCTCGAATATCAACTCTTCGATGCTCTTCCCATTTTGTTCCCCTTAAGGATAGTTATGTACAAGATATACACTTCTATTCTCGAAGAGGTTGTCGCCTGTCCTAAAGCAAAATGGTTGAGCATTAGTTTGGTCTATTAACTGCGACAATCTCCTATATAAAAAGTGAAGTTCTCACGCATCACAGCCTTTAGGTTTTGATATAAACATCAAAACGATGACTACGAGCCTTAAAGACCAAATCTGGATTGGACTTTAAGGTTGGAGCGGCATGCGCGCGTTTCACTACCACTCTCTTTTTTGCAAACTTTAATGAAATTTCTACCAATTGTGAAGCATCGGCATCGGAGCCAACAACTGATTGCAAAATTTGCATTTCCTTTTTAACTGCAGCGGATTTAGTGCGCGCTTCAAACATGGGATCGCAATAAATCACATCAGGTAAATCAGGTAACGTATTATTGTTCAGGTATTCGATAGCGCAAGATTCAATAAGTTTCATGCGTTCAATGATATTTGCTAAGGTAGGATCAGTCATTGCGCGTTGCAGTCCATCCTTTAAAAGTGTCGCAATCGCGGTGTGGCGTTCGAATAATGTCACCTGACATCCTAAGGCTGCGAGCAGGAAGGCTTCACGGCCTAAACCTGCAGTAGTATCGAAAACCTGAAAGCTATCGCCCTTTTTCCAACCAATGGCTTTGGCGATGAGCTCATTTCTTCCCTGTAAATGTTCAAACCGATAGCGTAAGGGGCCTTGACCAAAATCTATTTGATAGGCGCGCCATTTTACTTGTGAGGGGAGCGTTAGTGCAATCCCTTCTGGCGTTTCGGTCAGTTGATAATTCAACTTGAGGCTCCCAGAAAGGTTTTGTATTGATTAAAACACTCAATAGCGCAAACAAATAAGAAAAAAGCAATCGTTACAATAATCAGAAATTTTCCACCTATTATTTGTAAAGGTTTCTCTTGTTTCAAATGATAGCGGCCTTGCCATGCCATCACTGCAGGCAAAATACCCAATAAGATGGCGACGAAAATACCAGCGAAGCTGAGCGCCACAGTAAAACCATGCGGATAGAAAATAATGAAGCAAAGTGGCGGAACAAAAGTAATCAGGGTTAACAAGATTCTGCTGCGGATAGTTTTATGCAAATGTAAGCCATCAGCCAGGAAATCAAACAAGGATAAACAGACCCCGAGCAAAGACGTAATAAGAGCAAAAATAGAAAAATAGGTAGATGCTTTAGTAATAATACGGTTTTGCAATAATGCTTGTAAGGCTGCAGGGACATCTGTTACTGGGTGACCATGTTGTTGTATTTGCAGCAAGCCAGGATTTCCTGACACAGGAATAATCCCCAGAATGACAAATTCCCAAATAATATAAACTAACAAGGGAATGACGCTACCTATCAACACAACATATAAAAGTTGCTTTGGCTTGCCGTGCAAGTATTCAGTCAAGGTTGGGATAACAATAGCTGAGCCAAACGCAGTAATAATGATGGGAATAGGGCTTAAGTCGAAAGTATTATTCTGTATGAAAAGCAATTCAAACTGAATATGTTCAGAAACAATGAAAAGTAATATTGCAAAAGCACCAATCAAACCAATGACCAAGAAGCGATTTACCCAGTCGGTTACAGCGGTGCCAAGCCAAATAACAATCATGGTGAGAAATGTAGCGACAGAGGCACAACCAAATGGATTGAGAGAGACATGAATCAACTCAAAGCCTCGTTGTATCCATGCGCCTACACCTGATAAGTAAGCTGCGGTTAATGCATAAAGCAAAATCAGATAAATACCCCAGGTGAAATATTTTCCAAACTGACCTAACGTTGCTTCAGCCATCGAAATAAGGTTCGTGCCATACCCAACGAGTAAGTTTGCTTCCAGCAGATAAAGTGCACCCAGGGTCATAAAGAACCAGCATGTGCAGTAAATAGCAATAGTTTGAGCAAAACCAAGATGAGCAGTAATAATGGGTAAAGCAAGAACAGCTGCGCCGATCGCGGTTCCAGCAATTAAGGCAACACCGCCGATGGCATTTTTAAGGGACATAAAAATAAAACACCTTATATACTCTTTCCACTTTGAATTTATGCATTGTTGCCATCGCTCTCTCACCCAAGTTGCTTACTAATAAAGCGTATGCAACTGGGGATCCGTTTGCCGTCTCGCCTAAATTCAAACTGGTTTGAGCGTGTTTGAAAAACCTATTTAGGAGGCTTCGTTATACAGGCTATGACGCTGTTGTATAAAGGCGATAGCTGCGCCTATCCAACCTAAAGCAGCGCTTGCAACAAGGAGCATCACTGTATCGTAGAATCTTAAATTTTCCAAGAAAAATACCCCGGCAAAGAGGGAGGAAAGCTGTGCCGCAGGGGCCTGAAGCGTGTGGTTAATCGTATTGAGGATTAAAGCGGCGACAACACCACCTAGTCCTCCGTAGAGGATCCCTCTATAGAGGAATGGACGTCGAATAAAGGCAGTCGTTGCACCGATTAGATTGAGGACTTCTAATTCATCTCGGTGACGTTCAACGGCAAGACGAATCGTATTACTGACCATCAAAATAACACCAACGCCAATAATAAAATACAAACATTTAGCCAGCATTTTGCCAAAGGAGAGGAAGATATTAAATTTTTCTACCCAGGCATAGTCAAAAGCAGCTTCTTTCACAGCTGGCATTTTCGCCAAGGTTTCCTTCATCGCAAACAGTTCACTTTCGGAGGTTAATTTCGTATTGATTTGGATCATAATCACCCCAGGCAAGGGGTTTTCTGGCAAAAGCGCTAACATATCACTTAGCCCAGAGACGCTTTGAAATTCCTGCAACGCTTTCTCAGGTGTTAATTGAGTGGTGTCTTCTACAAAGGGGTAGAGTTTAATTTTATCGGTAATGGCATTAATTTGCGCTTGGGTCGCATGTGAATCAATGTAAAGAGTAATGGCTTCTCCTTTATCCCATCCTTGGCTCAATTGTTGAATATTCTTGATAAAAAGGTAAAGCCCAGCTGGTAGTGATAGACATAACCCGATTGCACAAATAGTCATTGCGGTGGCAAAAGGTGTGATGCTTAAATTTCTAAAGCTCAGTTTAAAAGCTGAAAGATGGAATGCGATATAACCTGATAATCGTTGATGCCAAGAGGCTTCTTGATTTTTGATACTGGAGGAACGAGAAGACTCTTTTCGAACAGAATGCTGTTGTGAGGCACTTGGCTTAGCCATGGGTTGGCTCCTTTTGCGCCGATAATTCTTTCTTTTCGCTTTTTTCATTGAAAGCGGAAACAGGAGTAATGAGCTTGCCATGATCAAGATGTAACTTGCGATAAGGAAATCTTTCTAAAAGCGCTGCATCATGGGAGGCAATTAGGACCGTTACGCCTACCTGATGAAAACGCTCAAATAGTTTCATGATTTCTAAGGAAAGTTCGGGATCTAAATTTCCTGTAGGCTCGTCAGCAATTAAGAATCGAGGTTTGTGCACCACGGCCCGCGCAATACCAATGCGTTGCTTTTCGCCTTCAGACAGATTGATAGGTTTAAGCCCCTCTTTATCAAGTAATCCTACGCGCTCTAATGCAGCGCGTACGCGTCTTGTGGTTTCAATTCTATCATATCCAGCAATGACCAATGGCATGGCAACATTTTCGAAGATAGTATAATTATTGAGCAATTTGGGGTTTTGCGTAATAAACCCTAAGCGTCGACGATAATAAGGAATTTTTCCGGGTTTAATCTGATTTAAGTTTTTTCCTGAAACGGTAATATGCCCACGCGTGGGATGTTCTAGCAAGGCTAACATCCGAAGCAAGGTTGATTTTCCAGCGCCAGAATGACCTCGTAGAAAAACCATTTCTCCGGGCGCGATTTCCAAAGAAATATTATTGAGCGCCACTTGCCCATTAGGATATTTTTTGACGACATTGAGGAAAGTAATCACATATTCTCCTTACAAGATTAGTTTCGTACCCACATTCCTTTGCAGGTTATAGTCTTGGTAAATGATTGCTCGGGTCTGAGAATCGCCTTAAGGGATAGACGGATTGCTCTATCACTTACCGGCCCGTCGAAAAATCATTTGTAGTGACTATAAAAACTAATTGCTAGAGCTAAGTAGTAAAGGTTAACGATTGTTATTTTTAATCATATCCAAATTTATATAACATTACCAAATCCTTCGAAAATGCTGTCGAAAATCTTTACAATTAAGAATAGTGTGAAAAATAGCTTATTCCTGCGCTGAAGGGTTTTGATCAAATAGCGCTTTGACAAAATCATTCGCAGCAAAGGGACGCAAATCATCAATTTTTTCACCAACGCCAATAAATCGAATTGGTAATTTTAATTTATTTGCGATGGCAAAAATGATGCCGCCTTTGGCTGTGCCATCTAATTTGGTCAGTGTAAGCCCTGTTACGCCGAGTGCTTCATGAAATTTTTGCGCCTGTATTAATGCGTTTTGTCCCGTGCCTGCATCCAGCACGAGCATGACTTCATGAGGAGCAGTTCCATCCAGTTTTTGGATAACTTTTTTGACTTTTTTCAGCTCTTCCATCAAGTTGTCGCGGGTATGCAAACGTCCTGCAGTATCTGCAATAAGCACATCAATGCCGCGTGCTTTGGCAGATTGAAATGCATCGAAAATAACCGAAGCGCTATCAGCCCCAGTGTGTTGTGCTAATACGGGAATTTTATTACGCTCGCCCCATACTTGTAATTGTTCAATGGCGGCGGCACGAAAAGTGTCTCCGGCTGCCAACATCACAGAAAGGCCAGATTGTTGAAAACGTTTGGCTAACTTGCCAATAGTGGTCGTTTTGCCGGCCCCATTGACCCCTATCATTAGTAAAACAAAAGGCCGCTGTTCAGTGTTTACGGCTAAAGGTTGTTCACAGCTCTTCAGCATATCGCTCAGGGTGTTTTGTAAAGCATTATAAACTGCTTGCGGATCTTTAAGTTCTTTACGTGAGATCCCTTGGGTTAAAGTTTGAATAATATGGCGCGTGGCCTCAACGCCAACATCGGCTTTGAGCAAATGCGTTTCAAGGGTCTCCAATAAGTCTTTATCAATTTCCTTTTTGCCAAGGAAAAGACTAGCGATGCCTTCGGTAAAGCTGGCGCGAGTGCGAGTTAAGGAGTCTTTTAAGCGGCCAAACCAGGAGCGGCCCTTTTCTTGTGGTTTAGCTTCCATTTCTGGGGGGGATACGGGAGAAGGTTCATCAGCGATAAGGGTACTTTCAGGCTCTGCCGTTGGTTCTTGGGTTTGGGCAACGAGGGTATTTTCAGGCTTCGTCGCTGTAGGTTCTGCTGCTTCTGGTGCTTCAGAAAGGGGATCTGAAGAGGGGGGCAGAGCGGATCCCTCTTTGGGATCTTGGGGATTGCTGCCATCATTTTTCTTACGACGAAAGAATTTGAGCATGGGTATACCTAATATTGTGATGCTGGCATCTCTAAGAAAATACGGTATCCTACCATTAGGATATGATAGGTAAAGGGTTTGCGGTGCTTAGTATATGAAAACATGGATGAAAAAACAAGCTAACTTACTTTTTTTAATTTCTTTTAGCTGGAGTGTGCAGGGCATAAGTATGGAAAAACCGGTGACTAAAGAGCACAAGTTAGATAATGGTCTTAATATTGTTGTGCGAGAAGATCATCGCGCTCCGGTTGCCGTAGCACAAATTTGGTACAAAGTAGGCTCTACCTATGAGGTGCGCGGCATCACCGGCATTTCTCATGCGTTAGAGCATATGATGTTTCAAGGAACCCCTACATTACCTGGGGATGGGTTTGCCATTTTAATCTCGCAACATGGCGGTCGGAATAATGCGTTCACTGGCGATGATTATACTGCTTACTATGAAGAATTAGATGCATCGAACTTACCCATCAGCTTCCAAGCGGAAGCCGATCGCATGACGAATTTGGTTCTCTCCCCTGAAGCTTTTGCAAAAGAAATTCAGGTGGTCATTGAAGAACGTCGCATGCGCACAGATGATAATCCGCAAAGCCTAACCTGGGAGCGGTTTATGGCTGTGGCTAATCCAATGGGGCCTTACCATCATCCTGTGATTGGTTGGCAAGATGATCTTGATCAAATGAAAATAGAAGATCTACGTGCTTGGTATGAACGTTGGTATGTGCCAAATAATGCCACATTGGTTGTTGTCGGGGATGTCAATGCAGACAAGGTATTTGAGTTGGCCGAGCAATATTTTGGTAAAATTCCTGCTCGCCCCATTCCTCCAGGCAAAACGAAAAAGGAAATACCTTCTTTAGGCGAGAAGCGTATTCAAGTCAAAATACCGGCGAAGCTGCCTTATGCGATTTGGGGATTTGATGTACCCACGCTTAAAACCGCAGAAAAAGACAAAGAATCTGAAATATATGCGCTTGTTCTTGCCAGTGCCTTGTTAGATGGGGGCGAAAGTGCCCGCTTGAATCGTAATTTGATTCGTGGCTCAGAGATAGCGGCGAGTGTTGGCACTTATTATGATCCCTTTAAACCTTACAGCACACAATTTATCTTCACGGGGATCCCAAGTGAAGGACATGATGTTGAAGCGCTTGAGAAAAAACTCATGGAGCAAATTGAAATCCTGAAAGATATGCTTGTTTCACCTGAAGAATTGCAAAAAGCTAAGAACCAACTCTTAGCACAAGAGATTTTTGAAAAAGATTCAATGTCTGAACAAGCGACCTTATTAGGGCTACTGGAAACAGTGGGTTTATCCTGGCATTTGGCGGATGAGTTTTCTGAGAAAATAAAAGCCGTGACGCCGGAACAAATCCGAGAAGTAGTACGAAAATATTTTCAACCTAAGCGTTTAACAGTCGCTGAATTGGTGCCCGAGAAGATCAACTGATAAGGAAGCAGGTAACGCAATGGCTATGGGACAAAAAAAATCAAGCCGCCGCTGGGTACAAGTTTTAATTGCCGTTTTGGTTATTGTTGCTGGTTTGCTCATCATTAAAAGCAAATATGGTAAGCATCATCCGGTAGCGACAACACCAGAGACCGCACATCATGGAGAAACTGAGAAGATGATGGGTATTAATAGCACTCCACCCGAGAAATTAGAGAGTTTTAAGTCTGTCACGGGCGTGCTTAACATTCAGCATTGGGTCACTGCACGCGGCGTGAATGTTTATTTTGTGCCAGTACCTACCTTACCTATGGTAGATATTGAAATTATTTTTGATGCAGGTGCTGCAAGAAATGGAGATAAGGGTGGGCTTGCTTACCTTACTAATACATTGCTTGCAGAAGGCACGGCTAATATGACAGCCGATCAAGTGGCTGAAAGTTTTGATAAGGTAGGCGCACAATTCAATGCAGAATCTCAACGTGATATGGCGCTTGTGCATTTACGTAGTCTTTCTGAGCGAGCTCAGCTTGGCGAAGCGGTCAATACCTTAGCCGCGATTTTAAGTAACCCTGCTTTTCCTTTAGAAGGATTTAAGCGCGAGCAGCAAAATACCTTAAGCGCTTTAAAGCAGCAAGAGCAAAAACCACAGCAAGTGGCAAGCAAAGCGTTTACTTCGGCATTGTATGGTAAACAACCTTATGCTAATTGGGTGCTAGGTGACGAAGCATCCATCAAGGCGCTCACCCCAGAAGATCTCAGGGCTTTTTATCAAAAATATTACACTGCCAAAAATGCAACTGTTGCAATTGTCGGTGATCTTTCTGCTGAAGACGCTGATGCGTTGGCACAAAAGTTAACCAACAATCTGCCAGAAGGCGAGAAAGCGCAAGCCCTACCACCTGTGGCTGGTTTAACTGAAAAAATCACGAAGAAAATAGATTTTCCTTCAGCGCAAACTACTATTTTGGTTGGTCAACCTGGCATGATACAAAATGATCCAGACTATTATGCGCTTGCTGTAGGTAATCATATTTTAGGTGGCAATGGCTCAGTTACGCGTGTTTTTAACACTATCCGTAATCAACATGGTTTAGCGTATTCTGCTTATAGCTATTTTCTGCCCATGCGTGAAAAGGGTCCTTTTGTCATGGGTTGTCAAACCCGAAATGATCAAGCAGACAAAGCGTTAGCCATGATGCAAGAACTCTTAAAAGAGTTCGTCGAGAAAGGTCCAACAGAAAAGGAATTAGAGCAAGCGAAGCAAAACTTGTTGGGTGGTTATGCTTTACAATTTGATAGCAATGCTTCCATTTGCCATGAAATTGCCGCACTCGGCTTTTATAACCTCCCTTTAAATCATTTCAATGAATTTAAGGATGCGGTAAGCAAGTTGACGGTTGAAGACATCAAAAAAGCATTTGAAAAGCGGATCTCTCCTGAAAAAGTGGTGATTGTTACTGTGGGTGGGGGAGATAAGCAAGTGACAAAGCCTACTGCTGAAGGCGCGTCTGAACCTGAGCCGATGCAACGTGGACCAGGTGGCGTTCAACACTAATTGTTTGACAGAAGTAAAGTTGTTTCATGTCAAAATCAAAAAATGAATCACGCGCGCCGTCTGGGCGCGTGAGAATTATTGCCGGTAAATGGCGTGGTCGTACTCTTAAAGTGCTTGAACATCCAGGGCTACGTCCAACACCCGATAGGGTGCGTGAAACCTTATTTAATTGGTTAGGAATGAATGTCGTTGGTGCCCGATGTCTTGATCTCTTTGCAGGGACTGGCGCGTTGGGATATGAAGCGCTTTCGCGCGGCGCTAAAGAAGTGGTTTTTGTTGATAAATTCCCACCTGCTATTAAGGCACTTCATGAGAGTGCGATCAATTTTAATGCACTACCTTATTGTAAAATTGTGCGCGAGAGTGCAGTGAGTTATTTAGAGCAAATTAAAAACAAAGATGAAGTTTTTGACATTATCTTTCTAGATCCACCTTTTGCCACCCCGTTATTAGCGCAAAGTATTAGTCTTTTGGCGACCAGCAAATTAGTGGGGCCTCACACGTTAATTTATCTTGAATCACCACGTTCTTTAACCGCGGAAGATCTCCCTGCTCATTGGCAAGTGCTTAAAGAGAAAGTTGCTGGTGAAGTTGCTTATCATTTAGTGCAAGGTCAAAGCGCATGAAAATGTATCTGGTCGGTGGGGCTGTAAGAGACGAATTGCTTGGCTTTCCCGTCAATGAGCGAGACTGGGTAGTGGTTGGTGCAACAATGGAGCAAATGTTAGCGCGTGACTATATTCCTGTTGGCAAATTTTTTCCGGTATTTTTACACCCCGAAACCAAAGAAGAATATGCACTAGCGCGTCTTGAGCGCAAAGTGTCCGGAGGTTATCACGGTTTCACATTTGATACTTCATCTTCTGTTACATTAGAACAAGATCTGATGCGTCGGGATCTCACCATTAATGCAATGGCGAAAACAGCTAATGGCAAAATTATTGATCCCTATGGTGGCCAGGCAGATTTAGAGAAAAAATTATTGCGCCATGTGTCGCCTGCTTTTGCTGAAGATCCAGTACGTGTGTTACGTGTTGCGCGTTTTGCTGCGCGTTATGCAAGCCTTGGTTTTAAAGTGGCTCCTGAAACGCTTGCTTTAATGCAAGAAATGGGCAACCAAGGTGAATTGGATTTCCTCGTCCCTGAGCGTGTAACCAAAGAAATGCTGCGCGCTTTAGGGGAAGCAACGCCTGTTGCCTTTATTCAAGTGTTGCGCCAATGTAATGCCTTAAGAAAAATTTTACCGGAAGTAGATGCGTTATATGGTGTACCACAAAATATTGAACATCATCCGGAAAAAGATGCTGGTATTCATACAGAAATGGTATTACATCAGGCGTCGCGATTGAGTCCTGAATCTATCGTTCGTTTTGCAGCTCTTGTGCATGATGTGGGCAAAGGCCTGACGCCACAAGCATTATGGCCACGCCATGTTGATCACGAGATCTTTGGCGAGCCGTTGGTGCAGGCGCTTTGTCAAAGGTTGAGATTACCGTCAGATTTTCAAGCTTTAGCGAGATTAGTCGCTCGCTATCATCTCTTATGTCATAAGGCACAAGAATGTAGTGCTGCAGATATATTAACTATTTTTGAGCATTGTGATGCATTTCGTAAACCTCAACGTTTTGCCCAATTTGTGCTCGCTTGTGAGGCAGATTTTCGTGGTCGCCCCGGCTATGAAACCAAAGAATACCGCCAGGGAACTTTGCTGTATCTTGCTTTTGCAACAGCGCAACATATTAATACAAAGGAAATTGTTGCTTCGTGCCAAGCCAAAGGAGAACAAGGTGAAGCGATTAAAAATGCTATTCATGAAGCAAGACTTGAAGCGATTAATCAACTATTGAAGATCGCTCCTAAATAAAACGCCAGCTTGTTGAGGAGATAATTTTATTTAGGAGCGAATTTAAGTTAGATTTTGTTATTTTCTGCGTCTTTTTTGGCAAAAAAATGTTTCAGCTTCCTGCAAAAGTAACCTGACTTCACTTTCTCGAATCACACCACGTTTTTTTTCTTTTCTTTCATTATTTTTGCAGGTGAATATTGGCAATAAATTAAAATGTGAGGCGGATCTCTTGCCTAATATAGCATCAAGCTGTTCTTCAGAAAAATTAGTTTGCGTGCAATGAATTAAACAATACCTTGTTATTCCATTATCATTTTTAAGTGACGTGCTAATTGCTATCATTTGATCTGCTGAAGGTATAGTAAGATAGTAATTTATTAAAGCAGCAAAAATATTTTTACGACCATTTGCTGCAGCATTTGATAATGCTTTCCCTAGGGTGGGTGCATCAATTTGATTGCTGCCTAGGCAATATTCAACAATATCATAATAACCATTTTTTGCTGCCTCAACTAGGAATCGCTTTTTTGTTATCATCATATCCGGTGAAAGATCGAATAATTCTTTCAGAACCTCAATATATCCTCTTTGACTGGCTTCATTCGCCCCGGATCTTATCATTTCACAAGTAATATCTTGTCCTGCTTGCAGTAATAATTCACGAACAACGGATGCTTTGCCGCAGTTTGCGGCTCTTAGAAATGCATCTTTTATTACGCTCTTGCTAAGATTATGCCGATAGTTTAATAGCAAGTTTTGAATGATTTCAAGATGCCCCTTTTCAGCAGCACAAATAAAAATATTCTTAAATGTATCTTGATTAGCATCGATTTTGAATTCATTCAATAACCACATAAGCATGTTAAGATGGCCTTCCTCAGCTGCATAAATCATTGCGGTTTTTTTATCTTCTGAGGTTATAGCTTCAGTGAATTGGCTGCTTATCTCTTGAACAATAGCAAGATGCCCATGCTTAGCAGCGTTTAGGAAAGCTTCATCCATCTTCGATGTTACCAACTTTCCTTCCCTTTTCTCCAGTTTCTTCCAAAGAAATCGAAAAATATCGAGATCTCCAAATTGTGCTGCAATTGGCAAAGCCGGGGATCTCGAAGAGATCAGCGCTTCTGAGGCGTGAAACAGTAATTCCACTCCCGCAAAGTTTCCATATTGAATGGCCATTATTAAGGCGGTAACTTTCTGATTTTGATCTAGCTGTTTTAAGCAGGATCCGTGCCCATTTGCAGCGCCGAGGCAGTAGAGAGCTTTTTTGAGATCATCATGGAGTATATACTTTTCAATCTTATCAACTTCACCGCGTATCGCGGGCAAAATATAGGCTTTTAAGGAGCCAATATCACTGCTCTTTAGTTCGTTGGCAAGATGTTTGTCAAATTCTAAGGTAATACGAATGAATTCGTTTTTGAACAATTCTCGGGGTTTATCAGCGTAATCTTGTATGTTTCGTTTTATCAAATAGGGAAAATGTTGTTTAATTAAATCTTGCCAGAGATAAGGTTTTTTCGCGATTTCTGCCCAGAGTTTATTCACCAATTCTACATTTAATAAGTCTTGAGGAGATAAATAAGAAAAAATGTGTGCCAAGATCTCGTTCGGCAAAATCATAGTTAAGGAAGTTGAGGGAGCTGTCATAAATACATCCAGGTAGTCTCATTAAGATTTAAGTTGGAGATTTTACATAAATGTCAGGGATTGTTCTGTCGTAAAAAAATATAGAAATAGCATGTTTTTAAATTTCTGCGAGATTTAGTGTGGTCCCCATGCTGTCGCATGACGGAATAAAAGTGATATGTTGTTCAAATAGATACTTTATTATTTTTCTCGCATTCTTTAAAAAGTACCCAATTCATTATGTTAAACGGATCTCCTTCAGGAAATTTGGATTTATCTTCTTGCGCGTTTTTGATTGATAAATCTATTTGCCTCATCCAATAACGAATTCATTTCTATTTGTCTAATTGGACGCCCTCTCTTGCGGCTTACTTTGTCATATTGGAGGGTGAGCAGGGGGATTGGTGCTGCGTTACCGCCGCTGATTTTGTAACCATTTTCTATGGCGCAAGCGAGAGCATCTTCTTTAAGATCATCGGAAATAGGAAGATTTGAATCATTGAATAAACGCTTAAATACTGCAAAACTACCTTTATGTGCGGCCGTATTTAAGGCTTTTACCAGACCATGCGCAGAATTTTCATTACGCTCGAGAAATAACTCCACGATGGTAAGGTGATCGCGATAAGCAGCGTTTTCCAATGCCTTATCTAT
>MKTN01000054.1 GCA_001898235.1 Gammaproteobacteria bacterium 39-13
GGATCAAACTCTTCAATTTAATACTGACCGGTCTTGCGACCTAATTTCTTTAGACTCGATTTTACTCGAGTACTCAATCTCTTTGACATGGTTTCGTTTTCAAAACGCCCACACAAATAACATGGCTTCAACTTGTTAAAGAACACTCTTGCTCAACTGCAAGGCCGCTTATTGTAACCGGTTAAAAACATATGTCAATCACTCAGTTACTTTCTTACGTCGGCGTTGCCATCGGTTAAGAAGGGGGAATTCTACGCTTTTTTTTCGCGCTGTCAATCATGTCGATGCGCTTTATTTTTTCTTACGTTGGTTCGCTATCTGACACCTTAATTTCAGCAAAGCGGCGCTTTCCAACTTGAACCACAACAGCGCTTCCCTTCTTCAACAGATGTTCCATTGTGTTTACGCGCTCGCCATCTAGCTTGACTGCACCTTGCTTAATCATTCTCATAGATTCTGAAGTACTTTTCGTTAACCCTGCATCTTTTAATGCATTAATTAAAGGGATGGCGTCTTTATCGGTTGAAAGATTCACAACAGGAATATCTTCAGGCATGAGCCCCTGGCTAAACTGATGAATAAATTTTTCTTCTGCTTCATCAGCTGCAGCGGCATCATGAAAGCGCGCAATGATTTCCTTCGCTAACAATATTTTAACATCGCGAGGGTTCATACCTTCATCAACCTTGGTCTTTAGCGCATCAATTTCAGCCATTGGCTTGAAGCTAAGTAATTCATAATAGCGCCACATTAGTCCATCAGAGATAGACATTACCTTACCAAACATCTCGCTAGGCTCATCAGTGATCCCAATATAGTTATTGAGCGACTTAGACATCTTCTTTATGCCATCTAGCCCCTCTAATAGTGGCATCGTAATCACCACTTGTGGAGATTGCTGAGAGGCCTTTTGTAATTCTCGCCCCATCAACAAATTAAATTTTTGATCCGTCCCTCCTAGCTCTACATCAGCTCTTAGCTCTACAGAGTCGTACCCTTGAAGTAAAGGATATAAAAACTCATGGATAGCAATAGAAACGCCTTGTTGATAGCGCTTAGAGAAATCATCACGTTCCAGCATTCTTGCCACAGTTTGTTTTGCAGCCAATTCGATGAGATCTTTTGCTGACAAGCTACCTAACCAATGTGAATTAAAGACAATTTTTGTTTTCTTTGGATCTAAAACTTTAAATATTTGTTTTTCGTAAGTTTTTGCATTCTCCGCAACTTGCAAAGGCGTCAACGGTTGGCGTGTGATATTTTTTCCAGTGGGATCGCCAATCATGGCGGTAAAATCACCAATCAAACACAACACTTCATGTCCAAGATCTTGGAATTGCTTCAACTTATTAATGAGCACTGTATGCCCAACATGAATATCGGGCGCTGTAGGATCAAAGCCTGCTTTGATTCGTAAAGGAGTGCCTCTTTTTAATTTCTCTACTAACTCATCTTTAACTAAGATCTCTTCAGCACCACGCTCTATTACTTCTAACTGGAGATCAATATTCGTTTTTGTATCCTGCATGAGGCATTCTCTCATTCAATTTAGTGCGAAGAATATATAACATGGTACGAAGTGCAATGCGACTGTTGTACGCACAAAGGATAGGTTAATATTATGTCCCCAATATAGTTGTGTTTATTTTGTCAACCAAATATATTTGAGATTGATTTTAACCAAATTGGCGACTAATTTATAAGGTAATCGCACCACGGATGCAGCGTTATATTAAAGTGAAAACAGATTATAAACACAGCAAGGCAAAGCCTTACTCTGCATTTCACATTTCTAGCAAATGGACATTGCCATTAGCAATTACCTTATTGGCATTTGTATTAATTTGGAAATGGGGCGATTGGGCGCAGTCTTATATTGCAGAGCAAAATGAAGAAGAATGGCTTGATTCAAACCAAATAGATCCTAATCAAGTCACCTTGGATCTCACCTTACCAGAGAACCAAGAAGAAACTTTATTAATTCAACCAACAACAGTAGCAGCACAATCTACTCAACAATCTTCCAACCTCAAGTCCTTTACAATTAAGGCTGGGGATAATCTTGCGCTTTATTTCCAACAAGCGGGATTAGATTCTAAAGCATTGCAAGAAGTGCTTTCTTTAGATCGTAATACACATCATCTAAAAAGAATTTATCCAGGACAGACTCTAAGAATTCAATCAGATGATGAAGGCATGTTACAAACCTTACAATTCGACGTAGATCCTTTAACCACCCTGATCGTTGAGCGCCAAGCTAGTGGCAAACTTCATAGCCACATCGAAGACAAGCCCATTGAAAAACGCGTTGCCTTCGGCGGCAGTAAAATTTTTGATTCTTTTTTCGTCGCGGGCAAGCATGCCAAATTAGACGATGCGCTCATCATGGAATTGGCGAGTATTTTTGCCTATGACATCGATTTTGCCTTAGACATAAAACCCAATGATCACTTCAAAGTACTGTTCGAAGAATATTTTGTGAATGGTGTAAAAGTAGGTAATGGCCCCATTGTTGCCGCAGAGTTTGTTAACAATGGAAAACAATATCGCGCTATTCGTTATACAGATAGTTCAGGCCATACTAGCTACTATTCACCTAGTGGCCAAAGTCTGAAAAAAGCCTTTATTCGTACCCCCGTTCAATATACCCGAATTAGCTCGCATTTTAATTTACAGCGACGTCACCCTATTCTTCACAAAATTCGTGCTCATAAAGGTGTTGATTATGCAGCTCCCCATGGCACCCCAGTAAAAGCAGCTGGTCAAGGTAAAGTTGTTTTCGTGGGTAAAAAAGGAGGATACGGTAATACTATCATCCTGCAACACGGCTCTAAGTACACAACTTTATATGGACATCTCGCCCGTTTTGCGAAAAACCTCAAATCAGGTGCAACAATACGCCAAGGACAAATTATTGGGTATGTTGGTAGTACCGGACTTGCTTCTGGGCCTCATCTTCATTTTGAATTTCGCGTCAATGGCGTTCATCAAAACCCCCTCACCGTGGCATTGCCAATGGCTGAAGGGATCACTGGTAAATCTAAAGCACAATTCCTCACCTATTCTAATGAACTGCTCCGCATGATGGATCACCACGGTAAGGTATTAGTTGCTGCTAATGACTAAGTATAGATCTATAGATGACTAAGTATAGATCTATAGATATAGAATACAGACAAATACTGCTGTAAATACAACTATCGCTTTCTTGATTTATTTCAACTGACTCATATATAGTTAGGTTTCTGTTCTATAGAAAAGTAGTTATTTGTCATGGCTGTTACGCAAAAATCGAATTTTCCTTGGAATCATCCATCCACCAATATATCTTCATATTGTATCGATCATTGCGAATTATCCTATTTTCATGCATTAACCGATTTTACGCCGGTACAGCCGGATCTCACCGAAGAAACTCATGAAAAGATTGCCTTGCATTTGCCTAACCAAGCTACCCTGAATTATAAGGCAAATATTCCTAACAGCACTTTGCTGGGATCATCTGTAGAAACACAACAAGATTTCTTAAGCCATTTATTTTTTAAAGGGCATGAATTTTATACAAACCATATCAGCCCTCTTATTGCAAAGGATAAATTAGATCCTGTTATAACAAGCTCCATCACTTTTTCAAGTTATTATGGCGCAGTCGGCTCTTTAGGAAACAGTTTTGCATCAAAAGCAGCCGTTGCAATGGGCTTTAAAGTATTTGCTTCAGTGGCAACGCCTTTTATTTCTCAGTTCGTTGAATCTTTTACTGAGACCCAAATACACAATGCAAAATACAGCTATCACTCTTTACGCTGCATCTTTGATGAAGACTCATGTATTCAGTTGAAACAACTTTCTCAAGAAGTTCTATCGCAAGAACCAACAAAAGATTTGCTCAATAATTTTTCTCAATTTGATTATCAACAATATTACCAAGATACTTCGGATGCCATTGATAAACTCTCTGTGTCTGGCTTGTTCTATTCTGGGATATTAAGTGCCACAGCATCAGGCATCAAAGACTTCATTTTTGTAGAAACAGGATTTGCTGCCGCTTGCCAAGGATATTTCTGCAAAAATTGGATAAGTTATTATTTTAAAGATTGGATCAAGGATGAACTTAAGAAAGAAGGGGAAAAAATCCAACAAAATTTTGCTTCTTTAATTGAAGATGAGCATTCATCTGCTACGAAGCAATCTGCTGTTATTAATTTAGAAGAAGTGATTGATCATACAACTATTCCTGGACTTGGCGCCACTCCAGCAGTGAATACACCTACTCCTGAAATAGCTGTGCCTTTTTACCACTATCTGAATCCCTCTAACCTTGCAGCAGTGGTAACTGAACACGCTCTATCATAACCAAAGATACGCGCGGGTAATTTGCTTTTTTTTCGCGACAACACCTGTCCAAACATATCTACAGATTATAGAGAAAAGGAAGAACCACAACTACAAGTAGTCTGTGCATTTGGATTTCTAACCGTGAAATGGGCACCTTGAAGGCTTTCAACATAATCAATTTCTGCACCACTAAGATACATAATGCTGAGTGCATCAATCACCACATTGACGGTCATTGTACCGGAACCAGATGTACCTTCCCCTTCTTCTACAGGGATCTCTTTTTCGACGATACAATCATCGGGACGGGTATTTTCGTCAAAAGCAAAACCATATTGGAAGCCTGAACATCCACCGCCAGTGATGTAAACTCTTAGCTTAAGGTTGTAATTCCCCTCTTCCACAATAAGCTCCTGAATACGCCTGGCGGCGGCATCAGTAAAAGAAAGAGGAGAAGATTGATGTTGATCGGCTGTTTCGAGCATATTCTTTAACTTTAATGACAACGACTACATAAATGGATTATGAAAATCTAAAGTACCAAAGTCAATTATACCTTTTCAGCTTGGCTCTCTTCCAGCGATAATTTCGTCAGCACGCAGGCATCAAGAAAGGTGGTAGCCAATACTTCGTGCATATTATCCTTATTTACTTCTAAATAGAACGCATTGTAGTCTCCGAGAAATAACGCATACTGTCGATAAGGATACTTTTTTAATAAAAGTGAATAATTCAAATTCTTCTTATAACTAGAATCGTAATCAATGTAAGAGATTGTTGCCATTTCCTGATCTTTCACATCAGGATAGTAGGTTCGTCCTAGCCAATTTTTCAATTGATTATTCATCTTATTTTCATCAATTGAAAAATAATCACTTTCACCTGGATTCAAATTAAGAACTTCTTCAACATTTAGTGGTTCAAAGAGTTTTGTTAAGTCCTCGGGTGAGATCTGTTTTGTGAGCCGAAGTCGAAGCTCGTGATTATCTTCTTCAAAGTGAAAAGTAGAAAGGTAAACAACATTGCCTTGACTGTTACAAAGCTCATAGCTAGCAAACAAATCATGATTAAAATAAAGATCATTTACCAAAATAGTATTCATTTTGGTTACTTTAAAAATCTGATTTCGAATGTCTTGAGGCAAAGAATCATCATCACTAAATTGGATGCAATCGTTAATGTTGAGCATGAAAGCTGAAGTTTTAGTCATATCACAATACTTTTTAAAACTATTACCCAATAAATACTAGAGTCTCAGTATGAATTGTAGGCTTATGCTTAGGCATAGCCAAAAAACCATTTACCGTGACTAATACTCTTCACACTCAAATTTAGGCTTTGCTAGGTCGTCCATACCTAAAAATCGATTGTTATGAGTATATCTCTAATTACCAACAACCAAGGTAAAAATATATTCTTTTGAAGCGCGAAAGTATATCCCGCAACACTAAAATACCCAATAATTATCAAGAGAATTGATGACAAACTATGGTTATTAACTGACCAAATGAGAAAAGTAGTCCCTATACCTTCATTGTTGTATGCATACTCACTCAAAAAAATGAAACAATATCATTTCCTTACTTGGCCATCCCCTTCAACTAACCATTTTGTGCTCACCAGATGTTGTAAACTAAAGGGGCCACGCACATGCAGTTTCTGAGTACTAATCCCAATTTCTCCCCCCATCCCAAATTCTCCCCCATCTGTAAAAGCAGTTGAAGCATTGGAGTAAACGACAGCGGCATCTACCCGTTCAAAAAACTGAAGTACTACCTTCTCATCTTCAGCAATAATAGCCTCACTATGCTGCGAAGAATAATGGCGAATATGCTTAAGTGCATCACTTAAATCAACCACCGTTTTTATCGCAAGTTTCAAAGACAAAAATTCTTTTCCATAGTCTGAAGGCTGCGCCTTAAACAACAGTTGCTCTGGATAAGAATTGCGTAAAACGCTATATGCTGAATCATCAGCTAATAGAAGAACGCCCTTGGCTTTCAAATCAGATACTAAAAAAGGTAAATCACTCAATCTTTCTTGATGAATGAGAAGACAATCTAATGCATTACAAACACTCACTCGCCGTGTTTTGGCATTAGTGATAATACGTTTGCCTTTTTCTCTATCGGCTGAGCTATCAAAATAGGTATGCACCACCCCAGCGCCTGTTTCAATGATAGGGATCTCAGAATTTTGCTTCACAAAATCAATTAAAGCTTGGCTACCTCGAGGAATAATAACATCCACTATCCCTTTTGCTTGCAATAACGTCTTAACGGTTTCCCTGTCAGGAGGCATTAAAAACACACAAGTTTTGGGTGCCAAGAATTGTTCCAATGAAGCATGCGCAAGACGAACAAAAATTTCATTGGAATTTTTGGCTTCACTTCCCCCTTTAAGCACACAAGCATTAGAAGACATAAAGCACAAAGCAAAGGCTTCTAAGGTCACATTTGGTCTAGATTCATAAATAATGCCAACCACTCCCAAAGGAACCGTTTTCTTTTGAAACTTTAACCCATTAGCAAGTGTGTATTCCTCTATGGTTTTCCATATTGGGGAATCGAATTGTGCAATTTTTTCTAATGCCTCGCTCATTGCATTCAGTCGAGAATCATTAAGTAATAAGCGATCATATTTCGGATCTTGCTTATCTAATTTTTTTAAATCTTCTTCATTATTTTTGAGAATGGATTTTTTGTTTTCAATAATCCTCTTAGCAAGATCTAAAAGAATTTTCTGCTTAATACTGTGCTCAATAAAAGGCAATTCAATGGATGCATCTTTTACAGATAAAAAGGCTTTAGGTAGATTTATCATATTTAATCCGGGTTATCAAAAATACATATCTTATTATAATGAATAAAAATCTTTTGATCTTTTTGCCCGATGACAGCAGATAAGGATCTTGAGTCATAACGAGCGACCCCTAAACCTATTGATTTTCCTTGTTCGTTTTTAATAGAAACCAAATCGTCTTTTTCGAATGTGCCATTAATCGAAGTAATACCCACTGGTAACAAACTGACAGCCTTTTCTCTTTTTGTTAGAATGCGACTAATCCCATCATTTAGAAAAACACTTGGTAAAGAGTCAGAATAGGTATGCGCAAGCCAACGTTTTATCCCTTTATCCTGCTTAAAAGGAAGAATTTTCGTTCCAATTTTCTCATCATTCAATACTCTTTGTAACACATTCGGTAATCTGGCATTTGCTATATACGTATGTATTCCAAAATGGGCCGCTTTGCGCGCACATGCCAATTTACTTGACATCCCACCTCTTCCATACAAAGATTTTCCATCCAGGGTTTTAGGCCAAGTTTCTTTTTGATTCAAATCTAGGGTTGAAATCAGTTGTGCTCCCTCATTTGCAGGATTTTGATCATAAACCCCTTCTATACTCGTTAGAATAATCAGTTTATTGACATGCATTTGAATTGCTATTAATGCAGATAATTCATCATTATCCGTAAACATTAATTCATTAATCGAAGTGACATCATTCTCATTGACAATCGGCAATACATTTGGGTTTTTAATGAGCCCATGTAACAAGTTATAGGTATTTAAATAATGATTGCGTGATCTAAAATCTTCTTTAGTTAAAAGGATTTGGGCTGCAATGAAACCGTTTTTTCGCAGTATATTATTGTAAGTCTCAATTAATCCCGCCTGACCAATGCTGGCTAAAATTTGTCTCTCTTCAACAATATTTTGGAACTTTAGGCGGATATCTTTTGTGCTTTGACGCCCAGTCGCTACGGCACCACTACTGACCAAAATAATGTTAAACCCTTTTTTTTTAAGCTCAATAATCTGATGGATAATGGCTTCAAGTTGAGAAAAATCTAATTCTCCTGCCTGATTTACAATGGTCTGACTACCTAATTTAATCACTAAACTTGTATTACTCATGATTCTGTATTCTCAATTGACCACGGGAAATTTTGCGACAAAGTAGGCCAATCTTTATCTGGGGTGACCTGAAAAACAACTTCTTCTGGCATGAATTGTTCAGGAAAAGAAAGCTCTCCTGCCAATTCTTGTAAATGCCTAAACTTAAAAGCCAAGCCATCTTCTCGCGTAGAATCAACATATTTAACTGGCAATTGAATAGCCTGTTGCCCAATATGTCCCATGATAGTCATCTTAACTGCGCCTTGAACATACTTTTGTGCAGCCGCTTGCTTAGAAAGCACTAATAAGTAGCGAAAGGTATTAGGCTCATCTGTTGCATAAAGATGAAACGCTTTAATTTCTAATCCTTGACCTGTTGCCGGCGTTCCTGCAATCGTTTGATACAATGCCATATCACGCATCAACTCTGTATTTTGTTGTTGTAGTGATTTTAAGTGATTTCCTAGTGCTTTTTGCGCTTCAACATGAATTTGGTAATTTCTTTCAGCAATAATGATCTTCTGCTTGAGGGTTGTATTTTCTTTTTGCAATTCGGCAACAAAATCTCTTACCTTAGGGTCAACATTTTGTAACTCAGGTACTTTTGTTTTACCACTTAAAAATCCAGCATTATAACTAAAATATAACACGATACTAATGACACCAAATAATGTCCCAAGCGAAACACTGTGTCGTGAAGGCAAACGAGAAAATCGGCCATCTTTAGCCTTGCCCTCATTTGCGGAAGTCTTGGTGTTTAGCACGCAAATTTCCTCACAAATAATCCATATTAAAAAGAGACGAATGTTTTTAGCCTAACATGCTTCTATTTTTTATCCCACCCATTACAATGTCGCTTTTATTTGTAAGGCGTTGACAGCAATGTTGTGGTTAAAGGCATTTCATATTATCGCCATGGTGGCGTGGTTTGCTGGATTATTTTATCTTCCGAGGATTTTTGTTTATCATGCTGACTTACCCTTGTCCGATACGACCGGTTATAAACGCTTTTGCACGATGGAAAGACGACTATTTTGGGGGATCATGACACCCAGTGCCATCATCACTTTACTCCTTGGTACAGGGCTTGTGCATATGATGGGGTATTCTTTTCGCCATCCACCCTTATGGCTAACATTAAAATTGGCACTCGTTGTTCTTTTAGTGATTTATCACATTTACTGTGGTGTCATCTTGAAAAGATTCACTCTTGAAAAAAATACCCATACTTCACTATTTTATCGATTTTTTAATGAAATCACGGTATTTATTCTTATCGGCATTGTTTTACTTGTAGTGCTTAAACCGATGCGTTTTTAATACTTATATCTATTCAGCACAATTTAAAATTTCGAAGAGCGCCCCTATTTATAAGTTTGTGTTAAAAATTGTCGAAAAAAGTGGAGTTACATGCATTTATGAGGCAATTTTTAACATAAAGTTAGCCATAGGGGGCGTTCCTGGTTATGGGTTGAATAGTTGTTACTAAATCTCAACCATTTCAAAATCATCCTTCATCGCGCCACAGTCTGGACAACGCCAGGTCATGGGAATATCGTCCCAGACTGTACCGGCTTGAATTCCTTCCTGAGGGCATCCTAATTTCTCATCATATATATAGCCACATAACAAACACATATAACGTTTCATAGTTATTACATTAACCTTTTAATAAAAAAACAATTTTCTCATGAATACCTTCCCAGAGGAAATAGCAGTTTTGTGTTACACTGATACCCATAGACAGCACAAATTAGGCTGAAGATTGATGGGCCACCCAAACAGTACTGTTCCGGTTGTTATGTCTTTTTCTGCAAGCGATCCTTCAGGTGGTGCAGGGATCCAAGCTGATATAGAGGCACTAGGCTCTATGGGGTGTCACTGTAGTCCAATTATCACCACAGTGACGGCACAAGATACCACAGACATGTATCACTTTTATCCCTGTCCAAGCCGATTGGTGCGAGATCAAGCTCGCGCTGTTCTTGAAGATATTCCTATTGCAGCATTCAAAGTTGGCATTTTAGGCTCAATTGAAAACATTCGTGCTGTGCATCAACTACTCAAAGATTATCCTCATATTCCTGTCGTACTGGATCCCTGTTTGTATTTTGGCTCTAAATCAAAACCTATTGATCCAGCTGCGCTTGAAGCCATTATTGCGCTTTTGCTCCCTTTTGTGACGATATGTACCCCCAATACTCAAGAAGCCAGGCTAATGGCTCCAGAGGCTGATACGCTGGATGCGTGCGCTCAAGAAATTATGGCTCATGGTGCAAATTACGTATTAATCACAGGTCAACATCAAATCTCCAATAAAATTACGAATACTTTCTATGGTAATTATCGACGTCTTGAGGTTTTTCATTGGGACAGATTAGAAAATAACTATCAAGGTTCTGGGTGCACCCTTACTGCTAGTTTGGCAGGTCTCTTGGCGCAAGGACTTTCTGCTTCATCAGCAATACATCAAGCCCAGGAATATACCGCTGAATGCCTAAAACAAGGGTTTCGTATAGGCATGGGGCAACATCATCCCAACCGTTTATTTTGGGCGCGAGAAACTTCTTATCAATACGATGCGCAACAAGAACAGCAAAAAAAGATCGTCAACTAACACAAATGTTGCTGTTTTCCAATAACAAAGTGAGCCTATTAGGTTTTTAGGTATATACTAACACCCCTTATTAGCTTCAAAGGGAAAGGTATCCTATGCAACGCTCACAAACTTTATTTGAAGAAGCCCAACGCTATATCCCAGGTGGTGTAAACTCACCTGTTAGAGCTTTTAAAGGAGTCGGAGGCACTCCTGTTTTCTTTAATCGTGCGCGAGGTCCCTTTCTTTTTGATGAAGATAATCAGCGGTATATAGATTATGTGGGCTCTTGGGGCCCGATGATCTTAGGCCATCAAGATCCTGATGTGCTCCAAGCTATTCACCATGCTCTTGAACATGGTTTATCTTATGGTGCTCCCACTGCAAATGAAGTAAAGCTTGCTAAATTCATCTGCGAAACACTGCCTAACATTGAACAAATTCGAATGGTAAATTCCGGTACTGAAGCCACCATGACGGCTTTGCGCTTGGCTAGAGGGTATACTGGAAAAGATATTATTGTAAAATTTGAAGGTTGTTATCACGGGCATAGTGATAGTTTGCTCATCAAAGCAGGTTCTGGTGCACTGACATTGGGACAACCTAGTTCTCCTGGGGTGCCAGCGGATATCGCTAAATATACATTGAATCTTGAGTTCAACAACAGTGACGCTGTGTATTCTGCATTTGCAGAATACGGCGATAAAATTGCGGCAGTCATTGTCGAACCGATCGCAGGAAATATGGGTTGCGTTTTACCTGAACGTAATTTTCTGCTCGCCCTTCGTCAAGCCTGTGATAATTACGGTGCGGTTTTGATTTTTGACGAGGTGATCTCAGGTTTTAGAGTCGCGTTAGGTGGGGCACAAAGCATTTATCAGATCAAACCAGATCTGACCACTTTTGGTAAAATTATTGGTGGTGGTATGCCAGTAGGTGCATTGGGAGGAAAAAGATCGATTATGTCTCACCTTGCACCTGTAGGCCCGGTCTATCAGGCTGGCACCTTGTCTGGAAATCCTATCGCGATGACAGCAGGATTAGCAACGCTTTCAAAACTCACTCAGCCTGGATTCTATGAGCAGTTGAATAAAACCACTGAAAGCTTAGTTACAGGATTAAAAGATATTGCAAACAAAAATAATATTCCTGTTACTATTAATTGGCTCACAGGTATGTTTACTCTTTTCTTTAATGAAAATGAAGTCAAACGTTTTAGTGACGTCATGAAAAGTGATGTTGAGCGCTTCAAGCGGTTTTATCACGGCATGTTAAAAGAAGGTATTTATTTTGGACCTTCTGCTTTTGAAAGTGCATTTGTTTCCATCATGCATGACAAAGAATGTATTGATCAAACTCTTGCAGCAGCAGAGAAGGTGTTTGCCGGACTAAAATAAAAAATAAGCCAACCCTCACCCTAACCCTCTCCCGAAACGGGAGAGGGATCGGAAAAACAAAGAGGATCTTTGTCTGCTAAAGCAGGGGGTGGGACCCGTTTTATATTAGGATAGAAAGGATTCTGCATGTCTGAAATACTTATTCAAGCGCTTCAAAATCCAGCACTCTACCCCCATCCTGTTACTACCTTTGAAGTGATTCAAACCCATCTTTCTTGGGTTATTTTAACTGGCGATTATGCTTATAAAATAAAAAAACCCCTTAATCTTGGATTTCAAGACTTCACCACTTTAGAAAAACGCAAATACTATTGTGAGTTAGAAATTATCTTAAACAAAAGATTAGCACCACAAATTTACATTGAAGCGCTTGCTATTACAGGCTCAGCAGCACACCCAAAATTCAATGACAAAGAAGAAGCTTTTGAATACGCTATCAAAATGCATCAGTTTCCTCAACAAGCATTGCTTGGAGAGCTGGCCAAAAAAAGTAAATTAACCAAAAGAAATATTGAAGATATTGCAGAGCAAATCGCCAAATTTCATCTTGAAGCACCTATTTGCTCCATGCATCGCCTTTGGGGTAGGCCTGAAGAAGTTTTTGCCCCCATTCAAGATAATTTCAATGCCTTAAATGAATTGAAAGTGGCAAAACCTTATATAGATACGCTCTCACACATTGAAAAATGGGCGAAAAATCAATACAAAAAACTACAACCTTTCTTAATGCAGCGAAAAACCGGAGAGTTTATTCGCGCTTGTCATGGTGACTTACACCTTGGCAACATTGTCATGATAAAAAATAAACCAGTGATTTTTGATTGCATTGAATTTAATGAGAGTTTTCGCTGGACAGATGTCATGAATGACGTCAGCTTTTTAGCAATGGATCTTGAACATCATCATCTCAATGATTTGAGCCATTTATTTGTTAATCACTATCTTGAGCATACGGGAGATTATGGCGGCGCAATTTTGTTGAAATTTTATCAATGCTATCGTTCAATGGTGAGAGCAAAAATTTGTGCATTACAACTAATGCAATTGAATGAAACTGATCCTCTTGTTGCTTCATTACAAGAAGATCTCAAAGATCTTCTTTCCCTCGCAAAGCGATATACCCAAAATAGAGTTCCGACTCTCACAATTACCTTTGGTGTATCTGGCTCAGGTAAAACAACCCATACTGAACAATTACTCATGCAACAAGATGCTATTCGCTTACGTTCTGATGTCATTCGCAAACAAATGCATGGTATTTCACCCTATTCATTAATAACAGACGAGCAAAAAGAAAAAATCTATTCTTCACAAGCAACACAATCGCTTTATCATAAATTACAAATGCTTGCTCAAATTTTACTGCAAAATGAGCTGGACGTTATCATTGATGCGACATGTATCAAACAGTGGCAACGTCAATTATTTATTGAACTTGCTGCGCAATTGAATGTTTCTTTAAAAATATTGGCTTTTGATATCTCTAAAGACATTTTGCAACAGAGAATTGCGCAAAGAACAGCGCTAAAGCAAGATCCCTCTGATGCTGATAATGCAGTGCTTGAATTACAGCTTTCTTCTATTGAGCCACTTACTGAAGAAGAAAAGCAGTTTATGGAACTTATCAGAGGATGATGAAAGTAGGAGTGTACATGGGATACGTGACACTCAAGTAGCGAAGTCAAAGTAAAATGGAAAGAGTTATAGTCTAGAGGAACAAATCATCCTCGCAGGAATGCATACTTCCACTGGCGTGGCTAAATGCATTTCACTTAATGAAATATCTAAACGATAAGCCATCATTTCTACGCCTGCCATCATGGCTTGACGTAAGGTGCTACCATATTTGGGATCAATATGATCAGCCGGAAAAACACGTTCAATCCCAGTATGTTGAATGCAATAAATTAAAACAGCACGATATCCCATTTCTTTGGCATGAATAAGTGCTTTAAGCTGTTGAACACCTTTTTCAGTAGGTGTATCGGGAAAAAAGCCACGGTGTATTTCATCACCTAATGTAACGCCTTTAGAAACAACGAAGCATTTTTCAGTGTCATCGATAATACCTGGGTTTTTTTCCAACAGAATATCAAAGGAGTGATCTTCCAATAAGGGAGGATCAAGTAAGATCTGTGTATATCCCTGTAACTCGTTAATAACGCCGTTAACTATTCCTTCAAGAATAAGTTGGTTTGTGTTTAATGTATTTACACAGACTAAGTAACCAGCATCAACTTCGACAAGCTCCCAAGTATCTGGAAATTTTCTTCGCGTGTTTGGAGAACGAGAAAACCAGACACGACTCCCCAGAATGTCACATCCTGTCATTGCCCCCATATTCGGGCAATAAATAACGCGATGTTCTTGATTGTTTATCACAATTTCTGCTAGAAAACGCTTGTAGCGCTTGAGCAAAACAGCTTGAGTTAAAGGGCTTGGAAATTCCATATTACCACCGGCCTGCTTATGTTTCTTCCTAATCAAGTAGTCGGCAATATTAGTTACAAAGTTAAGATAATTTTTTAATATTTTAGGGCTTCTGGTTTTTCGGCATGAAATGTATAATTTCCTACCCTTTTTATCGCTAAGTGGTGGGTAGCCAAACACCTAATTTACGTGTATATTCGCACCCTCAGTGTAAGGAAACACAATCTCTAGGGATCTGACTTATATAATTTACTAGGTGAGATTTCGGAACTTTTTTTTATCATTGATGTTCCAACTAGAAATGAGATAGATTTGAATCTTACCCGACGTTTCGCGTCAGGAGGAGGAAGCCATGTCAGCTGAAGCCAATAGCAGCACAACCAAGAAGAAAACGAACGTGAAGGCAACGCAAGGAAGCATTAGCAATCCAACCACAACCCAAACTTTGTTGTCTTATGGGGTAAAACCTTATGAGCCAAAGAAAGGGGAAGAGTATATGAGCAAAGCCCAACTTGAGCATTTTAGAAAGTTGCTCAATATTTGGAAGAATGCTCTCCTCGAAGGTGGTGATGAAACCATTCATGATCTTAAAGAACTTGCTGAAGTTCCTGCTGACGTTAGTGATCAAGCAACGTTAGAAGAAACTTTTGCTTTAAGGTTACGCGCACGTGATCGTGAGCATAAGCTAATCAATAAAATTGATGAGTCGATTAAGCTCATTGATAGCGGCGATTACGGTTTTTGCGAGGAATGCGGTATTGAAATTGGCATCCGTCGCTTAGAAGCTAGACCAACTGCAACCTTATGCATTGATTGCAAAACACTTGCAGAAGTTCGTGAAAAACAAGGACGCTAATTCCCTGCCTACGCAAGAATTAGGAGCGATCGCCGCTATGCGGGATCGCCAATGCGTCAGAGCTTTTCTCAACCAACCTGTTTCCAACGATACAATTATTAAAATCTTGGACGCGGCCAAATTTGCGCCATCAGGCGTAAACACGCAGCCATGGAATGTAGCGATCGTTGGAGCAAATCACCAGCAAAAAATAGCTTCTGCTATTATTTCTGCTCGTGAAAATAAAATACCTGATAACCCAGATTATGACTATTATCCGCAGGAATGGGTTGAGCCCTTTAAAGCTCGTCGCAAGGCTTGTGGCATGGCATTGTATGGTGCTCTCAATATTCAAATCCATGAAACTGAAAAACGAAAAGAACAGTGGTATCGTAACTATCACTTTTTTGGAGCCCCTGTCGGGTTTATCTTCTATATTGACTCTCGATTGAGCATGGGCGCTTGGATTGATTTCGGGATGTTTATACAAAATGTCATGTTAGCAGCTCGCGCTCATGGGCTAGAAACCTGCCCGCAGGCTTCTTTAGCAGAATATCCTGATATTATTCGCGAGTATCTAAATATTTCTCCGCTATACCATATTGTCTGTGGTATGGCTGTAGGTTACGCAGACTGGTCTGCTCCAGTTAATCAATACCGAACAACACGTGAAGAAGTTGAAACTTTTACGGTGTGGCATGACTAAATTATTCGCTGGGTTTACGCTAACGTTAATTGCTATTGTATGGTTATGTTACCAAATCTTCTTACTAGCAGGCAGCCATCCGCTCATCCCATTGCTATTTATGCAGTTTATCAACACATTGGGATGTTATGTTTTACTAGGAATTGGGATTGGACTACCCATTGTTTTATTAGCAAGCATACTTGGGTGGGTTCAATTATTATTACTTGTGAATGGTCATATTGATCCTCACCTTTCGCGTGAGGGTTTTTTCAAAGTTTTAGATACGCTTTTTCGTAAAATTTGAGAAAGTAAATGATCCTTTGACAGTCAGGCCAAAAAATCATTTACCTGTCATTTATCTTTTATGAGCTGTTTTATCTTGGATAGACTTACCTGCTCTTGTAAATTGATCTTGAATATTTTTGCCTTCCTTTTCAAACTCATCTTGCATGTTCTTACCCTGCTTCATGAATTGATCTTGCATATTTTTGCTCTCTTTCGTGGCCTGCTGTAAACCCTTTTCAAAGCATCGGCTATAATCTTCAGCACCTTGTAGCATGAGATCCATGATATGCTGGGCATGCTCGCCTAGAGGAGCCATTTTTTCCATCCATTCCGCCTGCAAATTTAAAACATCTTCCATTTTTCTCATATGACCCAATCGTTGCATATGCTCGGTCTGAAGATGCATAAATTCTGTCATTGCCTTTATGTTTTCGCGTGTGATATCCGTGTATAAACGTGCAGTGACTTGGTTAAATGCCATCATAGGTTCAATCATTGATTTACCTGTTTGAGGTAAGTGCTCAAAAAAAGATACTGGCATAAGTGACTCCTTTTGGAAATTTTGCGTCGCAACACTTCATTTCCAAAGGATAGGTGCGAGTTGATTTTGTGTCAAGTAACTAGATTGACACTTACTCAGTAGTTTTCACACTTGTTGTAACATGTGTATCTTCGTTAACCCTTTCAGAGGCCGGCACAGCTTCTGCAGCTGAAGATTGCGGTCCACCAAAATTATTTAACCACTGCTGCTGTAGTTGTTGCCAATGCGCCACATTCCTTTGCGCTATATCTGTCATTAAACGCACTGGATCTTTAGCATCTTCTTGGCTTACGCTTGCAGCAGCGTTACCTTTGAACAAGGATTGCTGTTCAGCATAAACATCCATCCCTTGTTCAAATATTTTACTTAAAAATGTTTGCATCGCGCCGCCATAAGAACGAATCATCTTTTGCAAACTATCAATTGTAAACAAAGGTGGTCCGCTTTCTTCTTGCTCAATAATAATTTGCAAGAGCGTACTATGTGTAATGTCTTCTTGAGATCGAGCATCAACCACTTTAATAGGGATTTGCTCAATCACTAAACGCCTTACATCTTCAAGCGTTATATAACTACTAATCGCTGTATCGTATAAACGACGATTAGGATATTTTTTGATAATACGTGGTTCGTTCATGTCTAGACCCCCTTAGAGGAAAGACTAATACATATGCTGTCCGCCGTTAATGGCAATATTTGCGCCCGTAATATATCCTGCTTCATCAGCAGCAAGAAATGCTACTACACGAGCCACTTCATCTGGTTCTGCTAATCTGCCTACGGGTATTTGAGCAATGACTTTCTCTAATACCGCTGGAGACATCTTTTTCACCATTTCCGTTGCTACATAACCTGGAGAGACAGTATTCACTGTCACTCCTTTACTTGCAACTTCCTGCGCAAGTGCTTTAGTAAACCCATACATCCCTGCTTTGGCCGCAGAGTAGTTTGTTTGACCAAACTGCCCTTTTTGACCATTAATGGATGAAATATTAATGATTCGACCAAATCCACGTTCGATCATGCCATTAATTACATGTCGAGACACATTAAACACGCTATCTAAATTCACCCGCAAAACAAGATCCCAATCTTTAGCAAGCATTTTTCTTAAAGTTGCATCACGCGTAATGCCCGCATTATTTACTAAAATATCGATAGGACCGACTTTAGTTTCAGCTTCATGTAACATTTCACCACAGGATTCAAAATTCGAAACATCACCATAGACAATATCAAATTGATATCCTGCCTTTGCTTGTTCTTTCAGCCATTCTAGAGCATGTGAACTATCACCGCCATGGCTATATCCTGCTATAACACGCAGCCCTTGCTTATGCAAATGGTGGCAAATTGCCGTACCAATCCCACCTGTACCACCTGTCACTAAGGCAACACGAGCATTCATATTCAAATCATCCTAGTTTGCCATTGCGTTGCAGTGAATGCGATCAAGTTAAACAACACCCTCGACGGCTAGAGCAACACCTTGTCCACCGCCAATACAAAGAGTTGCTAACCCTTTCTTCGCTTCTCGACGTTTCATTTCATGTAAAAGAGTCACTAATATACGCGCACCTGAAGCGCCTATGGGGTGTCCTAATGCAATCGCACCACCATTAACATTCACTTTGTTAATATCCCAGCCCATCTCACGATTAACACAAATCGCCTGAGAAGCAAAAGCTTCATTTGCTTCAATTAAGTCAAGATCCTTCGCTGTCCAACCTGCTTTTTCCAAGCATTTGCGACTGGCAGGAATAGGACCTGTTCCCATAATAGCAGGATCAACTCCAGAAGTAGCCGCAGCCACAATTTTAGCGATAGGTTTAAGTCCATATTTTTTAACCGCTTCTTTACTTGCTATCACTACCACAGCAGCACCATCATTAATGCCAGAAGCGTTGCCTGCAGTCACTGATCCAGAAGCCGTAAAAGCTGGACGAAGATGACTTAAACTTTCTTGCGTCACCCCGGCACGAGGATACTCATCTTGCTTAAATAAGAAGGTTTCACCTTTACCTTTAGGAACCTCTATGGGAATAATTTCTTCGGCAAAACGATTTTCTTTTAATGCCTTTTCTGCTTTTTGCTGAGAAAGAGCAGCAAATGAATCTTGATCTTCGCGGCTAATCTCAAATTTGGTGACAATGTTTTCAGCCGTTTGCCCCATATGATAATTGTTAAATGCATCCCATAATCCATCAATGATCATAGAATCCTTTAATTGCCAATCCCCCATCCGCTGACCTTGTCTTGAATTCGGCAAATAGTGCGGCGCAAGAGACATATTTTCTTGTCCTCCCGCTACTACGATAGAGGCATCTCCCAAGCAAATGGCTTGAAATCCTAGCTGAACGGCTTTTAATCCTGAACCACAAACCTTATTAATTGTCATTGCTGGTACATTAAAGGGGATCCCTGCGGCAATACTGGCTTGCCTTGCAGGATTTTGTCCAACACCCGCCGCTAAAACTTGTCCCAAAATGACTTCGTCAATTTGGTTCGGCGAAAGATCAATTTTCTCAAGCAATCCTTTGATTACTTGTGCACTAATTGCGCTTGCAGACAATTTAGAAAGCGAGCCACCAAAACTTCCTACAGGACTTCTAGCTGCCCCTACGATATAAACCTCTTGCATGCTAACTTTTCTCCTCAGCTAAACTAAGCCTATCAGAAAATAATTACCCACTCTATGGCTTTGCTACCACCAATTTTGAATTTAATCTATGCTTGCTTGCTTACTCTTGACATTATTTTTTTTCTTTCTGCAATGCTACTAAAGCAGAAAGAGCTTCAGGATCGGCTAATGTAGAAGTATCACCAATTTTATCGAATTCACCTGTCGCAACGCACCGTAAAATACGGCGCATAATTTTTCCCGAACGTGTCTTAGGTAGGTTAGGTGCTAACTGAATATAATCGGGAATAGCAAGCTTACCAATACGTTTGGCAACATATTCCTGTAATTCTTTAACCAAATTGTCATTCCATTCTTTTTCTGCAATCAACGTCACATAAGCATATACGCCTTGTCCTTTAACAGGATGCGGCACCCCTACCACCGCGGCTTCAGCAACTGCAGGATGTAATACAAGAGCACTTTCTATCTCTGCTGTCCCTAAACGATGCCCAGCGACATTAATCACATCGTCTACGCGTCCAGTTATCCAATAATCGCCATCACTATCACGATAAGCACCATCGCCAGTAAAATAAAAACCCGGATATTGGCTAAAATAACCCTTTAAAAATCGCTCAGGATTTTTATAGATCCCTCGTGCTTGTCCTGGCCAACTCTGTTTAATAATAAGATAGCCACTTTCATCGTTTTCAAGCTCAGCACCTTGTGCATCGACAATAGCAGGGTTTATACCAAAAAATGGCTTACACGCAGCTCCTGGTTTTTGGCTTCCAATACCAGGGAGTGGTAAAATCATCACGCCACCGGTTTCTGTTTGCCACCATGTATCGACTATCCAGCACTTTTTTTGCCCGACGGCATCATCATACCAACGCCAAGCTTCAGGGTTTATCGGTTCACCTACAGTACCTAAAATTCGTAAACTATTGCGCGTACTAGAAGCTAACGGTTCTTCTCCTAATGCCATTAAACTTCGGATCGCAGTGGGTGCCGTATAAAAAATCGTTACTTGATACCTATCAACTATATTCCATATCAAACTAGGATCAGGCCCTGTCAGCACACCTTCATACATGACAGTAGTTGCACCATTAACAAAAGGCCCATAAACGCTATACGTATGTCCTGTGATCCACCCAATATCTGCCGTACACCAATATATGTCATTGGGTTGATAATCAAATACATAACGATGAGTAATAGCAGCGTAGGTTAAATATCCACCCGAAGTGTGTACTATCCCTTTAGGTTTACCGGTAGAACCAGAGGTATAAAGAATAAAAAGAGGATCCTCTGCATCCATCCATTCAGGTTCACATGTCATGCTTTGTTGACGACATAATTCGTGATACCAAATATCGCGATGCATATGCATTGGTATACTTTTTCCACTATTTTTAATAACGATTATTTTGCGTACTGCAATATGCGTTAAAGCCTCATCGACATTTTTCTTCAAAGGGATAGTTTTGCCTCCTCGGATCCCCTCATCTGCTGTAATCACAACTTGGCAACCCGCATCGAGGATCCGCTCAGCAAGCGCATGAGAAGAAAATCCAGCGAATACCACCGAGTGAACAGCGCCAATTCTGGCACAAGCCAGCATTGCCACAACCGCTTCAGGTATCATAGGTAAATACAAGCACACCCTATCACCTTTTTTAATGCCAACGGTTTTTAATCCATTAGCAAATCGACATACTTGTTCATGCAATTTTTGATAGGTTATCTGTTGGCGCCTCTCACCATTATCTCCCTCCCACAGAATAGCCGGTTGTTTAGCTTTTGCTGGCAAGTGGCGATCTAAACAGTTATAGCTAACATTTAGTTTTGCACCCTTAAACCATTTGATTTCGCCTTTGCTGAAATCACTCTCATTGACGGTTAGCCACGTTTTGTACCAAGTTATAAAGCGTTCTGCTTGTTCTGCCCAAAATAATTCTGGTGATTGGATTGATTGCTGATAAAGCTGTTGATATTTTTCGTTACTTAAAGTTGGCTCAAAAATATCAGATTGTGCTTTCTTACTTTGCCCAGCCATATTCTAGTCCTTTTATGTGGGTGTGCTACTAACTATCCTGTCAGGCATATTCGTTTAAGCTATCACATGATATTGAGTTTGAGCTAGCATCAGCAAGCAAGATAGTGCTTCGCATGGTGATCACAGAGGATTTTCCATCGAAGCAACATAATAAGCCCCAAAGCGAGGTTTCTTGAGACAAAAGATCTTGAAAAAAAAGAAGTGCAAAAGCACTTCTTTTTTTCTTTTGATTTCGTCAAATAGGCGTATGACTAGAATTGGCGAATTTTTTCAATTAAAGTACGTGTTGAATGATCTATCTCTTCGCTCATTTTTCCATTTTCTAAACTGGCAATAAAAGTACTTGCCAATTTTTTCCCTAATTCCACCCCAGGTTGATCAAAAGAATTGATTTGCCAAATCGCACCTTGCACAAAAACCTTATGTTCATATAAAGCCAATAACTGACCCAAAGCCCTGGGAGATATTTTTGACAAAAGCAATGTGTTACTTGGCTTATTGCCAGGCATTTTGTCATGGGTTGATTTTACATCACTTGGCGTTCCTTGCATCAAAGCCGCTGACTGTGCCAAGCAATTTGCAACTAATTGCAAATGCTGTGAAGCCAATTGTTCTGTATGTGTTTGTGCCGCCACAATGAAATCGATTGGAATAAAATGTGTACCTTGATGTAACAATTGATAAAAGGCATGCTGACCATTAGTGCCAGGCTGCCCCCACACAATAGGACCTGTTAAATAATCTACACTTTCTCCTGAATGTTGCACTTGTTTACCATTACTTTCCATATCCAATTGTTGTAAATAATCTGCAAAATACGACAAAAGAGAGGAATAAGGTAATACTGCAATGGTATGTGCATTCCAGAAATTTATATACCAAATACCAATCAGCGCTAGCAAAACTGGCATGTTTTCAGATAAGGGACTATTGGCAAAATGTTCGTCCATCCTGCGAGCCCCCAAAAGAAATTCTTCAAAATGCTCTACCCCGATACTAATAGCAAGGGGCAAACCAATTGTAGACCAAATAGAATATCTTCCTCCTACCCAATCCCAAAAATTCAATATATTTTCAGGTAATAACCCAAATTCTTGAGCCTTAGCTGCATTGGCTGTCACGCCAATAAACTGATTGATAATTTTTTCGGTCTTTAAGTTTTCTTGTAACCAGTTTTTTGCAACCTTTGCGTTCATTAACGTTTCAGGCGTTGAAAATGATTTTGAAGAAACAATAAATAAAGTGGTAGCAGGATTTAATTCTTTTAATACATTAGTAATAGCATCGGGATCTACATTAGAAACAAAATGAAGCCTAATCGCCGTTTGCTGGTAATTCTTTAATGCTTCAACTGCCATGACAGGTCCAAGATCTGAGCCACCAATACCCAAATTCACAACATCAGTGATTTTTTCTCCTGTTGCTCCCTTATAGATCCCTTGATGTAACTGTTCCACAATACGATACATCTTCTCTTTTTCGGCTCTAATCAAAGGAAGTACATTTTGTCCTTTTACATTCAAGGTTTGGCTTGAATCTTGTCGTAATGCGCTGTGAAGTGCCGGACGATTTTCCGTTGTATTAATGTGCTCTCCAGACAAAAGTGCTTTAATTGCCGAGGGAACTTCACACACTTGCGCTAATTCTAATAATGTTGCTATTGTCTCAGTCGTTAAAAGATTCTTTGAGTAATCTAAATGTATCTCATCCATTGTTAGAGAAAATTTTGAGGCTCGGGAAGGATCCTGCTTAAACAATTCTCTCAAATGAGTTTGTTTCATGCGTTCGGCTGCATTTTGTAATGTCTGCCATAATATTTCTTTTTGTTGAGCCTTGTTATCATTTTTCATAAAATGCTATTTTCCTCTGGAGACGATGATAATTTCTTCACACCGGATTTATCACACAATTGCAAATAATAAGAGATGGGCTGATCTAATATGACAAGTGTTGGTGCAATTTCAGCTAAAGGGATCAACACAGTAGCGCGCGAAGTCACTCCTGGATGAGGTACCGTCAATATTTCGCTTGAAATTTGATGTTGACCATATAACAACAAATCGCAATCTAAGGTTCTAGGCCCCCATTTTTCCTTACGAACCCGACCATGCGCCTGTTCCATTGCCATTAAAGCATCAAATAGCTCATTTGCAGACAACATTGTTTTTAATTTTACAACAGCATTAATGAAATCGTCTTGAGAAACGATCCCCCATGCCTTGGTCTGATACAAAGATGATGCCGCAACAAGCGTCGTGTCTTTAATTCTCTTAAATTCTCCAATCGCACGCTGTACATGATTGAGCGGAGAATCTTGATTGCTGCCTAGACCAACATACACTTCTTGCACTAGTATCCTCATCAAAATATTATGTTCGTTGATTCTGCGCTACAGCGTTTTCACGTCTTGCCTGAACGCAAATCATCATTTTTTATGTTCTAGGTTGCAGGATCTTCTTCACGCTTACGGCGGATTTTCTTTTTCTTCTTTTTAAAACCCAACGCTTTAACCAACTCTCGGCGTTGGGCTGGATCCCCTTCTATGTATTCCTTCCACCAAGAAACTAATTCACCAACAGGTTCGCCTGCTAATGCTCTTAACTCAAGGAAATCAAATGCAGCTCGAAATCTAGGCTCCATCATGAGTTGCTGTGCTCGTTTGCCATGACGTCTTACTAAACGCATTTGCAACATCCATATTTCTCTTGCACCTTGAACAATCCGCTTAGGAATGCTGATCCGTTGTCCCTGTTTGCGCAAAAGATCTTCTATCGCTTGGATCCTTGCTGGAAAAACCGCTATTCCATTGTCAATATGGGTTTGCGCCTGCAAACAAATCGGATGCCATAAAAGCCCAGCAACAATAAATGAAGGTGTCACTGTTTTTTGTTGCTGAATTCGATTATCAGTGTTTTGAAAAATGATCGTCAACAGTTCATGGGTAGGAAACGAAGCTTGTTTTAAAGCATCACTGGTTGCGGGAAAAAGTTCTGCAAACAATTGATGTTTAATTAATTGTTCATAAACTGGATAGGCTGAGCCTGAATGAAACATTTTCATCATCTCTTCAAAAAGCCTGCCAGGTGAAACGTGACTTATTAGTTCCTTTAGCTCGAGCATTGGTTGTGAAAGATCTTGTGGGATTTCAAACCCAATTTTACAGGCAAAACGAATAGCTCTTAGCATTCGAACAGGATCTTCACGATAACGAACACTCGCATCACCTATCATTCTCAAACGCTTGGCTTTAATATCAGCATAACCACCGGTGTAATCGACCACTGAAAAATCGGCAATATTGTAATAAAGAGAGTTAAGTGTAAAATCTCGACGCCAAACATCTTCAGATATTGTCCCGTAAACATTATCTCGTAAGATCATCCCTTTTTCAGAATGGGATAAATCTTCGGACTGTTCATCAGTCTTTCCGCGAAATGTAGCGACTTCAACAATATCATGACCAAAATAAACGTGCGCCAAACGAAAACGTCTACCAATTAAACGACAATTACGAAAGACTCGACGAATGTCTTCAGGTTTGGCATTCGTTACTACATCAAAATCTTTCGGGTGTAATCCAAGCAATAAATCACGTACTCCACCTCCGACAAGATAAGCTTGGTAGCCATGACGATGTAAACGATAAAGCACTTTTAGTGCATTTTCACTAATATTTGCTCGTGAAATCCCATGCTGGCTTCGGTCAATAATGATAGGTTTACCACCATCAGCCGTCCCTGGTTTGGCGCTCTTGTTGGAAAGTATCCCAACTTTTGTCAAGAAAGCCCTAATCATGTAGGGGAGTACCTCGTTTATCTAAAGTAATCAAAATGCTAGAGTAAGCAACTAAGGTGGGTATGATACCATCGCTCTAGGCCCACCCAAAATGATCATGCGCTTATTCGGACTAGCTCCCTTCGTCTAGAGGCCTAGGACACCGCCCTCTCACGGCGGGAACAGGGGTTCGAACCCCCTAGGGAGCGCCAAATGCTGCCAGAGGACCTTCCCAAAAACGCCAAACTGCTTTGAGGGTAAAAGCATTATCATTGCAAGCAGCGCAAAGAGAAAATAGGCTAGCTTGGCATAATTTACCTAGTAGACTCCCTACCCCAAGATAAATGAGGAAAAATGATGGACAATGTATTAAACCAAGATCTCAAAAATTACATTGAGAATATCACCAGTCCAGAACCCCCTCTCCTTAAAAATTTACGCCAAGAAACAGAGGCTGTTATTGGTGCACCGCAAATGCTTTGCGGTCCTACCGAAGGAAGGCTATTACAAATTCTTATTAAAGTGCTTCAAGCGAAAAATTGCTTAGAAATTGGCACTTTTACTGGATACTCTGCTTTAAATATCGCCGAAGCCTTACCCGCTGATGGAAAACTCATCACCTGTGAGATCCGACAACAAAACGCGGAATTTGCACAAAAATATTTTGATAGAAGTCCTTTCGGCCATAAAATTGAAATACGTCTTGGTGATGCCACCCAAACTATCCAACAAATAGACCATCCATTTGATTTTATCTTTATCGACGCAGATAAACCGAATTATCCTACCTATTATGATTTGCTCATTCCCAAGCTACGCCGTGGTGGGCTTATGGTAGTTGATAATGCGCTTTGGGATGGTGAGGTTGTGGCACCTAAAGATAAAGCTGGTGAGGCAATTCATGCGCTTAATCTTAAAGCACGCCATGATGAAAGCGTCGAAACGGTCATGCTCAGTGTTCGAGATGGAATTTTACTCATCCGCAAGCTTTAAAGATGCTCTCAGCAAAAAGGGCTCATTTAAGAGCCCTTTCTTTTTAGAACACGGTTGAATTTACCCTTTTTTAATCACACCACAAGCTATTCTTGCACCACCACCACCAAGAGGAGGAACATCAGAGTAATTATCTCCGCCTTCATGGATCATGATTGAACGGTTGGTAATATCAGCCAATTTAAGCCTTTCTGCGACAACGGTCGTCTTTGTTTCGCCCTTTTGGTTAACCACCAAAACAGGCAAATCACCTAGATGCCCTTTTCCTTTAGGCCCTAAATGATGTCCTGTATGCTCTGGATCAAAGTGGCTACCAGCAGCTAACCCAGCAACCCATTTATGATCTTTCTCTCCCCCATCACAAGAAGGATGCTCATGAATATGAAAACCATGATCTCCTGCCGCTAAACCTTTCAAGTCAGATTCAATTTTGAGTCCAGCCTTACTGTCTTCAAATGTGATAGTACCTATTTTTTCACCAATACCATGTGTACTAGCATTATCATTTAACTTATGGATATCAACGACTATTTTCTCGGCTGCAAAAACCGATTGCATACTCATGATAGCCACACCCACTACGGCAAAATGCCTGCATCGTTGCCACATTCCTTTCACCTAAACCTCCCTTTTAAAATTAACAACACCTTCGTATTTTGCACAATCTCGATTGAAAACGATAGCACGGGATCAAAACTACTCACGAAGATAGCTTATTGATTGCGATTATCATCAATTATGGTAAATTTGCCCTTTGATAATCCTATGCAGCTTTGCACCATTATTTCATGACATACATCAATATTTCTGGATATAAATTTATAAACCTGAATAACTTACAGGGTTTGCAACAAAATCTTAAAACACATTGCCTCAATTTAGGTCTCAAGGGAACCATTTTGCTTGGTAATGAAGGAATCAATGCCTTTTTATCCGGCAATCGCACAGCAATAGATAGATTTTACGAATGTCTCTTAATTTGCGGATTACCTAAGATTGAGTTTAAAGAAAGCTTCTCTGATGCGCCCCCTTTTGATCGCATGATAGTCAAAATTAAACCTGAAATTGTGACGATGGGTGTACCAGAGCTTAATGTTGCAAAACAACCTGCTCCAACGGTTAGTGCAACAACATTTAAGCAATGGATAGATGAAAACAAAGACGTCATTATTTTGGATACACGTAATACATATGAAGTAGGCATTGGTAAATTCAAAAACGCTATTCATTTAGGCATTGAAAATTTTCGGGCTTTTCCACAAGCAATCAATACCTTGCCGCCTGAATACAAAGATAAAACCATTGTGACTTATTGCACAGGTGGTATTCGTTGTGAAAAAGCGGCCCCCTATCTTCTTTCTCAAGGTTTTAAAGATGTGTACCAATTAGAGGGTGGGATCTTAAAGTACCTTGAAGAGTGCGGAGAAACACACTATGAGGGTGAATGTTTTGTCTTTGATAAAAGAATTGCTGTTGATGCTCAGCTAGCAGAAACAGCAACCACTCAATGTATTGCTTGCCGCCATCCTGTTACCCATGAGGAACAGCAATCTCCTTTATTCATTGCAGGCATTTCTTGCCCTCATTGCCACGATGGGTCTGTTGCCGAACCATAAAAACTAAAACGCAAGCCGATTGCATAAGATAGTCATATACCGCTCGTAGATAAAAATGCGATTTTACAATCCATTAACAGAGCGGTATACCTTGTTTATATGCTGCGTGTAGAGTAACTTCGTGCTCGCATTAAAGGAGATAATCGCGATTATCTCCTTGGAAACCTCACTCGCGTACAGAAACGCTCTTTCGATGCTTCGCCTCTTGAAGTGTAATGAGTGGTATATTTATGCAAAAAAAAAGCTATAATTAGAGGTGTACAATAAAACGTTAGAAAAATAACACAGGAATAGATGTATGGGTTTAGCTCTTGTTAGTGCAGGTCACCAAGTCCCTGATGACATTAATGTGATTATCGAAATTCCTGCGCATAGTGAACCAATTAAGTATGAGGTTGATAAAACAACAGGAGCCTTGTTTGTCGATCGTTTCTTATCTACCTGCATGCATTACCCCTGTGATTACGGGTATATTCCTCAAACTTTATCGGATGATGGTGATCCAGTAGATGTTTTAGTGATTACCCCCATCCCCGTCAATAGGGGATGTGTCATCCGCTGTCGGCCTGTAGGCATGCTGGCAATGAGGGATGAGGCAGGCAATGATCGCAAAATTTTAGCGGTTCCCATTCACAAGTTAACGAATCTTTATCATCATGTCGAAAAGTTAGAAGATCTTCCCCCTCTTTTATTAGAACAAATTGCGCATTTTTTCACCCACTATAAGGATTTAGAAGAAGGAAAATGGGTTAAATTAGAAGGGTGGTTAGACGCTAAGGCCGCTAAACAGGAAATTCTTGATAGTCTTACACGCTATAATCTTGATACAAAACAAGATTAATATACTCTTCGCATTCGAATTTTAGACACCCGCCTTCGCAAAAACTTCGGCGTGATCTGGTGATTTTCTGGATAGGGGGAATTCCCCTTATCCTGCCTATCTTTTTTTCATTCTCGCTTATCGAAAATGACGTGCCCTTATTCCACATAAAAATTAAGCTATCTGACATTAATGCAAATTTAAAGTTAGAGGGCAGCTATGTCTATTTCACATTATTTTTCTTTATACGATTCTCCTTCTGTCGAGAATCAAAAGAAGATCCATGATTTTGTAACTGGTATCTACACTGCAAACGAAGAAGAGGATTTGCTGACTGCCTATAAAATCAGAGAGCGTGAAATTATTACGTTGCTGAAAAATAAAGATTTATCAAAAGAGGACAGACAAAAATTAACTGATAACCTTATCATTCTGCAGGGCAAAATCAAATCAGAGTTTTCAACGACACTCCTTAGTGCAGTGCTAGATGACTGTCCACTTACAGAAAAACAAATTGATTTTATCTTTAATAGTAAAGTAGTTGCGACTGCTGCTGAAGAAGTTGAAAAAAAACTGATAGCAGAAGGCTATAAATTGAAACCTTCTGCGCAATTAGGTCTTCAATTAACTATTGGATTCGCTGCAATGTATTATATGCCTGGTATGTTTGGCATGTATGCAGCAAATACAGTACTAGCCAAAATACTTCCTAAAATTGTAGGCGTTTATGCAGCACATACGCAAACTATTCTTAATTTAGGCATACAATATTTTGCAAGCAACTATTCTCCCTATGCATTAGGTACTATGCTCGCTCAAGAATACGGTGCATGGGTCGCTCCTGCTAGCATTGCGCTTTATCAAGGTAGCAAATTTATCGTAGACAGTGAAGTTGCGCATGCTGCTGGTGACTTCTTTGATATTATGCACGGCCATGCAGATGATGAAACACTTGCTAAATATGAAGGTTCATGGGCAACTAAAGATGTCGGTGAATTAGCATCTGATGTGTTTAGTGGTATAAGCTCAGGGCTCAGCTGGCTTTGGAGTAAAACTCAAAGAACACCAAGTCAAACCACAACAACTAGCCATGCAATAGAGCCTACTATTGCACAAAAATCACTTGTTAATACGTCTTTTTCATAGCATTTAGTCTTGATAGCTATCCCCGTTTTTTCAATGAAAAAATGGGGGATAGCTATCAAGAAGATTTTCAGCTAATTATTTCTACTTTTACCCTTTCAGTAAAACGACAAAAGAGCTCATAAGGAATGGTGCCTGCATGATGCGCAACCTCTTCAATTGGCAACGTATCACCCCATAGCGTGACGGGATCGCCCACCTTGACTTCTTTTAGCGAAGAAAGATCCACTGCCAGCATATCCATCGAGACTCTGCCTGTTGTCATCACTCGTTGTCCATTCACTAAAACAGGTGTTCCATTTTTGGCATGCCAGGGATATCCATCGCCATAACCTATTGCAATAATACCAATTTTGCTGATAGGACGTGGGTTTTCCCAGGTGCCGCCATAACCCACCCGCTCACCTAAGGCAAGCTCTCGGATGGCAATAATTTCAGAACGCAAAGTCATTGCGGGTAACAAATTAAGTTCTTTGCCGGTTACGCCAACAAAAGGAGAAGCACCATAAAGCATTAATCCAGGGCGAACCCAGTCAGCATGTGTTTGTGGCCAAGCTAATATAGCGGCAGAATTTGCTAAACATCTTTGACCTGGTTTTCCTGCAATGATGCTTTGAAAATAATCTGCTTGTTTTCGCGTGCTGTCTTTTTCTCTTTCATCAGCTTCTGCAAAATGCGTCATAAAACCAATGATTTCAACATGACTGAGTTTGGAGAGTGTGGCATAGGCTTCATCAAACTCCTGCGCCTGAAATCCTAGTCGATTCATACCTGTATTGATTTTTATCCAGATCCTAAAGCGAAAGTCATTTTTTTCAGCATAAGATTGGAGCGCCTGTATTTGAAACCAATGATGCACTACCATAGTAAGATGATGATGTTTGACATCAGCTAATTCTTCTTCGCGAAAAATACCTTCCATTAAGACAATATCTGATTGGACACCAGCTTGACGAATACGTAATGCTTCTTCAAGGCTCGCTACCCCTAAGGCATCCGCATCTTGGATAGTTTTAGCCACTTTGCTTAAGCCATGGCCATAAGCATTTGCTTTTACCATTGCAATGATTTTGGATCCTGGCGCCATTTTTCGTACTTGTTGCAAATTATGACGCAATGCATACTGAGAAACTTGAGCTAAAACATTACGCATACTATTTCCCTATAGAGGTGCTACATGTTCAGTCATAAAGTTATCAAAACGGGTATATTGTCCCATAAAGGTCAAGCGCACGGTACCAATCGGTCCATTACGTTGCTTACCGATGATAATTTCGGCCGTTCCCTTATCAGGACTATCCTCATGATAAACTTCATCACGATAAATAAAAACAATCAAGTCCGCATCCTGCTCAATAGCGCCCGATTCTCGTAAGTCAGACATAACAGGTCGTTTGTTGGGGCGTTGCTCCAAACTTCGATTGAGCTGCGATAAAGCAATGATAGGCACATGCAATTCTTTTGCCAATGCTTTTAACGAGCGAGAAATTTCAGAAATTTCTGCCGTTCGATTTTCTGAATTACTCCCACCTCGCATCAACTGCAAATAATCCACGACAATAAGACCCAATGCATCCCGCTCTCTGGCTACTCGTCTTGCTCTAGCACGCATTTCAATCGGCGTTAAGGCAGGCGTTTCGTCAATGTATAATTTCGCATTACTTAATAAACCTACGGCAGAGGTTAATCGCGTCCAATCTTCTTCTGCCAATTTTCCAGTTCGAAGCTTATTCTGATCAATCCGCCCTAAAGAAGATAACATACGCAAAGCAAGCGCTTCACCTGGCATTTCCATACTGAATACCAGAACCGATTTTTGACTACGAATGGCTGCATGCTCAGCGATATTCATTCCAAGAACAGTTTTACCCATCGAAGGCCTACCTGCCACAATCACTAAATCCCCTGGCTGCATACCAGCTGTCATTCGATCAAAATCGGCGAATCCTGTTGGGATACCGGTAATGGGATTGTGTTCTTGAAATCGCTTTTCAATGTTATCTAACGTTTTTGATACGATGGAACGTATATTTTCAGGTCCACTGCCTCTGACTCCTTTCTCAGCAATATCAAAAACCTTCTTTTCTGCTTCGTCTAAGATTTCTGCGCTTGCTCGACCTTGCGGATCAAAAGCCGATTCAGTGATGGTTGTGCCAACACTGATTAATTCTCTCAATATCGAACGCTCATAAACAATATCGGCATACGCTGCAATATTTGCGGCACTAGGCGTGTTTTTGGCAAGTTCTCCTAGATAAGCCAAACCACCTACCTCGTCTTGCACCTCCATCCGCTGCAACTCTTCAGAAACTGTGATTACGTCTAAGGGTTTATTGTCTTCCATTAATTTTATCATCGCGCGAAAAATAAGCTGATGATCGCGACGATAGAAATGCTTTTCCACAATCTTATCTGCAATTTGATCCCATGCCCTGTTATCAAGCATTAATCCACCCAGCACCGCTTGTTCTGCATCCAGCGAATGCGGTGGCATTTTGAGTTTTGCGGTGATATCAGGCGATCCTCGCGAGATTTCAGTTTCTCTGATCACAGCAGAATCCTTATCGTTTTGTTAAATAATGAGGGAACAAAAAAAGTAAAAAAAAAGGGAAATAACATCTTATTTCCCTTTTTGTGGCTTTGAAGAAGCTTCCTTATAGCCTTCAGACATGAACTTCGGTGGCTGCTCATGACTCAGTACCTACCCGAAAACTCATGTGCTGTGACTATATGAATCTAGACCAATTAGTTATTTTCCTCTTCAGGAACCACACTAATTTTAGCCTTAGCAATCACTTCAGCATGCAATTGTAATTCAACAACATATTCACCAAGTTCACGCAAAGGGCCATTAGGCAAACGAATTTCTTGCCTGGTCACTTGAACACCTTTCTCATTAAAAGCTTTAGCCATTTCAATTGTACCAATTGAACCGTAGAGCTTTCCTTCATCAGCAGAGCGCGCATAAATAGTAATATGCACATTGTTAATTTCAGCGGCACGTTCTTGAGCTGCTAATAATCTATCCTGTGCTGCTTTTTCTAATTTAGCTCTTTGCGCTTCAAATTGAGCAATATTTTGCTTGGTCGCAGGTACAGCTTTGCCTTGTGGAATCAAAAAATTACGGCCAAAACCATTTGCAACACTGACCTTGCTGCCAAATTTGCCAAGATTTCTCACATTTTCGAGTAATATGACTTCCATTTTAAACCTCTTTCTCACTATCCCCTTTGATAAGCTTAAAGGCATGCAAAGGAGAAGATTAAATTAATGCCTATCGCAGAACGGAATCAACGCTAAATAGCGCGCGTATTTAATTTCTCGCGCCAACATGTGTTGATAAATGTTTTTGACGCCAGTGATACGGCTAGGCACAATCTTTCCGGTTTCAGTAATATATTTACGTAAAAAACGAAAATTTTTGTAGTCAATAAATTCAACTGGGATTTTCTTTGAAGTAAATGGACAATATTTCTTTTTATTGCCACGGGCACGCCATGTAGACATTGTTGCTCTCCTAATTAGTCTTCGAACACTATCCTTTCAAGAGGATCTCTGCGTGTTCTAAGCATATAGCCTTAAACTAGATCTCAATTTCTTCTTCTTCGATCATGATTGCACGATCACCACCACGTTCCATGCGTTCTTTTTCTTCTTCAGAACGTAGCATTGCAGAAACTTCAGTGATGGCTGCATCTCTTTGTAAAATTAAATGACGCAAAATGGCATCATTGTAACGAAATGCATGCTTGAGAGCGTCTAATGCTTCATTGTCACATTCGATATTCATTAAAACGTAGTGTGCTTTATGCATCTTCTTTATTGGGAAAGCCAACTGCCTTCTGCCCCAATCTTCAAAACGATGTACACTACCACCATTTTTTTCTGCCATTGCACGATAACGATCGACCATGGCCGTAACCTGTTCGCTTTGATCAGGATGAATTAACAAAACAATTTCATAATGGCGCATATACGCTCCTCATGGTTAGTAGCACTTAAACTTGCCTTTAAGGCGCCAAGTGCAAGGAGTTAATTATCAAACTTTTGTTTTTTCTCGCAGAAAACGAGAGAACTGTGCAGTGTATAAGATAGTTTTTTTGAATACAAGAATATTATGAGTTTCTTAAAAATTCATCATGGTTATCCTCTCTGTGGAGAGGGTTAGGGTAAGGGGGAAAATCCTAAGACCTCACCTAAGCTTCTCCCGCTTGCGGGAGAAGGGACAGGAAGATAAGAACACCCTCTGTCGCAAGAGGAAGAAGGAACAGAAAAACTACAATCTTTGCCGTACGCACTCATACAAACAAATGCCTGTTGCAACTGAGACATTCAAACTAGAAACTGTACCTTGCAAAGGAATTTTGGCGATTTCATCACAAGATTCTAAGGTTAGGCGTTTTATCCCTTTTCCTTCCGCCCCCATCACAATTGCTGTGTGGCGCTTGAGATCTATCCGGCTTAAAGGTATTTCGGCTTCAGCTGCAGTACCCACCACCCATACGCCTTTATCCTGGATTTGTTTAATAAAGCGTACGATATTTGCCACTTCAACAACGGGTAATATTTGATCTGCTCCGCAGGCTACTTTACTTACCGTTGCATTTAAAGGAGCACTGTTAGCCTTAGGAACAACAACCCAATCTACTCCTAGAGCCTCAGCACTACGCAAACATGCCCCAAGATTATGAGGATCTTGAACACCATCTAATATCAATAGTAATGGCTTTTTAGACGGCTCATCTAGCCATGCAATCAGATCTTTTTCGCCTAAAGCCACCTTCACGCGTATTTTGGCTGCAATACCTTGATGATGAGATGCTGCAGTAAGTTTGTCCAATTTAACACGAGAAACAGTCTGAATATCTAAGGCATTTGCTTTGGCTTTTACCAATAATTCTTTAAAGCGAATGCTTTCTTCTTTTTCTTGACAAAAAAGCGTCAGAATATTCTCAGGATGATGTTCTAATGCAGCAAGCACTGCATGCATGCCGTAAATAATTTTAGTTTGGGCCATGTTAGAACCTTATGACTTAGACTTTCGCTTGTGTTTTTTGCTGCGAGAGCGTTTCTTCTTTGCTTGTTTTTTACGCTTAGGTTGCGTTTCTTGATGTTGCGGCTTATGGCTGCCCTTATGATGTTTCTTTTGCCTGTGCTTATCGACATGAAGTTGACCAAGGAGTTCCAAATCGATTTTTTTGGCATCAACATCTACTCGCATGACTTTCACCTCGACACTATCGCCTAAACGATAAACTGTGCGAGTTCTATCGCCAACCATCCTATGGTGACTAGAATCATAATGAAAATACTCGTTACCCAAACAAGTAACGTGCACAAGCCCTTCAACGTATATATCTTTTAATTCAACAAATAGGCCAAAGCTTGCTACGCCCGAAACAACGCCGCGAAATTCTTGCCCTATTTTATCTTGCATGTAATGACATTTTAAGGCTAGTTGAGCATCCCGTGTTGCTTCATCTGAACGACGCTCTGTTTCTGAGCATTGCATACCCAATTTTTCTAAATCTATTTCTTTTGTACCGCGTCCCTTTTTAGCATTGTTTGCTAAAATCTCAGTAATAACCCGATGCACAATTAAATCAGGATAACGCCGAATAGGAGAGGTAAAATGCAAATAACTTGGATAAGCCAACCCAAAGTGACCTATATTTTTAGGGCTGTATTGTGCTTGACTCAAAGAACGCAGCATCACTGTTTCAATGACATGCTTATCTTCCCTACCCTGAATATGAGCAATCAAGGAAGAAAAATCTTTTGATGTTGGTTTGGTCTTTCCAGGTAAATCAAGTCCTAATTCAGATAAAAATTGACGCAGAGCTTTGAGTTTTTCTTGCGGCGGTCTATCATGGATCCGATACAATACCCCCTGTTTATTTCGAAGTATGAATTTTGCTGCGCAAACGTTCGCTGCAAGCATACTTTCTTCTATCATCTTATGAGCAACGTTACGCTGCTGTGGAACGATACTTTTTATCTTTCCATCTTTATCAAATAAAATACGTGTTTCTAACGTATCAAAATCAATTGCCCCACGATGTTTTCGTTGCTTATTGAATGCTTGATATAAGGCGTGCAATGCATCTATTGAAGGTAAAAGCGGCGCATATTTTTCTCTTAAAGAGGCATTTCCCTCTACCATTTCTGCCACTTCAGTATAAGTCAGACGCGCCTTAGAGTGCATAACCGCACGATAAAAAGTCGAACGCTGAATTTCGCCTTGACTATTAATGCTCATTTGACAAACGACACATAGTCTTGGGACATCTGGCTTAAGCGAGCAGAGCTCATTCGACAACTGCTCAGGAAGCATAGGGATCACACTACCAGGGAAATAAGTAGAATTTCCGCGGTGCATTGCCTCTTTGTCCAATGCGCTACCCGCTCGAACATAATGACTTACATCAGCGATAGCGACCCATAAACGCCATCCACCATCTCGCGCCTCACAATAAACAGCATCATCAAAATCTTTAGCATCTTCACCATCAATGGTGACCAAGGATAGATCTCTTAAATCTTTGCGATCTTGTCCTTTAAAAGATACTTTGGTTGGAAATTTTTCTGCTTCATTTTCAACCGCTTTTGGCCATTGATAAGGAATGCCAAATTTGCGAATAGCCATTTTGACTTCGATGCCAGGCGTAGATAAATCGCCCAATACTTCAATCACTTCGCCAACAGGCTCTACGTGAAAACGATATTTTTCATCTCTCAATATTTTAATTTGAACGATATTCCCACTTTCCGCCTTGTGGATCTTCTCTTTGGGCACCGTAATATTTTGGGTAAATCGTCGCTCTAAAGGGATAACTTCATAATGATGGTGCGTTTTATTCAAACGACCAATCACCAAAGGCGTCACTGCTTTCAATAACTTAACAATTCGCCCTCTGGCATAACCTTCTTTATCTATTTGAATTACTTGAACTTCAATTTCGTCACCATCGTAGTGTCCGCGCAAAGTCGGGCCTCCGAGCGTGATGGTTTCTCCTTCTTGAGTTCGCAGATACCCTTCACCTTCACGCTCGATGACCAAAGTCCCTTGATGGGTTTCTTGTGTCATGATGGGGATATAGCCTTCAGGTGATTTAAATAGCTGACCATCTCTTACCATGGCTTTTAAGCGTCTACGCAAAGCTTCTGATAAATCTGGATCTTCTAGAGAGAAATGCTTAATTAATGCACGTCGCTTCACCGGCCCTCCCCATTCAGAAAGTACAGATAAAATGTACTCTCTGCTGGGAATGGGGGTTTCGTAGTTTTGGGCCTCTCTTGCTAAGAAAGGGTCGTGTTTTGCATCAGAATTTTTCTTTGCCATATTGTTTATATTGACATCTTCCTTAGCACAAGCTAGATTCCGCCTTCTAAGTGAGGGTCAATCCTTTGCTTGCCGAGGTGGTGAAACTGGTAGACACGCAAGTTTCAGGTACTTGTGGAGGAAACTCCTTGGAGGTTCAAGTCCTCTCCTCGGCACCACTCTTTCGTCCATTTGTGTATCTATTCCTAACTAACTTTGTTTCGTGAAATGATCAAGCATGATCGTATCATGACGATCCGCACCTGTAGATACCATTCCGATAGGTGTGCCTACCAACTCTGCTAACCGGTTAAGGTATTTTTGCGCAGCGACAGGTAAAGCATCCCAAGCTCTCAATCCTTGCGTGCTTTCTTGCCAACCTGGCCATGACTCATAGACAGGTTCACATTTTGCAAGTAACTCTGCATCAATAGGTGGGACATCCCATTCTTGATCTTGGTAACGGTATCTTGTGCAAATCTTAATTTCTTTTAAGCCATCAAGCACGTCTAATTTTGTAATGGCTAACCAACTCAAACTATTTAGTTGTGAAGAACGACGCATTGCAACGGCATCAAACCAACCACACCGACGTGGACGACCTGTTGTTGCACCTACTTCTTTACCAACTTGAGCAATATGTTTGCCAATATCGTCTTTTAATTCAGTAGGGAAAGGTCCTCCCCCGACGCGAGTACAGTATGCTTTTGTCACACCAATAATTTCATCTATAAATCGAGGTCCAAACCCACTACCTGTCGCAACGCCACCTGCTGTGGTGTTAGAAGAAGTCACATAAGGGTAAGTACCATGATCGATGTCTAATAAAGCGCCTTGAGCGCCTTCAAAAACAATATTGGCTTTATCAGCATAGCTTGCAGCAAGCAAAGCTGGCACATCTGTTATCACGCGCTTGAGCCGATTACGCGCTTCTTCTGCTTCTTTCAAAATAGGCTCTTTAGCAACGGGCTCAACGTGATAATATTGTGTTAACACAAAGTTGTGATATTCCAATATTTTATCTAATTTTTGCTCAAACTGTTCAGGATCCATCAAATCGACCATGCGAAGTGCACGGCGAGCCACTTTGTCTTCATAGGCAGGACCAATACCACGACAGGTTGTTCCTACTGCTTTTGCCCCTTGCGCTTGCTCACGTGCCTTGTCTAAAGCAACATGATAGGGTAACACCAGTGTCGCAGCGCTGCTAATTAATAGCCTTTCTAAAACAGGGATCCCCTTGTTTGTTAATAAATCAATTTCATCCATTAAGGCACGAGGAGATATCACAACGCCCTGACCTAAAACACATTTCACACCTTCATGCAAAATTCCAGAAGGAATTAAATGTAAAACAAGTTTATTGCCATCAATCACTAAAGTATGCCCTGCATTATGTCCGCCCTGAAAGCGAACCACTAATTGAGCATGCCGAGTTAAAAGATCAACAATTTTTCCTTTACCCTCATCACCCCATTGGCTACCGAGGATTACCATTGTTTTTGCCATCTCTAGGCTTCCTACATGTCATTAAAAATAGATTTGTCGAAATATGTATAAAAGAACTGCACCCATTAGCATGCTGGAGAGTCCCATTATCCTAAGCGCGGTATCAGATTGATCAGCGACTGTTCGAAGAACGATGCGCCATCGTGCTGGACTCACAAATGGCATAATACCTTCAAAAACGAATAATAACGCCATCGCTGCAAAGAGATCATCCCACATTACTACCACCCAAAAAAAAGGCGGGCGCTTAGCGCCCGCTATCTTTTGCTGCCCATTATAGTCCTGGGTGACTATATGCGCTTTTTATTTTGAAATAAAACTAGCTTTTTCTATTCTCAGCTTGCGCGCTTTGTGCGCCATTTCGCCGAAAATATTTGAAAAAAGCATCATCCGGTTTGATTACTAGCATATCATTATTACGTTTGAATGTCTCCCGATACGCCTCTAAGCTGCGATAGAAACTATAGAACTCGGGGTCTTTCCCGTAAATGTCCGCGTAAATTTTAGCCGCTTGAGCATCACCTTCACCACGAACCTGGTTCGCTTGCCGCTCTGCTTGTGCGCCAATCACGATAACCTTGGCGTCCGCGTCGGCACGGATAGCTTCTGCGCGTGAATGTCCTTGAGCACGATGCTCTGAAGCCACTCTTTGGCGCTCTGTGCGCATTAAATTAAAAACGGCTTCACTGACTTCATCGGGCAAATCAATCCGAACGATCCGTGCATCTACTACTTCTACCCCTAATGTCTTAGCTGCATTATTAGCATCATGGCGGATTTTATCCATCACACTTTGCCTATCATGAGAAACAACATCGTTGAGCTTACGTCGACCAAATTCACCACGTAATCCATCAACCATCTTTTCTCTTAATAACTGCTCAGCTCTAACTTTATTACCACCAGTTGTATTGTAAAATTTAGCAAAATCGATGATGCGCCATTTTGTAAATAAATCTACAATCAGCTCTTTCTTCTCTTGAGTTGGGATCCGTGAAGAAGAAATCTCTAATGATTGAATTCGCTTATCAAAATATCGCACGCTATCAATCAAGGGAAGTTTTACTCTCAACCCAGGCATCAATACTTCAGCTTGATCGGTTTTTGGATCAACAATAATCGTTCCTAAGCGCAATACAATTGCTCGTTGCGTTTCCTCAACAACAAATAAGCACAATCCTGCAAATAGGATCCCTACAACAACCAGCACCAACGCTAATGTTTTGGTTCTACTATTCATATCTTACGCTCCATTACGCGAGGGACGCTCAGCATCTTCATAAGTAGGTCTACGACTGATATTTCGAGAAAGTGAACTCATCCCCTGATTGGGTTTATCAATCGCTGACTGTGGTCCGTCGTCATCTTCTCTTGGTTGTTGCGCGAGATTCTCATTACGCTGCTGTAACAATCTATCTAATGGTAAATACAACACATTATTTGAACCATTCACATCAACAAACACTTTTGGCGTATTTGAATAAACATCTTGTAAGGTATCAATAAAGAGCCTTTCTCGAGTCACTTGTGGTGCGCGCTGATATTCAGGCAAAATTTCTGCAAATTTAGCTGTCTTTCCTTGCGCTTCCAATATAACTCTTTCCTTATATGCGCGTCCTTCTTCAAAAGTTCGCTTAGCGCGGCCTTCTGCAATAGGAATAATTTTTCGAGCATACGCCTCTGCTTCGTTAACAAGACGCTCTTCGTCTTGTTGGGCTTTAATAGCATCATCAAAAGCAGGTTTTACTTGTTCTGGCGCCTTGGTCTGCTGCATCGCCAAATCGGAGATTTCCAATCCAGACTGATAATTATTCAAATTGGTTTGGATCTGCCTGCGGATCTCAGCACTAATTTCACTTCTACCGCTGGTTAATACCTCGTTAAGTGTAGATTGCCCAACCACAGCACGTAACGCACTTTCAGAAACATCTTTAAGACTCTTAGCGGGATCCACTAAGTTAAAGAGGTAATCCTTCGCGTTGTTAATGCGGTATTGAACAGCAATTTCAGCGCTCACAATATTCTCATCTTTGGTCAGCATCAAACCACCCGGTTTAATGGTTTTGACTTCCTGAACATTCAACACTTCTTTCGTTTCGATAAAGGGAGCAATCCAATGAGGTCCTGGCCCATACGTTCCAACGTAGCGTCCAAATCTTAATACCACAGCTTCTTCTGGGGGCTCTACCACATAGATTCCGCTAATCACGTAGGCTAGCAATGCAATCACACCGATTAAAGTAAAGCCAAATGCGCGGCTTGAAGCAGGTTTGCCGGTATTTCCTATGCCTGCCCCTCCATCGCCTTGACCAAATACGGAGCGCAATTTGCGATGAAGCTGACGCAATGCTTCATCTATGTTAGGAGGACCTTCCTCCTCTTGGCGTCCCCATGGATCTTTTTTCTTACCTTTGTCATCCCGATCACCGGGTTCATTCCAGGACATGTCTAACCCTCTTTTGTTTACAATGCGCTAAAAGCTTGTGATAACCCAGCATATTGCTGGCAAAGTTTATCCCATTGAAATTTTGTTAAATTTATAACTAAATCCCATCCCCCTTCAGCGTTCGCAATATCTTGAATCACAACACGAAATGCATATAGTTGTGCGCGCAGCTGTCCTTGTTCAGGGGTTAAATGTAATACACCATGCACCCTATCGATACTTAGCCTACCTTGCAACGCCTCTCGCAGCAAATCTAAGCCTATCCCCTTTAATGCTGACACCCATAACTTAGTTATTTTCCCATCTTTATCGCGTTCAGCAAGACCTGCATGATATGCAGGATCATTTAACAAGTCAGCTTTGTTGAAGACAAGTAATTGTGGAATTGTTTCTGCACCTATCTCTGCAAGAACTTGGTTAACTTGATGAATATTATCCTCATATTTTTCGTCACTTGCATCAACAACATGTATTAACAAAGATGCAGTAGCTGTCTCTTCAAGCGTTGCACGAAAAGCATCCACAAGTGTATGCGGTAATTGTCTGATAAAACCAACGGTATCCGCTATGACTATTTTGCCAAGACCCGCGACCTCTAGTGAACGCAAAGTCGGATCTAGAGTTGCAAACAATTGGTTAGCAACCCATACATCAGCTCCAGTTAAAGTATTAAATAAAGTCGATTTTCCTGCATTAGTATATCCAACTAAGGCGATTGTTGGCACTTGGGCACGTTGGCGAGCATTACGTCCCTGCTGGCGTTGGCTTCTTACTTTCTCTAAACGTTTTTCAATAGTTAGGATCCGCGCTCTAATAAGCCGGCGATCCACTTCTAATTGTGTCTCCCCCGGGCCACCGCGTAAACCAATTCCCCCTTTTTGTCTCTCTAAATGCGTCCAAATACGCACTAAACGAGTGGACATATGCTCTAATTGGGCCAACTCAACTTGAAGCTTTCCTTCAAAAGTTCGTGCCCGTTGAGCAAAGATATCTAAAATTAGCCCTGTCCGAGACATAACACGGCATTTAACATACCGTTGGACGTTTCTTTCTTGTGAAGGCGTTAATTCGTGATTAAAAATCACCAATGTTGCGTCATTAAGGGTAATGACCTGCAATATTTCCTCTAATTTTCCTTTACCGACATAGTATTTAGGATCAGGCTTATCTCGAAGCCCAGTTACCGTTGCTACAGGTGTGATCCCAGCTGCTAAGGTTAACTCACTGAATTCGTGAAGATCGGCTTGCTCAAAGAGGTGACGAAAATTAACGTGGACAAGAACAGCCCGTTCAGCGCTGCTAGGCCGCTCAAACAAATTCATAGCTCCTTTTAAGAAGGCCAGGTATTACTCTTTCCATTTTATTTAATTTAGACTGTGCCTGCTTTTCAACCCAGTCGTGTACTTTATGTACACTCCTGGGAATTCGCTTTCTTGTCGCCTTGCCTAAATTGGTTCGAGTATTTATCACCTGTCCCCAGGTAATCTGTTGCTCTTAAATCAATGCGGAAGGGCTTACTATACATTACCTGCGCCAAAATCATCACCATTTTGTCCTACTAAAGGTAGTTTGCTGGTGATATTTCTTGCTGGTACGACAGTGGAAATAGCATGTTTGTAAACCATTTGACTTACACTATTCTTTAACAAGACAACAAATTGATCAAACGACTCAACCTGACCTTGCAATTTAATACCATTCACGAGGTAGATTGAGACGGGAATTTTCTCTTTACGCAGTGCATTGAGAAAAGGGTCTTGCAAAGATTGCCCTTTTGGCATTGGACCTCTCCTTATTTTAATTACGTTGTCTTACGACTTACCTTCCCTTGTCAATGCCATATTATCACGGGTTTAACCTAAAGCTAAATGGCCAAACATCGCCATTAAACAAATGGATGCAATTAGCCGGTTAACTTTGGGAATTAATAGTTGTATATACTCATAACATAGGGTTTTTAAGCTAAGCGCTAGCCATTTAGTATACATCTACTCTTTAAGTTTTCCCTTATAAGCAAAACTTTCAAGTAGCATTTTTTCTTCCAAGGACAAATGGTCAAAAACAGGTTGGCTATCTTGCGATACATCTTCCCACTCAGGACGCTTTAAATATTGTCTTAAAGTAAACCAAATGCCGGCGATGAGTAAAAATGCTGATAACACTTTTAAAGGCATTAACAAATAATAACCTTGCAGCCAGTCAGCAGTCAGGGTCAAAACAGAAGGACCTTGCTTAGCCGGCAGCTCCTCTAACACTGTAACTAATGCAATAACGCCTTCAGTAGCTGCTTTTTCTATATTTCCTGTAGCCAATATAGGCTGAATAATCCCCTGCTTAACACGATGTGTATTTTCATGAAAAGAAGCATTATTTTGAAGATTTTTACCTAAAATAATATCACTTTCACCTCTTGCAGCATGAATGATGAAATACACTGTCTTATTCAACGCCAAAGAAGGATCTCTATTTTCCCATTCTGACACCACACGTTTCGCTTCGATTTGTGCCATTTCATGTGAAGCAAAACGAAGCACCATCACACGGACATGAACGTTACGATTTCGTGCAGATTCAGCAAGCACATTGGTAATACTCGCAGATACAGCTGGAGAAAGTATCTGATGTTCATCAATGACCCATGGGGTTTTGGGTATTTCATTTGCATGGAGCGCGCTCTTGAAGTGTGTGCCAAAAGTCAAAGCAACACACAAAAATACTTTGAAAAAATTCAGGCAAAACACTCTTCCTAGGAAATAAGTCCAGACAAGTAATGGCCATGCCAATAAAGAGGTTGGTCCCTCAAATTGCAAATTGCGCATAGGTTTTAAACCGAAGGTAAAAAATAAATCTAGTATAAATAGTTCATTTATTCGCTTTCAATCATATTTATCTACCAATTTGCCCATGTCGTCTTAATACGCAATCATCGAGCTATTCCAAGATTTTATTGGGCCATTTATCGGAACGGAAGGAACACTGGTCAAAAAAAAACTTAAGGTTTTGCACACACCTTTTTCGACAATTTTACCCTCATGTACTTTGGTAGCGCCAGATTTAGGTACTCGAAATGAAATGTGCTATGACAATAGTTCACAAAATAGGATGCTTATTTCTGAGGTGCTTCTTCTGCCATTAAGCCTTCTAACGGCATTTTTGGTTTTTCTCGGGGATATAACATATTTGCCCAACCTTGAGGGAATCCTATGATCAAACCATTAAAGTAACGAATGTCTCTATTTAGCCCTTTTACTGATAAACCAAGCTGTAACTCAAGATTTTTTAATTCCATTTTCAACATAAGATATTGGCGATTTTGTGCCAATGCCGGATAAGCTGGTTCTTGTGCTTGCATGAATGATAATGCCATCACAACTTCTTTTTGCCAACTTAAAAACTCATGTACTTGAATCGG
>MKTN01000055.1 GCA_001898235.1 Gammaproteobacteria bacterium 39-13
CTAAAGTTTAGAAGTTAACTTAATATTTGCAAATCTATTTTAAAAGCACTTGTAGCTTGTTATATGGGAAGTCATACAACAAGACAAAGACAAAAAAAAAAGCAAAATCCGTAGATTTTGCTTTTTTTATATTTACAACTAATTATATGGTGAAATTATATACGACTGCGGCTTTCACTGTATTAATATGTTGTTTAGCATTTGCAGAGGAATTTACAATTTGAAAATCCCATGGTCCCTCTACACTTACTGTCTTACTAGGGTGATAATTATATTCTGCTCTAAAGGTAAGGCCAGCTAAATAGGGTATAGGCGCTTCAGCACCAATACCACCCACAAAGCGATAAGCATGATGTGATGCTTCCCCATTGAATGTTGCATCGCCATCACTATCTTGTGCTGTGAGATGGAATTTATCTCGAGCATATTCAACTCCCGCTCTTAAATAGGGGATAAAGCAAGGAAGTACTTCATACCCTACCCTAGCGGTTAAACCCACCGTAGTATCGCGTTTAAAACGAGCGGTTGTGCTAACCCCAATGTCAGTAGTAAAGTCTACTGTTTCAGAATAATTTTGTGTATGGTGATGCTGATTCCAATCTACATTCACCTCAGCGCCAAATAACCATTCAGCACATCTAACTTGATATCCCCCTAATAAACCCCATAGCCATCCTTTACTATCAAGTTCATGATGAAAAGAGGCAGGAGGAGGGTTAATTGGAGAATCGACATCTATTGTATGATTGAATGTTCCATCATACCAGTTGTATCCACCTTCAACCCCTAATAACCAATTACCACGCCAATCTGCTTGCGCGGCACCTGAAGCAAGTAAAGCTGCTGTCAGACTTGTAATAGCTATTAACTTTTTCATGGAGTTCCCTTCCTAAAGTATTCAATACCTAGTTGAAGTTTAGAAGTTAACTTAATATTTGCAAATTCATTTACGATAGCATTACTTTTTACAAATAATTCTTGAAAGCAAAAAAAAAAAGCAAAATCCGAAGATTTTGCTTTTTTTTATTTCAAAAAATTATATCGTAAAGTTATACACTAATGATGCTTTCACCGTATTGATATGTTGTCTTGCACTTACCGACGAAAATGCTGGAACGGCTACCCCAATCAAATTCCAATTTGTTGAGGTGTCTACACTTTTTCCATGAGGACGGTAGTTATACTCTGTTCTAAAGGTAAGACCTGCTAAGTAAGGAATAGGCGCTTCAACACCTATACCACCTACAAAACGATAAGAATGTCTTGAATCATCTACGGCAAAGTCAAGTGGAACAGGTATATCAACATCTCCTACCACATCTAGTTTATCATGATGTCTTTCAACCCCTGCACGTAAATAAGTGATAAAACAAGGAAGAACTTCATAACCTAGACGCGCAGTCAATCCCCAAGTCGCATCACGCTTAAAACCTACTGAAAGATTAGTGCCAAGATCATTAACACCAAAATCAACTGTATTAACATAGTTTTGAGTATGATCATGCTGATGCCAATCGACATTTAATTCGGCGCCAAACAACCATTGTGCATACCTAACTTGGTAGCCGCCTAATAAGCCCCATGACCATCCCTTGCTGATAAGATCGTTATGGAAAGAGGAAGGCGGAGGATTAACAGGCAAATTAAAATCAACCTGATGGTCAAAGCTGCCGTTATACCAATTGTAAGCGCCGGACGCCCCTAATAACCAATTGCCATTCCAATCTGCTTGTGCGGCACCTGAGGTTAGCAATGCAGTTGAGAGAATTGTTAAGACTGTTAATTTTTTCATGGAGTTCCCTTCCATCTGAGTTACTAATTTGAGTTTAGATATTAACTGATTATCTGCAAGGAATTTAAAAAAAATATATGCTTCATTTCTCTTTCATCACTTTAGTACTTGCCGCAATTCTGTCCATTAATGCTAGCAACACACCAGAGCAGACAAACACAATATGAATAGTGACCATCCATTTGATCTGCACTTCCGATGATTTTTGCACATCCATAAAAATTTTAAGCAAATGGATCCCGGAAATAGCCACAATAGATCCAATGAGTTTGAGCTTTAATGCGCTAAAATCAATCGTTCCCTTCCATTCAGGCTGATCTTCATGATCTTCTATATCCATTTTAGAAACAAAATTTTCATAACCTGAAAAAATGACGAGTAACAGAAGATTTCCGGCCAGTGAAAGATCTATTAAAGACAATATGCTAAGCACGACATCGTTTTGATCAAGTTGAGGTAAAGTGAGGCATACATGCCACAACTCTTTCATAAAGCTAATCAATAAAATGATTAATGCGCCAACCAAAGCAATGTAAATGGGCGCCATTAGCCAGCGGCTTGCAAAGAGTCCGCGCTCAATAAAAAACTCTATATTACGATTCGGTTTTTTCATTTCCAAGAACATGTCCCTTTGGAGCAATCCTTCCATGCATTTTCTGCAAAAAAAAACAGACGCCAGTCTTATCGTTTATCTCCACAGTATAATCAAAAAAATGCGAAGAAGAAGATAATTAGCTAATCATCTCACTCAAAATATAGCTTGCAGTTGCATTTCTACAATCTCGGGAACCATATTCAAGGACGTAATCATTACATTCTGAGGCACAACATCATCAGAGGGCGGCTCAGGTAAAGCTATCTCTTGATGAGAAACTAAATCTTGTGTCGTGAAGTCAATACTCTCGTTATCGCATATTAATACATCTTCAAGGGTAATCATTTCCCCTTTTGTATCAACATCAGAAATGCTTGGAGTTTGTGGTGGCGTAAAGACATCTAGCACATTGCTCTCATGCGCAAGCTCATTTTCAAGATAAGGTGTCAAAAAATCGACTGGCACGTCTTGTGCTTTTGCCCAAGTTAACAATTCATTAAAAAGATGAATATCTTGCGGCATAACATCATCTTTGCCGTCTATTAGAGGGGAAACAACTTTTGCATGAAAAATAATGTTGTCATTTTCATATTCATAACTTTCCCAAAAAATTTGCCCTGGAGACAATAGAAATTCTTGTTCGGAAGGGAAATCTGAAATACCAGAAATTTCTTTACCATATATCGAGTCAAATATAATCAAACAATTTCCTTTAAACATTTCGCCAATTTCAACATCAGACGAAGTGCTCATATAAGCCTTTTGATCAGTTACCCCACCACCCTCTTCTATTAATTCAATACGATAAGCAATCTCACTATCAGGGGTACTGTGCTCGCCACGATAAGAAGGATTATCACTATATTCTAATGACGGCAGAATTTTATTTAATCCGGATCCTAGAAATACAGCATTGATGAGTAAGTCTTTGAATAGATAGCTAGGCTCAGAATAATAGGTATATAAATTATTCAATTTACCGTACAAGAAAGCATTGAGATTATAATAAAAACTTCCGGTATAAGCTTTAATTGCTTGATTCTCAGCTAAGGTTAAGCCTTCAATTGTTTCTTCCAACCGATAAGGCTCATTTATCGTTTTTAGATATTGTTCGCTATCGGCTTCAGTGAGTAAAAGATGAGAAAAATTAGCTCTTGCTAATAGCGATGAAACATTAATATCTAACGAGTTAATGTGGGCATGAACAGATTCTCCATTCACCTCTTGATGAATTTTAAATACGATTTGTTCTGGTACATACAAGAGGCATTTGACTAATAATTCAAGCTCTTGCGTAAATAGGCTCTTATTCAATGGGCCATAATTAAATTCCATTCGCTCCCCCTCATCTTGCTTACCTCAGCAGCAGCAATATGTTCACTGACTAACTTTAAGATGTTTTACGTTCTTATGTTAGAAGCGAAATAATATGCCTCTTTTGAACAAGATAAAATTGCAATTCCCCCACTAAAGGGGGTTTTTCTTACCATTCATCGGAAAAACAAAAATAATGATTAATTTGTCTGCTTTGTATTAAAAGATATTTAATATTTGTATTTTTTAATGATCACCTTTTGGATTTTTTTGTCGCAAAGATTTGTTTTTCGCATGTAATTTCTTCTTCTCTAAACGACGTTCCTTAGAAGCCAAGGTAGGTTTAGTCTTTTTGCGCTTTTTCGGCGGCACTGCAGCTTGCTGAATAAGCAAGACAAGACGGCTGATCGCCGCTTGTTTATTACGATTTTGGGTGCGATATTGGGTTGCTCTAATAACAAGCTCACCCGCCAAGGTTAATTTTTTTCCAAGCAGCGCAAGCAGTCTTTTTCGAACAGCCTCAGGTAATGAAGGCGAATCTACTACATTAAAACGCATTTGCACGCCCGTCGCGACTTTATTAACATTTTGACCACCGGGCCCTGGTGAACGAATGAAAGTAAATTTCATTTCAATTTCATCAAGAAAAATATCTGGTGTAATCTCTATCATATACGCCTAACCTAATATGTATTTTGAAATATAAACTCATTATATATTGCAATAATTGCTGAACTTTACAGTTTGACAACAATGCGATAATTCCATATCTTTAGAATATAACCTCAAAATTTCTTTATTACTGAACGAGAGCATCTTTTACGTTAGGTAGATAATCATGTTCAAAAAGAAATTCCTTAAAAGTTCCCCTTCCTACATACTCTCAGCCTTTTATTACCTTCTAATATTCTTCAGGAGAGAAGCTCATGACCTATTCCCGCAAACAACTCCAACATATTACCCATCACATTGCTACACAATTAGCTTATGATAATGAAAAAAAGCTCAATAGTAACGATAAAAAATGGATCGAAAGAGAGCTGATGGCGGCGCTTGATCCCCTACAGCGTCGAAATACTAAAGCCATCATTATTGCCAAAAATAATGGTAGCTTAAAAGACTTTTTTAATTTATTGGAAGAAGCCAAAATCTCCATCCCTGAAGATACAGTCTACGTTGTAAAACGAGATGGTAGAAGCTTCGAATGTAGTCAAGGCGAAAAGAAAGAGATTTATAACCTCCATAAAATGAAAAGTAAAGGGAATAACAAAAGAGAGGTATCTTTATCTGAGCAACTGAAAAATCTTTCTGTCAGTTTAAGTTCTAGTGAGGAAGATTTTAGCAGTAATGAAGACTTCTTTTATACGAGCTATACGCCTATGAGCAAAATATCCTCTCAACAGCCTGAAGAGAATATCCAGCTAATAAATATTTCAACCACTAGCACACAACAGAGATATAAATTAATCTAATGATTGAGAGATCAAGCTGAACTTATGGGCTTGATCTCTTTTTTTAATCATGATTAAAATTAAGCTTGTGGTATATTGCTTCCATTATGCGGGCGCAAAAAATCAATATTTTCAGATACTTTTAATACGCTAATGGGCGAAGCTAATGCTGCACCATGCTGCTGAATAAGCTTTAGTACATGCAGCATAATATCTTGTTTAATTTCAAGAAATGAAACCCAATCTGTAATTTTTGTAAAACAAACAATAGAAATATTGAGAGAAGAAGTACTGACGCCTATCAAATTAACACAACAGGTCATCATCGGCTCTACTGAGGGATGTTTCTCTAACATTTCTTTTATATCTTTTATAATCATTTCTAATTGATCAATGTCTTTAAAATCTATCCCGATGGTTTCCTTAATTCTCCGATATGTTGTCTTAGATACATTTTCAACACAAATAGTGGCAAATAATGAATTGGGGATGTATAAAGGGCGCTTGTCAAAAGTGCGTATTATAGTTAATCTCCAACCAATAAATTCAACGATGCCCTCAATTTCTCGATCGGGAGAGCGGATCCAATCTCCTAAGGAAAATGGTCTATCCATGTATATCATGATAGCGCCAAAAAAGTTTGCCAATAAATCCTTTGCGGCCCACCCTATGACAAAGGATCCAATGCCTCCAATGGCCCATAGTCCCGTAAATGAAAAACCGAAAAAGTATTTTAGAAAGATCAAACCTGCAGATGCCAGGATTGTAATTTGAATGATCTGCGCAAATGCTTGGAAGGTTGTTTGATCTAAAAGAAAATTACTCTCTTTCTCTTGCGCAAGCATTTTTTGTTCAGCTCGACGGGTTATTCTGAGCAAAAACCAAGTAAAAGCCAGGATAGTTCCAAAAGTACAAAGAGAATCTATCAAAGAAAACAGCTGGGGAAATGGTAACCTAAATCTAGCAATTTGTGTTGCAAGCGTAATACCCCATATCCATATCATTAACCCTAGTGGCGCATGGATTGCCCATAGTAGAGTATCGTCCCACAAAAATCTTGTACTTTTTAAACGCTCATAGATTCTGTTATAAACTCGAATTTCAAGATAATTTACTAGAAGTGTTACAAGTAAGACTAAAAGGATAGACACTATCCAGTGTGAATTTTCAAATAAATTATACTCTCTGATAAACGTTACTAAAGGCATGAAGTGATAGCGCTCCATCGTTATCTTGTCGGATAGACATATGTTCAGGTTAAACGAGGGTATCGGTATTATTGATTGTTTAGATCTTATCGAGATAGACACAATATTCTTTAATAAATAATTCTCGATGCTGTAAAACTGCTGAGAGAAGGAGTATTTGACACGTCTCAATAGATATTTTCACAGTAGTGACAGATTGATCTTTGCTTTAAGATATAGCATTTTTGCTAGGAAGCACAGAATGTCGAATAGCGCTCTTGAGTTTTTATTTGATACTTCACAATATCCTGCACGTTGGGAATGCGGGCATTGGCTTCCTGCCATAGGCTGGACCCATATCACTTCAGATATTATTATTTTTCTTGCCTATACGGGCATACCGATAAGCCTGATTTACTACCAAAACAAAATAAATGCGCTGAATATAAATTACATTTTTATTTTATTTGCTAGCTTTATTTTCTTTTGCGGTGCGACACATCTAATTGAAGTAATCATTTTCTGGTACCCCATTTATAATTTTGCCGGGCTTATTAAATCCCTTACTGCTATGGTTTCTTTAACAACTTTGTTAGTTATTACATTAAAATTGCCATCGACATTAAAATTCATCAAAGAAAAAATTGAAGCCAAAAAAATTAAGCAAGAGCTAGATGCCTTAAAAGCAAATGAAGCACAAAAAGCGAATTCAGCTAAAGATAAATTTCTTGCAACAATGAGTCATGAATTGCGTACGCCGTTAAATGCCATTATTGGCTATACGGGCATTTTGCTGATGCGCTTACCAGGTTCTTTAAACCCTGAGCAGGAAAAACAACTTAAAATTATTCAAAACAGCTCAAAACATTTACTGTCTCTTATTAACGACATATTAGATCTTTCCAAAATTGAATCAGGAAAAATTGAGCTCCATCTTGAAAGCGTTAACTGTCATCAAGTTATTCAAGAAGTGATTAACACTGTTATGCCAAGCTGCAATGCTAAAGGATTGATGCTCAACTATATTGCCCCAAATGCGAATATTTATCTTAAAACAGATCCAAGAACATTTACTCAAATCATTTTAAATTTGACCAATAATGCAGTTAAATTTACCGAGAAGGGCTCCATTAATATAGAAATCAGCTATCTGCAAGATGAAGTAGCTATAAAGATCACAGATACAGGCATAGGAATTAAAACTGAAGATAAAGCAAAATTATTTCAAGTTTTTCAGCAAATTTCTTTATCAGGCAAACTCGTTGAAGGAACCGGATTAGGACTTCATTTAAGCCAAAAACTTGCACATCTACTGAATGGAAGGATTGAAGTTGAAAGTATCTTTGGCCAAGGAAGCTGTTTTTCATTGATTTTACCTTACAAGCAGGATGCGGTTTATGGCTAAAATCTTAATTATTGAAGATAATAGTGAAAATTTAGATCTTATGGTCTATTTGTTAAATAAAAGTGGGTATCACATTATTACGGCTATGGATGGAAAAAAAGGTTTAGCTTTATGTTATCAAGAAAGTCCTGATCTGATTATATGTGATATTCAAATTCCAGAAATAGATGGTCTTACCGTCATTCGAAGATTAAAATCTGCAGATGATCAATTATCGAGGATCCCTATCATTGCTATTACAGCATTTGCCATGGTAGGAGATAAAGAAAGAATTTTATCTAGTGGTTGTAATGGTTATATTTCAAAGCCGCTACAACCAGAAATTTTTGTATCTCAAATAGAACTTTACTTACCTAAAAATAAAATCATCAATTCCTTTAAGTTTGAGCAAGAAGATAAAACACCCTACTCACCCATCATGAATTCTGAGCAAGATTACAAAGGAACGATTCTTATTCTCGATGATAATCCAGCAGATCTCTATTTATCAGAAACTTTAATGCGTTCGATTCAATTACGCCCACTACTAGCAAAAACGATTAACGAAGCGATTAAAATATTAGCGCTTGAAGTGCCTCATTTAATCTTATCTGATTTTCATTTAGATAAACAAAGCGCTTTAGATTTTCTCGATTTTCTCAACTCTCGAACACAATATAACAATATCCCCTTTATTTTGATCTCCTCCTCTATTACGCAAGAACAACGTCATCTTTTACTGTACACCAAGAACATTACCTCTGTACTTTCACGCCCTATAGAGCCAGAAAAATTTATCGATGCTATAGAAAACATTTGGAAAAATCATTGTCTCAACGTAATGGATACTTTAGAAAGCGAAAAATCTTTTTAAACTTATTTTTAAATAAAGGGTGAAAATTTTTTTCATAAATAGAGATCCTTATATACACATATTTCTATTTACATACCGCATATCCACTATTCATGCCGCGCAGTCTTCTTCAGTTTCCGTGCATGATTAAAGTAAAATATAATAAACAGATTACAGATCACATGTAGGGGAAAGAATATGATTGAAGGTATTACTCATTCTCAACAGGAAAATAGCAAACCAAGTTCAGAAGTTGTTTTTCGTGTACCTGCGACACCCGTACGCAAATTTATACTCAGTCACAAAAAAGTAGATCCCTATCAAAAAATTTCTTTATCTGAGCTAAGAGTTACTACGAATGAACCCATAGAAATTACCCTGGATAAATTCAAAAGTGCAGTTAATGCAGCTAGAGATAGAAATGGATTAGTGCGTATTGCAATGCTTCTAGGAGAAGAAGATCTTAATTTATTTTTACTAGAAAAAGTAGATGCTATGCTGCTTTCAAGAGCAAAGAAATTGGGAATAGAAAATCCACCAAATTTATCACCAAACATAGCGCAAGCAAAAACTTTGGCAAATATTAGACCAAAATTTAAATAAAATAACAAAGACTTTAGTTTTTACTAATGAAATGGGATATACGTTCAATTAGGGCTTTATCATATAAAATTTTACGGTGTCCCAATTCATTTGTTTCATATAAAGTCCCCTGCTGAAGTATTTTCATAATATCCTGACTATCTTGATACGGCACAACATCATCTTGTCTATCATGAACAAGTAAAACAGGTTGGGTAATTTTTGTCCCATTTTGTAGCAAAGAAAGACGTTCAAATAAATCCTGTCCAAAATTTCTTTCCAGCATTTTTAGCATATATTCTTGAATAGACTGAGGAAGTTGTAAAGTTGTAATAAATTGATCAAACGCGGTATGCAGTGTTGCTGGTGGGCAAATCATTACAATATTTTTTAACGAAAGTTGGGGGCTATAGTAATAACCAAATAACATTCCACCGAATGAATGGGTAATAACGCTATGGAAATTTTCAATTTGTTTAACGACTTCATTCATTACTTCAACTATTTCAAAACCATTTGTTCGCTTTCCATCGCTTTCACCATGCGCAGGCATATCAAAACTTACAACATTAAAGCCCATGCTACATAATGTTTCGATGAAAGCAGAAACTTGCAATCCTCGTCCTCCCCATCCGTGGATAAATAATACGGTTGGTCCCTTTCCCCATGACCATACTCTGATCTTAAAATCTTTCACTTTAAGGAAATCTGCTCTAGCGCTTTTGATAAAGTCTTGTTCTTTTTCAGTAGCTTTAGTTCGCATTGGTGTAAACCATAAATTATAGGCGAACTGGTTCATAAGTGAAGGAAAAACAGGTGTAAGGACTTTAAACATCAGGCGCATGATGGTTAAAGAAAGAGGTGGATTATTTCTCTTGCTTGAAGTCATAAGCTGTTACCATATCATTGCTGTTCTCAACACACATTTCATAGCACATCAAAGCTCAGATAATCATTTTCGAGAATACTTTATTGATTATACTCTAGATATCAGTAACATTTCTATTGTTGAAAAGGTTTTGGGTAAGGTATAAAAACAGCTAAATTCCTCATGCCACCTAAAAAGCACAGCTGCTAAATAACATCATTCTAGACACTCTGGTTTGTCGTTTCTGGGATTATTAACCATTGTAGAAACTTCTCTTGCTTTAAAGTTTTTTGCAGGAATAAATTTGAAGAGCTTTTCTAATTGCACAGAGGACGTTTTACTATCAAGCCATAGTGTTAAATCTTGATAATTAACAATCACTGGCATTCTTGAATGGTATCGCTTAACAAAGGCATTGGGTGAAGTCGTTAAAAAGGAAAATCCAGTTTGAATAGAGCCGTCTTCTTTTTCACACCTATCCCAAATGGCAGCTAAAATAATTGGTTTATCATCTTTATATGAAATATAAAAAGGCGTTTTAACTATTTCATTCCCAACTTTCATTTCTTGCCATTCATAATAACCACTGGCGACTACCACACAACGATGCTCTTTGAATGCTTTACGAAACATAGGTTTTTCTTGAACAGATTCACTTCTAGCGTTAATCAACTCCTTAAATTTACTCTCTTTATTCCAAAATGGAGAGAATCCCCAATGCATTAATTGCGGAATTTTATCTTCCGTGCACAGTACCAAACAATTTTGCGTAGGTGAAATATTATATCGAGGGCGAAGATTAAAAGGTATTTCAACATGAAAATATTGTTCAATCTCAGATTTTGAATAAGTTAGCGCAAATCTTCCAGGCATAAAAACTGATCACTTTTAAAGCTGTTATTCTTATTATAGCGCTCCTGTTTCTAGACAATATATAAAAATATAAATGCGTATCTACACAAACATAATGACAGTACCACTCCTTTCAAATCAGTTCTATACCTCTATTAATATAATGCCATTAGTGCTCAAGAGTATGATTCTTTTAACAGGGGCTTCATTATGCATCGTGCGTATAAAATACTAGCCACATGGTTGCTCATGGCGTTAACATTATTACCATGGCAAAGCTATGGTCAACAATCAGAGCAAAAATTATATTCACAGCAAGAACTTGAGCAATTAGTTGCACCTATTGCACTCTATCCAGATCCTTTACTTGCTCAGATATTAATGGCATCTACTTATCCTCTTGAGATAGTCACGGCTGATAGATGGGTCAAAGCTAACCCAAACCTCAAAGATAAAGCGCTTGAAGATGCTTTGCAGCAGCAAACTTGGGATCCTAGTGTAAAATCACTCACCGCAGTTCCTGATGTTCTCAATATGCTAAATGAAAAAATTGATATGACTACTAAGCTAGGGGATGCATTTCTTGCTCAGCAAAAAGATGTTCTTAATGCAGTGCAAATATTGCGCTCTAAAGCACAAACGGCAGGAAATCTTAAATCATCAAAAGAACAAGTAGTCAATATAGCACCAGAAGAAGAAACATCAACGACACAAAGTTATTACCAAGAAGGATCAGAAGCTCCTAATATCATTACCATTGAGCCTGCGACTCCAGATGTTATTTATGTACCCACTTATGATCCCAGCGTGGTATATGGTTCATGGCCTTATCCTGATTATCCACCTTATTCATATTATCCTTCAGGCTATTATGCTGCTGGAACTGCTCTTTCCTTTGCAACTGGAGTATTTGTAGGGGGTGCACTCTGGGGAAACTGCAATTGGAGAAGAGGCGAAGTTAATGTGAACGTCAATCAATTTAATAGATTCAACCATGCCAATATAAATAATAATAATTGGCATCATGATCCCAACCACCGTCATGGCGTTCCTTATCGTGATAGAGCCTCTCAAGAAAGATTTGCTCACACAGGAAATGCTCAAGCAAGAGATGCTTTCCGTGGTCAAGCAGAGCAAGGACGTGCAGAAATGGCACGTCAAGGACAAAATGCTATCCAAAGAATGGATCGTGAAGGACAAAGACGTGAACAACAGGCTAACAGTGCAAGAAATTTATCTCCTGCGGATCAACGGCTAAATCCTCAAAACAGGCAAAATATTCCTGATAATAGACATCCCGAGGCCAGACATAACGCATCTGAACATCATGTTTCTCCTAATAGAGGCACTGAACGTCCCAATGCTTTTGCAGACATGCATCGCGGTGGTAGAGAAATGCAACACTTTAGTAACCGTGGCGCTGCTAGCCGAGGTTATCATGGCGGCAATGGTAGTTTCCGTGGTAATGGCGGCGGGTTCCATGGTGGTGGTGGCGGTCATGGCGGCGGGTTCCACGGTGGTGGTGGTCACGGCGGCGGCGGCAGACATCGCTAAAATACAGGAGGAACGATCATGCATCAATTCATACGAAATTTCTGTGTACTTACAGCGACATTTGTGTTTTGTGCTGCAACCCATGCAGCTAAACCATCCGCTGAAAAAATGCATTTTGCTACACCAGAAGAAGCCATAAAAACATTGGTTACAAGTGTCAAAGATCAAAATAAAAATAAATTGATTGAAATTTTAGGTACTGAAGCAAAACCCCTTATTGAATCGGGTGATACTGATCAGGATCAAGCGAATCGACAACGATTCATCAATGCGTATGATGAGGGAAACAAACTTGAGAAAATTAACGAAACTGAAGTTGTGCTTTCTATAGGGAAAAATAATTGGCCCTTTCCTATTCCATTAATGCAAGAATCTAAGGGATGGTATTTTGATACCAATGCTGGAAAAGAAGAGATCCTCAATCGCAGGATTGGAGGCAACGAACTTACAACCATCAAAACATTACTTACCTATGTTAATCCCCAAGAGCGTAGCTCAAGTCCGCTAGAAGAAGAATTTAAAAACTCGAATGGAGATAAAACAACTAGCACACCAGAGCCCTATTTTGGATATCTTTATCGATTCCTTGATAATACAACAGAAGGATATTCTCTTGTTGCATGGCCAATAACTTATGGCAATACAGGTGTGATGACATTCGTTGTGAATAAAGAAGGGAAGATATATGAAAAAGATCTCGGCCCTAATACTAAAACAACCGTAAACAAGATAACAAAATTTAACCCAGACAAGACATGGAAAGAAGTAAAAAGCATAGATAAGTAATTATCTTTCACACGGCAGATGTATCCATTCTTTTTATAGAAAAAGAATGTATTTTATATCTGCATTTCACTTAAACGTATTGATTCATAAAAAATTTTACCATTCGTAACGTACACCAAGCATTTCATCTCCTATTTCATACCTCCTCTTTTTGACGAGCTAAAATCACGTTCACGTACAGACAAAATATTTTAACACTGATCACTTAAACAATACTATTTAGTCTAGATAATTAGTAATACTAAAATCTATTGCGTTATGAGGAGTCAAACATGTTAAGCGGTAGAGAAGGCAAAAAGCAACATCTTCATCGAATTCATCACATGGGTAGAAAAGCACATGATTTAATACCTGAAAGCCAAGTAGTACGAAGTGCAATTCTCTATTTACATGAGATAGAAAATTTTTTCAAAGAAAATTCAAATAATCAAGTTGCAGTCTATCCTCTACTCTCTTTTGCCTTACATGGTCGCCAAGATGAAACCCAAGCCAACATGATATCAGGTCGATTGTTTTATAATCTTTCTTGTTTCATTCAAAAAGATCCTGAAAAAGGCATTATGGAAAAATCGAATAAGGAATTTAATACTAAAGATCCAAAGTATAATTTTGTTTCCGAAGCAGTCCTTAAAAAGCTTGATGACATGCTAAAAACAAGAGATGTAAAACAAGTGAATGAGATTTTAAAAAACCTAGCTAATGATATTGATAAAAATCCTATATGGATTAAATATTGGCAAAAAAGAGCAAAAAAAGAGGGCGTCGATAAAGAACTTATTAACAAGGTAACACAGGCATTAACCTACAAAATTGCAGGCGCGTGTCATGAAGCGTATGTTTTAAGAAATAATCCTTCTTATGAGCAACAGCGAACAGATGCAAAATTAATTAGTGTATTTAAAACTTCCGCTCTGCAAGTAACCTCCTCTTTATCGCTTGAAAAGCCTTCACGCTCTAAAAAGGAGAAAAAAATCAAGAGCAAAAAGAAGAAAGAGAAAACATTACTAAAACAGCTGAGCACACTAGAGGATGCGGCCCCCAAACAAGATCCCTTATCAACTACCCACGAGGCTGTCTTATCTGCACCACCTCCTTCTCCAATTACAACTCAATATGCGATTTCACAAAAGACCTTATCAGAACAATCTAGACTCTCTAGTGGTAGAGTAAAGCAGATGATAGGTGAATATGAAGACAAGCATATCACCCCGCCAGGTAAATCGGGGATCAATAAAAGGAATTAAAAAAAGTAGCGCTTGAAACAACAATTACTGAGATGATAAGTTGAATGAGGTAGGTATATAAGATGCTTAGACTTCACTTATCATCGCCTGTTCTTTGCGCATTTGCTGCTGCAATTCTGTTTGGTGCAAGCACACCCTTTGCGAAACAGATCATTGGTCATTTCTCTCCAATTCTTCTTGCAGGCATTCTTTATCTCGGTAGCGGTATTGGATTAATGATTATTAGATTCATCCGTGATAAAGGCTGGAAGTCATCAAAGCTGCTTTATAACGAATGGCCTTGGCTGTTAAGTGCCGTTGGTTTTGGCGGCATCCTTGGACCCATTCTGCTTATGTTTGGTCTTCTACATACCGATGCAGCTACAACCTCTTTGCTACTCAATCTTGAAGCAGTGCTTACAGCAATATTAGCTTGGTACCTTTTTAAAGAAAATGCAGACAAGCGAATTATGTTGGGTATGTGTTTAATCGTCGTAGGTGGAATATTATTAGCTTGGCCAAATAAATATTTAATTGAGTATAGCTGGCGGGGTCCCTTACTTATTGCTGTAGCATGCTTATGTTGGGCTTTTGATAATAACTTTACTCGTATGGTTTCAGGCTCAGATCCTCTTTTGATTGCTGGTATCAAAGGGTTGGTGGCCGGTTTAATTAATATCAGCATTGCCCTATTTTTCGGTGCAACTATACCTCCTTTACCCATCCTGTTTAGTGGTTTAACGATTGGCTTTATTGGTTATGGAATAAGTTTAGTATTATTTATACTAGCCTTGCGTGGGCTGGGAACGGCAAGAACAGGAGCCTATTTTTCTACTGCACCATTTATTGGGGCAGCCATTGCTATTTTATTTTTTCAGGCACCAACCTCAATATTATTTTGGATGGCAAGTATACTAATGGGTATAGGCGTATATTTACATTTGACTGAACGGCACGAGCATCAACATACCCACGAACCCTTATTCCACGAACATTATCATTATCATGACGAGCATCATCAACATGAGCATGATTTTCCTTGGGATGCATCAAAACCCCATAGCCATCCGCACCAACATCAAGCCATTACACATTCTCATCCGCATTATCCTGATATTCATCATCATCACAAACACACCAAAAATAAAGAGTAACTTGTAGGAAATAATACGAAATCTGTCACTCTAATTGCTGATATGAGTTTTTCGGAAAAATTTAATAAAACAATCTGGTAAATCTAACGAAAAGTAGAATAGATAAATATGAAAACAAGTATCTATACCCACACGGCAAATCTAGGATCCATAAAAAGAGATATAAACTGTAGAATGTATACCTGAATAAAAATATGCTATGAATTGTTGCTCGCACCAATCCATAGCGTCAAAAAATTATCGGAACAGCTAAATTTTTATTGTTTATCTTATTTAAAATGATATCTATTGTGTGTTAGAAAAAATGAGTGGCTTTCCCTAAAAGAAGCCCTAACTGACTGTTATACTTTGAAGCAGACACATTAAAATTACCTATATAGGAATTTTGATGCTTTCTTTGCACATATTTCTTCAGTATTTTATTTTGGCAAATACTTTTCCTTTGTAAATTAAATCTGTTTAACCACCTTTTTGTTTTACTTCGCAAATTAGATAGAAAATCTCTCTTCAATGATTGAAAAGGAGAATGATTTAAATATGGATCTTGCGTTAATGCTAATAAACTATCGTCAGGCAATGATAATGTATAACGAGGTTGTGCAAAATTATCATTATTAATTTTTACAAAACCATCATTTGCCATATTTTTAATAATTGAGGATATTGCAAAAGCACTTTCGCCAATTAGCGCTCCAATCTTGTAATCTGAAAGTCGGCATATTCTATTTGGCATTGAGGCTGCTTGCTGTGCCACCATGAGCCATAATAGTTTTTCTCCATCAGACAAAGTCGGATGTTGTGCTATATGACGCAGTTCTGCTGTTGAAAATTTACTATCGGTACAAAACAGGCGTTGGTTGGATATATTTTTAGTATATTTACTGTATTTAGTGTCTATTACTGACATAATAACCTCCTTATAAAGCTGATTAATTGCTTCAGCTTGCCTCGAAAGTTGGGCGTAATAACAATTTTCTGAATACAATTTACTAAAATTTGCTTAGCATAACTAAATCTTTTTTGATTTGTTTTATTCCTCCTTTTAAACTTCTTAATTTTAACCTAACCATTTTTAATATGACTTGCAACTCATAACTTCGAATAGCAAGAAAAGGAAATAAAAAAACAAATATTGAAATTATTTTGACAACAAAGTTAAAAAAGCACTCATCCTTGAGTGCAAACCACTTGCTAAAGATATTTCTTTTTATCAGGGTGAACAATATCATTAAATTTATGATGAATTTTATCGACATTTTCACCAATATTGTCAATACAATCATCAACAACATCTTCAATTTTTTCACGGGTTAAGATGTCTTCATTTTCACATTGTCCGCCAGAAACCAGGTAAGCATTTTCTAACGTTAAAGTTTTCATGATAAACCTCCTACTATCAATCTTAGAAAGATGTGTATAAATATTGTTATTCACATCTTGTTTTTCATACTACAATTTTAAATTTGTAATAGCAACTTATGTTATAAATCTAAAAAAATTAGATTTATAATTATATGACTAAGAAAATTTAATAATTAGATTTATTTTTTTCATTTTCTTATACTTCAACATAATGCACTATTTTTTATAGATATATTTTTTGAATATTGCTGTATTTGTGAAGATAGATTATCTCAATGAACATTTGATGCTTGCATATTCCTACTTAATAAGTTTTATATATAAAATAATGAAAAGCCGCATGCTCTTTCACTACTTTTATCGAGCGCTCCTATGGACTAATAGAATATCTATCATCTTAATTGCTGATATCATCCTTTTGAAGAACATAAACTCGCTGTATGTTTTTAAATCTTTCTTCTTTTCGAAGTAATCTCATACCCAACCTTTCCAACATTTTACATGACTTTTCATTTGCTTCTTGGGTTATTGCTATTATTCGTTCTAATTTAAGCTCATTAACGCCAAATTTAAGAACGGCTTTTGCAGCATCAAACGCTAAACCTTTTCGCCACCATGGAGGAAAATACATATAAACTAATTCAAATCCCTCTTGGCTATGTAAGAGACCACAAAGTCCAATTATCTCTTTTGTCCTTTTCTCTATTACAGTAAAAACACCAAACTGATATTTTTCCCAATGTGCTTGTAAAAAAGTAATTTTCTCTTCAATAGCATCCTCTGTAAGAATACCACCTAAATATTGACGAACCTTATCATTGCGCCAAAGTGCACTTAAAATTTGAAAATCTTGTTCTGTAGGAAAACTAAGAATTAAGTTGTTAGTGTATAGTGTTGTCATGGTGAATAACTTCCATGTTCCTATTGCAATGATAGCTTAGCTGTACCCGCATAGATTGAAAGATTGTGGCGCATTGAAAAAGAGCAACTAAGAGGAAATAACAATCAAGTATGCTCTTCTGGAATATAAGTAAATCTTGGAATCTCCGCACCTTCTATTTGCACTGTTCCTATAAAATCTTGCAGCGGTCGTGTCCAAAGCGCCCTTTTGCCAAATTGTTCACAATCATAAAGTGATTGATAGATAACTACTTCTTCCAGCGTATCAGTATGCCAGCCTGTTCCAATTACTTGATAAAGCTTGTTTTTATAATGACGATATTTGCCAGGAAGTACTTTTTTCATAAAAAATCCATTAGTTGTTTTTTATTATTCCGTGCATCACAATTAAATTCGTTTTTTATAGGGTGAAGTATTTTCTTTTTGAACAGAATCAGCATTTGTATTTTGATCAACTTTTTGATCCTTGATTTCATCTTCTTTCTTCGGCAATGGCTTTATCGCCACTCCATCCATTAATTTTTCATATCCTATCTTAGCAACAGAAGCTCCCCAGCTGAAATCTCCTGCCGCATAATCATCCGGTAAAGATGCTTTTGTATATAATTTACTCGCCTCAGTCAAAACAGCATCAATTTCATTTTGATCTCGTGAAAGAATGGCTTTACAAAGTTTAGCCGCAATTAAATTATCGAGCGACTTTCTGTCAGCTGCCCCTAAACCATTTATATTTTGAACCGATTGCTCAATTGCATTTAAAAGTTGGGCCGAAAGCATAGAATCACTTAGCACTAATGGAGCCAATATCAAAATTCTAGAATAAACCGTAAAAGGGTTAGAAGGTAAGTTAGCTTTTGTATCGCCTAAAATTTTCAAGCACGTTTCATAATTTTCTTTTTTACGCTCCGAAACCGCTTGAGCAGTTTTCTGCCATACTCTTCTTATTAAAGCACTTTCTTTTTTAAATTGCGCTTCCACTCCATTTTTTGCTTTATCTAACGCTTTCATACAATCAGGATCATTATTATATTCTTTATACAAAGGCTCTAAAAGAGTTGGATTGTTCTGATAAAGTGACTGTAAAAAATATTGGGCTGTCTTAGGATTTTCCGCTATGATTCTATCCAACTTTTCCATAAAAGAATGAATAAATGTTTTATCAAGCAACAACTTATTTATATCAAGCGTGTCAGGGATATTTCTACCATAATATACTAAATAATATTCCTTTGCGAACATCTCAAAAGCACTTGATTGAGCATTTAATAAATTTGAAATAACCTTTTCATTTAGTACTCCATGCTCTTTTAGCTTTTTTATTTCATTTTTCAGTGCGTCTTTATCATTTGCAAGTCGATTTGCATGCCACATTGCATAAAATAAAGGACGATAATAATTCGTCCAATTCTCTTCAAAATGACCGAATTGGTGCTTATGTTTTTGTGCCAGATCAAAAACTTCTGCAATATATTTTTCTGTCAATGTCGCTTCTTTATAAAATTTCTTAGCTAATACCCCCGTACGAAGAGCGCGCCAATCCGTCATGATAGGAAGGGACGCTACATTTCTTTCAAACTGCAACACCGTTTGAGCGTAGCGGATAAAATCCTCCTTTTGTGCGGGGATAAAATGCCCTTTATTATGAGGTTCCTCTTTTGATGGAATAGGGTTGCCTGTTCTTAAGATACATAATTTAAGTAATTCTGGATTTGGGAACTTTCTAACGAATTCTGTTAATACTTCAACATTAACATTATTATCATCCATAGCTTGTATTAACAATAGCGGCTCGGTGATTTTTTCCATCTCCTCCTTTTGTGCTGGATCTAACCAGCCTTTAGTTCGCGGAGACGGAAAAATACTGCTTCTATGAAGCGCCTCAGCATCAATCCCGCCGTCATGTGAAATATAACCGTCGAACGTTCCTGGGAACATTTCAGCATGTCGTACGACCATGCCTCCACCAAAGCTAGCCCCATAAAGAAATAGTTTTTTGTCTTTAAGGGTTTCAAGGGATGGATGCAATGTTTTAGGATCGGTGGTGATGGTTTGAAAAAATTGATTAATGCAATCATGAATTTCAGTGTGAAGTGTTTCTGGCATATGCGCTTGGATATCATCTAATTTTAAAAGATCAGGTAAATTCAACTGAACAACAGCGGTCCCTTGATTCAACAAATATTTTTCAAAATTACTTATATGGCCAGGAAGAAATATTATTTTGTTTTTTTCATCCTTCATGGTTCCACCATAAAAGTGGACTATCACACTTTCAACATTAACACCTGCAGGTGGAAGATGAATATTATAACCGATAGGGCTGTTCGATTTTTTTTCAGACAACAAGGCACCTTGCTCAACTTCAAACATGGGCATTTTTCTAACATCATCAACATTAAAATAACCTTCATTATTTTGTACAACAGTTACCTTACCTGGTCTTGTAATTACTTCCTTATCAGATCTTGGCTCTAAGGGTTCCCAAAATATCATTTTAGGAAACTCTTTTGCAAAAACCTCACTGAAGTCAATTTGCAGCATTGCTGATAGCATACTATCAGTCATTTGTAATGATGGAGTTTTCACAATCAGTTTTATCAGTGCTTCTGCCAGGGCTTGATATTGCCCCTCCAAATTCTCTTTAACAAATAGTTCTCTTGTCTCCTCACTTAGAAAGTCCATTACCATATCAATCTCATTTTCAACGAATATACCAACAATAAAACTTTTCAAAAGTATTGGGTTTATTTCTTTCAAATACTCTTTGTGTTCTTGCCATGAGTCCATTAGATAAGTCATTAAAATGCTATTCAATCGATGATTTACTGGAAATTGCGGATCACCCTCTCTCAAATAAATAACAAAAACTGACTCGAATATCCTTTTTTTAACTTCAGCTGAGATAGAATTATCATCTAGACTGTTAATACAAACGCCAAGTATTTTTTGATTCAAATAGCTTTTAATGTAAGGTTCACCAAAAATTTCAGACACTCGTTCAAGCATCTTACCTTCTTTGATGCTGCTACTAAATTCAGATACCAATGGTTCGTAGAGTGCAAGAGGAATCAAACCTGCAAGATTAGGAGATTGTTTATAAACAGAATTCAAAAACTGAATAGCATTTACAGTATCTGGGCAATTTTTCAGAACGGCACGCATCATGCCAGAAATTTTATATTCAGCATATGAAGAGAAAATGCTCATTTCATTTGCTACATCTGAAAAAATTTTATTGTTTTGTATAATACAAACAACAAGATCCGCTTTAACATTAGGGTCTAAGTTAGGATTATTTAAAGATGAAACCAAAAATTGTACATCACTTTCGTTCAAATCTTTTGCATCAAAATACTTTTCCCAATCAGAAATAGGGCGTGACCTAATTTTTGCTAATGAATATTGAATTTGAGAGGGTTCATTGTCTGATTGTAATTGTTTTAGTTCTTCAAGAAGATCACTGGAAGCTGTTGAGGATTGGTTTAACATTCTATTTTCTCCAATCAAACCTTGCTATTTTTTCCTATTTAAACGCCTCCCTTTTACCCTATATATTCTATATTCCCTATATACTTGTATATACTAAGAAAATTGGCATCAGTGTTGATTTTTCAATATCAAAATTTCTGCTTGGGTGTGAATTTACATTATTTAAAATAGTATTTTTATTATCCAATAAATTAATTATTTAGACTAGCTTCATAATTTAAAATACTTCTTAAAAAATTGCTAATACACTATTCTATGTTTTCATCCAAATGAAAGAATAGGATTAAAATCATCATATTACGAATAATGAAGTAAAAATGACCTATCATGAACTACTTTTACATTCTTAAAAAAAATTGATATTAAAAATGAGAAAGCTAGTGCTTTTTGAGAAGGTGGAGAAAAGCTTTTTGCCTGATTTAATATTCACTGCTTTTCCCCAACATGATCGTTTTTGTTATTGCCAACAATTTCTGTCAGGATGATTGCATTTACGTTAAAAGCGCTTTGCTTGGCCCTAAGAGACCAAGCAAAATTTAACATATTACTTTATTTTTAAAATCAATTTACCATGACAATGGCCAGATTGCTGTAAGGTTAAGGCTTCCTTAATCTGATCTAAAGAAAAAATTTGTTCAATCTTATTTTTTAGAAGATTATCATCAATAAGCTGTGCAATTTGCTTAAGTTGTTCACCATTAGGTGAAACAATAGTAAATTGTGTTTTAATACCCTTATCAGCAGCTTTTTTCGAAATTTCTGCGGGAATAGGTTGCGTAAAACAAATTAAATGTCCGCCTGGCTTTATTGTTTTTAACGAACGTTCAATATACTCTTGTCCAACAAGATCAAGCACCAGATCAATATCATTTATTTGATCTTCAAATGAATTTCTTTCTAGAAATTGATCCGCTCCTAACGAAAGGCAGAGATTTTTAGCCGACTGAGAGCCCGTAGCAATCACCTTAGCCCCATGCCATTTTGCAATTTGAATCGCCATTTGTCCGACAGCACCTGCGGCTGCATGAATCAATACTTTTTGTCCAGCCTGAAGATGAGCGGTCGAAAATAAAGCTTGCCAAGCAGTCAGTGCTACTAAAGGTATTCCTGCTGCATGTTCATGATCAAGACTTGCAGGTTTATGGGCAATTTCATTGACAGGCGCAGCAACAAATTCAGCAAAACAACCTGCAGGCATTGGGAAACGAATCAAACCAAAAACTTCATCACCTATTTTGTAAGTGTTAACATCGCTTCCAATCTCTACAATTGTGCCAGAAAAATCCCATCCCATCGGAAAGGGGAATATATCCGTTTCTGGGTTGGAGTAATGACCTTCTCGTACTTTCCAATCTATAGGGTTAATCCCCGCGGCATGAACTGCAACTAACACCTCATCACTTTTGATTTTGGGCTTATCAATATTGTCTAATTTAACAACATCAACGTTACCAAACTCATGCATCCGGGCAATTTTCATTCTAATCTCCTCATAACAAATTAGTGCCATTAAACGTTAAATGTTTAAAGTTACTCAAATATCTATTTCGCTTAAAAAAATTAGAAAATAATACTGCACTCAACAATTCATGATTTTGGGAATGTTAAAAAAATTTTATTAATCACAAGACGTGGTAGCTAATGAAATAATAGGGTGCGATTAGATTGTTGCTTGAATACCCCCTTAATGGTAGTAGCAATTCGGATAAAATATCTAATGCTAGAGCAGGTTAATAGAGCCTGCCACCAGACTTATGTTTTTCCTTTTCCTCTCATTCCGCCTAAATTAGTATGTGTGGGAGGCGTGTTCTTTTTAGGCGACATCATATGAGCATGAAAGCTACTTTCCTTTGCTCTTAAATGTTGTGGCAGTTTCTTATGTCCAGGCGTGAAAGTTGGCTTTTTAGATTCTTGCGAGAACAAATTATTAAACATTTTCCCTAACGAACTAAATGCTTTAATAATGGCATGGCTTAATCCTTTTAACGTTTCTTGTGTATCTGTCAATAATTTTGAAGGATCTTTTAATATCTTAGTGATCTCGCTGCGTATACTATAAAAAGTGTCATGGAATTCTTTAGCAAGCTTTTCATCTAACGGACGCTCTTTTCCCTCTATTGCCATTAGATAGCTTTCAATTCCATCCTTCGTTTGTCGTGCTAAATCACCAACCTCCTCTTCCAACAGATCAAGATCAACTCCTTTTTTCTTCAATGTGTGTTTTACTTTTTTAACCTCTCTTCCAAATTGCTGATTAAGCCAATTTAGGCCCTTTTCAAGATTAATTTTTAATTCGTTTAATTCTTCCTCTACATCATCAACCATATAATTACCCCTATATATCAGTATTTTATATACGTATGACAATGTCTTCTTCTAAAAGGTTCCACATATCTCTATTTACTAGCTGTGAGATCAGTATTCAAATTAATGACATATTATTTGCTAAGAATATAATGAACATCGTATTTCTTAACAAATGCAGACTACGCTTACTTGAAAAAAAATGCTTAAATTAATAGAGAAATTAATGTTAAACTCTCATCCCATTACGATAATAAAAATACAACAAATAAAACTCTGTCATTCACACTTATAATTATTAATATGTTAAGCAAAGATAAAAAACTGCCAATTTTTTAACATTTTCAACACGACCAAGAAGCTATTTTAAAAAGATAACAACCAATCCTGCTACAATTTGGCAATTCTATTAGACATGCTTATGGTTTTTTTATAAGATGGCAGTTAGCAAACCAACGGTATGATTTACATGACAAACTCAAAAATAATAAATGTTTACACTCACTCAGATTGTTTAAAGCATGAGATGGAAAAGAATCATCCTGAATCACCTGCACGTTTAGCAGCCTGTAAAAAGGCTTTACAAGCAGATCCTTCTATCTCCGGACGATTACAGTGGAAAAACGCCCCTAAAGCAACCAAAGCACAGTTAGCTAGGGTCCATGACAAAAGCTACATTAGTAGAACTTTCGCGCTCTCTCCTCAAGAAGGTATCATCAAAAAAGCTGTCGATGCGAAAATGAACCCTCATACACTCTCCTCAGCTTTGCATGCTGCCGGCGCGCAAATTGCCGCAGTTGAAGATGTGATGAAGGGAAAAACAAAGCGGGCCTTTTGTTTGGTTCGTCCTCCTGGTCACCATGCTAGCCAAGATAGCGCCGCAGGTTTCAGCTTTTTTAACAATGTCGCTGTGGGCGCAACGCATGCCTTGGAAGCTTTTAATTTAAAACGCATTGCTGTTATTGATTTTGACGTACATCATGGTGATGGTACAGAAAAAATATTTTATAATGATCCTCGTGTCTTTTTTTGGTCTAGTTTTCAACATCCACATTACCCTCACGTTACTAAGTTAGATGGGCATCCGCCGCACATTAATCTTGCCCCCATGAAAAAGGGCACCGGTAGTAGGGAATTTCGTCACCTAGTCGAAACGCAACTTATTCCAAGTTTAATGGCATTTAAGCCAGAATGTATTTTTATTTCTGCAGGATTTGATGCGCATAAAGATGATGAGCTTTCCTCTATTAATCTCAATGAAGAAGATTATGCATTCGTGACCAAAGCTATCTGTAAAGTCGCAGACAAATTTGCACAAGGAAGAGTGATCTCAACTTTAGAAGGCGGCTATAACGTAAAGATGTTAGCTGCTTCTGTGAAGAGTCATGTGAAGGCATTGGATCCTAAATTCCAACATTCTTTAACAGATATTATTTCAGCTCAAACGAGAAAATTCAAAACGCTGTTACTCAGCCTCCCTATATCTATGCTTGCAATTGCAATCCGTACTTTACCTGTCGCAGCGCAGTTAAGTCGTTTTATTTTAGCCGCTTGGCCATCTACCCTTGTGCTCAATGTATGTATGATGTTGTTTCCATTAGAGCTCATGAGAAAAATGAGAGAACAATTTAAAACGCGTCAACATGAAAACTATTGTCTAAAAACTGATAACGATATTAAAAAGCTTACACAATCTCAATTAGAAGCATTTGAAATTGGTAATAAAGCAGCAAATAGTTATTCAGCGCATCTTGGAAGCTTTTTTTCTTGGCCTGCTTATCGCGCTCCAAAAGCATTTTATGCAGGAATTGCAGCAAGTGAGAGTAAAAACAATGTTTTGATCTCTCGGGTTATGGCAAGGTTGCTAAAAAATAGATAAAGCAAGCATAGGTTGGGCCCGACGGCCTCAACCTACCTCACTGCCGCATGTTGAATATTGATTCTTTAGAATTGATATTCAACGAAATATCGCGATTAAATATCTACGTTCATCAAAAATCATAGCGTTAAGTCCCTCCACGGCTTGTTTAATTAAATTGCGTGAGCTTACAACAATCTTGATATGAACTTTAAATAAAGCATTTCAGTCTCACAGAAAAACTAGCTATTTGTGAGGCAAAATGAAAGAAGGTACGCAAGAAGATGATATTTTTGAAAAACTATCCCAATTGTATGAAGAATATGCAGCAAATATTGAAGCAGCTGACAAAATAAATCTAGATCCGGTTAACTTTTATCTTTTCAATCAGAGACTTGAGGTAGTATACAAAAGCTTTTTGATTGCGTTAAAGAAAGCAATTCCTGACAACGAGAATGAATTTACCAAAGAAAATTTTGAAGCCCTAAAATCAGCAATGCGTCACATGACGAGCTTTCTTGAAGAATTTAAAAAATTGCCTCCTGAGATTGCTGGTTTGCTTAAAGATCAAAAACAATTGAAAATGCTACAAGAATTTTCTTCCAAAAATGCTGCTATTCTTGCTAACTTGGAGTTTTCTTCATTACTAGAAGAAAAAGAATCGGATAAGGATGTGACCTTTCAGTTAAAAGCTTCACATAAGGTTAGACAAAGCTTTAAACCACTATCAGAAAGAAAATCCTTACAATTTTCTAAAGGTACCTCTTTTGGAAACGTAGAAGCTGGTTTATTAAGCCATGGGAAAGTCTTAGCAAGAAAACAAGAAAAGCATATGTTGAAATCTGATCTTTGGACATTTGCCGGTATAATCTCTGTTGCATTTATTATCACCGCCCCGCTTGCCATGATATGCTTTCGTAATAAAATCAAACATTCCGATAAATATGATACGCTACTTAATGAGAGCGCAGAAATGAGTAATGTTTATCGAAAAATGCTAGATACGAAGAAAAAACTTTCCAAAGCTGGGATCTCTGAAGCAGAATTAAAAGATATAAAAATCCAAACAACAAGAGAGATCCACGATAAATTTAATGGGCTCAAAGAAACGCTAAAAGGCATGCAACAAGTATTAGGTGTAGATGATGATAAAAAGCAACAGAAATCAAAAAAGAAATAATGCGTGAAAAATACTCAACTATAGCTATAAAATATATATAACCTTCCAACAAAATTTAGAAATTTCTAGATGCATGAGATTTCATCAAGATAAAACTTCACCTATTATGTTCTTATAATTCCCCCTGGCTTTGCAGCCTGAATCATAGATCAAACCAATTATTTATCTTTGGTATTTTTTGTTTGATAAGGATTTTTTGCTGACTCAAGATGCTTGCTTGCTAGTTTAGAGCGGCCTTTAACATTTGTTTCAGCAATCTCATATAATTCTTTTGCCATTTTGTCACCGTTTTGAGCTAACTTCTGTAATTCTTCAATATTAGATTTTTGCTCAATATTAATACCTTCATTTCTGAGCAACTTCTGTGGATCAAGTCCCATATTTTTTGCTCGCCTTAATAAAATTTCTATATCAGAAATATCATCATTTGTCGTTCCGGAAAGCCTTGAGTTTATCTGCATAGCTCTCAAACCAGTTTGCGGATCTAAAGGCATAGTTTTCTCATTTAAACCTTGCATTTCCCCACGTTGCCCATCATTCCCTTTTTCACCTCCAGATCCAGGTCCTCCTGCAGACTTGCATGCACACAAAACTCGAGGCTTTAAACACCCTTTACAAATGTTTGGATCATTTGCTGGCTCTGCACTCATTAACCTTTTTTCGTTATTTTCCTTATCTTTAGTGCTTTTCATGGTTTAGATCCTCTCAATAGTTATTTGTATATATTACTATATTGGGGTAACTTTGAAAAACTCCATAACATTAGTGACAAAGTGGATTATTTTCTCTACAAGCTGATTATGTGCATACTCATTTATTTATGATGAGCAATAATCCTTTTGAGTTCTTCTTTAAAGTTCATACAAATCGCAAATGCTGCGATTACTTTCGGCGTAGCATAAGATTTTGTAATGTTCGTCGATTAGCCATGATTGTTAATTTCTGAGTATAACGCGTCTTAAGAAGCAAAATTTTTATAACGCTTTTTCTTGATTTATGAGGCGGTAAAAAACGAGAATATTGTCCCGTAAGCAGTTTCTCTGAAAATAAAATCCAAAAAATTAAAAGTTCATCAGGCTGTTTATGATCAAAATAGCTATAAGTTAAATTATCAAAGGGACTATAGCGTTTGCCTCATCAGATATAAATTGTTTCAGCAATATTCTCACAAACGGCGTTTAATATTCAATATAGAGGAAATCAAGTACTTATTAGGCTGATTAATGCTTTTAAGGATGTGGGCATATTTCATCGGTTGCTACGCTCGCAAAGAAAATATCGCTACGCGCAGGGCGCATCTTTACCCTTTAGGAATTGTGAACAAGAAGAAAGCTTTTCTTTATGCCTAACGCAAAGTATGGAAATAAATCTGCCTGCGCTGCTACGCAGCTCTTCCCCCTTTGTTTAATGGCTCTGTCTGATTGCATTCTCTGAACAACTGCTCCACCGATATTTTCATAGCTTTGTATAAACGCAAGACCAGCTTTGATTGGAATCGAAATACCACCTAACTCAAAATAAAAATTCATTAGCTCTCAATACAAACTGCTAATATCGAATCACTCATCGAAGAAGTACCAGGTCCTAAAATAAAACCACCATGTGTACTGATACCAATCTTATCTGATACGTTGGCTGTTCTATCAGCCACATCTAGCATACATTTATCAAGGAGTTCTATTCTCACCACAGCGTCAGATATTAATGTAAGTTGCTTGGCTGCCTGCTTGAGATTATTTGCAAAACGTTGCGCACTCAGGCCTATGCTATTGAAATCATCTTTGATTCGATTAGACTGTGTTCTGGATGTGCCACCCATTCGTTTAAAACAGGAAGAGAATTCCTGCTCTGCTTGATGAATTAATTCTGAAAATGTTGTGGTATCAGTGCGAAGTATAAGATTTACAGATGATTGGGTCATTATTAGAAGATTAATTTAATATGAAGAAACAATTCGCCATTTTATGGGTTTTATGCTTAATCGGTACGGTAGCTGTTTTACCACTTATCCAAGCTTTAGCTAATACCCAACTTCAAACCAAATTTTATATTTACAGCTTATTACAAGCTACTGTTCTTTATGCTTTTGTAATATATGTAGGATTAAAATTAACTCTATCAATCAAATTTGAAGTCGGCAATCTGCAACTAATTAAAAAAGAAATATTTCATGATTTAGTTATAGCTATAATATTAGCATTTACTATTTATATTCTTGATAAATATGTCTTTAAATTACATGAATTTATTACTTTTCCTAATCCACCATTATGGCAGAAGATAGTTGCATCTTTGTATGGTGCAATTAATGAAGAAGTATTAATGAGAATGTTTTTAGTATCCTTACTAATCAAAGTTTTTTACATGTTATTCAAACCAATTTCTAGCAAAAATTTCTTCATTTGTCTATCCATTGTTCTATCTGCTATTGCTTTTGGCGCCGGTCATTTACCAGCAATGGCAAAAATATCAGAACTTACTCCTCTAGCAATTTCTCGTACATTCATACTTAATGGTTTAGGCGGAATTGTATTTGGATGGTTATATTGGCGAAAGAGCTTAGCAAATGCCATGGTAGCTCACGGGTGTACAGATATTATCCTAGCATTTCTTCCATAAGATGATTATTTACTAAAGAGACAAATACTCTCCAAAGATATTTCGAAATAAAAGTACGTCCTCGCTCAATTCATAACAAGCAGTGTCTTTCTAATCTTGCCAAGCATTCTTTACTGGAAAACTTAAAACCCTCTACCTCATACCGAAAAAATCCAGATTTAGCGCCCTACACCTTTGAACTATTAGTTGTAATTCAGAAGGAGTAAAGTGATCAATCTGACATCTAGTAAAAATTCATGAGCATAGGAACCAAGAAATTTATCTTTAAAAATTATCAGCGTTGATTGAAGAAATAGAATTACATATCAAGAATTATGAGTTACTAAAAAACCAATTATTGGAAAAAATAAATAATATGCAGACTATAAATGAGTCTGATGAGGAAGAATTATTCATAGAAGAAACGAATTTGTCCAACCAAACGATTGAGGTTGAAAAGAATCTCTCGCTGGATTTATGAGCTCAAGAAAAATATCTTTAGCCTTGAGAAAAAAATTAATGGAGAAATTAGACTACTGTGCTAATATATTTCAGAATAAAAAAGTTTACTGCACTATTGCATAATTTTAAATAAAATAAAACCAGATATAAATTGGTTTTATTTTATGCTATTTTTAATATAATTAATTAAGAAATAAAAGCCTCGTTATTTCTGTTTGACGTTTTCTTATTCGTTCATAAAAATGATCCAATGCTTTTTCTTCGAGATCATTGCTTATTTTTTTGTTATAGCAAAAAGGCATTTGCGTTTCATCATGTTCATAATGGAAATTGCTTTCATCAATTGGCATAGCTTCCCAAGGACGATGAATGATTCCAATCCAAAAGTGACTATATGAGCTAAAAAAAGGTAATTCATTAAAAATTAAATGAAGAAACGCGTGTAATGCTGGGTTGGCTGTACTATAAGCTATGGTCAACCAACTATGCGTTGCACAGAAAAAATGGAGTTGATAATCTTGCACAAAACAAGCTACGGCATGTCCGATTTTAACCCCAGCCTCCCACATCCCCAATAAGAAGACAGAATCTGGATGTTCTTTGATAAGCTCCAGTAGCTTTTCAGCGATATCAGCGCCAGAATGAAATCGATAACCAGATATAGCTTGTTGCATCTGCATTGCATCCGTTACTTCATGAAGTTTTTTGGATTGAAAATCATAAGTTCGGCTATTTGCAATAACTTGTTGAAATGGACTTGATACTGTAAATTCAAAAGGAGAACGCTCTTTAATATTCCACCGATAACTTCTGCTCATTTGTGAGCGATGCCTTTCTTGCTCGATTAGTATGTATTCTGCTATTTGGTAAACGTAACCGGCGCATAAGCCATCTTCCAATTCGAAATATTCTTTTGATCCTTGAGAGAAGGTGGCTTTTACTGTAAAACCTAATATCATTGCACGAATAATGAAGGCATTAGCAGAGGAAGCTTCGCAGAGAAATTCTGCATAAAAAAATATTTTTTCTAGAAATTGTCTAAAATAACTTGCTGAATTTTTATAAATAAGACGGTATTTTTCATTTTTAATCAAGGAGAACATTTCACAATAAAGCAATATTGGAATGAGGCTTTTTGTGATCCATGACCGGTCTATAGAGAGTGAATAATAAAAATAATAATGTGCAAGCAATTCAAACAAAAAAGGATATTCTGCCAATACGGTTATTGTATCTAAATTTTGATTTTTATCCTTTAAAAAGGAATTTTTAAAATAATTAAAAATTTGATTATGATATTTTGGTGGAATAAGATATTCTTTAAAATTAATTGGTTTGATTAAAAGTTGGTTAAAAAGATTAAGATAAAAATTTTCAACAGTTTCTGCCTTCTTTTCATCAGCTAGCCTAATTGTATCAATATAATCATAGATAAGTGCGTTAATAGTATCTAAAATATCATTTATATGAATATCAGCAACATCCATTTCAAGAATATTTCTAACACAATTAATTCTGATACCATTATGCCGCATATCAGATATCGCTTGATTTATTTTATGAAAAATAGCTTCAATCTGAAAATTATCTATATTAAATATATCTTTAACATTTGTTATATATATCAAGGATAATCGACTTATTTGCTTTTCAAGTAGTAAAAATTTGTCTTCCTCTGCGTATATTTCATTTTGAGCAAGCAAAAATTGTAAATATATATAAATACTAATCAAATGAAACAATAATGGATTTTTTGTTTTGATTGTGTTTATGTAATCATCAAGATGATTAGCTTTTATGACGAATGTTATAGCGTTATGGGGATCATCAGTTTTCTGATGCGCGTAAAATTGCAATTGACATTCTTCATAAACATCATTTACAAAGTTATGCAAGTTTTCTTGAGTAGTGAAACCTAATTTTTCTATCCACTTAATTTGAATTGAATTTATAAGATTGCTGATAATATTGGAAATATCTATAAAAGTAACATTTTCTAAAGGTAGATTTAAAAAATAAAGTATATTGGAATCTTGCGAAATATGTTCAAAGCTGATAATGGTTGATAATCGTTCTAAACAGTCTTTTACATTTATTTCAATATTTACTTTAATTTTTTTGTAATTCAATGCTAGAAGATTGCTTGATTGGCAATTTTCTAATAAATAATTTAATTCTGAATTTATTAAATTAAGTAATTCCATTCCTTCTTCCGTTTTGACCATGCTAGCTAATTTTTTTACGATCATATAAAAAGCGAGCATCTTGCCAAATATTTGATAAATAAATTCTTGCTCATTATTTGTAGGGCGTTTAACTACGTTCGAAATACTTTTAATAAATTTTAAAGATAAGGTTTCTAGCGGGAAAATTTCTGTTTTGTAAATTAAAGGATCGAAATCGAATTTTTCCGCATATTTAATATGTTTCTCGATTTCGTTTTCAGACAAAAAATCAGTGTGTTTGTCAATTATAAATTCCAATAAAATTTTATGACAAATTTCTGACACTGTAAATAAACTCAATTTTTTGCTCTCAATAAGATTTTTAACCTATTAGACAAAATCCAAGATTGATAGTTCGGTATCAAAAATTCGAAGATTTTAATGGTTCTTATTATATTTTGTAAAATAATATGGATTTCCTGAACGTTAAAAATAATATGTGAACCTAATCTTGTTCTTAGTGGGAACGACTAGTTACACAAACTAAGGAGTGCAAGAAAAAATATCTTTAGAGTGAGAAATAAATTCATGGAGCAATCAGACTGCAGGGCTAAATATATTTCAGACTAGCAGGCGCTATCACCTACTTCATTTGTAAAATATTAAATTATTTTGTGTAAATACATTGAACCTCTTCGGTAGTTGATAAAAGCGTATATCGCTTTCGATCACATTCGGAATGGCGTTTGGATCACAAGCATATCCACCTTTTTTAGGTAAAATACGACCGAATTATATTTACAGGGTAGTATTAATGAAAGCGCCAACCCCATTGATTTATCAGCTGAAGCAGTTGCTGAGTTAAAACAGACTATAGAACAAAACCCGATTGATGAAAAGACCAAAAGCCTACTTCTTGGTTTAATCGATTTCTGCTTATGGTTACAGTTTAAGCTGCAGGAATCAAAAATCACCATCAATAGGTTAAAAAATTTATTTGGTTTAACAGAGCAAAACTCAGTGCTTACATCAGCTCGGTCAAGCATTAGGTGGATTAACTGGCCCAACTATCTCTGCGATTGAAAGCGGAACGGCTAAGACCTTTCGTGATCCAGAGCTTATTTTAAAAGCTGCTAAAGTATTAGCTGTCCCCCCTATTTGGTTACAGTTTTGGCTTGGAGATGCTGATCTCATTCGAGAAACAGTGCCATTGATTGATTGGCAAGATGTTCTAAAGGCACCAATTAGACCTGCGTCTCGCACGTAAAATTGCATGGATTCATCCAGATCAGGCAAAAGCAAGGAAAGCTTTTCCGCGCCATTCATCACAGTGTTTCATAAATGTCTTTTGGCAAAAGTCCGGCCTGAACAGGTTTTTAAATACACTTCAAATTTATTGGCTTTAACGGAATTTGAAAAGCCTAAGTATGTTTCAATCCGCCAAGGCTTAAATCTATTTGTGTGAATTGATTTACCTTCATTATGTTCTTTAAAACGACGTTTCAAATCGTTTGTAGAGCCAATGTAGAATTTTTGAGGGTAATTAATGCTTTGAAGAATATAGACGTACTTCATGTACTTTGGTTCCTTTTTAAATTTTTAAAAAGGACGTTCTTCCGTGAGGGTGGCAAGAAATTGTTATGCCCGCCTACGTTTCACTACGGCGCGGCATGCACCTCGCTAACACTTCTTTAGCGCGATGTCCCATCGCGCCGAAGCGTAAGCGAAGGCGGATGGCGCGCCCGGAGAGATTGACTCGCGCCTTCCCTGGCGCTCGGGGCTTCGCCCCGCACTTCGTGCGTCCAAAACGGCTTTCCTGCCGTTTTGTCGAACTGTTGTTTTGATGTCGGGAGTTCGAATCCAATCAAAACATGCCAATAAAAAAAAACCACCCAGAGGGTGGTTATTTTTTATTGGCGCGCCCGGAGAGATTCGAACTCCCGACCACCTGGTTCGAAGCCAGATACTCTATCCAACTGAGCTACGGGCGCAAGGACGAGGATTATCCGTATATTTTTTTTCGCTGTCAAGATACATTAGATAGCTTACTTTGTTCAAAGTAAGAAGTAAGAAAGATCACACCGGTGTGCTAACGGCTTGCTTTAAAAGAGGAAGCTTATCTAATAAGAACCTTCCCATCAGCATGATTGCTAAAGGAGGGATCAAGACGCTGGCATACTGTAACCAGCCAACCAAGTACTGAGAGTACCAATCCGAGATAACAGCGCATAACACGCCCACGACCAATATCAGTCCACGTAAGGGCAACTTGGTTGTTTGGCACAAGGTTGTCCCCAGTGTACTCAACCTATTATGGCTAGATGCTCTGGCACTAAAAGCCAACAGACACAACCCCAAAATAGTGGAGCCCTGCTCTGCCAAGGCTGAGAGGAAATCTGACTGATTGTCCACCATCGAAGCCTTCATGCTTGAAAAAATATACAAGACATTCCCTAGCACAAAACCCAAGCACGCTAACACCAACGCAACATTGATCTTCTTCGCCGAAGGGACGAGCGATGGCTGTACCGACGTGGTTCTAATACAGGTACCCATCATAATTAAAAACCCGCTCATGTACTCCAATGATTTTACGCTCACCATCTGAGTCCATAATGCCAAGGGATCACTACCTGGCATCGCCTGCGTCAGTGAAAAATACATCACAGAGAAAATGGCTGGTAGCGTCAGCGCACAAAGCGCAAGCATCGCACGAAGTCCAAACCAAGCGCTTGCTATCATCAGGCCAGAAGAAATTGCCACCACACATTGGTGAGGCCACTGCAAAATAGTCTCTGTGGTATCTGAAAAGAGTGTCATCCCAATCCCAAACCACAAGATCTGAGCTCCCATCAACGGCACTGAGAGGCTAGGAGACACTATATTAATAGTATGCCCAGGGGAATCCGCCACAGCCTTGGCTCGCTTGTTCACAGAACGCAAATTCGCAGGAAAAACCGCAATATTTTGCATCCTAAGAATGAAAGGGTGTGCTCTGAGTGCATTCATCCCATAACCTTCAAGTCATAAGTGAGGCCTATGTTATTTACATTTTGATTGTAGGCATAATGATCTCAATTGCAAGACCAAACGTCAGATAGTCAAAAATTATTTCATCTCGGCTCGCTTCAAGCACGTCATGCTTGGCCATCTCGCGCTTAGAACCAACCTCTTGATGCTTCGAAAGCGCCCCTTCAAGCTCAATGTGATGACATGCATCTGCTTGCCTTCTTTCTCTTAACAGGGTTGCTCGAGATCAGCTCTCCACTTCGGAAGATGAGTTACCCTTTCAGCTCAATCGCCTCAGCGCCCAAAAGACACCTCCACTTTTCGCCACTCTAAATAATCGTTATAGTGTGACGAGGAAAAGCCTCCAAGGAGATAATCATGGGCAAGCGAAAGGTGTTGATCGTCGGGGCAGGTATCGCGGGGCTAAGCTTAGCAAATGCCCTACAAAAATATTGCAAAGATCAGATTGATTATCGCATAGTAGAAAGGCAACTCAAATTCACACCTCAAGGCGCAGGGATAGCCTTACCCGCTAATGCCGTCGCTGCTTTCCAGCAGTTAGGTCTTGACCAAACCATCATCCAACAGTCCTTCCATGTGAAACAAATTGTCTTCACCGATGAAAAAAACACTCTGCTTGCTCAAAGCGAAACGGATACGCTTCATCCTAAAAACTTTCCCTTCCTGGCACTTTCCCGATACAAACTGCATGAAATACTATTAGGACATTGTCCTCTAGATAAAATCTCCTTTGGAAAAAGTGTCGTAGGATTGACATCAAAATCCGAGCAGGTACAAGTAAAATTCAATGATGGCACAGAAGAAGCTTTTGATTTAGTCGTTGGGGCTGATGGCATTCGCTCTCAAGTAAGAAAATTGTCCGATCTCGGCCATGAAGATCAACCGCTCTCACTGGGTATTTTCGTCTGGCGTATGCTGCTCAAAAGACCGCCCAAACTTGAGCATCCTACTTACATGCTAGGAACCGGAACACTTTTCATGCTTTTTCCCATCAGCGATGAAGAAATGTATTGCTATGCTCATGTTCTATCTCCACAGAATGGCAGCCACAATGAGGAAATATCTGTTGCCCAGATGAAATCACATTTTGCCGGCTTTGAAGGTGATGTTAAATTCGCGCTTGATCAAATCACAACATCTCAGCAACTGATGTCAGTCCCTCTTGAAACCGTCCCTGAAGTCAAGACGCATCCCAAAATGATGAAAAATATTCTTTACATCGGTGATGCGGCACACGCTTGTGCCCCCTCATTTCAACAAGGTGGCGCGATGAGCGTGGAAGATGCAGTTATTGTCGCGAAGCTACTTGCCGCTTTTGAAGAGATCCCTATAGAACAAATCGTCAATTTTTACGATACCTTCAGACTCAAAACGATTCACTCCGTTCAATCTCTCTCTAACCTCGTATTACAAAAGGCTGCACAAGCGATAGACGCACAAACAATTGAAGCACGAAATCAAAAAATCATGAATGACGGTCCTTTCAATGTTGCTTTCTGGAGAGAATATTTAAAAGTAGATGTCTTTGATGAATTAGATAATTTTATCCGTACGCGGATGAATTAACGTTCATTCGATGTTCCCTTTCTCCCCCTCTTACTTCGAGAGAGGGAGAAGATCTGAAGAAACGAAATATCTCGGCATTCAGCTTAACTGATACATTTATCACCTTAACCCGACCGCTCATGGTGATATTCATGGTATATGCGATCACAATCCCCTATAATCCCCGTTGCATAATCTAACCATGTAGGGGATATCGTGATCACACTATCCTATGATGACACTTCGACACTTTATCGTGCTGCCAAAATGGGCGATACAGATCTCGTTCGCGAATTTATTGCCAATGGCACAGATAAAAACGCCACTTGCCGTCGCGGCTATACCTTACTACATCATGCCGCTAAATATGGGCACAAAGAAACGGTTCGTTATTTAATTGAAATTGGCGCTAATATTCATGCCCTGGTGAACGGCGGGATCACCCCTTTACATCGTGCGGCTTATTCAGGATGTATCGAAACAGTTAATGCCATCATTGAAGCGGGCGCTGAAGTCAATGTCGTGGACTGCCTAGGACACACACCATTACACGGTGCAGCAAGATTTGGCCATAGCGCTATCGTGTCGCGATTGCTTGAAAAAGGTGCTAACAAGCATGCGCTTGATGCTAAAGGCTTCACCCCATTAGATGAAGCAGTAAAATATTATCAACGCCAAGCGATTGCGATTTTAGCTTTTTCTGAGTAATGCCGTTTCACTAGAAAAAGGTGAGCCAGGAACACGTCCGCGGAATCTAGAAATATTTAACAGGCTACTTTTCAATACGCCTTGATAACGTTTTCTATCAGAATTATCAAAAATAATGATGCCATTAGGTTTTAAACACGTTAAACATTCTTCTAGGCATGCTTCTCGGCTTCTGCCATCTATGATAATAATATCAAACGCCTGATTATTATCATGGATCGTTTTAACATAAGATTCGAAGCTGACGCCTGGCATTTTAGCTGAGCGATATTTTCGATCTTTAGCTTCTTTTTCAGGGGCTTTCAAAATGAGTTCAACATGTTGATATGAACTTATTTTTTTATTTAGCTTTTCAAACCATGTCACATCATGCTCAACCGCGATCACCCGCGCACTTCTTTTTGCCAACCATAAAGTACTTGCGCCGCTGCCATATTCAAAAACATCAGGCTTATATCCTAACTGTGCAATATATTTTTCAATAGATTCAATAGCTGAATAGGTCCACCAGGGGACATCTAATTGAATCATGTCATCAAGTTGATAAATTGCAAATAACGAACGAAAATAATGAAAATTCTGACTTTCTGTCGCGCGTTTATCTAGTTTTTCTAACCAACCTAGCTTGTAAAAAATGTGCTTTAAAAATTGCACATTGGCAACATAAATAGATTTTAACCATCTTGGTGAGGTGTCTACAAAGCTCATTTTATCCCCTTCGCATCTGCTTTGAGGACAGATTAATCTGAATGCTCTTCATGCTTCTTCAACATATACAGCTGTTCCATAGGCTACAATTTCTGAACAAGCTTGCATAACCTGGCTTGTAGATAATCTCACCCCAACTAACCCATTAGCCCCCATGCTTTTAGCATGTTCGATTAATTTTAAGACTGCATGTTCTCTTGCTTCTTGCACAACTTGGGTAAATTGAGGGATCTCACCACCAAAAATAGTCCTCAGCCCACCAAAAAAACCTTTAACGATATTGGTGCTTCTGACAATATTTCCATAAGCTAAACCGTAGGTTTTGGTTATTTTATACCCAGTTACTTGATCTTGGGTTGATATAATGAATTCGTACATGATCTCTCCCAATCCTTGTCGCATCCTCAACGAGGACGAAGTATTCTTTCGCTTATTTTGGCAACCATTTTTCTAGGTACAAAACGGCTAAGATGTGTTAACCAATAATTTCGTTTAGGTCCTGGGATGACATAACTTTTGTCTTGACTGATCCCTTCCAATGCCGCTTTGACGACACTCTGAGGATTATCGCGTTTAAGCAGTAGCGCTTCATCTCCCCCCATTACCTTGAAAAATTCAGTATCTACAGGGCCTGGGCAAAGGGCCAATATATGTATCCCTTCTTGATGATACTCAGCCCATAATGCTTCTGTAAATGACAATACAAACGCCTTTGAGGCACCATAAGTAGACATATAAGGTGTAGGTTGAAATGCTGCCGTGCTGGCAACATTAATAATCATGCCATTTTTTTTCTTAATGATCTCAGGCAAAAAAAGCTGCGTCAGGTTAGAAACGGATAATACGTTAAGCAAAATGAGATCTTGGTTTTTTTCTAAGCTGGTCTCCTGCAACTTACCAGATACACCAAAGCCTGCATTATTGATAAGGATGTCAATCGAGCGAGAAAGCTTTTGTACCTCTATGTATACTTGATAAGCGCCCTGGATTGAAGCAAGATCAATAGGTAACACATCCACTTCAATTTGATATCGTCCCATCAGCTCCGTTGCAAGCTTATGTAATTTGTCTTTTCGTCTTGCAACCAAAACTAAATGCGCCCCTCTTTTGGCTAACTCTCTTGCAAAAGCTTCTCCAATACCAGAGGATGCTCCTGTAATTAACGCCCATTTTCCCTGGTAGTCAATCATGTTCTTCCTTAAATTATTAAGCATAATAACTCATCAATTGACTAAACTTATAAGGTTCTCTATGATTTGCCTCCACTAGAGTCCTTTCCTTCTCAATCATAGGCTGGATATCACTGGATGGAAAATACTTTTAAGAAAATTATTCAAGGTTATCAGGCATTCCGACAAAAGTATGCGCTTGGTGATGATGCTGTGATGCACTACCTTGCTCATCATGGACAACAACCTGAAATCATGGTTGTCGCTTGCTGTGATTCACGAGTGGATCCCGCTTTAATTATGCAATGCGATCCAGGCGATCTCTTTGTGGTACGTAATGTGGCGAACATTATCCCACCATTTGAAAAAGATGAAGCCCATCATGGTACAAGTGCTGCTTTAGAATTTGGGATCCAAGGATTAAAAGTACAACATTTAATTATTTTGGGTCACAGCCAATGTGGTGGGATCCATGCACTTTTGAATCAGGAAGATTTATCTGAAAATGACTTCATCAATAATTGGGTTTCTTTAATCGAAACCAACAAACATGCTCACAAAAATGTTGATGAGTTTGCTAAAAAGGCACTCTTGGATTCTTATCACAATTGCATGACCTTCCCCTGGATTAAACAGAAAGTCGAAAGCAAAGAACTTAACATTCATTTGTGGTTTTTTAATATAAAGGAAGGGGAGATTTTCACCTATTCGCAAACACAAAAGAAATATGTCCGTTTAGATGAAAATTCAATTTAATTGTTCCCCTAACCAAGGTTAGGGGATTTTTGACTTAAGCTTTACTGGAATTTGTTGTTTGCGCTGCAATCATTTGATTATAAAGCGTCGTTAAATGAGAACGACGTTCTTGAATTAATTTAAGTGATTCATCCGCGTCATAATAGGTGTAAGCTAAACCTGGTAGCCAAAAAAGAAAAGCTGCAGTATTGGTGACATTGAATCCTTTCTTCTTTTTAACTTCGTTTTCTGCTTGATCAAGCTTCGCAAGCTCTGCCAAAATTTGTTGTTCCGTAAATTGATTATCTCCCATCTGCACAACTTGCGTCTTAGGCGAAGTAGAACACGCACTCAATATTACAACACCTAATATCATTATCATTTTGAAAACTGAATTCATGGATGGACTACCTACTATTATAAAAACGGTAGATTTTATAGATAAAAAGAAGGTAGTCAACATATATCTAGAAAATGAGAGGTTGTTTTAGCAAGCCAAAGCAGGGCTATCTATTTTTCTTTGATAAATATCATCAATTCGGGTTACGAAGGTACTTCTTTTATGCAAATGAGCATGATACAAAGGGCAAACAACAGCTTTTTGCTTTAATTTAGTACTTTCTTGATAGATAGTGGTGGCTATCTGGGGTTGATTTATTGTGATACTCATTTTATTCAATTGATCAAGAACCCATTTCTTTTCCTCTGACAAAACATAGTGTGGCACATTCTCTTTTAACCATTCTATTGCCCAAGGATGATTTCCTCTAAATGCCACATCATTGATCATACGAAATCGTAAGGCATTCCAAATCAAATTTCGGTTATGGTTTAATGGCCGATATTTTACAATTATAGCGGGAGCATCCAAATATTGGTAGAACTGTGCTTTAGTCATGGGTTGATCTAAAGTGTGCATCAAATTCATTTGATGCCACAAATTATGAATTGCGCCTCTATCAATACCATCTTTGCAACAAATATTATAGGCTTTAGGATTCAACGTTTTTAAAATGTATTCAGTAAGATTAGATTTAATAAATTGAAATAAGATTGCATTTCGCACTTCAGCTGAAATCATGATTTTATTAAGATCACTTTGTTTTCCTAAAATAGAACTGACAGCATCTTGAAAAAGCATTTCAATTTTACCATTGTTAAAATTGTCACCGAAAAGCTTACGCTTAACCTCTTTGGTCATATAAAAATCATTTCGGTTATGTTGAATGCTTTCTTTCACCGTGATTAATAGTGCATGCAAAGAAGTAGGTGTTAGATTCTCTGTCTTTGCACCTTTTTTCATACTGTATTCGCCTAAAAAGAAATCGCCATCAGCAGGCAATGTGATTACAGCGGCATTAAGATCTTTAACAAAATTAAGAGTTTCAAGACTAGATGCACGAGCACCTTCTGAATTTCTAACAAAATCATCAACAATCTTAGCTATACCATTTTTCTTCTTATCTTGAGAACTTGACTCTGTTTTAAGCAAATTAATATAAACATAATCGTATCGATGTTGCTTTTTTTGTTTTGTTTTTCTTCTTGCATTAGCCAGCAAGTATCGTTCAAATACCGGATTCACTTTATCTTTTCCTTGAGTTTGAGCACCTATTCGTAAACATTTGCGTCCAGTATGATTTAAGCCTTCAAATGCAAGATAAGGAATATTATTCTTTTTTAAAGGATGATAATGGTGACCAAGCATACTCGTATAAAAAGCATTCAAGGGATTATCAGGATGCGAAAGATGAAGAAATCTATTCTTGGCCACACTGAATACTTCAATATTTTGTTTTAAGGATACTTGGGTTATATTCGATTGAATAATATTCTGATATATTTTTTCATCTATTTTATTATCATTTTCAAATAATTTAATAAAAAAATTATCTAATTTTGTTTTTTCTTTTCTATTTTCAGTTCGTAATTCATATTCTGCTACCTTCTCTGCCGCTTCATGAAGATGCTTATACATTTTTTTATAATTCTGCGTAGAATCAAAATGGACGTTTAATAGAAAAATTTCTTCCAATATATGCTGTAGAGAAAGATAAGGTTCATGAACAGGTAACACCATCTTATTTTTTCGATAAAATGTCTGGATCTCTTTTAGATAATAAAATGTTACCAGTTGGTGAATATTTGTTTTCATTGAAGCCTAGTTATGCCTTACGACTATCTGCCGCGAAATACCCTACAATAGTTGGCCAACTTATCAAATCCAGTATAAAGGGCAACGCTTTTAACCATTTTTTGGATAAACGTTCAAAAATTATGGATAAAATGACAGGGAAATTTCTTTTTTAAAACGAAATTACTCAAAAAAATTGCTGCATATTCTCGTTTGGAATACCATTTATCCAAAAAATTCTTGCTATGCAACAAATTCCAAAAAACCATACTAGACTATGGTGGTAGGTTAACAGAACCTATGATGTAGATACTGTTTTTTTCATGTAAGGAGAAAATAATTAATGAAAGATTTTAAAATCATTAAACGTATACACAAGAATCTAGATGCTTATGAAAGCAAAATTGATCCCACCAGCGAAGATTTTTCTTTTTTCAAGGAACTCAAAGAAAGTGTTGCAAAGCTGTATAATTTCATCACTTTGAATAAAGAAAAACCTTTGCCTATATCATTATTAAAAAATGTTGGGCATGGATGTGTGCGTTTTCAAATGGATAGTTTAGATAATTACGTTCTAACTACTATAAAACCTAACGTGGCTGATTTGCTGCAAAAGCGAAGAAAAGACACACACTTATTTGTGACCAATATTTTTAATGCGATCTATAATCCATTAGATTCCAATACACAGGAAGAGTCGTTTTGTGGCGCAGTAGAAGAGGTAAAAAAATACTTTCAACAAGCTGAAACAATTCCTCTTTCCGAGCAAACAATCAATCTTCGCACATTTCATTACTTGTGCGATCAATTTCTTAGCAAAGATTTAATTGACAAACATGACATTTATATCCCATTGACACGTTTGGTTAAAAAACAATTTCCTATAAATGAGTCTTTATGTGCTGCGCAAGAAGAAGTGCAGCAAAGAAAAGCTCTTCTTGAGCCTTATAAGCCGATACGTTTTCCTGCAGGAGATTATACTGAAGTGATGAAGCCATTGTTGCATAGATTCAGACGATTAACGGTAAAACCTGGCAATGCATCAGAGTACAAACCAGAAATAGGGAATGCAACTTGTGACAAAGGAAAAGCAAAAGTAGCAAATCGTGTATAAATTTGTGTTTACGTCTATCTGCTATCATACCTTGATGGTAGATAGACGTAAACAAACGTAATTACTCTGCTTTTTTCTCTTCTTGTGCTCTTATTGCCAAAACATCGCAATGAGCATGATGAATAATTCCGTCTGCTGTAGAACCAAATAGCAGGCTGAACCCATGTCGACCATGCTCTCCAACAATAATAAGATCAGCGTTCAGCGTTTTCGCTTGTTCTACTATTACTCGTTGAGGAGGACCTTGCATAATAATTTGCTGTTCCTCCGGAATATTGTATTGCTTCGCAAGTTCAGATAATGCCTTATTTGCTTCATCTTCAACTTGCTTTTCTACCTCTAAAATGAGCTGATATCCTTGGGCTGCACCATAGGCATGGATAGGTTCTATACAATGAATAATATACAGCTGTGCATTTTGCTCTTTGGCAAAAGCCACAGCACGTTGTGTTGTATATTCATCGTAGTCAGGGTGTAAATCTACGGCAAGCAAGATTCTATTATGAATACCCATAACACTTTTCCTTAGATTGTCTTCTATATTCATGCTCATTATTTATCTTCTCAAACCTTCCCCCTACATGCAATTACTGTTGGAGCTCAACTTTATTTATGTTCATCCTTTCATAGGGGCAGATCTACACTCATATCATTAGATTATGTTTTATGCCATTATTATAGTTAGCATTTTCGCCGACATGCATTAAAGGAAATATCATGAAAACTCGGCCAGTGTATATTGTCGCAGGAATGAGAACTCCTTTTGTAAAATCCATGACACATTATATGGATATCAGTACACAAGAGTTAATGACAACAACGCTCCAAGCGCTTGTTACAAAATTAAACCTATCAGGACAAATTATTGGCGATGTAGGATTAGGCGCCGTCATGAACAGCTCATCGAATTGGAATTTGTCACGTGAGTGTGTACTAGGCACTACGCTTTCTCCCTACACTCCTGGGTATACACTGCAAAGAGCCTGTGGCACTAGCCTTGAAACGACATCGCAGCTAGCATTAAAAATTGCCAATTATCAAATCGATAATGCTATTGCAGCAGGTGTCGACACTAATAGCGATTCACCGATTATGGTGAATAAAAAATTACAACGTAAGCTCGTTCATTTGCACAGTACTAAAAGCTTTTTAGCACGATTAAAAATCATGGCTCAATTTAGCCTATCCGATCTCAAACCAGAATTTCCTGCGGTTGTCGAACCTAGAACCCATCTTTCCATGGGGCAACACTGTGAGAAAATGGTTCAAGAATGGCAGATCACAAGAGAAGCTCAGGATGCATTCTCTTTAAAGAGTCATCAAAATGGCGCGAAAGCATATCAAGAGGGATTTTTCGACGATATGATATTTGAGTATAAAGGATTAAAGCGCGATACTATATTGCGCGCCGATACAACTTTAGAAAAATTATCAAGACTGAAGCCTGCATTTGATTTTACAGGAAATGGCTCTTTAACCGCTGGCAATAGTAGCCCACTCACTGATGGCGCTGCTGCCGTTTTCCTCGCCTGTGAAGATTATGTCAAAAATTATAGCCACCCTCCTCTTGCACGTTTTGTCGATGCACAAGCAAGCGCAGTAGACTTTGTTCATGGAGATGGGTTATTAATGGCACCAACTATTGCTGTGACGGAATTATTAAAAAGAAATAATTTATCTCTGCAAGATTTTGATTTCTACGAAATTCATGAAGCCTTTGCAGGGCAAGTATTATGCACCTTAAAGGCATGGGAAACAGATGATTATTGCAAACGAGTGTTAAAATTGGAAAAAGCATTGGGGCCAATTGATCCTGCTAAGATCAACATCAAAGGTAGCAGTATTGCATTAGGGCACCCTTTTGCTGCAACGGGTGCTCGTATTGTCACAACCCTTGCCAAGTTACTCCATCAACATGGCAAAGGACGTGGTCTCATTTCTATTTGTACTGCAGGCGGCATGGGCGTTGCCGCCATTATTGAAGCTATCTAAGATAAAACAATCTTAATCGACGGTTTAGGTTTATTTATCGATGTTTGTGTCGTCTGTCTAAGACCAGGATATTCATCTTGAGATTTAGACTGATATAACGGTGTCAGCACACGTTGTTCAGATAACGGCTTAAGCGTTGGGTTATTCTCAAATGAAACAATCCCTTTCTCATCCACTTTCGGAATTTTGTATTCTAATACATCAAAAAGTTCTACGATGGGTGATTTCCCACATAGTTCACTAATATCTTTTTTTGCAGCTGCAGCCTGAAAACTCAAGGGCTGTTTCAAGTCAATAGTTTTGGTTTGTCTTTTCAATCTATATTCATCCAATGTCCTTAGATAGACTGGTAAACACCCAACAACCACATCCGCAATAGCCAACATACGCTTAAGCTCTTCTGCCCTTACAACAATGCTTTTGCTATAGGCATATTTTGAAATTTTCTGGATAATACTGTCTTGATCATAACTATTTTTTCGATAATCAATCGAATTTTCAAACAACGCAGGTGCAAAGGTCGGGGTTGGCTCTTCTTTATCTGTAACATTAAAATACGAAAATGCTAATTTTTTTCTTGTTTCAATAGGAATGAGATAAAATCCTGCTACTAGCGTTTCTCCTTCCATGGGTTGATAAAGACGCATCATTGCTCCAATGTGTGCCAACAAACGCTCATGATGAGGAGGCAAAGAAAATCTATCTAATTTTAAAAATCCTGCTCTTATATCAAGATAGCTTGATAATAGTTCATGTGGTGTAATTTTTGGGTTAGAAAAAACAGTTTCTAAAACAGACTCTAGCGCCGCCATAGCTTTAAAAGTATTACTCGTTAGATATAGTGATCCCTTAGGTGATAAATGCCCACGAAATCCTGTAATGTTTATTGTCCAATGGCATACCCAAAAGTGAAATGCCTCTTTATCGAGCTTTTTTTCTTTTACTGCAGCTAGTAGGTGCCGAAACATATTTTCATTACCTTCTGTATATAACATGTGTCGGTAATGTTGGCGGTGGCAAAATGCAGATTGTAAATACTTAGTGAGGCGCTGTTGCTCTTCTATTTTAGGATAGGCCTGAAAAAGAGAATTTACCAAAGGATAAATTTTCTTTGCATTTTCTATATCATCAAAGGTATCAGCCAAAAATTCCACACTATCGAAAGTGTAATTATTTTCCCCTAAAACATCATCAGCATTTTTGCGTGCTTTTGGAGAAAGTGGCACAGAACTTAGCACCGTAGAGACATGCAAGGCATCGATGGCTAATTGATCTAACGAAGTTATCTTTTGGCTGATTGTGTTATATTGTTTATCAGAAAGAACAGGATTGAAATCATTCTCTGTGTCTTGGCTTTGAATAAAAGACTTAAAGCCTCTTGGTCCTGATTGCAACAGTTTAAGACAATGCAAACGAGATAAGCATCTTCTCACTTCGATAAAGGCATTATTTTGTGCAATATTGACAACATCCTTTTCCGGCGTATGAGGCGCTTCTCGCACACTCCACGACAATTGTTCTATCTCTCTTTCGGAGATTAATTTATCATCACCAAAGGTATCCACAACAAATTTTTTAATACTTTCTAAAGACATACCACTCTCGTTTTTTGAAATTATAAATGAATGATAAGTTATTAACGCATCATTCATTTATAATTTCTTCTTTTAACTATATGCTTGTATTTTTACACAGGACAAAATCATCAGATGTGGTTTTAATAAAAATAGGATGGATTCTTACTTTTTTAAAATAAGAAGTCAATCGATCATGTTTTGTAATCATCCGCTGCATAACGTTTGTGAATGATTATTTGAGGTAAAGAAGTAAATGATTCTGTCTTTAAAAGAAACTAAAAAAGTTTTTTTGAAGTGGTAATAGCCTCAATAAGAAAATCCATCAGAGGTTCCATTTGCTTGCATGCTTTAATATATTGCTGCAAAAACGTACTGCTGCAAACTTGTGTCTCAGTAAAAGAAATTGAGGTTATGAAGTCTTTGCGCTTTAGATCGTCAATCAATGGATGGTGGGGATCAAACCCACGAGGCGCTCTGGCAAGTGAGCCTCCTTCCAAAGGGATTTTCTTTTTAAGAATTTTTTCCCATTTTTTGGGTTTCTCCAAAATCAACGTTCTAATTTTAAATAATGACGTCGGATCAGGATGCCAACTGCCAGCAGCAGCAAAACTGCTATTAGGTTCTAGATGAAGATAAAACCCTGGCGCATGGATCCCTTGATTCACCGGAATATACGGGAAATGGAGTCCAGCATTCGTTTTATAGGGAATCTTATCTTTGGCAAAGCGCGTATCGCGATAAATTCGAAGTAGAGAACCACCATTAGACTTTGCAGAAACCTTAAGATTTGCGCATATCTTTAAAAGATGAGGTCTTAAATCAGAAATGAAATCTAGCAAAGGCTCTTTCACCTTATCTTCATATAAGGTTTTATGACGTAAAAACCACTCGCGGTTATTATTTTTTTTGAGCTGCTTTAAGAATGTAAATAATTCCTTGTCAAAATAAGCCGCCATGAATGTTTCCCTTGCTCTTTTGCTGTAATGAAGGAGGATGTCTCCTCCTCTTAATCTTTAAATACAACGTGAAAAGTGAATAAATCAATTACAGCAACCAAGTGATAATTTTGCAAAACTGAAAGTTGCGTAAGATAATTCAGGGGTTACAACTGCAATTTCAATAGTTTCTTCTGTTGGATTGTTTTCAACTGTAATATTATCTGCTTCTTCACATCCACCAGAAACCAGAAGCAATTCTTTGAAGTTCAACATTTTCATTAAATCATCTCCTGCAAAAAACAATGATATAAATACACTTAAAAGAGTCATAGAGAAATTTAAAGACACGTGCTCTTAAAAGTCACGACTGCATAACACATAAATATGCTATGCATTCTCAGTGAAAAAACTCTCGTTTTTCTTCCACTGTTCTTGGGCATTGTAAAGGATCTTGTTTAGATCACAACTAGAGAGTGTGCCTATTGCTGAAATTTAATTATATGTTTACAAACTAACCTATCTATGCTTATTTTCTTTTTGCAGATGACAAAATCTGATTTTTTTATTGTCTCTTGAAAACATGGGATAAGGAGGATATAGTCCATTTTCAAACTTCAAATTTCGTATTTTGATGAGGGTAGTATGCAAACATTATATTCTTCTGAAACATTGATGGTTTCTGGTGGTGGTTTTAGCCATCTAGTTGGCGGTGTGGTCGTTGGCGGATCGCTTGCAGCAGTTGGTTTATATTTTCCATTGGTCAGCGTTATTGCAGGTTGCTGCAGCGGCGCTGTTGTAGCGAATACCTATTCCACTGAAATTGATACCATTTGGAATTGGGGAAGAAGCTTTTTTGCCTCATCAGAACAGCCTGCTGAGCCTGTTGCCACAACAGAAATTGCTGCGTCCTAAACATTTTCTTTTTTTGCTCAGGGAAGAGCAAAAAACCCTCCCCCCCTTACACACTAAAGTTCTTAAATGAACCTTCCTTATTCATTTCAAGTTCGTGGTCGTTTTGGAGCAAAATGATTATCCAGCTCTTGTTCCATAGCAGTACCAACGATCACAAAGTGGCGCCAATCTCTAATCTTTGTAAATGTTGAAAAATAGGCCGTTAGGCTTCGTGCAGCCGCTTTTCCATCTTGATACGCAGCCTGCTGGGCACGAGAAAACGTTGCAGGATGAATAGGATACCGATGATATAAATTGTGTCGAACAGCAAAAAAAGCTCTTGTCAGCACACAAGCTGTCAAGGCAGGTAATAAAAGCGAAGGTAATGCCAAATGCATGGCAAGTGTTGCAATTCCAATGCCGACCATCAAGCTTGCTATATTAGGATAACGCGAAGGTATGAGGAATGTTGGAAGAAAATTTTGGTTGCCACCATGATTTCCTCCGTTTCTTCCTCCATTAGAACCTGCAGCCGTCGACGGCATTGGATAGGATGTTGTCACAGGCGCTGTGCGTGTGGGCGCTGTCCGTGTGGGCGCTGTCCGTGTGGGCGCTGTCCGTGTAGGTAATGAAAAGGGGGATGATGGCAGAATCGAACTAAGGAAACTTGCTCGAGGAAGCGCTTGATCTATTAACATTTGGACTGTTTTATTTTTATCAGTGCCGTTCTTTGGTTTTACTTGAAGATCAAGCAATTCCTTAGGTACTTGTGACAAAATCGCATTTAACGATTGGGGATGACCATCTGTAGCCGTTTTAGCAACCATCCATAGGGGGGTTAATTCATCAATCCCTTTATCATTCCACTTTAATTTTTTGAGATCAATCTGATTATTAGCTGTGATTGCTTGCATGAATTCAGGATGACCACGCATACTTAAAAAGGCGATAAGAGACAACACACTAATGTCACCAAGCACACCGTAATCACCTTTAGCATTAAAATCAAATAAACTCAGATTTTGATTATTTTGGAGTAAATGTTTTAATATTTTATCTCGATGCCCATTTACCGCAATGATAGTGATCATCCAAAGTAAGGTTTTATTACCTATTTTTTCATTAAATTTTAACGTATCGAGTCTTACTGATGTGAGAAAGGCAAGTAGTTTATTTTCTGCTTTGCTTGCAGCCTCGATGTGAAGATCACCTACTTGTGCATATTTTTGGCAAAGTTTAGCGAATCTTGCTTGGTTATCTGATGCTCCTTGTAGCATAAAAACCCCTAATTTGTTATCTAGCTCAATAGCTAAATTGTTTTTTCTATGGAAGCCCATCATATATACTCTTCATTTAAATTTAACCCAGTTTCATCGGGTCTTAACCACCGTCTGTCCCCTATCTAATCTTTTAAACATAAAGTAAATATCATTATAAATTTTATTCAAGGCATACCTTCTCTTTCAGCAAGAGAAGGTATGAAAATATGACTATTTCTTAAGAAGTTTAGTGAGTAATGAATTACGATAAATCTGTGATGTAGGGAGCGCTTTGTCTATATATGTCCTCGCACTCATTTTTTCCTTATTTTCTTTTGCAAAATCATGTTCAGTCAGACCTGCTTGAATCAAATAAACCGCTCTTTTATCAAGATCATTTTTGAGAGCCAAGTGTAAGGGCGTGAATGCTTTATTACCATCAGCAATCCGAAGAGGATGATCATCACAATTAGGTATTTTACGAAATGCATCCACTAAAAACCTAAATTTATGCATTGTACAAAATCCCGCTGCAGCACGACGCATGGCTTGCCCGTTTTCAGTAGCACCTAATTCCCGCTTTATTTTTTCAACAGCAAATAGATGGCGCTCTTCGGTCGTCATGACTACATCTTTAAAAGAAATTCTTGGCACTTTTGCTTCTTCTGGCAACATAGAATTTAATGTTTCTAATTGCTTTTCATCTAAATTTTTTAATCTGACTAAAGTGATACTAGCAAGCGGATCGCTACCCTCCATTTCGTGTCCCAATCTTCTTCGACGGTAGTCAATATAATATGAACTAGGTTCCTTTTGCTTAGGATCTTCATACAAATTATACATTCTCTCATATTGACGAAATTTATCTTCGGCCGGCGCTTTGCCATAGCGTTCGACTAATTTTTCCTGCATATGCTTAAGATTTGGCGTAAAAAGAATACTTTTACTACCAAGTGCTGCAAATGGAAACCAGATAACCTTAATAGGATCCAAATAGCGCCCCTCGGGATGACCTACATCCATAAAAAAGGGTTGAACACATATCGACTTGCATAAATCAATAAAATCAACTTTAGCAACCATCGAGCTTAAAGCATAAGGATATGTTGCCATCGCAACTTGTTCTGTTAGAATATTTGCTTGGCAAGCTAATACTCGATGTTCGCATGAAATCAGTTTAAGTTTTTCAATTAATTTCTTTAAAAAGAAGTATTGCGCTGTGGCAGAGCCTGAATGGATATTTATAATTTCAATGATGTTTTCTTTTTTATTCACATTCACATCAAGCAAGTCAACAATACCGAATTCATGATTATAATAAAAAAGAAATTGCATACGTTCAGCATTAGGTGATGCATACATTTTTTGGATGGCAAGAAAAAGAAGATTAATCGCTTCACCATCTGGTTCATAACATAAAGTAGAATGCGGATTGCGAATAATTTGCGCGCAATAAGGAACCCCTAAGTGCTGCGCTCGCTCGTTCTTCTTCTTGAGATGTAATTCAAGTTTTTCAGGAGATAAAGGGAAATAGAGTTCATCAGGCAATATATCCACAAATTCTGGCAGATGTGAAATTTCTATTTTAAATTGATGTAAATGTTGAAAAAATAATTTTCGCAGTGCATGAAAATCTGTATCTTCAATAAAAGACAAGTGATCCAATTCTAGGGCTTGCATCCAATTTTGAATGCTTTTTAAGATGGTATTTATCTTTTGTTCTTTCTCTTTTGCATTGACGCTACTCACCCCATTACTATAATGAACAGCCATGTTTAAAGTAATAATCGATTGCAATAACAACCAATAACCACAACATAGATGAAAAGCTCTCTTATCTATTTTTATAAAATCAGCCTGATAATGCATCATTGAATTGGCAAAATAATTGCCCAAGATCATGCAATAATTCATTCGAGAGAGCAAATCATTATAGAATTGTGTTTTAAATGGGACGGCTGAAACTGGATCTTGTGAAGGCACGAGCTTCATTTTAGCAAATGACGGTACAATCTCTGATTGCATTGCTAAAGTTGCACTATCTGAAAATATAAATTGTTTTAAAGTGTTATCGAGAAAAGAAAGAAGCTCAATAAAATTTTTCCCCGGTCCAGGAATGCCATTATTAGAAGCAAACTCATTAGGAACAATAAATTTCCCAAACTTCGAGATAAATAGCTTACCAATAGCAATGTGAAGTCTATTATGTTTTCCCTTTTGCGTAAAACAAAGTAATTTTCCAGGCATAATTTAACTCTCAACAGAATAAAATGAGGCCAAAATACTTTAGTTTGATTTAAAAATCAATTCGCAAAATCAGTTAAATGACCAATAAAAGATGTTTTTGCATTCAAACGCTTCCATTGGTATTTTTTCTGGATTTAGCGAGTAAAAATGTTAAGAAGGGAGAGATAGATTATGAAAAATATTATTGCTGGGATAGCAGGCGCTATGATTGTCTTTATTTGGGGTGGGATCTCCTGGATGATACTGCCCTGGCACAATTGGGGATTGAAGAGTTTTCAAGAAGAAGGCCAAACAGTCACGCTAGCAATCAAGAAAGAAGCTTTAGAAAGTGGTATTTACATTCTACCCAATATCAGTCCTGATATGCATGAGAACAAAGAAAAAGAAAAGGCGTGGATGGAAAGAGCGCATCAAGGACCTTTTGCTTTTATGTCCGTTAAAACAGAAGGAACACGTAGCAGCATGGTACCAGGTTTGCTTATTCAGTTTTTAATTGAATTAATGGTGGCTTTTATCGGCGTATGGTTAATCAATAAATGCACTCATCCGCATCATTGGCAAAAAGCGCTTTTCGTCAGTTATGCAGTTGGAGCAGGCGCTTTTGTGATGAATTTCTCTGATTGGAATTGGTGGGGATTTCCACTGACTGTTGCTCTGGTCAATACAGTAGATGCTGCCATTGCTTGGTTTCTAGGTGGCTTCATCATGGCTAAAATTTTAAAATAAACATGTTTTATCTGTGCCTGCCATCCGGTAGGCACCTTTCCTTTATGTTGATGCGACTATTTTTTTTTCTTAGGATGTAAAAATTTACCCTCTTGCAGAAAATACTTTACCTGATGGATCACTTGTTGATAGTTCATGATAAAGGAATGTTCCGCTGGCAAAATAATATGATCTTTCATCAATCTGTATTTAGTGCTCTCAACAGTTACTTTGCCATCATGTGGTTTTGGCAAAAGAAAGTGACAAACTGGATCGAATCCTTTATTTCCTGCAATAATACCTAATTCATAATGTATCGCTGTGGGAATATCAGCATGACTTGCAGCGGTGATAAGCTCTTGTCCTGCAGGACCATAAAATAATTTAAATAAAATATTGTTTTTTAAAAAATCAGCAACTTCAGAGCCATGATTAGGTGGCGCCACCATGACGATACGACCAACGTTGGGCAAGGGATAATGCGAAAGAAGCTCGCGAACAATTAATCCGCCCATGGAATGAGTGACAAAATGTAAAGTAGTTACATTTTGCTGATAAGTATCAATTTGCTTGTATATATGAGTTGCTAATGTGGCAATATTGTATTTTCGCGATGGATAATCAATATTAAGTACATCAAATCCGGCACCAAAAAGTGTCCGCTCGAGCTTTTTCATCGATCGACTAGTACGTGCAATCCCATGCAAAAGAATGACGGTATGGGTGCGTTTGGGTAAGTTGTTATCCATAAACTCTCTTCAGTGTATAGTCTTCGCATCTGACATCTGAGGTAGCCTTAGGCTCGCTATCCCTGCACCAGAGTATGTTATTCAACTAATATTTAACATGATTCATGAAAGCAATCAAGAGTGCCTAAGTTTTCAAGCAAGACAAGGACTACCTTTGATAATACCCTTCCAAGATGAATTTTTGGCGTTGTTGCCTTCTCCCTCTTCGCAATCCTCATGTATTTCGTATACACTCCGGTTGCTCAGGGGTTCGGCGCCTAGCCGAAAAATCATCTGATTTGGGTATATAATGCATCTTAATCATACTGTGAAATTCTCAAGGTAAGGCAATGACCATTCTCACGCTCAAAAATATCTATTTTTCTGTCGGGGTATTTCCGTTATTAGATTATGTCAATTTTGATATAGAAGCCAAGGAAAGGATTGCTTTAATTGGTCGTAATGGAGAAGGAAAATCTACCCTGCTTAAAATTTTATCTCAAGCTATTGTTCCTGACAGCGGAGAAATTCAAAAACCACCTTATCTTAGGATTTCAAGATTAGCACAAGAATTACCCCCAGCTGAGGATATCACCGTTTATGAAGCTGTCGCCCAAGGATTGTCTGAGTTAAGCGGCCTATTAGTTCGCTATCATCAGCTAATTGAACAAACTGAAGGACATGATGATGCTTGGATGAACCAGGTAAATGAATTGCAACAACGCATTGAACAAATGGATGGCTGGCAAATTCAGCAAAGAATAGATCGTGTCATCCACGATTTAACCTTGCCTGCAAACACAAAAATGTCTGCACTCTCAGGTGGGTGGCGTCGACGTGTGGCTTTAGCCCAAGCATTGGTCCAAGAACCTGATATTCTTTTGTTAGACGAGCCAACCAACCATTTGGATTTAACCGCAATTCAATGGTTAGAAAAGATGTTGTTAAATTATCCCAAGACATTAATTTTTATTACACACGATCGCGCATTATTACGAAAATTAGCCACACGCATTGTTGAATTAGATAGAGGTAAAATTACTTCCTATCCACCCGATTATGATACCTATCTCGCCAGGAAAGAACAGGCGCTCATCGAAGAGGAAAGGCACAATGCACTTTTTGATAAAAAATTATCTGATGAAGAGCAATGGATAAGGCAAGGTATCAAAGCAAGGCGTACCCGTAACGAAGGTCGTGTTCGTGCTTTAAAGGCGCTGCGCGAAGAACGTGCTTTACGAAGAACAATTAAACAAAAGCCTAAATTTGAAATCAATGATCCCGTTACTTCTGGAAAAATGGTTATTCAGGCTAATGATATTTCTTTTGGTTATGATGCCAATAAACCGCTCATAAAAGATTTTTCTTTTAATATTCAACGCGGTGATAAAATTGCTATTGTTGGTCAAAATGGTAGTGGTAAAACCACGTTAATAAAGTTATTGCTTGGATTATTAACACCCACTCACGGTGTTGTCAAACATAGCCCAACCAATCAAATTGCTTTTTTTGATCAAAATCGAGAACATCTTGAAAAAGAAAACACTGTCATGGCAAATGTTGCAGCCGGTGATGACTTTATTGAAATACAAGGTAAGAAAAAGCATGTCATTGGTTATTTGGGTGATTTCTTATTTTCACCTGCAAAATGTAGGATGCAGGTGAAAACCTTATCAGGTGGAGAACAAAATCGTTTAATGTTAGCAAAATTGTTTGCAAAACCTGCAAATGTCCTTGTATTAGATGAGCCAACCAACGATCTGGATATTGAATCTTTAGATGTATTAGAAAATTTATTATTAAATTATCAAGGTACGGTTATCATCATTAGTCACGATAGAGAATTTATCGATAACATTGCCACGCATTGTATTGCCTTCGAAGAATCAGGGAAAATTTCTATCAACGTAGGCGGATATAGTGATTGGTTAGAAAGGCAACGCGCTACAGCAGAAAATAAACCAAAAGCTAAAGAAAAGACAACAGCTAAAACTCAAGAAACGCAACCTGCTAAAGCAAGTAAAAAATTAAACTTTAAAGATCAGCAAGAGCTAAAATCTTTACCTCAAAAAATTGAACAGCTCGAACAGCAAATCCAACAAGTTGAAAATTTGATGGCTCAGTCAAATTTTTATTCAAAACCTAAAGAAGAGATCCAAACAATTAATTCACAGTTGGCACAATTGAAACAAGAATTAGATAACGCGTATGAACGATGGGAATCGCTAGAGGGCTAAGAGAATGGAGAACACAAAAGATCTACAATCTTCTCTCTCTAGTAATCTACTTCGTGAAAAACGTTACAGATCCTTTTTAGAAAAATGCGCTAATCATATGACCGTAAAGAATATAGCGCATTTCGGCTCTAAACTAATGCATCAAGAAAAATTGCATTATCATTTTTTTGAAGATCATTCATTGTTCAAGAATGCTTTGTATTTAACTTTTTTCTCCTTAAATTTGCCATATGAATACCAAGACTCAAAATATTTAAAGCGAAAAATATCAAAAGAAGAAGCCATAAGCATTCTAAAATTATTTGAACGTCGAATTTCTGAAAGAGTGCCAGTACAATATATCACTCATGAAGCTTATTATTCAGGATATAAATTTTTCGTTAATAAAAATGTATTAGTCCCACGCTCCTTAATGAATAGTCAATTTGAAGATTTTTTAAGCCATGTACATTGGGAAAATTATCGTGTTTTAGATTTGTGCACTGGTTCTGGATGTATAGGAATTACGCTGGCGTTATTAAATCCCAACATAAAAGTCGATTTAGTCGATATTTCTTCTGATGCATTAGAGGTTGCATCAGCGAATGTTAAGTATTATGGCTTGCAAGATAGAGTAAGGTGCATACAAAGCGATTTATTTACGAACCTTCATGATAAATATGATTTAATTATCACGAACCCTCCTTATGTTCCTGAAATTGAATACGCAGAACAACCTCTTGAAGTAAAAAATGAACCTAAGATTGCTTTAGTCGCAGGAAAAGATGGGTTAGATATTCTTCATCAAATTTTGACTCAAGCTAAAAAATATCTCAATCCCAATGGAATGTTAATCGCAGAAGTAGGCTATTCTGCCGCAATTACTTTAAAGAAGAAGTATCCCAAGGTACCTTTTCAATGGAGAAAATGTAAAGGATCAAAAGATGAATCACTTCTTTATAAAATTACAGAATTTCTTATCCAATGGACACCACTGTTAGATAGTATTTTCTTGTGTGAGGCGAAGGGATTGCCTGATTAAATAGAAGAAAAAATTTCACAAGAATTTATTTTGTACCATTAATGAAATTATGCTCAACGCGAAGTGCATATTCGCCCCCTTTGCAAATGGGGCCGCTGCCTTTGTGGCGACTGCAGGGGGATTTATTCTATTCCCTACTTAAATCCCCCTGCGCTTCGCGCCTCCCTCTTTACAAAGAGGGATATTTGTTCGCTACGCTCACACAAGATCTTTTTTCTCATTTTTCGTGTGAACTAATCCTCTTCCACCATTCCTACCAATCTTATCGGCGCTTCAGTTGCGCCTTCAATTTTAATTGGCAGCGCCAAAAGATAACTATTATCTGTAGGTAACAATTTTGCATTCGCCACATTTTCGATAATATATTTCCCTGCCCCGAGTAAAAGTTGGTGAACAGGGTATCCACTTTCGGGACGATCGGGTGACAAGGTATCAATCCCTAATCCATTAATACCACGTTCTAAGAATAACTCTGCGGCATCTTTGGAGACACAGGGAAACACTAAATCGTTTCGGTACTTTTCAGGTTCCTCCCAAAAACGATCCCAACCGGTATAAATGAGCACAATGCCCCCAGGCAATAGCTTTCGATGTTGAGTTTCAAAATGTTTGATATCTTTCACACTCAATTCAAATGTTGCATTTGCTTGTGCACTAACATCTATTACCTGACAAGGAGCAATTAAACTAGATAAGGGAAGAGCGGCAATGCTATCTCCGCCTTGAACACAATGGGCAGGCGCATCTAAGTGCGTCCCCATACCTGCTTCCATCACAATTTGGTGATTGCGAAAAGATGTTTGCATGGAATTGTTTGCATAATCTTTGAGGAGTTCGAGATTAAATCCACAATTACCATTCCATGAAGGAATGGTTGGGTCAAGCGAATGCGTCAGATCTAAAAATTTAAATTTGTTTTTCATAACTAGAAAATAAAAAACTTTTTTTGTGTAGAGTATTTTATAATCAATCGAGTCACGACGAAAAGTGGATCTAGGCGCCACCATAGGTTGGACGCCTGACACTTTTTGTGTGCGTAACAAAGGATGGACATAGCACTTAAGGGATCCAAGATGCTAGCAAAACATATCGTTTTTTTACCTGGGTTAGGTACAGATGAAAGACTATTTAATGAACAACTCACTGAATTAAAGAAAAAGTATACAACGCATGTTATTGTGTGCGATCAACATACTAATGTCTCTGATCATGCGGAGTTTGTGCTAAAGCAAGCGCCTAAAAATTTTGTGTTAGTTGGGCATTCCTTTGGCGGCTGGGTAGCACAGTGGATGGCAATCAAAGCGCCTGAGAGAGTTTCTCATTTGATACTCATTGGCACAGGAACAGGGTATTTGACTCCTGAACTCAAAGCAACATTTACCGAAATGCTTGATGCCTTTCAAAACAATGCACAAGTTTCTTTTTTTGATAAAATCCGTCCACAAACAGTATCAAGAAAAAAAATCAAAGATGAAAAATTAATGGGGACATTAAAATCAATGTCTTCAGAATTTTCAGTGCAAGGACTCATTAATCAAGCATTAACCGATTTGCAAGGAGGCGATACAACTGAAGAGCTGCCCAATATTATCGCCAGAACACTGCTTATTCATGGTCAAGAAGATAAATTCTATGAAAATGATATGCAAGTTATCAATGAAAAAATTCCAAATTCTAACTATATTGAAATTCCTGATTGTGGTCATATGTTACCGTTAGAAAAAGGAAAAACAATTTCTACGCTGATTAAATTATGGATCAACATGAATTAATCTGGTCTAGATAGAGTTGAAAGCCACCACTAGATGGCATTCAACTCTATAGATCCTCTTTCCAATCATGAGCATATACACTTAAATAAATAAACCAAAATAAGCTGTATATTTAAAAAGCACCGCTTATACGAATCATCCTCTTTCTCAAGATCTGCTATAACTTAAACAAGCGCATAACAAGCTAGCAGATATTTGTATGGTATTTTCCTTAGCAAAAAACCAAAGCTATGATAGAAGAGTTCGCCTAACAAGCTGTTACCTATCACTATGCTTGTTCAGTATTTCTTTACCAGTCTCAGCAGAAGACACTCTTATCTTTCCTAACGCTTGTACTCAAGGTAAACAAATTACTATTGCAGCAATGGGCGATCTATTACTGCACCGTCCATTACAGCTCAAAGCTGCCCAATCTGGATATGACAGCCTTTGGTCAAAGATTACACCTTTTCTTCAATCTGCAGATATTGTTTATGCCAATCTAGAAGGTCCCATTGCACCGGGAATAAACAAAAATGGAAAAGAAGTAGACGATCCTCTTAAATGGGATTTGAATGTATATTCAGATTTTCCAATGTTTAATTATCATCCTAGTCTGGCGCAAAGTTTGAAAACCAGCGGATTTACCATCGTTTCGACAGCGAATAATCACACCTTAGATCGCTATTCAATTGGAATAGATAAAACCATTCAAACCCTCGACAAGGCAGGAATATATCATGTGGGAACACGTAGCAAAGGAACCGAACAGCCTTGGTTTAAAATCGTTGAGCGCCAAGGCTTTAAAATTGCCTGGTTAGCCTGCACTGAGCATACAAACGGTTTCGATGACAAACATCATCAAGTGTTACATTGTAATAAAAAAGAAGATCGCCAGCTAATTCTTAAAACTATACAAGAATTAAAAACACAAGTGGATGCCATTGTGATCTCGCCTCATTGGGGAGAAGAATACCATGAGTATCCAAATAAATCACAAACTGCCTTTGCAACACAAGTATTAGATGCAGGCGCAACAGCCGTTATTGGTTCTCATCCCCATGTTTTACAACCAGTCAAAAAGTATATCACTAAAGATAACCGAGCTACCTTAATAAGCTATTCTTTAGGAAATTTTGTAAGTTTCCAAGGTTCTCAACGAACCAGAAGCACAATGATTTTATTATTAGGATTAACCAAAACAACCAATGGCACTATTATTAACGGCGTTCGATTTGTGCCTTTATTTATGCAAAATCGCTCCGGTACCTCCAACATCCATATTGCACCAATATCTGCTCAAAATCGCGATTGGATGTCTTATCAAATTATTTCTCGAAACATACCATCTGGCAACGCTTTATTCTCACCTAAATTAATTACAAATCCAGAATGCTTCAAATAAGAATATTGATAGCGCATATCATAATTTAGCTGGAACTTTAGGGACTAGTTTAACCTTACAAATATCAGCAACAATTTTTTTTGCATTTTCAGTGCCATCTGAAATAACAACTGTGGGCTGATCTTCCGGAGGAATTCCCCCAATATAGAGACCAGGAATTTCACTTAAACCATTTTTCAACAAAGGCGCTTTGGTTCCTTTGTCCAATTTCAGGACATTACCCAAAATCTCAAATGAACAAGTGTAGCCAGTAGCAAAAATAAATACATTATATTGCTTGATAGAAAGTGAATGTTCTTGTTTTCGCTGGATAAATTTGAGTGTTTGATTGTCGTAAGACAAAAACCGTCCATGATTTTTTAAACCTTGCTGTTCTAGATCTGCCAGGGTTGGAACGATTTTAGACTGCTTCCTTTTTGCGTATAAATGTTGATTTCTCAAAACAATCTCTTCACTAGTATAACCACATGCAAGTTCTACCTTAAAACCATTGCTCATAATGTCTTGTGTAATGCTCAATGCAGTTACACCACTGCCTACTACTAAAATTCTGTCTGTTGACCGAAACTGCGCAGTTGAACGATAGTCTTGGCTATGCATCACTTGAATATCTTCTCGCTGCTGCAGCAATGCTGCATCCAAAGGTAATTTACGCTCATGCCTAGGTCCAATGCAACAAATTACGTTTTTACAAACATAAACGGAAGTGAGTGTTTCAACTTCAAATTTATCTAGTCCATTTTTTTGAACCCGAATCACGGGCGATAGATATTGAATAGGCAGCTCGTTACTCCTAGCATACTCCTTAAAAAAACTAATCATTTGATCACGCGTTGGATGGATGTTTTTGTCAGAATCTTGATAAAAATCCGCTCCTGGCATATCAATCTCATCAAGTGACATAGCCAATCGATAATTGTCCCATAACGCATACCAACTTGAGGCAACATGCTCAGTTTTTTCAAGCAAAACATGGGGAACACCCTGTTGCTTTAATAAAAAGCTTGCAGCTAATCCTGTAGGCCCGGATCCAATAACCACCGTGTGAATAGACTGCCATTGTTTATTTTGATAAAGGTAATACATCTCACCCTCTAACAAGTTAACCAACTAATTTATAAGGTTACCCACAATTTTTGTGGATAAAACTGTGCATGAATACATAGGGAGCTTATTATAGTTAAATCTTCAACGCATGGTTAATTTTTGAACAACGAAATAAACAAGGCATACGAGAGTCAGCTTGCTTTAGACTAGATAATCGGTACTAAGAATAGAAATGGTGTGTAGCTATGGCTGTCTCATCAAAGATCATATTGTCTATTGATGTAAAGAGTAAAAAGAGAAAGGCCCCCTCACGGGGGCACAGCGAATGATCTATTTATGGGTGATAACAAAATCACCTACAGTAATAGACTGAAGAGGCATACCATTAAAACTGTCGGCATTAGTGGTCAATGTATTAGCAAGACTTGCTGCATCTAATTGTCCTGTTAACAATAAACCTAATAAACCTGAGAAAGCGGAAACATCAGCATCAGGAACATTTGCCGTTATGCTAACAGAAACATCACCACCAGATACTTGATTCATTTCATTTGAGTTTAACACTTTCATCTTGATCTCCTTTTTCTTTTATCACTGTAACAAACAAATCATAAGTTTTTCATGCTGCTTTAATTTGGCGCAATTAAAATAGAGGTAACAGGCATACTATCAAAACTCGATGCCGAGGAAGATAAAGCATTCGAAAAAGTATCTAAATTTAATTGCCCGGTAAATAATTTAACGAGTAAGTCTTGAATAACAGGTAAATCAGCTGTAGGCACATTAACATCTAGTGTTATGTTAAACCCATTAGTTCCACCACTCACCACTGATAGATCGTCTTGAGATAAACCTCGCATTTATCTATCCTCCTTATCAAGCTAAACAGACTGTATAAAAGCACGATTAGATAAAATTGTGCAAGCAACTAAATCCTTGCTTAATTCTATACATTTGATTTTGCGTGGCACAATTTATAAAGTTACATAGGTTGTATAATAAATTGATTAGACTGGATAATACGAATACGCATCAGGCTACAAAACCTTACCTTAGCCAAAAATAACTTCTTTATACATTTGCAGTCATTATTTTTATACAGTATTTCACCGTATATACTTAATGAGGAGAAAATAGAGCGGATTTCACCTTAATCATATGATGAAAACTCAACAATTACTGTTTGCCATTCTTGGGGTTATACTCTGCTGGCTGATTGTGCCAGGTATTTTTTATGGACTGAGTGAAAGTTTAGATAAAGCAGGACAATTAGGTGATGTGTTTGGTGTGGTGAATGCTTTATTTTCTGGTCTTGCATTTGCAATTTTAATCATAGAACTTAGTTTTCAACGACAAGAGCTAAAATTGACTCGCCAGGCCATGATGGATCAGAAAGATCAACTTCAAGCACAAAGTGAAGAGCTAAAAAAACAAAATTATGAACGATTATTTTTTAACCTATTAGAAATTATTAATGAAGAAATTGATTCTGTCACAGGGCAACCTCAATTTGAAAAAGAAGAAGGATTCACATTATTGAGAACTGTTTCAAGCCACATTGATAGTGATATTTCTCCTCAAGCTACCTCCATCGATTTAAAAACCCAACTAGAAACACTCTTAAAAAAAATTATCAAACAAGAATTTGACATCATTGCAGAAAAAGTATGGTTCTTGTTTGAATACATTCAAAAGATTGGAAAACGCTATGGTGCAGAAACACAAATTTATGAGGACATTTTATCTAATTCGTTAACCTCTCATGTGCATCGTGTTCTCATATTTTATTTTTTAAGCTGTATGGAGAAAAGTGTTCAAGATGTCAATTATTATACTCAAAAAATGTCATTAAATATTGAAGAGCTATTAGGTAAATATAAACAATGCTTCAATATATAGGGAGCCTTCATGCGTAGTTTACCGATAAAAAAAGCGGTGTTGATGAGTTTAGGATTGGTAGGATCTCTCTTATCTCCTGCTTCCTATTCTGGATTAGGACGTGGAGATTTCCATACCGCGTACCAAGGCGAATCTGTAGATGATCTCATTATAAAATTCATGGAAAAAAATAATATCCCTGGTTTATCTTTAGCGATTGTACAAGCACCTTATATTACTCGTATTGTTGGCTATGGATTAGCTGATACACAAACTAAAAGATTAGTAGCGTCACATACGGTTTTTAATGTCGGCCAATTAACCAATGCTTATACTGCTGTTGCTGTGATGCAACTTAAAGAAGAAGGAAAATTGTCACTCGAAGATCCGATTACAAAATTTATTCCTCATATTCCAAAATCTTGGCATACTATTACTTTACGTGAACTGATGACACACAGTTCAGGTCTGCCAAGCTATTTTGAAGTATCAGATTTTCATCCTGAAAAGGAATATAACCAAGATCAAATTCTTAATTTAGTTAAAAATCAAAATTTGTTGTTTGAACCTGGCACAAGCGTTAATAATAGCGCAACAGATAATTTCTTATTAGGTATGGTTATTGAAAAGGCAAGCGGTCTATCCTATCAAGAATATGTGACTAAAAATCAATTTGAACGCTTAGGATTAAAACATACTTTCTTTATTTCAACATTAGATAAAATGAAAAACGAAGTAGATAATGGTTCTCAACCTTTCAAACATAGCCAATTTTTACATGAAACAACCTACATTAACCCTACTGAAGCTGCCGTAGGATATGCAGAAAATAATGGTACTTTAGAAACTGTGAAGTTGAGTAGTTTTTCTGCTGCATTTTCTCATAGTGCCGTCATGTCATCAGCAGAAGATATTAGTTTCTGGGATATTGGCTTAGCCGGTGATATTTTAGTGAAAGATCCGAAAAACAGAGAATTTCTCTACCATCCCATTCAATTGAAAAATGGCAAAAGCATTCCTGGTAATGTCGGATGGCTATTCCCAGGACATCCAGGTTTAATGGAAATCAAAGGAAATGTTCCTGGTTATTCTTCATTTTTGAGTCGCTTTACGGCACCAAGTGAGCTTTTATGCGTCACACTATTGGTCAATAAAGAGGATGTTACCAACTTAGATATCTTAGCGCGTCAAATTGCTGCTGCTTTTGACACCAAGTTGGGCGCACCAAATGGTGCCGCTTGGGTAGAAACGCTTCAAAGTCCATATTCAGTTGAAGAAACACTTGATAGGGTAGAAAATCTTGTTAAACAACAAGGAGGAAAAGTATTTGCTCGTATTGATCACAGCACAGAAGCAGCTGAAACCCAACAAACTTTGCCACCGACAGAAGTATTAATAATAGGTAATCCTGCTGTAGGCACCGATCTCATGCTGGCAGATCCTGCTATGGCACTTGATCTTCCTCTTCGTGTGATGGCCAGAAAAGATGATACTGGGCAAGTTTGGCTTAGTTTTACTGATCCATTAAAACTCGCAATGGAATATTCTGGTGACAAGCAAAAAATTGCACTACTCAGAAAGATGTCAAATGTTTTGCATAAGACTTGTCAAAAGGCAGTGTCACCAAATTCTATAAAACCTACGCAGTAATGATTAAGAGATTATGCAATTCGTTTTTTTCTTTTTCGATGACTTTGGCGGAAGTGATGGCACTTGTTCATTATCAGGTTCATCTAAGAAAACACCTTGACGACGAAGTGCAATTTTATGCCTTTCAACTTTATTTAAATCAGATCTGTATTCAGTAAATAAAACAGCTTCAGGGCCAGTTAATTGATCTGCTAATTTGCATGCAAATGCAACATTTTCATCGAACGCTTGCAAAATGGTATCAAACTTCTTCCTTGACTTGATCTCGTATTTTTTATCTAGATCAGGGATTTCTGAACTACCATCAATCATCATCGCCTCGTTTATTTTTGCAATAGATTGGCTCCAATCTTATCCCTCAGCCTTGATTCAGTCAATTTTAATGCAAAAAATTGTTGATTTATGAAGATACACTTATATTTAATTGATTTTTAAAACGAAAGACTTGTAATGTAAAAGATTATGAGCCCTTTAAAATAGGGGGAAGGCTCTAATCTATGGCAAATGCAGAAGAATACGGGCAAAGATGGATGGCTCAGTTCATAGAATTGGTAGATCTAAAAGCAAAGCAAAGAGATCCCCAAACAAATGATCCCAACATTTCAGGAAAAATTGATGCCGCGAAAAAGGAAATGCAGGATATTTTAGGCGAAATAAATAAACTAAACGAAAATGAACAGCACATTGCTCTAAACTGCACTTATAAAAAAGCTGGCCCCTACCAGGGAAGAACACCATTAACGGTGCTTTTCAACACTTATCCTGGCGAACTTCCTCTGTCCGACATGAAAACCTATCTTGCCTCTTTAACAAGAAGTGGAGCCGATATCAATCTGCTTGATGCAACAGGAAATGCACCTATTCATTATGCAATAAGCGTCGCAGGCGCAACCGACAAGAATGATTTTTTTACACTGCTAATGAACGAGAGCGATATTAACGTAAATTTACCCTCACGCAAAGGGATCTCACCGCTTGAAATGGCCATCATAGGAAAGTTTGATAATGTAATGGCGCCACTGGCAAAAAAAGGCGCTGGCATGGAATTATTTCATTCGGCAGATGAAATTGCTCAATCTCAAAAAGGATCTACGACAGCAAATTCACCAAAAGCTGAAAGTAGGTTTCAAAGTTTATATAGGAAACCACAATCAGGCATGGCACGAGCCTTTGTCATTGATAGTGCTAATGAATATGCGCGAAGACAACAAAGAGATGGAATGCCCCCCCCTAACCCTATAGACAACCTGGATAAATATTTTAATCTAGACAAGATTGAAGCTTTAGCTCATAAAAGAAAAGAAAACGGATATCCTATTGGTGTAGACGTTTATCGTGGCATATGTTCTCCAGAAGAGATCACTGAAAAAAGTAAGAATAAACGTCAACTTGAAGCAGAACTATCGGAAAAAGTAGCAAAGAGGGAGATGACAGAAGCAGAAAAGGAAAAGCAAATAGAACCTCTTCAAAACGAATTAAATGATCTCGCTAAAACAAATCTATCTGTCGCCACAGAAAATCATAGAAAATTCTCTGAAATTGCTGCCAATCCAACTGATTTTCTTCGCAAAACACCACAAGAACAACAAGATCTAATTGAATCTATGTTTTTAGAAAAATATGCTCCAAAATTAAATGAACTTGTTCCTGTATTAGAAGAAAGAGCAAAATTTTTGGACAATTTGAAAGCCGAACGTCGTGAAGTTGCCGAAATAACCGACACAGTGATGATGGGACACCGCTTTGGTTTTACAGGAAAATATGATTATGAAGCCCATGGTCAGAAAAGAGCACCGGTCGATTATGAAGGTTTTAGTGTATTTAATACGGTATTAAGTCTTTCACAGCGATTTTCTCAATTCAACGAACTGGTACAAAAAAGTGAGAATAATTTTACTTCCGCAGAAAAAAATGCGTTACAGGTCGTAGCTGATAGCTATAAATCTTTAGATAGAGCATTCGACAAAGATCAATATCTAGAACAAGTCCAACGTTATAAAAGCGATCTGCCAATTTTAATACCTTGCCATTGGCCTGCTCATATCGCTAATATGGTCTTATATAAAGATAAAATTTATATTTCTAACAGAGGTGGTGGAACACCTACACCTAGCATTCGTTGTTATCAGATTAATCCAGATAAGCTACCCAAAGATGAAAAAGAATTAGCAAAATTTATAAAAACACTCAGTACAAAAAGTCGTCAATCAGATCGCTCTGATAATTTAGATTTAAAAGAATTAAAATATCTTGAACCAAAAATGCTTTATCAAAGACGGCTAGAAGGACAAAAGCAAGGAAACTGCTCTTACACTAATACCAAAAGAGGTGCTGACGCCATTATGATGGCATTGAAAGATGATGCCAAAAGACTGCAAGAGAAAAAAGAGCAAGGCTCCTCTCTTACATCGACAGAAGAAGGGATCTTACAATACAAAGATATTAATAATAAAAAAGTATTTAAAGCGTTCACCACTTATGATCGTAAATCTAGCATTAATGAATATATTCAAAAACACAAAGATTCACCAAACAAACATAAGTGGGATCCATTAATACGATATTTGCAAACTAAAGCTGATGGGAACGATGAGCGCTCCATCTCACTTTCAGCTCACATCTTAAAAAAGCTTCAGTCCTCTCCAATTAATATGACGCAAGAACAGATTGCAAAAGAAATGAAAAATCTCAAATATCAACCCACTCTCAAAGATAATGCCGTTTCTTTTGGGATCCATCTTGCAGCAGGTATGTTTAAAGGGGAACGTCATCATCTCGCCAAAGCGCTTTCATTCATTACACCTGGCGGAAGAACTTATTTGCGGAATCAAGCCTTGAGTAGTGCAGGCATGGATCCTAAGATATTACCCCGTAGTAATATTCAAACAATGATCAATGTTCTTTCCAATCCTTTTAAAAAGAAGGAAAATACTAAACCTAAAACAACAACAGCACATGAAGGACCTAAAGTGGATCTAGTCACTTCTCTGCCCAAAACGACTCAATCTCATATAGCAACCTCCCATCAGATATCTAAAACAGGAGCTGAGGCTTCTCTTCCTGAGACTAAACCAGTCGCTGTCGCTATTCAAGAAAAAGCACTTTCTTCAGCCAATGAAAAAAGAGCTACGCCTATGACCTTCGGACGTAGATTGATGATAGGAACAGCAAGAGAGCAGCATGCGGCAGAACAAAAAAGAGCCGAATCTGGGTTATCTGATATAAATAACGCTACCAATGAAAGTAAGACAAAAATTAAGTTTCAGTAATTTTTTCGCATAACAAGTGGTGAAGGTACTTGCCTTTTCTTATCAGACGATATACCGGTTATTATCTCTTGAATAGATTGGATACTACTTTTCATAAAAGAGGGCAAAAAGCTACTATAGCTTGGCTCACTTATCTGCTTTAAAACATGATTTTCAAACATTTGCAAAAGATCATGTCGTCCATATAATTCAGCAACTGCTATAGGTGTCACCCCATCAACGTCTGCCATGTCAGGATCGCCGCCTGCAATGAGCATTGTTTCAACAATTTCTTTACTTGCATAGACAACGGCATAAAATAATGCATTACGCTTTTGGTAATCTTGTGCATTGACATCTGCACCGAAGCTACATAAAAATTGCGCTCCGTCCAAACTATTTTTGATAGCTATGTACATCAGTGGGGTGCGTAAATACGGATCACCTTTATTAACATATACAATTAATGCCTCGCTTTTTTTCAATTCTTCACGCTGCTTAGAAAGATTAGCAAAATGAAAGGGGGTTTGCCCAAAGTAATTCTGGTGAGTAGCGGCATCAAACTGATAAGGGAAGACTGTTTCTTCACGACTCAATGCACCATGCGCATTTAATGTTTCAAGCAATGCATCTTTATTTTTGCCAGCCAGCTTTGCTAAATCGGTTGGCGTCATACCAAAGTAATCCATTGCATTAATATTGATTTTTTGAGATGAGCTTAATATATATCTAACAATATCAAGCTGTCCTCTAGCACAAGCAAGATGTAAAGGAGTGAATTTTTCAATTTCATGTGCACATCCTAAATCCAATTCGATACCGTGTTCTGCACATTTTTCTACTAAGCCTATTAAGACATTTCCCAACCCATTCATCGCACAAAGATGCACTAATCGATGCCCAAATACGCTAGTAATTTTATTTAAATCAATGCCAGCTTTTAATAAAGAAGTCACATCTTGCTCAACGTATTTGAAATTATCTTGCGTCGTAGATAATTTAATAAGTTTATAAACCAATTGATGACTAAGATAAGTGCTATCTAAAAAACCACCTTGCAGCATGCAATTTTCCTTTACAACAAATGAGAGGAGTCGCATTATAATATGGTAGGGCAATAAAAAAAATATGGTTAAAAAAAGAAGTTTTGTGTACTTCCAAATGATTAAAACACTACAACAAAGTCACATTTTCAGATGCTTTTTAAAAAAGCATCTGAATTTATGATATTTGATATTATGGACCAACGATAAAATATTCAGGATTAGCATCATAACAATTCCAAGATTGTTTTTCGCCTCCAATATCTAAATTCAAAAATAAAACATCAAGATTTACTAACCCAGGCTGTTTCTCAAGATAACAAACTCTTTTTTTACCTTCCACTGTCACAAAACGATAATTAGCAGTAGGCTTGTAAGATTCAGGAGCATAGTAAATTTCTCCCCGTTTTTCTATTACAACCGGCTCGCCAGTAATGGTAATTTTTTCAGCAAAAGCGTTAAAACTGAATGCCATTAAGCAGGTCGTGATTGTATAGGTTAATAACTTTTTCATCTCTCGCTCCTCATTGTCTACGTACTAAACAACTATAGACAATTGAAAAGCGGGTTAGACTGTTAATTTTTTGAGGCATTAATGAGTGACGCAAATAGAATGAATAGAATATTTCACACATTGCAGTATTAAGAAATCGTACAACGATTCTTTTTCTTTTTTATGGGCAAAGGGGTTGCTTCTATTCTTACGATAGGCACTTCCTTCTTGACACCTGCTGATTGCGAAGCAGGGAGATCTGTTTTTCTTTTAGTATTGTCAACAAAGTTATTATACGACGGCATCATGTTATATGATGTGCTTGCTCGAGAACGCTCTGTAGGCGTAACAACTCCAGCAGACCATATAGCCGAAGTACTCGTAGGCATAGGTTGATATTTTGTACTTGCCCGAGAACGAGACATCATTGCATCAATCTCATCAGGAAAAACATATCCATCATCGGTAGGATCTTCTAATAAATTACCAACGTTATTTGGACCTTCATTCATTATCAAGCCTTATAATCTGTTGTGTAGGGTTACTTTATAAATCAATTTATTATTGATTTCAATTGTATCAATCCTCTATATATAAATGAGGGAATTTCACTACAGATTAATTCATTAATTCATGCGAATAAATAAAATCACTGATACTTCAATATGAATTGTTTAGGGCTTTGTATTAAAAATCTGCTTCTATTTTTCTTATCCATATCAGTCTAAGCGCGTTCATAATAGCTATCACATCAATTATCTCTTGCAATATTGCACCAAAAACAGGGCTAATCAATCCTGCTGCAGCAAAACCCATTCCAATTAAACTGAGTATCATTCCGCCAATCGCACTTTGTAATGCAATTTTTCGCGTCAATAAGCTTAAGTGGATTAACTCATCGACTTTATTAAACGTATTTTCCATTACAACGGCCCCAGCCGCTTCTGAAGTGACGCTATTAAATTGTCCAAATGCAACACCAACCGTTGCTGCTGTTAATGCTGGAGCGTCATTAATACCATCGCCGATAAATAAGGTAGGAGCTTTTTTCATTTCTAAACGTACAATTTCAAGTTTTTCTTCAGGTGTTTTTGATGCATGTATTTCAGTTAGGTTAAGTAATTTTCCTAGGTAGTTTACTTCAGATTCTCTATCCCCCGAAACCAACATAATTTTATTAAATTGATGCGAAGGTTTAAGATGTGTAATGAATGGTTTGGTTTCTTCTCGTGGTACATCTCTAAAACGTAATGTAGCCACATATTTACCATTAATTAATATTACACACTCTAAACCTAAAGCAGACTCTGGCAATTGCGTTATGAGCTCTGGATACGTTTCTAATACCTTTTTTCGACTCGTAATCAGAACCTTATTCTCTCCTATCACACCACTTAATCCCTTGCCTTGCGGCTCGGTTATTCTTGTTGCATTGAGCAGAGGTAGTCCTGCTTTTTTAGCTGCGTCAAGAATTGCGCCTGCTAATGGGTGCTTGGAATAGCGCTCTAAACTAGCAACATTTTGCAAAACAAAATTTGAATCACTTTCATCTTTTGTCAGAATTTCAGATAAAATAGGTTTACCATAAGTAAGCGTACCTGTTTTATCAAAAATAGCAGTACGACAAATAGATAGACTTTCTAACACCGTAGGATCTTTTATTATAATAGATTGTTTTGCTGCCATCGAAATAGCACTAATCACAGTGATAGGAATGGCAATAAGCAGCGGACAGGGTGTTGCAATGACTAATACGGCAAGAAATCGTATCTCATCGCCCGTCATATACCAAGTAACAAACGCAAGAACAAGCGCGATAGGGGCAAAAATTGCCCCTATCTTATCACCTAATCTTCGCAGCGTAGGTTTCTTTTGCTCTGCCTCTTCTAATACAGAAACAATTGACGCGTAACGCGATTCAGATGGTAATTTTTGTGCTTGTATAGTTAATACTGTTTCTCCATTAATCGCACCAGATATCACCGAAGTACCAGGTACTTTTGACATTTGATATGGCTCTCCGGTGAGATACGATTCATCCATTGAACCTTGCCCTTCTACCACGATACCATCAACAGGGCATGTTTCATGCGGATAAATTACAATATTATCGCCAATCTGAACATTTACTAATGGAATGTCTTCAATTCTATTATCGATCTTTTGATGCACCATTGAGGGCATACGCTTAGCAAGTGCTAACAAAACGGATGAAGCCTTGCGCATCGCATACGCTTCCAGCGCTTGGCCACTTGAAATCATAAGGATAATAAAGACCGCCGCAAGATACTCATTGAGAATAACAGCTGTGATTAATGCGATAGCCGCTAATAAATCTGCCCCTAAATCCCCTTTAAATAATTTTAATAGGATTTCTATAACAGAAGGGATCCCCCCCACCACAATGACAATTAATAGAGGTAGCTCAGGCGATAAAATAGGCTTAACCTGAAATAAAATTGAAAATGCAATCGCTAGTAATGAAATACCAGTGACGACCAATTGCCAGCGAAATTTAATTGGAAAATTTGGCGATAGTTTTGAGTTACTCATCTATTCGTTTATTCTCCACGATTTAACTAAAAGCGCGATTTATCATCCCTATATAGCCAGACACAACGACTTGCGGCTGATGTATCTTTATCCATCTTTTTTCTTGTGAGACTCATCAAGTATAGTTTGGCATGTATTGAGCTACGCAAAGGTATGATTCAATAGCACAAATGTAGGTTGGGCCTTTATGACACTTAACGTGTATGTAAAGCTCAGGTGCTTTCAAAATAATGAGATAGGCAATAGAAGAAATTTGATTTATCTAACCACCTGTTTTTATATATCGGGAGTTCGAATCTCCCTCAAATATGCCAAGCAAAAAAAAACCACCCGATGGGTGGTATTTTTTTGCTTGGCGCGCCCGGAGAGATTCGAACTCCCGACCGCCTGGTTCGTAGCCAGGTACTCTATCCAACTGAGCTACGGGCGCGAAGAGGGGTGATTATCGCGAGATTATACTGGAGTGTCAATAAGTATCTTTAAAACAAGGCGTTTATATGAAAATTCAGCACGAAACTACTGCTAACTTATTATGAAACCCGACTGAATTTAAAGCCAAGCATAATACGTAGTTCTTAGCAAAACCTAGTAATGTAAACGTTGATTTGGATTATTGAGCTAGAGTCACCATCACGCCACCCGCCTTCGCTTACGCTAGGGCGCGGCTTTGTTTAGGTTATCCATCGCGCTGCCCGCCTTCGCTTAACGCTACGGCGTGGCTTAAGCATTTACATGCTGCGGATATCTTGGCGGAGAGAGAGGGATTCGAACCCTCGATGGGATTTAAGGGCCCATACTCCCTTAGCAGGGGAGCGCCTTCGACCACTCGGCCATCTCTCCTCCGGAGGATAGGGCGATATAATAACATCACCCAGGATGAAAATTAAGTGTTTATTAAAAATTAGGAATTTGAGTCATCTGATTTAGAAGGATCCTGACCACCGCCAGCTTTCTCTTGCTGGATCCGTTGGTAAATCTCTTCGCGATGAACTGAGATCTCCTTTGGGGCGTTCACACCAATACGAACTTGGTTGCCCTTTACACCTAATACCGTGACGGTGACATCGTCACCAATCATTAATGTCTCACCCACCCGTCGAGTTAATATGAGCATGTGGTCAATCTCCTTTAGAATACAAACGAGGCGTCTAGCATCTCGTTTCTTTGTTATTGTACTCCACGTTAAATACGTGTACAGAAGTACTAGGCTCTAAGCCGTCGCTCTACATCCTCTTCGTAAGGTTCTTCATGAAGTCTAAATGCCTCATGTAAGGCTCTTACGCCCAGCTCTAAATATTTTTCGTCCACTACCACCGATACTTTAATTTCAGAGGTAGAGATCAGCTGAATATTAATTCCCTCTGCGCCTAATACTTTAAACATGGTGCTTGCAATGCCAGCATGTGATCGCATTCCAACACCTACTAATGACATCTTGGCGATCTTAGCGTCGCCTAAAACGCCCTTAGCATTCATTTCCTTATCTACTTTTTCTAAAATTGCATGGGCGCGATCATAATCACGACGATGCACAGTGAAAGTAAAATCCGTATTACCATCATCCCCTAAGTTTTGGATCACCATATCTACTTCGATATTGGCTTCGCTAATGGGGCCTAAAATACGACCAGCAATTCCAGGTTTATCAGGCACACCACGAATAATTAACTTGGCTTCTTCGCGGCTAAAAGCAATACCCGATACAACTGGCTGTTCCATACCTTTTTCCTCGAAAGTAATCAATGTGCCGCACCCTTCCTTAAAGGTAGATAGTACACGCAACGGTACATTGTACTTCCCTGCAAACTCTACAGCACGAATTTGCAACACCTGAGCGCCCAAACTCGCTAATTCTAACATTTCATCAAATGTGACTCGCGGCATGCGCCGAGCTTGCGGCACCATTCGCGGATCGGTGGTATAAACACCGTCAACATCAGTATAAATTTGGCATTCATCTGCTTTTAATGCTGCAGCTAATGCTACTGCCGTGGTATCAGATCCCCCTCGGCCTAATGTCGTAATGTCGCCTGTAACATCAATTCCTTGAAAACCTGCGACAACAACCACTAAGCCCTGCTCTAAATCTTGACGAATACTCGCTTCATCAATGTGCTCGATTCTAGCTTTTGTATGAACAGAATCTGTCCGTATCGCTACCTGAGCACCTGTATAAGATTTCGCCGGGCAACCGATGCTTTGTAAGGCAATGCTTAATAATGCGATGGAAACTTGCTCGCCCGTGGACAAAAGCACATCCATCTCTCGTTCACAAGGTTTATCAGTGATTTGAAAGGCAAGGCTTTCCAGCCGATCTGTTTCATCCCCCATGGCCGAAACCACCACCACTACACTATGACCGGCATTCTGCGTTGCCTTAATTTTTCTGGCCACATGCATGATGTATTGAATATTGGCTACCGAGGTCCCACCGTATTTTTGAACAATTAAGCTCATTAGCTAATCCATTTAAACGTAGAATTCTAACATTTTTATTGTGATAACATCATCCTTTTTTTGATTACCGCTTCCGGTGCAGTACTTTTCAGTACATATCACTCAAGCACCGTCTCGGTAGAAAGAGATGCTATACCCTCTCACTAACCCAATCGGCAACGGAAGCCAATGCTTTATCCAAACTTTCAGGGTGGGTTCCTCCCGCTTGCGCTAAATCCGGGCGACCGCCCCCTTTTCCACCTACTTGTAAGGCAACGAAATTAGCTAATTCACCGGCAGAGACCTTATCTGTACAGTCTTTAGTCACGCCTACGATTAATTGCACCTTTCCTTCATTTTCTGCTGCTAATACAATCACGCCTGTGTGTAATTTATTTTTCAAATCATCCACCAGCTCACGCATGATTTTAGGATCGGTATCGGAAAGTTTTTTGACTAAGAGCTTGATGTTCTTAAGAGTAATCGCATCAGAGGTTAAATCTCCCCCAGTTCCACTTGCCAATTTACTCTTTAACCGTTGCGTCTCTTTTTCAAGTTCACGTTGACGCTCAAGCAATTGCAATACTTTAGCTTCAACTTGATGACGATCACTTTTCAACAAATGTGCTAAATGTTGTAGAGTATTATCAGCACCACTTAACCACTGCATTGCACCTCTTGCGGTCAACGCTTCAATCCGTCGAACTCCCGATGCAATTCCGGTCTCACTGATAATTTTAAATAGGCCAATATCTCCAGTGCGCTCAGTATGTGTTCCGCCGCAAAGCTCTACGGAGTACCCTTGCCCCATATTTAAAACCCGGACTTTATCACCATATTTTTCACCAAATAAAGCCATTGCGCCTTGTTTGATCGCTTCTTCTGGAGACATTTCAGTAATCGTTGCTTCGCTATTTTCTAATATTTTCTCATTCACCCTGTCTTCAATCTTTTGAATTTGTTGAGGAGTCAATGCTTCAAAATGAGAAAAGTCAAAACGTAAACGATCAGGAGCGACTAAAGATCCTTTCTGCGTCACATGCGTACCAAGAATTTCTCTTAATGCTGCATGTAATAAATGTGTTGCAGAATGATTTAATTTTGTTGCTTGACGCAATTCAGAATCAACCAAGGCACGCACTTGATCACCAACAGCCAAAGATCCTTCTTTCATTTGTCCAATATGAACAATTGCCTCTCCCATCTTGCGTGTGTCTTCTACTTCAAATACATAGGTATCTTTCAGAATGACACCCTTATCACCTACCTGACCGCCTGATTCTGCATAAAAAGGGGTATGCTTTAATACAATACTACCCTTATCACCTGGCTGCAGACGTTCAGCTTGCGTTTGGTCTTTAAACAAGATGACAATTTCAGCTTCTTCTTGTAAAGAGTGGTATCCTGTAAATTCAGTATGGGTATCTAAAGTGATATTTTTACTATAATCAGCAGAAAATTGACTCGCTGCACGCGCTCTCTCTCTTTGTGCCTGCATTTCACGTTCAAAACCAGCAATATCCACTTGTAATCCACGTTCACGTGCAATATCGGCGGTTAAATCAACGGGAAAGCCATAGGTATCATACAGTTTAAACAGAAGCTCCCCACCTAAAATATTGCCATGTATACGTCCAGGCAATTGTTTAATTTCTTGCTCAAGGATGCTCAACCCTTGCTCCAACGTACGTGCAAATTGTTCTTCTTCTTTTAGGATAATTTTTTCAATTTGCGCCTTTTCTGTTTTCAATTTGGGATAAGCTTCGCCCATTTCCTTAACAAGCGATTCAACCAATTTATAGAAAAATGGCTCTTTTGCACCTAATTGATTGCCATGGCGCAAGGCCCTTCGCATAATTCGACGCAATACATAACCGCGACCTTCATTAGACGGAATCACACCATCTAAAATTAAAAATGTGGTCGAACGTATATGATCGGCTAATACACGTAGAGATTTTCTTTGTGCATCACTCACTTCGACCATATTTAATAATTTTGTAGCCCCTTGAATTAAACCTTCAAATAAATCGATTTCATAATTGCTATGCACGCCTTGCATCACCGCAGCTAAACGCTCTAACCCCATACCTGTATCTACGGAGGGCTTAGGTAAGGGCGTCATATTACCTGCACTATCTCGATTAAATTGCATAAAGACCAGGTTCCAGATCTCAATATAACGATCACCTTCTTGGTCTGGTGATCCGGGGGGGCCACCTGCTACATGGGGACCATGATCATAAAAAATTTCTGTACAAGGCCCACATGGCCCTGTATCACCCATAGACCAAAAATTGTCCTTCGCGCCACAACGTGAAAAACGATTTTTATCCACTTTGATTTCTTTTAACCAAATATCAGCTGCTTCATCATCTTCTTCAAAAACGGTTACCCACAATTTTTCAGAAGGCAGTTTTAATACTTGTGTTAAATATTCCCAGGCGTATTGAATCGCTTCACGCTTAAAATAATCACCAAAACTAAAATTCCCTAGCATTTCGAAGAAAGTATGATGACGCGCGGTATAACCAACATTTTCCAAATCATTATGCTTTCCGCCAGCTCTTACGCAGCATTGCGAGCTAGCCGCCCTTGTATAGGAGCGCAGATCGCGTCCTAAAAATACATCTTTAAATTGAACCATTCCCGCATTCGTGAATAATAGAGTTTCGTCATTGAGGGGAACTAAAGGACTACTTGGTACAAGGGTGTGCCCTTTTTTTTGAAAAAAAGACAAAAAGCTATTTCGAAGTTCTGTGACTTTCATAGTTCACCTGATGACTTTTATAATGAATTCGTTAGTGCAATACGGATTTGCTCCATGGCAAACCCTCTTTGTTGCAAAAATCGCGCTTGCTGTATTCGTTCTTGTTTTTCTTGCGGAATGGCTTCCCCAAACCGCTTTATTCTGGCTGAAATTGCTCTTTCATGCCACAAAATTACTTGCCATTCATCATTCGCGTAAATGCGGCTGTCATCAATACCATGCTTACCTAGCTCAGCACAAATTTTTAATGGTCCATAGCCTTTAGTGCTACGAAATCGAATGAAATTGCTAATAAAACGTTCTTCATTAAGTAAGTTTTCATTCTCTAAATCATCAAGAACTTGCTGGATTGCGTTCTTAGAAAAGCCTTTAGAAAAGAGTTTCTGGAATAACTCACGCCTCGAATGATCTCGACGGGCTAAAAGTAGAAGTGCACGTTGACGGGTAGGATCATTCACAAAAGTCTCCGTTACTCTCGCCCGCGCTTTGCGGAGCTTGTCTCCAGCAAGGGAAGAAAATGCCCGAAGGATGGGTGAGGATGAATCTTTTAATTTCCCCTCACCTAACCCTCTCCCCAGAGGGGAGAGGGGACAAAAAACGGAACGCTCCCCCTGGGAGAAAGAATGTGAAGCGTGAAGGTTCTAAACTTCTTCCTCCAAAAATTCTCCTGCTTCTACCATATTTTTCGCTTTCGCGACTTTGGCTTTAGTTTCTTCTTTTAAGACAGGAGCAGAAACGGAAGAGCCAGGCGAAGGGTTACGTACCACAGGAGGCAACATCTTCTCGCGAATTCTTGCTTCTAATTCTTGCGCTGCTTGTGGGTTATCTTGCAGATATTGACGGGCATTTTCTTTACCTTGACCAATACGGTTACCATTGTAACTATACCAAGCCCCTGATTTTTCAACGAACCCTAATTTCACGCCAATATCTACCACTTCACCAAGACGTGAAATACCTTCACCATACAAAATTTCAAATTCTGCTTGTTTGAAAGGAGGCGCCACTTTATTTTTCACTACTTTGACACGCGTTTCACTACCAAGCACTTCCTCGCCTTTCTTAATAGAACCGGTACGGCGAATATCTAAACGCACAGAAGAGTAAAATTTAAGTGCATTACCACCTGTAGTCGTTTCAGGACTACCAAACATTACCCCAATCTTCATTCGAATTTGGTTGATAAAAATAGCTAAAGTATTTGAGCGCTTGAGATTTCCGGTTAATTTTCTTAAGGCTTGTGACATTAATCGCGCTTGTAACCCCATATGCTGATCGCCCATTTCACCTTCAATTTCAGCTTTAGGTGTTAATGCCGCTACAGAGTCAATAATCAACACATCTACCGCGCCAGATCGCACTAACATATCAGCAATTTCTAATGCCTGTTCCCCTGTGTCAGGTTGAGAAATGAGAAGCTCATCTAGTTTCACACCCAATTTTTCAGCATAAACAGGATCAAGTGCATGCTCGGCATCAATAAAGGCAGCAACCCCACCCTTACGTTGACATTCCGCTACTACTTGTAAGGTTAAAGTGGTTTTTCCTGAAGATTCCGGGCCATAAATTTCAACCACTCGACCACGCGGCAATCCACCGATCCCCAAAGCAATATCAAGCCCCAAGGAACCCGTTGAAATAGCTTCGATATCTGCAAACGCGCCTTTATCGCCCAGCCACATGACTGAACCTTTACCAAATTGGCGATCTATTTGAGATAGCGCGGCATTTAACGCTTGTTTTCTGTTATCATCCATTCTGCTCTCCCCCATTGCAAATTATCTAAATGGCTACAATTACAAAAATATGACACCATTATCTCATAGAAAATTGCTAAGCGATAATTTTTGTAACCATAATCAATCCGTATTCTTTTGAAAAATAACTAAAATTAGATATCAAAATGACAAAGAACAAAAAAGCTGATCCAGCAACTCCTTTTGCTGAACACACACCCATGATGCAACAGTACCTTAAAATTAAAGCTGAGCACCCACATCAGTTACTGTTTTATCGAATGGGTGACTTTTATGAATTATTTTTTGAAGACGCTAAAAAAGCGGCTGAGCTTTTGGATATTACTTTAACAGCGCGTGGTCATACCGCTGGCCAATCTATCCCCATGGCAGGTGTTCCTTTTCACGCAGCAGAAAATTATCTGGCGAGACTTCTTCAAGCTGGAGAACCTGTCGCCATTTGTGAGCAAATTGGCGATCCCAATACAAGCAAAGGACCCGTTGAAAGAAAAGTAGTACGCATTTTAACGCCAGGAACAGTGACTGACGAAGCATTACTCGATGCCAAATATGAAAATTTGCTGGTTGCCATTGCACAAGATAAAACCTTATTTGGTATTGCAACTTTAGAGTTAAGCAGCGGACGCTTTGTGTTACAAGAAGTCGACACACTCCAAGCATTAAGAACGCAGCTTGAGCGTTTAAATCCTGCTGAATTACTCATCGAAGAAAATTCAGCCCTAGAAATCTTAAAAGGAAAAACATTAGTTCATAAACGTCCTAAATGGGATTTTGATTACACGACAGCAAGCCGACAATTATGTCTACAGTTAAACACAAAAAATTTAAAAGCTTTTGAATGTGAACATCTCAAGGTCGCGATTACGGCTGCAGGCTGTTTGTTACGTTATGTGCAAGAAACACAGCGTACCGGTTTACCGCATATTCATAAGATAAGTTTTGAAAATCCAAATGATTACGTACAAGTTGATCTGCATACCAGACGCAACTTGGAACTGGTACAAAATTTACAAGGTTCTAGAGAAAATACATTAATTTCTATTTTAGATAACACCACCACACCCATGGGAAGTCGATTGTTGGTACGTTGGTTAAACCAACCCTTGCGCAACCAAAAGATGTTACAAACACGCCAACAAGCCATCACTACTTTCTTAAACAATGGTTGTATCGACCCCCTGCAATTATTATTAAAGCAAGTGGGTGATGTCGAACGTATTCTAGGACGCGTTGCATTGCAAAGCGCAAGACCGCGCGATTTAGTTCGTTTACGTGTTGCGTTGGCAGCCATCCCCAAAATTAAAACGCTTTTAAAGAAACAAGGAGAGCACTTTGAAGAAGCATTAACACGCTTACAATCCTTTCCGCAAGTTACTGGTTTGCTTAACAAGGCGATTATTGAAAACCCTCCTATGGTACTGCGAGATGGCAATGTCATCGCACCAGGATATGATGAAACACTAGATGAGTTACGCAGTCTAAGCGAAAATGCAGACGGCTTTTTGCGTGAATTAGAAAAGAAAGAACAAGAAAGAACCAAACTCAGCACACTCAAGGTAGGATTTAACCGTGTGCATGGATTTTATATTGAGATCAGTCGTCAACAAGCCGAACAAGCCCCCAAAGAGTACTTGCGACGACAAACGCTGAAAAACGTTGAACGCTACATTACACCTGAATTGAAAGTTTTCGAAGAAAAAGTACTAAGCAGCAATGAAAAAGCCTTAGCACGAGAAAAAATGCTTTATGAAAACTTATTAAAAGAGTTACTGAAAGATTTACAAGGCATGCAGCAATCTGCCGCTGTGCTAGCTGAAATGGATGTTTTAGCCAATTTAGCAGAACGCGCTAAAACGTTAGATTATCATTGCCCGACCCTCACAGAGGAACCAGGTATTGCAATCATTGCAGGACGTCATCCTGTGGTAGAAAAAGTACTGGAAGAGCCTTTTATTCCCAATGATACAATATTAGATCAAAAAACAGCGATGCTATTGATCACTGGCCCCAATATGGGCGGCAAATCAACTTATATGCGGCAAACGGCTCTAATTGTGTTAATGGCGCATATCGGAAGTTTTGTCCCTGCCAAAAGCGCATGTATTGGTCCTATCGATAGGATCTTTACTAGAATAGGGGCCAGTGATGATTTAGCGAAAGGCCAATCTACTTTTATGGTAGAAATGACAGAAACAGCAAATATTTTACATTATGCCACCAACAAGAGTTTAGTCATCATGGATGAAATAGGCCGCGGCACCAGCACCTTTGATGGTCTGGCATTAGCCTGGTCATGTGCCTTTGAGCTGAGTCAACATATCAAAGCTTTTACTTTATTTTCAACACATTATTTTGAATTAACTCATTTAGCGCTTCAATTATCAAATACACAAAATATTCATCTTGATGCTAAAGAATATGAAGATAATTTGATATTTTTGCACGCTGTTGAGAAAGGACCTGCTAATAAAAGCTATGGTTTACAAGTTGCAAAGCTGGCGGGGATCCCTCAAGCCGTTTTACAACGAGCAGCGCAAACACTTGAGAAGCTAGAACAACAGCAATTAACAGCCAAAGACGGACTGAAATCAGTTCCTATCAAGAAAACGACTCAACTTGATAAGTTAATCAAGGACATCGAGCAACTGAATCCAGATGATTTTACCCCTAAAGCTGCTTTGCAAAAATTGTATCAACTGAAGGAACTATACGAGACACTTACCTCTATGGCAGAATCGCTTGCATGAAAATACTACTTCCTTTACAGTTTTTCATTTTAACAGCTACATGCGAAAAATTCTTCGTCATTGCGAGCATAGCGAAGCAATCTAGACTTCGATTATTTAACAATGGATTGCTTCGCTACGTTCGCAATGATAGCCCTTGGTTAAGCAAACTAATACCATAAGGAATCGCAATGGATCATATTGAAAAATTAATTCGTGATATCCCTAAAGCCGAATTACATTGCCATATTGAAGGGACACTTGAACCAGAATTGATGTTCGAGCTTGCCAGTCGAAATAAAATCAAGCTTCCTTTTGCTAATCCTGATGAAATTCGACGTGCCTATGCGTTTACCAATTTACAATCTTTTCTTGATATCTATTATCAAGGAGCAGATGTATTACGCACCGAACAAGACTTTTACGATCTGACTTGGGCATATTTAAACCGCGCCAGAGAAGATAATATTTGCCATACTGAAATCTTCTTTGATCCTCAAACTCATACGCAACGAAATATCTCTTTTGCCACTGCATTGAATGGGATCCATCATGCATTAGAAGATGCTAGGAAAAAATTAAATATTAGTTCTCATCTCATTTTATGCTTTTTACGCCATTTAAGCGAAGAAGATGCTTTTACTGTTTTTAAACAAGCCCTACCTTTTAAAGAAAAAATCATAGCAGTTGGATTAGATTCAGGTGAAGCTGGTAATCCGCCAGAAAAATTTAAACGCGTATTTGATGCAGCGCGCAGTGAGGGATTTTTAACCGTTGCACATGCTGGTGAAGAAGGCCCTGCTAATTATATATGGCAAGCATTGGAATTGTTAGAAGCTAGCCGTATTGATCATGGCGTCAGATGCACTGAGGATGAAGCACTCGTTACCTTGCTCAAAGAAAAGCAAATTCCATTAACTGTCTGCCCATTGTCAAATATAAAGCTTTGCGTTTTTAAAACAATGCATGACCATAATATTAAAAAATTATTAGAAAAAGGTTTATGTATTACGATTAATTCAGATGACCCTGCTTATTTTGGTGGCTACATCACTGAAAATTATTTAGCTTGCCATCGTGCATTTAAATTAACAACAGATGATATCGTACAATTAGCCAAAAATAGTATTAATGCCTCTTTCTTAGATAATGAACAAAAAACAACTTACTTAAACAGGATCAATCAAGTAGTGAATACATTGTAGCCAGGAGGGCGCGCGCTGTGTCATTAACAAGTTTTGAATTATATAAGGTTAAAAATAAACAAAACTTAACATCTTCACCACGGGAAAAGCGACTTCAGCTTTACAATCCCTATCCTGGCAATTATAGCAACTTCAAGGAAATGATTCTTGATTTAGACAGAATTGCGGGCATGGGGTTTAAAGAAATCTGGGTTAATCCTTTTTATGATACTTGTAAAACCAACCCGATTATGCCGGAGAAAACCCATTGCCCTTATGCCATGCGGGATCATCAAACTCTCAATCCCGAATATGGCACAAGCTTTGATGAAGTGGTTCTTTTCACTAAACGAGCCACAGAATTAGGGCTTGTTCCCCTCTTTGATTTTGTTGCAAGACATGTCTCAATTGATCACCCCTTTGTAAAAGGTTGTCCATACCTATTGCAAGAAGGCATTGATACCACACGTTGGTTTAAACGTCATACGAATGGAAATTTAATGATCAAAGGTCTAGATGAAAATTATATTCAAATTGAAGAAGGTCCTTGGAGCGATGTTGCTGAGTTTGACTATAGCTCGCCTAAAATCCGACAAGAAATTTTTGAATATTTTTGGAAGCCTTTCATTAAATTTAATATCAAAACGCTCGGTTTCAAGGGAGCAAGACTTGATGCGGTTGGCTACATATGTCGCGAGGCACATGAAATACTATTACCTTATATCAATAAATACTGCCAAAAGATCCATGGAACCCATGCATACCTCGTTGCTGAAACTGTCGGGATCAATGAATTTGAGAAAAATATGGTAGTGCAAGGTCTTGTAACCCATACCATCAATAGCGCTTATTGGATGCCAGGACCTGAAGGATATGGTAAGCATCATTATGATCTTTGGCGTGAAGATGAAAACTGGTATGCAAAAGAAAAAGGCAGACTACAACAAGCAGCTCCCTCGGCAGGTCATGCAGGCTCTCATGATGAACCACGCTTTGCTGAATTCTTACAAAAACAAGGGATCTCCGATCCTACTGTGGCGAAGCAGCGAATGCTTGAAAAAATGATGGTAGCCGCTTTTGGCTCTGATGGTGGCCATATTCTCAGCTATGGCGATGAATTTGGTATTAAGGATCGCGTTAACCTTCACAAAAGAAAGGCTATCAATCTCAACAAAGATAAACAATATGATTTATCAGAAGAGATCAAAGCAATTAATGACATTATCGCCAAATTGCCTCCACCTTCCTATCCTGAATGGGTGCAACGCGTTTTTTACGATACCTACCCCGAGCTTGTTATTTTCATTGTTCATCAAGGTGAGGGATTTAGTGGAAAATCTCATGTTATTATCGGTAACACTTACAACCATGAAGACAAAGGTATCACCGTTGACTCAGCGATGCTGAATGAGATCATGAAAGCTAATGGTAGAAATAATTCTCATGAGAAACAAGCTGCTCCAACAGCCTTATACCTGTGCGGGAAAATAAGGCTGGATAGTGGATTAGATATTCCTTGTTTTCATGATGATGCGTTGTCTCCACATCAAGAAAAAAGGCAAAAAAAATTCGGGGCCATTTATCACTGAACCCCGGGAGGTGGCATGCTGCCCGTTGGCATGGGCAGCTGTTGGCCTACATCCATTGGATGGCCATTCACACTAAATTTTCCATTTTCAAAAGTCACTTCAGAAATGTAATTTTGATCTTTTTCTATAATAGAGCCTTCTTTTAACCATTTTGTAATTGATTCATTAACTTTTTGATTAACAAGCTGGGCTATTTCCTGATCGGTTAATACTTTAGGAAGTTGCTGTACATCTTGGGTGGGTGGCAAAGAAGATGCCAACGTCGCTGCTCGTTTAGCAATTTCATTGGCTGTTTGCGCATTTTGCGTATATTGATAAGTTAGCATATCTCGCAAGATAAGTTTTGGTAAAAGAAGATTTCCCTTAGCGACAATTGATTGAATAATCTGCGGAAAATTCTTGATGTCATTTGCCTCAATGCCTCCTATTGCAAAATGCAAAGTGCCTTTCACATCTCCCTCGTTGGTGTGGATCTGGAGCTCCTCAATACTAAATTCTGGACGTGACTTTAACAATTCCGGCAACAAATTCATCATTTTTTTCAAGTTAGCATCATGCGGTGCTTTCTTTTTTTGCGACAAGATAAAAAATGCACGTAGTACTTCTGAATCAATATGCTTTAACGTGTTTGTATAATCGATAGGGCCATATTGTTTGCCATTGACTAAAGCTTTTTCTATTCTTAAATCTCCAGAAAAATCAGCCATTGCACCTTGGACACTCATCATTCCCCCAGCAGTCATCCCTTCAAGATTTAGCACGGAATGATCAGCTTGATTTTCGATTGTGAGCTTATTCAATGTTCCAAGGAATTTTCCAGGCCATAATCCTTGCGCCGTTTGAGATAATTCCGTTGTGTAGTTTAGATCTTCAGCAAGATAGTGCGCACCATTGAGATCGATATCAAATCCTGGCATGGCGATCTGCCCTTTTAAATGTCGAAGATCGCTGCTTAAATTCCATTCCCCCGTCACGCCCTTCCAAGCAATACGGGAAGTACCATCATGTTCTTTTAATTTTAATTCCTTACCATAAACTTTTATCTGCACAGCGCCATCAATTGCCATTTTGCTATTAATATTTAAAATCTCTGTTTGCCCTAACTCCGTCGCAAGTATTTTCTGAGCATTTTCATTTAATAGAATTTTTGAATGAATAAGTGCACGAGCAAAATCCCAATCTTTATAGTCTTGATCATGCAATTGCACAAAGGGACCATGACGGATTTCATGCTCAAGCATCAAGTTATATTCTTGATTTGCTGCATAAATGGTCACTTTAGTTTTGGCATAGGATTTCCGCCATCCGCGCTGATAATCCGTTAATTTGATAGTGATGGGCGCCGAATCAACATCAGAGAGTACTTTCACCACATCTTGAAATTTTGTTTCAACCAACATTCCTGTTAAGTAAGGTGCCCCTCCAACGATAATGGCGAGTATGGCTATATAAAGAACAATTTTACGTTTCATGAATAGTGACTCTCGGTTATAAGTGAGTATAAAAACTCAATAAAGACTTAACATAACAGGTGAAAACTAAAATAATTATGGCGCAAAACACTTCAGAAAGCATTCACCTAGGCAAAGCATGCCGCTGTCGCTATTCTCTTAATAAGGTATTCAATAAGAACCTTGACGCTCATATATACTTCGCGAGATAGTTTACTTTCAACCCTTCTTTAATTGAATGAAAAGAGAGAAAAAATGCACACTCTGCTTTGGTTAATTTTCTGGCTAGGTGGTTTAATTTCCCTAGCTTATATGCGTGTTTCATTGGTCATCGCCACGATTGCCATAGCAGCAGGCCTACTCGTGACAACTTTCTTCTCTAGCCTTTCTTGGTTTAGCTTACTACTGATGTGGGCTGTTTTTGGCGTTGCTGCCTTCTTCTTGAATCACGCTGATTACCGAAGAAAATATCTTATTCATCCCGCTTTTGACGCTATGTCGCATTCCCTTCCTAGCATGTCAGAAACAGAAAGAGTGGCATTAGAAGCTGGAACGGTGAGCTGGGATGGCGAGCTCTTTAGTGGCAATCCACAGTGGGAAAAATTACTGACTGTCCCCGTTCCAAAACTCAACGAGGAAGAACAGGCCTTTCTTGATGGCCCGGTTAAACAATTATGCGAAATGGTCAGCGATTGGGAAGTCACGCACGAACGTTATGATTTACCCGAAAATGTATGGACCTTCCTAAAAGAACAAGGTTTTTTTGCGCTCATCATTCCTAAAAAATTTGGTGGTAAAGGATTTTCTGCCTTAGCGCATTCTGAAATATTAGCGACATTAGCAGGACGCAGTTTAACCTTAGGCAGCACTGTCGCTGTTCCTAATTCATTAGGCCCTGCAGAACTCTTATTGCATTATGGTACACCTGAACAACGTGAATATTATTTGCCCCGTTTGGCCAAAGGTGAAGAGATCCCTTGCTTTGCTTTGACAGCACCTGATGCAGGATCTGATGCTGGCAGCATTACGGATACTGGTATTATTTGCAAAGGCCGGTTCAATGGCCAGGAAATAACAGGGATCAAACTCAATTGGAACAAACGCTATATTACCTTAGCACCAATTGCTACTTTGCTAGGTTTAGCTTTCAAATTACATGATCCAGAAAGACTACTGGGAGATAAAGTCGATCTTGGTATTACTTGTGCTTTAATCCCAACCAGCACGCCAGGGATCACCATCGGACGACGTCATTTACCTTTAAGCATTCCTTTTCAAAATGGGCCTACGCAAGGTAAAGAGGTGTTTATTCCGCTTGATTGGATTATAGGTGGACCCGCAATGGCAGGTCACGGGTGGCGCATGTTGGTAGAATGCCTTTCCACAGGTCGTGCTATTTCTTTACCCTCAAATAGCGCCGGTGGAGCACGTTTAGCCGCCATTGCAGCAGGAGCTTATAGTCGGATCCGCCGACAATTTCGAACTTATATTTCTTCATTTGAAGGGGTACAAGAAGTGCTTGCTCGTGTGGGTGGCTTCACCTACATTAGCGAATCAGTCCGTCTCTTAACGGTCTCGATGATCGATGCTGGAGAGAAACCTTCAGTTCCTGGTGCTATTTCCAAATATCATGTCACAGAACTAGGACGAAAAATTGCCAACGATGTGATGGATATTCATGGTGGCAAAGGGATCATGATGGGACCCAAAAATTATCTCGCCAGAGCTTATGAGGGGGTTCCTATTGGTATTACTGTTGAAGGCGCGAATATCCTCACACGCAGTATGATTATCTTTGGACAAGGCGCCATTCGTTGCCATCCCTATATCTTAAAAGAAATGCAAGCTCTCTCTCATGATAATCTTTCTGATTTTGAACATTTCTTAGGGGAACACATTAGCTTTACACTTTCTAATGCTGCGCGCTCATTCTTTCATGGACTGACCTTAGCAAAATTTGCTTCTAGCCCAGTTACGCATGAAATGAAAACTTATTTTCAACAACTCACAAGAGCAAGTAGTGCGTTTGCTCTCGTTGCTGATATTTCGATGGCACTTCTAGGTGGAAAGCTTAAATTTAAAGAATCTCTTTCTGCACGATTGGGAGACTTGCTTGCGATGATGTATCTGATGTCTGCCGTATTAAAACGACATCAGGATCAAGGCACGCCCGCAGCAGATCTACCATTAGTGAAATGGTCTCTTGATTTTTGTTTGGCAAATTTCTGGCAAACCATGGACAGTTTGCTGCGAAATATTCCCAATAAAGCAGTAGGCATTGGATTAAGAGTGTTAGTCATGCCATTCGGTCAACCTCATCATTTACCTAAAGATACTTATAATCGTGAGATCACCGAAATTCTGACAACGCCTAATGATGCAAGAACAAGATTGGCTGGAAATAGTTTTATCTCTACCAGTGAAAATGATTGTATTGCTACCCTAGAAAATGCATTTCATGAGACAACTCGTTTAAGCCCCTTACTCAAACGCGTTTATGATGCTATTAAGAGTAATGTCATTGTTAATGGTTCTTTTCAGCAATCTATTGATGCGGCATTGAATGCTAAAATTATCAATGAAAAAGAGGCGGCTGAACTATCCCATGTCAATATGTTATGCCAAGCCGTGATTTCTGTAGATGATTTTTCTGCTGAGGAATTAAGCAGAGAATCACAACATCTCGCGCCTAGAAAATCTAAACCTTCACTTGATATGACCAATCAAAAACATGATCAAAGGTTAAATTAATCAAGTATCCCGTGTCATTGTCAACACAATGACACGGCCTTGCGATCTTTCTGGACTAAATTAAACCCCATCTGATTTCTCTGCCGAACTTTCATCCGTAGCAGATGGATTAGTAGGGATAGGATCTGCTGTTTCATCAATTGTTTTACTTTCGTCTTCTTGGATCTCTTTGTCTAGATCTATCTTAATTTCTTGAAAACCTGAAAGTTCATCTATTGCGTCTTCTGTTGTCTGGGTGAGATCTTCCTCGGTCGTTTCTACCACCATCTCTTCACTATTTTCTTCTTCTGCGATATTAGAAGCTTCTACGTTTGCTTCCTCAGTGGATCCCGCGCTCACTTCATCAATCGATTCTGTTTTCGCTTTATCCAGAGATCCCTCTTTCGTTGCATCAGCGACTTCTGCATTCACTTCATCCGCGGCTCCCGCTTTTGTTTCGTCCATGGATTCTGCTTTTACTTCATCCGTGGCTCCCATTTTTGTTTCGTCCATGGATTCTGCTTTCACTTTATCAGACGCTTCCGCTTTCGCTTCATCAGAAGATCCCACTTTCATTTCTTCAGTCGTTTCTGCTTTCGTTTCTTGAGTAACAGCTTCTAATGCTTCGATAGTAGGAGGGGCTATTTTTATTTCATCTTGCGCTTGGACTTTTAATTCTTCTGCTACTGTGGCTTCTATCTTTTCTGCCTCTGTCATCGTCACTTCTTTCGCAGCCTCTTTTTCTGCGTCTTTAGTATCAGCCTCGCGTTTTGCTGATTGAGGTGAAAGCAAGAACCATATTGTCATTACTAAGCAAATTAAAAACAAAATCGCTAATGCAATAAAAATACCGATCAGTAGTTTTCTTTTGGGTGAAGTAGTATGTGGCATCGGAGCCGGTTTTGCTACCTGCTGCGTCGTCATTTGTGTGGATGATTTTGCCTGAATAGGTGCTTTAGCTACTAAGGGCAAACTTTCCTGGTTTTCTTCGGCTTCGTTATTCTTAGGAAAAATAATCGGTTCCCATGCATCTAATAATGTTTGATTATATGTAGGATATTCTGACAATGGCATTAATTCTGTACCCTTAAAAGGTGAAATATCCTCAAGGATCCACTCGTTTATTTTTTCTTGTGTCACAGGAATAACATGCGCCACTTGTTGCTCAAACAATTCTCGCCAAAATTTCTTACTTTTTGCATCGTTTATCTGTCGACTCTCAACTTGTGAAGCTCTGAAAAATTGAGCGACATCTATCTTAGGAAAAGTCACTTCAACTTGTCTTGCATCCTTTGTATAGCCAACCATAATAATACTCAATATATCAATGCTTTCATCAACCGGCACATCTATTTTCCAATCACCATCAGATGATTTTTTAATGGGCATACTCTCAAAACTACCATCCGTACGATGAATCAGCACTGATAATTCGCAAGTACCAATTTCTAGCAATGGAGAAAAAAGAAATACTTGAATATTCATCTCATCACCAAATTTTGATAATTTGGATGAGACTATGCCCGGATAATCATACATATAAAACTGTTGCTGTCTTTCACGCTGAAAAAGTAATCCTATGGCTTCAATATCAAGGCGATATACGCCAGGCAACAGTTCAAAATGATAATCATAACGATAGATTCCATTTGCTTTAGGAATTAAATAAATCTTATAAACATCATTCGTCGCGACATTGTTAAAGCGGGCAATAAATTGCGTTTGTTTTAAAAAATCACTATTTGTCAGACGCTGACCTTTTTCTTGCAAATAACCCATTAACGTCAGATTCTCCCCTCTGATCATATTATTTGGAAAAGAAGGGATGATCATGTCGAGATCGCTTGTAATCAATACCTGTGGTTCAGCAAGCAATGTACCCTGGATTTCCCATTGTCCTTCAGTTGGGGTCGGAATTTTAATCGCATACAGATTTTCAATTCTGTCCCACACGTAATTCTCCCCTTTTTTAAAGGGCATAAACGTTTTTCCACCTGGCGACAAAATTTGCACTGTTTGTGGCGCATTAGTTGTCAATAGAATTTGAATTTCTTTGACATTGCTATCCACAAGAAAATGATTATTTTTTACAGGAATACTGGTTTTAGTGGCTAGGGATTGGCCAAATGTAGAGGAGATATCCGGTTCAGAAGCATGCACATGACCGACCACGCTCGGCTCACTCTTTGCTTCTTGAGCTGCATATGTAGTCAGATAAAAAACATACAATATGAGTCCTGCCAATAGAAAGCAAAAACGAGGGCGGACTACCTTGTAGATGAGGTTCATCATGAAATATAAAATTCTTTACATTTAATATTTGGTTTTCTAACAATAAAACATAGCGCATTTCGAGAAACAATAGTGAAAACACTTTATGAAAATTCAGTAGTTATTTTCACTACATAGAAATGTTGAATGAACAACTAAAGAGAGGCTGGCTCGGCAAAAGAAAAGGGACAAAGGTAATTTTCAGCCTTTTCCTCATCCATTCATCCCCTTCCTCTTACAGAGGATCTGTTGCTTTATGTATAATGGGAGGGTTTAATGATTATTATTGTCTGCAATTGGATCCTTATCGCAAAATATGAGTACGCAAACTACATTAAGCCAAGCTAATTCTGTCATTGCGCTAAAAGGTGGGATGTTTACCCTTACAACCATTCAGTTGCTAGATGATGATCTTCAAGCGTTATCTTTTGTTTTAGATGAAAAAATAAAGCAAGCGCCAAACTTTTTTCAATATGCCCCTGTCATTCTGGATGTAAACCGCTTATGCGCTCAAGACGAGATAATTAACTTGTCTTTGCTGATCCAGACTATTCGGAGCAAAAAATTGATCCCTATCGGTATTCGTGGTGCCGATAAAGCGCTTAAAGAAACGGCAATACAAGCAGGTCTTGCCATCTTTCCTGAAGAAAAAGTGATACATCAAAAAAAGCAATCTTCAACGAATGATAAATTGCCAAGCGCAACTGTGCAGACAACAGAAATCTCTGCCACACGTGCTGAAACCACTAGTAATACAACCCCGACACGCTTAATCACGCAGCCTGTTCGTTCAGGACAACAAATTTATGCGCAAGGTGGCGATCTTATTGTTTTAGCTGCAGTAAGTAATGGTGCTGAGCTTCTCGCTGATGGACATATCCATGTTTATGGCTCGATGCGAGGAAGAGCACTTGCTGGTGTAATGGGTGATCAAGATGCTATGATTTTTTGCAAGAGTTTGGAAGCTGAACTGGTTTCTATTGCGGGTCAATATCGTTTAAGTGAAGACCTCAAAGAAACCTGCTGGAAACAGTCTGCATGTATTTCCTTGCAAGATAGTCGCTTGAACATTCGTTCTATTTAGTTTAAATACTATAATCACAGTGCTTGAAATTTGAGAACTGCTAAAGTTTTTCTCAAGAAGAAACTCAAAAGCGAAAATTGCAATCGATTTTTGCGTAGACAATCCTGTGACCACTGTTAAAGGACCCATAACCTTGAGTAACATTTCCCCAAAAGTCATTGTAATTACCTCAGGAAAAGGTGGCGTAGGCAAAACCACGACAAGTGCAGCCATTAGTGCTGGGCTTGCCTCGTTAGGCCACAAAACCGTCGTCATCGATTTTGACATTGGCTTGCGCAACCTAGATTTAATCATGGGCTGCGAACGACGCGTTATCTATGACTTTGTCAATGTCATTAATGGCGATGCAAACATAAGCCAGGCGCTTATCAAAGATAAACGCGTAGAAAACTTATTTATTCTTCCTGCCTCACAAACACGTGATAAAGATGCCCTCACCAAAGAAGGCGTCGGCAAAATTATTGAAGAATTAAAAAAGGAATTTCAATACATTGTTTGTGATTCTCCTGCAGGTATCGAACGCGGCGCATTATTGGCACTTTACTATGCTGATGAAGCGATTGTTGTCACCAACCCAGAAGTATCCTCAGTGAGGGATTCAGATCGGATTTTAGGTGTTTTAGCAAGCAAATCACATCGCGCTGAAAATAAACAAGAACCGGTTAAAGAACACCTGTTATTAACCCGTTATTCTGAAGCGCGCGTGAAAAGAGGCGAAATGTTAGCCATAGAAGATGTTCTGGAAATTCTGTCCATTCCGCTGCTTGGTGTGGTACCAGAATCTCCTGCTGTTTTGAATGCGTCCAATAGAGGTATTCCTGTTACGCTGGATACATCCAGTGATGCGCGCACAGCTTACGAGCAAGCCGTTCGTCGTTTATTGGGTGAAAATATTCCTTTTGATACCTCGCATAAAAATTGGACACGTAAGCTCTTGGATAAACTCACCCTGTTTCGGAGCCCAGCATGAATATTTTCAATTTTTTCCGTCTGCCTTCGCAAAAACGTTCAGCAGCGGCCGTGGCCAAGGAAAGGCTACAGATCATTGTCTCTCACGAGAGTACTAGAAAGAGCGGTGGTTCTGACATCATTAAACAATTACAGAAAGAATTGATCGAGGTGATCAGCAAGTATGTGCAAGTTGATCAAGATCTCATCAAAGTTCAATTAGAGCGTAATGGAGATCATTCTGTTCTTGAACTGAATGTCACCTTACCAGATGCTAGTTCATTGAATTCTTCTACTGTTTCTTGATGAAGATTAAGCTCACCCATCTTACAAAGATGGGTGAGCTAATCTTAATGATGTTCGTCTTCTTCGCGCAGCTTACGGCGCAAGACTTTGCCTACATTGGATTTTGGTAATTCTGTTCTAAACTCTATTTCTTTTGGCACCTTATATCCTGTCAATTCCTTATGACAATAGGCAATGATTTCATCTGCGGTCAGAGAAGGATCTTTTCGCACAATATATGCTTTTACAATTTCGCCATGTGCTTCCGATTTAACACCAATAACCGCGACTTCTCTCACACCTTTAAGCCCTGCAATCACATCTTCAACTTCATTGGGATATACATTGAAACCAGAAACAATAATAATATCTTTCTTTCTATCTACAATACGCACAAAACCTTGATGATCTACAGTGGCAACATCGCCAGTACGTAACCAGCCATCCTCGCTTAATACTTCAGCAGTCATTCTAGGTTGGTTCCAATAGCCACGCATGACTTGAGGCCCTCGCACACAAAGCTCTCCAGCTTCATCAAATGAGAGTTCTTTGCCATCCTCAGCGCAAATTTTTATTTCAGTTGAAGGCACAGGCAATCCAATTGAGCCGTTATACTCTGTCAATTGAGTAGGATTAATCGTAACAGCAGGTGAAGTTTCAGTTAAACCATACGCCTCGATCAAAGGAATGCCAGTTACTTCATGCCATTTTTTTGCTACTGCGCTTTGCACAGCCATACCACCACCGAGAGTAAATCTGAACTTAGAAAAGTCAAGATTACAAAAATCATCATTATGCAAAAGCGCATTAAATAAAGTGTTTACGCCTGTCATCACTGCAAAAGGTTGTCGTTTCAATTCTTTTACAAAACCCGGGATATCCCGAGGATTGGTAATTAAAATATTAGGGATCCCTATACGCAGGAAAACGAGACAATTAGCGGTCAGCGAAAAAATATGATAAAGCGGCAATGCTGTAATTACACCGCCTTCCATTTGTGCATCAAAGACAGGCGCTACCCATGCATACGCTTGTAAAACATTTGCCACCATATTTCGGTGGGTTAAAATGGCACCTTTTATTACACCCGTTGTGCCACCTGTATATTGCAAAAAGGCTATATCATCACCTTTAAGCTCAGCAGCTTTAAAATCTGTAGGTTTATAAGCAATAGTCTTCTTAAAAGGATGCGCATCTGGGATATGCCAAGCAGGCACCATTTTCTTAATATATTTAACTGCAAAATTAACAAGATGCCCTTTGAAACCACCCAATAAATCCCCAAGCTCTGTTACAACAATATGTTGCACAATGGTTTCAGGTAATACTTGCTCCAAAACATGAGCAAAATTAGCCAAAATAATAACGCACTTTGCCCCTGAGTCTTTTAATATATGTTTTAATTCTCTAGGTGTGTAAAGTGGATTCACGTTGACAGCAACTAATCCTGCTTTATGAATGCCAAACAAAGCGACCGGATATTGCAGGATATTTGGCAAAACAATTGCCACTCTATCACCCTTCTCTAAACGGCAAGTGTTTTTCAAAAAATGAGCAAAAGCTTGGCTTAATTCATCAATTTGACGGTAAGTAAGTTCCGTCCCCATGTTGGTATAACATGCTTTTTCCGCGTATTTTGTAAAACATTCTTGGGCAAAATCAGCTAACGACGAATATTCATCAGGATTAATAGTTTCAGGGACACCTTTTTCGTAGTTCTTTAGCCAGACTTTTTCCACACTAGCTTCCTTTCATGTTTATACTTAATGTTTAATCAGATATTCGGCTTTACAAACTCAGTACTTCATTCCCAAACAAGAAGTTACCAAATTGATCGCCACCATGAATGTGGCAAAGATAACAGATAACTAACCGGAACGTAAAGAAACTCATATAATCAATTAGTTATTGGGACAAATCAAAAAAGTTTTTCAACTAAATATTTTGATATCAAGCTAAAAATCCTCCTATCTTGCTCTCCATTTATGCCAGGCCTAACAAGACAGAAGGATGATTTTTTTACGCTTCTACTCTCTCCACTGCTGGAGGCAACCACTTACCATTGACGATGGATTCACGAGGCCAATAAAACCGAAACATCAAATTGAAATCATCTTCGGGCGCTGGCAACCAATTTGATTCTTTTTCTTTCGAAGGCGCATCATGTTGAATGTAAAGATCAATAGAGCCATCTTTATTCGTCTTCAGTTTATCCCGTCCACTTAATGTGTAACGATTAAGCGCATTCTCCACAAAAAAATATTGATCATTGTACATCGTCAAAGACCAAAATCCTTTAACAGGAGGTAGCTTATTTTTTTCAAAATGAATGACGTAACGATTTTTGCCATTTAATCGCTTTCCCTTGCTATCTGTCGTTGCAGCAGGGTAGATAGCATCTTGTGGTAAATTAGCACCTAGTCCTATTGCTGTGACAAAAGCACGTTGCAAATAATCTGTTCCGTACCAACCTGTCTTTAAAAAGTAAAGCCAGCCATTCCTTACCATACTAGACTGCTTTTCATGCATCATGATCTTTGTTTGTGCCTTTCTCACCGCTTGTTCTATAGCCTTTGCAATGACAGGATCTTGATTTGCATCAAAAGCTTCACCTGGTTTAATACCAAGCATAGCCAATTTTTCTATCATCGGTGCATCTTCTTTAGCAGGTGGATTATCCTTCATTAATTCTGCTAATTTATTAAAATAAGCGTTGGCACTCAATGCATTCACTTGATCACGCACAGGCGTTTTCATATCAACATCGGGATCTACTTTTCCTTCAGGTGGTGTATAAGGTTTACCATATGCACTCAAAGGAACAAGCTTATATTCTGCTTGTAGTGCATGAACTGCTTTGTAATCTTCCGGTGTGCCTGTACAATAAGTGCGGCCCAACACCCAGACCATGTTGGTTGGTGATTTCAATTGCGTGATCCCTTGTGGAATCTTTCCCTTCCAGTTTGGCCCTATAATGGCGTAGTTATGCGCTTGTGTACCGGTGGTACGTTTACCGGGTGCTGCAAACACATCCGTCCATCCGCTTAGTAATGGCATTAAGTAATAACGATGATCTTCATTTGGCACCTGGAGAATGTAGGGTTCTTTAGAAAGATCTAACCACGCAGTAGAATATAACGTGTCGGCATTGGGTGCAGTCACATCTTTAAAAGAGGCATCGGGATATTTTTGCATATTAACAAATTGTCCCATTGGACCATGTGCACCTTCTACTGTCGCAACATTAGTCATCACTTTTCTTGTCATATCCATCGTGACAAGGGGGTAACCATAAATATAAGCATCGATAGCCAAAGCTTGCGCTTGCTTTTCACTCAACTGGCTTTTTGCTAAACTTACTCCGCTAGAAAATGCTAAACTAAGTAAAAAAACTTGAGCAATTGAACATGACTTCCTTATCATGATACCTCCCTAATAGATTCGTTGCATTTGGACTTTAAGTTTTTACTTCAAATTTAATCCCTTGCGCTAAAGGTAATGTTTTTCCCCAGTTAATCGTATTGGTTTGCCGGCGCATATAACTTTTCCAAGCATCTGAACCCGCTTCTCTGCCTCCTCCTGTTTTCTTTTCGCCGCCAAAAGCGCCGCCAATTTCCGCCCCTGAGGTTCCTATGTTGATATTAGCAATACCACAATCGCTTCCCATTGCAGATAAGAAAAATTCACTATTACGAACAGAGTCGGTAAACAAAGCTGATGATAACCCTTGCTCCACACCATTTTGCATTGCAATCGCATCAGATAATTTTTCATAAGGAATAATATAGAGAATGGGAGCAAACGTTTCTCGTTGTACAATCGGCCAATCATTAAACGCTTTTACCAATGTGGGCTCCACAAAATAACCAGGCCCCTGCAAGGTATGACCACCAAATAAAATATCGGCACCTTGCGCTTTTAATTCTTCAACAGCCCGTTCATAATTTTCTATAGCACGCTCATCAATCAAAGGGCCCATTAAATTTTTTACATCTAAAGGATTACCAATAGTAATCTGCTGATAAGCATGAATTAAACGATTAACTACCTCATCATAAGTAGATTGATGCACAAATAATCTTCTGGTGGTCGTACATCGTTGGCCAGCTGTACCTACGGCGCCAAATACAATTGCGGGGATAGCTAAATTCAGATCGGCTGTCTCATCAACAATAATGGCATTATTGCCACCTAGTTCTAAAATAACTCTTCCCATTCTCTTGGCAACCATTTCATTCACATACTGCCCTACTTCGCAGGAACCCGTGAAAGAAATTAAAGGAATTCTTGTGTCGGTAAGCAGTTTCTCAGCCACCTCATGCTCATGAGGGATCACTAGCGAAAAAATCCCCTCAACCCCAAATGTTTTCATCGCTTGATTACATAGATTTTGTACCGCTATGGCACAAAGTGGCGTTTTGGAAGAAGGTTTCCATACCACTGTATTTCCACAAATGGCGGCAATAAAAGCATTCCATGCCCAAACCGCAACTGGAAAATTAAACGAAGTAATTACTCCTGTCACGCCTAAGGGATGCCATTGCTCATACATTCTATGCAGCGCTCGTTCAGAATGCATACTTAAACCATATAACATGCGCGATTGCCCTACAGCAAAATCAGCCATGTCTATCATTTCCTGAACTTCGCCATCTCCTTCTTGTTTACTCTTACCCATTTCATAAGCAACTAAACTTCCCAGTGCATCTTTATGCTGGCGCAACAGATTTCCCAATAGGCGAATAAACTCACCACGCCTAGGAGCAGGGATTTGACGCCATTGCAAAAATGAACTTAAAGATTTTGCAATGACTTGTTCATATTGAGACGCATTACATCCTATTACGCTGCCAATTTCGTTTCCCGTAGAAGGATCATAAGAAATGATGGGTTTAGTATGGGGCGCAGGCTTTAACCATTCACCATCACCGCAACAAGCACCTGAATTTTGTTTTTCTATTCCCAGTTTTTTTAAAAAATCCATCATTAAGCCCTTTTATTAAAGGTAATATTGTCCAAATCGATTATTGATAAAATCCTGTAAAGATATAGATTCTTGTAATACCAATCCCTTTCTTGGAATAGCGCTATTGAGTACCAGATCGACGACAGCACAAGCGCTGGCCGCCGTTGTTATTTGAATGGCGGACCATAATTTGCCCGCTATGGATTTGGGATATATTTTTTTAACATAGGTTTCTTCAATTAATTCACCATCGCGATAACCATTGACAGCAACATAAATCAACACGACATCTTGATGCGTTCGAGGCAACGCTTTTTCTAAAATTTTCTTTAAAATTTCCCTATCTTCGTTTAACTTTAAATCATTCATTAACAAGCGCATTTTTTTGCAATGTCCAGTATAACGCAAGGTTTTATAATTCATGGTATCAACCAAACCGTTATAACTGTCAGCCAATGTGCCCAGACCACCAGAAGTATTAAAAGCTTCATACACTAATCCATCAATGGTGATGGTTTCTAATCCTTCCAAGGGTTGCAGTGTCACTTCTTTCTTTCGCACAATCCCTTTACAAGGATTGCCATATTCATTAATCAGTCCATCAGTTGACCATGTCAGCGCATATTTAAGCGCATTATTAGGATGTACAGGCAGTGCACCCACTCGCATTAACACAGCATTGACTTGAGTAAAATGTTGCATGAGATCATTAGCAACAATACTAATAAAACCTGGGGCAAGACCGCATTGTGGAACAAATGCCGTAGCAGCATCGCTAGCAAACATTTTCACTTTTGTGGTTACATTCACATCTTCTGTTAAATCAAAATAATTTAACCCATTTTCTTTTGCAATTTCGGCGACACCAGGGTTACAAAAGTAAGGTAAGCAGGAAATAATCGATTTGATATCATGCTGAACAATGTAATTTTTTAAGGCGTCTTTGTCTGCGATATCTAAAGTGACATGCTGTATTGGACTTGGGGTTCCAAGAAAAGATAGGTCATCTAGCTTAATTCTATGATCGGCTAAATGTACTTTATAATCGGCAGTACGGGAAAGTAAAACTGCTACCAACATCCCTATTTTTCCGCCACCTGCTACTAATACATCCTGCATAATCACTCCTTGACTATCAGTTTTTAGCCTTTTGAAAATAAAGCTCGTGACCTCTTAACTTTCTAAAAATCAGTGCTACTATAGTCTTCGCTCATGAATTTTAGAGGGTGCTGTCTTCGCCATCCGCAATCCTCATGTACTTTTATGTACACTCTGATCCGTCTTCGCAAATGCTACGACGGATCTTGGTAATGAGGTCCACCGTAGCCTTTAGGTCTAGGTGGATTGCTCGGCCTACCCGAAAACTCATGGGCTATTGTTCCATTTTGCTGTAGGCCTTATGCCATCATCACACACCAAAGCAAATGGTTCGACAATCTTCTTTAGTATCTCACATGGTAAACCAAAGGAATAATGTTAAGTGAACCCCACGACCAAGCCTGCTCGTGTTTTAGGCGTCTTTACGCTCTCGATGATCAGTGTCTCAGCTATTATTGCGCTGCGAAATCTTCCGACACTTGCTAAAAATGGATTCTCTGTTGTTTTTATCTTATCGCTAGCAGCACTTTTATTTTTCATTCCTGTCGCACTAAGTTGTGCAGAACTTGCGTCAGCTTGGCCAAAGAAAGGCGGGGTCTATGCTTGGGTAAAAGAAGCCTTTGGTACCCAATCGGGTGCTTTAGCTGTCTGGCTTGAGTGGATTGAAAGTGTAGTTTGGTTACCAACCGTACTTTCATTTATTGCTTCAAGCATTGCATATGTTCTTAATCCGCATTTAGTAGAAAATCGTTATTACATGCTTACTGTCATGTTATGTGTACTTTGGTCAGGAACTTTAGTTAATTTTCTAAGCACAAAAACTTCAGGCTTGATCAGTACTGTTGGCATTATTGCAGGTAGTATCATTCCAGGCATTGCAATTATAGCTTTAGGAAGTTTTTGGCTAACAACAGATCAGCCAGTGCATATCAATTTTAATATGGCATCTTTCTTTCCTGATTTTAGTCTCTCATCTCTAGCTTACTTTACTGTTGTCGCACTGGGCTTTGCAGGTATCGAAGTTGCTGCCTTTTACGTGCAAGATACTAAAGATCCACAACGCACTTTCCCACGAGCTACTTTTATCTCTGCTTGCACCATTATTGTCATTTATGTCTTAGGCGCCCTAGCGATTGCCATTGTGATCCCTAAAGAAGATTTAAATCTTTCAGCAGGCATGATGCAAGCCATGCGTGAATTCTTCACCTTTATTCATATTCCATGGGCAGTACCAGTTTTTGCATTACTTTCTGTGCTGGGTGGACTTGCTCTGTTGAATACTTGGATCATAGGTCCCAGCAAAGGATTGCTCACGAGTGCGTTAAACGATGATTTGCCTAAGTTTACGCAATATACCAACCGTAATGGATCTCCAGTTGCTATCTTATTAATGCAGGCTATTATTGGTACCGTGCTTATCAGTATGAATTTGTTTATACCTACCATTAATCAGTTTTATTGGATTTTCCAAACACAAGCAGCACAGCTCATCCTCATGATGTATCTGCTGATTTTTTTAAGCGTTATTAAATTACGCTATTCACAACCCAACATCCCTAGACTTTATAAAATACCTGGCGGCAAAATAGGGTTATGGCTTATCGCAGGCGGCGGTGCGGCATTTTGTGTCTTAGCCTTTTTATTAGGTTTTATACCGCCAGAAGAATATAAATTTATTGATGGCAGCACCTATGCTTTCACTTTATTAGCGGGGATTATTTTATTTAGTACTCCGCCTTTTATTTGGCATTGGTGGAAAAAAAAAAGATCCCATCTTGAAGCTTAATTGCGCTTAGACGCAAAGCATCGTCTGTTTTTACTTCCCATAAAGTCGCACCAGATGATTTTTTGGATAACAAAGCCGGAAAATCATCTGCGAAGACTATATGAAGTATTGGAACAATGCATAGAAATTTGCTATTAAAACTTCCTTTGTGAAATAAGAGGATCCAAATTCGTATACCTACCCTCTTGCTAGTTGATAAGCACTTTATGCAGCAGATGAAAATCAAGCCAAACAAGACCGTGCTCTCTGGCACTCTTCATGCTGGTCGTGGAGATACAGTTGATAAAGCAAAAAGTAAAGCACTACCTGCAGGAAGCTATTCAGTTGTTCCAGGCAAAGCACATCATTACGTATGGACAACAGGTGAAACAGATTCAAAATGATGGAATGGGTCCAAGAGACACTCATTTTGTAGATATTAATGAATGGAAGGAACTCATCAAAAAGAGTCAAGAAAAGCAATAATACCTCTTAACTTTAAAAAAAAGGAAAGGCTCATCTTCCTTTCCTTTTTCATCTCAATTCTTTTCTACTCAAATCCTATCTTGCAATGCAATTTCTTTTCTTGAATATTCGAACCATAAAATAGCTTATTGGAATAGCAACTAAACTCAATGATATTTTCACTGTCATCAGTGAAAGCATTTTCCAAAATGCCATATATCTGTCAGGCGCAACAAATAATAATACTGGCATAAGAACTAACATATCGACGAAGAGTGCCGTCAAGAGTATTAATAAAACACGCAGTAATAACCATCCACGGCCCATGAGAACTCTCAAAAATCCAGCGATTTTAACCATCGCCAAAGAGCTACAAATATAGCCCATGGTTAGCATCAAAAGAACACTAAATTGATTCCAACCTTCAAAATTATCAATTTCAGTATTCACCCAAAATTCTGAAACGGGAAGCTCTAAAATGTAATGGATAAATAATGCAACCAAAAGATTAGTAAGTGCTGCTCCCCAAATGAGCTGGCTTGTCTTTCGAAACCCAACTGTTTCGGTAAAACAAATCGTACAACAAAATGCAAATTGAATGAGTAGGGTTCCTGCGGGATAACTGAAATGAAGTATTTGCCAGGAGTGATAACCAGCAAAATTGCCAGATAAGAGAACAAGCGTATAAAGCAAAACCGCGTAACGAAAAAATCTTTTCTTATTGAAGGGATGTAACATCCCTTCAATTTTTTCCGTTTCAACCATTGGGCTTAGTCCAAGTTTCTGGCGCATCATGAGCCGAAGTCTCGGAGCTAGGGGCTCAAAAATCATAAATCTCCTTCACTCTTCCCAGTTTGAATTTATGCTTCGTTGCCATCACACTCTCGCCCCAGTTACATATATCCTGGTTCGAGCAATACTCTTGCATTTGACTGCCATGAGTATTAATCATCTTTACCATTTCCTTTTTTTGCAACATGTAAAAGCAGCTCATTAAACTTTCTGACAAATGTAGCCGGATCATCCAATTGTCCGCCTTCTGCCAAAATAGCCTGATCAAGCAAGATTTGGCTCAAATCATGAAAACTCTCTTGATCGTTTTCATGAGATAGCCTTTGTACTAAAAGATGATGCGGGTTCAACTCCAAAATGGGTTGAGCGCTAACGAGCTGACCTGCTGAACGCATTAAACGTTGCATTTGGCTACTCATTTGACCTTCATCTGCCACAATACAAGAAGGCGATGAGGTTAGACGGGCGGTTAGACGTACATCTTTCACTTTATCCTTTAGCGCATCTTTAATTCGGGATAAGGTGTCTTTAAAAGTCTCTTTTTCATGTTCAAAGTCGGATTTTTCTTTATCAGTTTCTGCTTCTGAGCCTTTGTCTTTAGCAAATTCAAGATCTTCCAACGATCCAATGGCAACAGACTGAAAATGCTTCTTCTCATATTCAGGTAAGTGTGACATGAGCCATTCATCAATGCGATCATGCAATAAAAGTACTTCTACGCCTCGTTCTCTGAAAATTTCCAAATGTGGGCTATGTTTGGCGGCATTAAAAGTGTCTGCGGCAATATAATAAATCTTATCCTGCCCTTCTTTCATGCGAGAAATATAATCATCTAGCGAGACATCTTGAGTTTCACTATCTGCATGTGTAGAAGAAAATCGTAATAATTTGGCAATCGTTTCTCTATTGGCAAAGTCTTCAGCCGGTCCTTCTTTTAGCACTTGACCAAATTCACGCCAGAACGTTAAATACTTCTCGTTATTCTCTTTTGCTAAATCCGTTAACATCGTCAAAACGCGCTTGATGATGGAGGCACGCATAGAATCAACAGTTTTGTTACTTTGCAAAATTTCTCGTGAAATATTTAAAGGTAAGTCGTTACTATCTATTACCCCACGTACAAAACGTAAGTAGTTAGGTAAGAATTGCTCTGCATCGTCCATAATAAATACGCGCTTAACATACAGCTTTAAGCCACGTGGTTTGTTCGCTTGCCATAAATCAAAGGGGGCGCGTGCAGGAATATAAAGTAAAGTTGTATATTCTAACTTCCCTTCTACTTTATTGTGTGCCCAAACAAGCGGATCTTCAAAATCATGTGCAACATGCTTATAAAATTCGCAATAAGCTTCATCATCAATTTCACTCTTAGGAACCGTCCACAATGCACTCGCACGATTGACAACTTCTTCCTTGGGTGAACTTTCTTTCTTTTGTTCATCTGCTTGCGTAAAATCTTCTACTACCATCATGACAGGGATATTAATGTGATCGGAATACTTCGTTACAATATGACGAAGGCGTAATCCATTGAGAAAATCTTCTTCTTGTGATTTAAGGTGTAATATAACGTCCGTACCGCGCTTGTCTTTTTCAATGGTTTCAATGGTGTAGTCTCCTTCAGCCTGAGACTCCCAACGCACCCCAAGCTCTGGGGATAATCCTGCTCGACGTGTTAACACTGTCACTTTATCTGCAACAATAAAACTTGAGTAAAAGCCTACACCAAACTGACCGATTAAATGTCTATCTTTAACTTGATCACCGGTCAGCGATCTTAAAAATTCCTGTGTACCTGATTTTGCAATAGTCCCTAAGTTTGTAATAACTTCTTCTCTGGACATGCCGATGCCATTATCACGAATAGTAATGGTTTTCGCTTCTTTATCATATTCAATGTGAATAGCTAATTCTGTATCGCCTTCGTAAAGATCAGGATTAGAGATCGCTTCAAAACGCAGTTTATCTGCAGCATCAGAGGCATTTGAAATCAATTCTCTTAAGAAAATTTCTTTATTGCTGTATAAAGCATGAATCATCAAATGCAGAAGCTGTTTAACTTCTGTCTCAAATCCACGTGTTTCTTTTGCTGTTGCTACTGTCATATCTCCTCCAATCTCGTCTTCACAACTGAATTTTTGGCTATACCATTGTTCTATCTGCTAACGCTTTGGCAATAGTGCCACCATCAATATATTCTAATTCTCCGCCCATTGGGACGCCATGCGCAATACGTGTTGCACTAATGCCATGGCTTTTAACTAAATCTGCAATGTAGTAGGCTGTTGCTTCACCTTCCACTGTGGCGCTCGTTGCTAAAATAACTTCCCTCACAGCCCCTTGCGTTAAACGCACAGCCAAACTATCTATTCCAATTTCTTCAGGGCCAATACCATCAATAGGCGATAAATGGCCCGATAGTACGAAATACAGCCCATGATAGCCGCCTGTTTGTTCAATCGCAGCTAAATGAGCTGGACCTTCAACAATACACAACAAGCTATGATCGCGATTCTTATTTTCGCAAATCGAGCACAATGCTTTTTCACACAAAGTGCGACAATGTTGGCAATGTCCCACTTGTTTTATTGCTTGAGCTAAAAGCTGAGCAAGACGCTGCCCGCCTTCTCTATCACGCTCAAGCAAATAAAATGCCATACGTTGTGCACTCTTAGGTCCTACTCCTGGTAGAACTCTAAAGGCCTCTATCAAGTGTCTTAGCAATGGGCTAAATGACAAAATATTATCCCTTTTCAGCCAAAGAAAATGGTAAGTCTGAAGGCATCCCAACTTTTTTGCTTATTTCAGTCATTTCTTGCTTAACGGCTTGTTGAGCTGCATAAAGTCCTTGATTCACTGCGCTGACAATCAGCTCAGCAATGACATCTTGTTTTTCTTCAAAAATTTGAGGTTTTAATTTTAGATCAACTAATTGCATTTTAAGACTAACCTCTGCCACAACCATATCGCCACCTGCTTTTCCTTGCACAACAGTGTCTTTATTTTTTTCTGCCATTTCTTGATAGGCGTTACGCATATTTTCTTGCATTTTTTGAGCGTTTTGCATTAATGACGCCATCATGGATTGGAAATCTTTATTATTGGTATCCATCTTGTTGTCCCCCTTAAGAGTCTACTACAGTAATTTTCTCAACAGTGGCATCGAATGTTGACACAAGGCCTTGTACGGTTTTGTCTTGCTCAATCGATGCTTTAGCTTGTTGTTCTTTCAAAATAGCTTGTTCTGCCGCTTGCATCATGGGCGTGGCAACCACTTCACCAACAGTAATTGTTAACTTGATAGGACGCCCTAAATATTGACTGATTGCTGCCTGAATTTGATCTTGACGGCTTGGATTTAAACACGCCTTTTGCGAATCGTCTAACATCAAAGTCAAACGATCGCCTTCGTACTTTGAAACGATGCTGTTTTTAACCAGCGTTAATGTCAATCCCGCCAGAGGTAATTTGGTAACGACTTGCGCCCAATCGACCAGGTTATTGTCTACATTTCTTTCCGCTGCAATATCAGATGCAGGCGCCTCTTCTTTCAAGTGCTGATGAGAAGTCGCCTCTTTAATTTCTACCTGAGGCGTTTGTGGCTTTTGCGCTAACGCAGCTGGTACAGCAACAGCTGCTTTGGGCTCTGAAACAGGCAAGACCTGAGGAGCGCTTTGCGCACGGCTCTCTATTTTTTTTACAGGTAAGGCACTTGATGAAATGCCCTCGTTTACCCTTTGTTCTGGTCTAAATACTATCATTCGCAACAATGTCATTTCAAAACCAGTTTGTACATCCGGCGCAAACGCAAGATCTTTTTGCCCCATTAAAGCAATTTGATAGGCAAGCTGTACCTCTTCGGGCGCTAATTTATCTTTTAAAGAGAGTAGTTCGGGATCAATTTCGGCAAAAGAGGCAATGCCTTCACTATCAGGCACAGCCTGTGCAACTGCTGCGGCATGCAACACTTGCAATACCGAGGCTAATACTTGGGTAAAATCTGCCCCTATTAATGCCATCTCTCTAATTGCCTGTAAGCACTGCTTGGCATCTGAATCTGCAAACGCCGCAAGTAATGCGGGCAAATAACGCTGATAGCTTATCCCTAAAATTTCTTCTACTGCTTGTGTTTGGAGGGAGTCCTCACAGAATGCTCGTGCTTGCTCTAGTAAACTTAATGCGTCGCGCATACTCCCTTTAGCTGCTCGCGCCAAAACATGTAAGGCTCGTAGCTCATAGGCTATTTTTTCTGTGGTTAAAATTTCTTCTAGCTGCGCAACAATGTCTGCGACTGACAACATTCTCAAACTAAAACGTAAACAACGCGATAAGACAGTAATGGGGATCCGCTCAGGATCAGTTGTTGCTAAAATAAATTTTACATGCGGTGGTGGCTCTTCTAACGTTTTAAGTAAGGCATTAAAACTATGCCCAGAAAGCATATGCACTTCGTCTATAAGATATATTTTGAATCGCCCGACACTTGGGGCATATTGTACGTTATCAAGCAACTCACGCGTATCTTCTACCCGCGTTCGTGAAGCAGCATCTACTTCAATCAAATCGACAAAACGCCCAGCATCAATATCAACGCAGGCACGGCATTGCCCACAAGGTGATGCGGTGATCCCTTGTTCACAATTTAAGCATTTGGCTAAAATTCTGGCGATAGTGGTTTTACCCACTCCACGTGTGCCAGTAAAAAGATAAGCATGGTGAAGTTCACCACGCCCAATCGCATTGGCCAACGCGCGTGTAATATGCTCTTGGCCCTTTAAGCTAGAAAAGGATTTAGGTCGCCACTTACGTGCTAAAACTTGGTATGCCACCAGTTCTTCCCTATTCCTACCCGCTTTCGGTCTCTTGCGCTACTAAAGCTTGAGCAATGGAGGCAAAAACGGACAGAATGAAATTTTTAAGAATGGCGGCAACCTCGCTAGCCACACCCCGGCACATGAATCCACTACTACCGTTGCTCCCTTCCGGGCCTGGCGGGGTTCGTAATGTATCATTGCGAGGGGACCAGCGAGATCACCATAGACTGCGCTCTAGCATTCGAAATTTATCGACTGCTTTAAGCTACCCGCTCAAACTAAAGCTACGGCGGGCACGGCATGTTATCAAGAAATCCCTCAGAGTGCTAGGTCAAACAGCGCCGCTTTTCTAATGTAGGTGCTTTGGCGGTGCGTGGTAAAACAAGAGAGAATAGGGAAAAGCACAAATTCCCTAAAAATTTCAGTGTAAGTCCTAGATAGTTCATTGCCATCAAAAATATATTTGTATTACTACTAACATATTTTTTATAGAAGTGCACTATCCCTTTAAACGCTTGCCACTGACGATAAATTTCCATCCCTAAAGGGAGCGATAAATTTTGCTCGATAACTAAATTTAAATCTCGCGCTCTGTAAACCCCCCCCCCTGCAAGATGCACTCGCAAGCATAGATCTCTATGAAAGGTACTATGGAAACATTTCTTATCCATTCCTTTGAGATCAAGGAACGCTTGCGTGGGAATAAATAAACATTCAGGGGCCACATTGGCTGCGTGGAACCCTCCTCCAGCAAGAGAGACCTCAACTTGCATTTTGTTATCTTCATAAGAGGGGGCGCTTATTTTGCTCCGCGCTTTCCCTGAGAGCTTCGCCCATATACCCATTTTCTGCGTAGAAGGCGCATAACGGCGCTCTTGTACACCAATCACCCAGGGCGTAGGTTTGCGAAGACCAGTCGTTAACAGCTTCATCACAGTATTTTTAGGCAATATACTATTGGCATTAAGAAAAAGAAGGTACTGCCCTGAGGCATATTGAGCCCCTAAATTATAGGCTGAAGCTAACCCCATCCTCTTTTGACCATTCACGATATAACATTTAGAGTGAAGGCTAGTGAATTTTATTAACGATTTTTCTATAGCTGCAGAATTACCGCAATTTACGATAATCACTTCTCGGACGAGCTGTTGTACCAGCACCGATTGAATGGTCAGGATGAGCTTCTCCTCATCCTCCTCTGCCACCACAATAGCAGAAACCACATTTTTACGTAGCTCAGGCGAAGCAGTTTGCTCAGAGGTATCCTCTGCCTCATACCACAATCGCTGCAAATCTAGAACATAAGTCAATTATTTAACCTATAATTTCATTAACCTAAAGTTTGAACCGGATATTATAAGGAAACATTGAGCAAAGAACCAATGATTAAACATGAAGCCCCTCATCTGCCTTCGCCTAATGGCTACGGCGGACAAGCCCGTACTACTATTTTCAGAAAAAAACCGTTAGGGCTTGTCTTGCCTTAGCGTAAGCTGCGGCAGATGAGTGTCTTTTGAAGGCAACCATCCCTCTTCAACATATAAAGCTTCAATCGAAGCCTCAACCGTAAAAGGAGGTCGCCAATTTAACAAGCGTGTAGATTTCTCAATATTGAGCTGCAACGAATCCACTATTCTATGCACTTGACGAGAGCGTCCCGTTAAAAAACCAATTAGCTTCAAAAGAAACACAGGAAAAGGAAATAATCCGCTTCGTTTACCTAGCTGATGCTTTAGGATCCTAATCAGTTGTGGTGTCGATAAATCTTGATGATCAGAGACTAAAAATACTTCTCGATGTGCATTTGGATGCAATAAACAACTTTCGATAAAACTACACAAATTATAAACGCTAACAAAACTACGACGATTACGAATAGCACCAAAAGGTAATGGCAAACTCATTTTCGCCAATTTTAGCAGTTGTCTAAAGTTCCCTTTGACAAAGGGACCATAAATCAGTGGAGGACGAATAATCACCCACTCCATGCCACTGCGTTTGGATTCTTCCTGAAGAATTTGTTCTGCTTGCAGTTTGGATAAACTATAAGCATCTTGCGGACGTGGTTGATCTTCGGCTCTAAGAGGCATTTCAATGGTTTTCTCACCATTGACTTTAATGGTACTGATGTAAATAAAACGCTGCACATCATTTTTAATGGCAGCTTTTGCTAATTGCTGCGTCCCTTTAACATTGGTTTCTTGATACAACGCAAGCGCCTGCATTCCTTTGTCTTTTAAATGATGCACACGTGCAGCTAAATGCACGACCATATTTACACCATTTAGTATTTCTTGCCAATCTGTGGTTGCGTCAATATTAGGCACGCAAAAATATTCAAGCTTTGGATCCGAAAGTGAAAACTCAACTTTCCTACCGACCGCTCTGACACGATATCCTTGTGATAACAAATGCTGACACAAGTGTTTTCCAACAAATCCGGTCGCACCGGTAACAAGAACACGAATGTCATTTGGCATAAAAGGATCCTCTTTCAGGCTTTCGAATAAATTGAGTCAATCTATTTAACAATTTATATAAAACAAATTTTGCGGTAGAAATAGGTACATTCAGCTGTCTGGCAGCAAACAAGATATTTTTATTTTGCAACCAAATATTTTTAAATTGGCGATTAGAAACGCCGCCTAAGCGCATCTTAACCAAAATCTGCGCAAGGTAATGACTTTTGATCTGATGCTTTTCCATAAAACGCATCATCAATTCCACGTCATTCCCCATGGAATACGAAAGATCAAATAAGCCATATCGCGTATAGATCTCACGTTTTACAAAAAAAGTAGGATGCGCGGGCGTCCATCCTTTGGCAAAGGCCCCAGGAACAAAATCACAAGATTGCCAATAACGATAAATTTTATCTGGGTTGTCATGGGAAAAATAAATTAAATCCCCGTGACATGCATCAGGATTGAAATCTTCAAAGGTCTTCGCCACAGTCGATAGAATCTGAGCGTTTGCGTAAACATCATCTGCGTTTAATAATCCAACGATATCGCCGGTTGAACGCAAAATGCCTTTATTCATTGCATCGTAAATGCCTTTATCTGGCTCAGATATTACTAAAGAAATTTTATCTTTATATTTAGCAATTAAATCGAGCGTGCCATCGGTTGAACCACCATCAACAATAATATATTCAATCGAAGGATGGTCTTGTTCAACAATAGAACGCAAGGTGTCCTCTATGGTTTTTGCACTGTTGTAGCAAACTGTAACAATAGAAACCTTTAATGGTTTATGCATCTGTTTTCCCTACAATCGCTGCTGGCACCCTTGTCAGATTAGGCGCAGTCTGCAGTATTTTTTCATAGTGACTAATTTGTGTTTCCATCACTCGACTTAAGTAATATTTTTTTACGCTATTCTTGGCACACATTGACATTTGTTCGTAAAGAGAATTTTTATCCGCTTCCAGTAATGTCTGCTTCAAATCCTCTGGCTCACAAAGAAATCCATTTTCTCCATGCTGAATGAATTCAGGTCTTGTGCCTTTGGCAAATCCAATCACGGGCGTTCCAACGGAAAGCGCCTCCACTAAGGTTAAACCAAAAGTTTCATAAGTTAAGGAAGGATGAATCAAATATTTTGCATGCATCATATGAGATATGGCTTCATCAGATGGCAATTTTCCTAAAAATCGAATATTCGATTGCTGATATGAAAGTAAAGCACCATTATCACCACTACCAATGATATTTAAATGAAAATGACGAGGTAATTGTTGCCATACAGACAATAGTAACTCTATCCCTTTCGCGCTCTCTAAACGCCCAACAAAAAGGTAGTCTTTTTTAGGTTGAGAATCGACTCGCCTTTCATCAATCGGATTTGGCTTCAAAAATAGCTTTTCTGCCGGTAACAAAGTCGCAAGTTTTTCACGCTGAAAATTAGTCAATACGAAATAAGCATCAATATTTTTTTCATATTCCTTCAAGCGATACCATGAAAATGCCATGTTTGCTACAAGGCTCTGCACCTTGGAATCACGATAGCATCCATGAACTACGCCTGACCATCCAAAACGTTTGCCAACACACTGTTCACATGTTCCCACCTCTTTGCGATATAAAATCCCATTTGAACACCACCAGCGAAAATTATGGAGCGTATGGATAACTTTTGCACCACTTGTTTTAGCTGCGGCAAAAATACTTGGCGTTAATAATGGAAAAAAATTATGAACATGAACAATATCAATTTGATGTTTTTGCACTATATCAGCGATTTTGTTAGCATGGCATTTATTGCCCCAGATATCTAAAGCAAGCTTAAACGGTTGAATATCATCATTGCTGACAATATATTCAAAAACATTTTCCAGGCCTAATGCATTTTGTAAGCCACGAATTTCGCGGCGAACAACAACGTCCTCTCCCCCTACCTGATGGGATTGATAAGCATTATGTACTATCAATACTTTCACGGAAGCACCGCTAGATACTGTTGTACCTGAAATTGATCTCTTTCTTGAAAATCTACCCTCAATGCTTTTTCACTCAGCTGAGTATAATGCTGACCAACCCACGTTATTGCTTCTAACAAAGAAGAAACTGAAGTGGGAGAGAACAGTTTTCCTACCTGATGATGAATGATTAAATCTTTCGCGCATCCTACCCGCTCAGAAGCAATCACCGGCATTCCATAAAAAAGCGCTTCTTCTACAACCAAGCCCCAAGGTTCTTTATAGGATGGCAAAATAAACACATCATGTTGCTGGTAGGTTTTAGCCAATAACGCATTCGGGATATGTCCTAGGATATGAACATTCTTTGGAGCATGCTGTAAAAGCATCTCTCGTAACGGTCCTTGACCAACCAATGTCAAACTCAATTCAGGCAGTTGCCGAAAGGCTTCCAGCAATATCATTAAATTTTTTTCTGGTGCAAGACGTCCTACATAGAGATATTTTCCCTGGTAAGATCTTGTTTGCACAACCTTACCGGTATAATTAAAAATCCCCACCCCTTTTGTCGTTTGAACTTTACCGTCATATTTTATTGACCGCAAAAGTGCTTGATGGGGTTCACCTGAAGGAAAAACCAAAGACATACGGCTCATAAATAATTTCTTCAGCCATACCCTCAATCCCTGAAGATTGCTTTCATAAATAGAAGATTCTAGCGCTAAACTATTTTTATTTCGTTTAGACGCAAATGCAAAAAACCAAAACTCTAAAAGATCCCATCCGCCTACAACCACCTTTTGATATTTTATTTTTCTGATTTTTAAAAAAAGCTTCAGCAGACTTGAAACGAGGGAGCGTTTTTCAAAATGTTCTTCATTTAAGAAGCAATGATCGAAAGTGCATTCTGCATTGGTAAAATCTGGCGTACGAATGAGAGATGTCTTAGCGACAAAAATGACAAAAACTTTACAGTGCTTAGCGATTTCATTGTAAAGATTTACTTTATAGAAAGCCGGCAAATGCGTCACAAAGAGATAATCATATTCGACTTTCATGGCAATTTATTTTTTAGCGACAAACAAAGGATAGGCGCCAATCCTACCCATCACTTCAGGCGCACGATTTTCTAACCAATAAATTAACTTTAACAAAAAACGCCCTGCTAGCTTCGAATGGATAAAAGTCTTAAGGAAAGGAACATTAACACTTCGCCAAGCATAAAGTTTCGCACTATATTTTGCTTCGATTTCATTTTGAAACCATCGGTATGAATGGGCATAAAAATAAAGTACCTGTGTCGATTTTGCACTGACAATCTTTCTTTTAAGGTATGAATAGGCCTTTATAGGCAATAAAAGACCATTCATCAATGCAGAGCGGCCTCCCCAGCTATAAACGACAACAGAAGTGCCACCTGGTTTTAAGACTCGGTAAAGCTCATCATAAGCTTTAAGCTGCTCTTCCTTTGGTACATGATATAAAGTATGCAAAGATATAACGGCATCCATTGCTTGCGCATTTAGAGGCAGGTTTGTGACATCACATAAAAGATAGATCCCTTTATCTGCTAATTTCTTTTTAGCTTCCTTCAACGCTCTAAATGAAATATCGGCACAAACGCGATATGTAAAATGTTCAGAATAAGTAAGATAAGCAGGATACTGAATGGGGCCTGAAGCAACATCTAATAAGAAGGTTCCTCCTTGCTGTAAATGTTTATTCAAACGTAGGTGGCAGCGTAAAATATATTCCTCTGACACCTGCCGTAAATCCTCAGAATCTCTTGCATCCTGATAAACACCATCTTCCCCTGCCTTCCATCCAAAATCATCATAAAATTGCTTTACGTTTGCTTTGGTGCGCTGGGTAACTTCTTTAGTGTCATGCGAGCTAAAATTTCCATATAAAGCCAAATCTGGCAATAAGCAATAAATTCCATCTTCTATAGGATAAAATAAATCTGCTTGGGTAGACTGCAAAGCGCCTTGCAAAGGTGTTCTGTGCACTTCTTGGCTTTGATTTTTTATTTGGCCATCTTGAATGCGTTGATTTAAATTTGCTAACGCTGATGGATCTAGCGAATACAATTCACTGGCTGTAATTGGACATCTAAGTAAATTTTCAAACTCTATCTTTGCCATCGTTCATTTAAACCAGGAAGTTCTGTGAGGGTCGTATTCTGCCCCATTGAGACTTCAGTGGCAAACCCCTGCCACTCACCCAATATTAGTTTATTAACTAAAACCATTCATCAGATGGATGTCCTTAGAAATTGGTAGAGGGTCTTTACCGTTAAATCTCAAATGGATGTCCTGCGTGAATTGTTAAAACCCAGGTGAAATGAGATGACTACCCTTGTTTCTACGGCCATCATTACTCGCTCCATTCTAAATTCAATGATAATTACTGAGAAGTCTGGTGGCTGACGTTTCATCGCAGCGTTTAATTTTCTGACTAAAATGCAGACTAGCAGAGGCTTTCCAATTTAGATAAACTTCTACGTCCAGAAAAGATGGATGGGGAATAACATTGAGTAAAGCGATCCTTGGCATTTCTGCGTTTTATCACGATAGTGCTGCGGCGCTGGTAAAGGACGGTATCACTGTTGCTGCGGCTCAAGAAGAGCGCTTCACTCGCAAAAAGCACGATCCCCGTTTCCCTGAATATGCCATCCAATACTGTTTACGAGAAGCTGGGCTTTCACTTAAACAAATTGATTACATCGTTTTTTATGATAAACCTTTTGTTAAATTTGAACGCCTATTAGAAACCTACCTGGCTTTTGCACCACGAGGGTTTCGCTCTTTTTTACAAGCAATGCCGGTTTGGATGAAGGAAAAATTATTCCTTAAAGATCTCTTAAAAACCTCTTTATCAGAGCTCTCAGGAATTGCAAAAAAAAATCTTCCTCCTCTTTTATTTACAGAGCACCATCAAGCACACGCCGCTTCAGCATTTTTCCCTAGCCCTTACAAACGGGCTGCCGTCATGTGCTTAGATGGGGTTGGTGAATGGGCGACCAGCTCTGTTTGGTTAGGTGATCAAAATAAGCTCATTCCTCAGTGGGAACTAGATTTTCCACACTCATTAGGTTTGCTTTATTCAGCCTTCACTTACTACACAGGCTTTAAAGTCAATTCTGGCGAATATAAATTAATGGGACTTGCGCCTTATGGCCAGCCTAAATACGTTGAGAAAATATATGAGCATTTAATTGATCTCAAAGAAGATGGTACGTTTAGGCTCAATCTTGACTATTTTAATTATCCCGCCGGCCTCACCATGACTCACCATCGCTTCCATGAGCTTTTTGGTGGTCCACCACGGCAACCAGAGTCTGACATAACCCAAAAAGAAATGGATCTCGCAAGTTCTATTCAGGTTATTACCGAAGAAATTGTGCAGAGATTGGCAAAGACTGCCCAAAAGGAACTAGACACCGACTATCTTTGCTTAGCCGGTGGCGTGGCTCTGAACTGTGTTGCCAATGGAAAATTGCAGCGAAAAAAAATATTTAAAGATATATGGGTACAACCTGCCGCAGGTGATGCAGGCGGCGCTCTCGGTGCGGCCTTAAGTGCGTGGTATGAATATCTTGGCGAAGAGCGTACACCCGTTGCTAAAGACAGCATGATGGGTAGTTATCTAGGCCCACGTTTTACCCAAAATGAGATCACCCAATACCTCGATAGCATTCAGGCAAAATATACGGTGATGCCTGATACCACTTTGCTACCTCAGGTTGCGCAGTTATTAGCCGATGAAAATGTCGTCGGTTGGTTCCAAGGCCGGATGGAATTTGGTCCACGTGCCTTAGGTGGACGTTCCATCATTGGCGATCCGCGCAGTCCGAAAATGCAATCAGTGATGAATTTAAAAATAAAATATCGAGAATCTTTTCGCCCGTTTGCACCCGTGATAAAAAGTGAAAAAGTCAGCGAATGGTTTGAGTTCGAAGGCGTGAGCCCTTATATGCTAATGGTCGCCAATGTGACTGAAAAATATCGCCTCCCAATGACACCTGAGCAAGAAAATCTTTTTGGCATTGAAAAACTGAATGTACCTCGTTCAGCCATACCAGCTGTAACCCATGTAGATTATTCAGCTAGACTACAAACCGTACATCAAGAAACGAATCCTCGTTTCTATCAGCTATTAGATGCTTTCGAAAACATTACCAATTGCCCGGTTTTAATTAATACGTCATTTAATGTACGAGGAGAACCTATTGTTTGCTCTATTGCTGATGCCTATAGGTGTTTCATGCGTACCGAAATGGACTACCTTGTATTAGAGAATGTGTTGCTGGCAAAGAAAGAGCAACCTGTCTGGCAGGAAACTCATAACTGGCGTGAAGAATTCGTTTTAGATTAGGAATAACATGGACAAGCCTATTACAGACAAATCACAACTTCGTAAATTTGGCTTTATTTTATCATTTGGCATGATAGGTATCTTTGGGGTGCTGATCCCTTTCCTGAAGGACCATCTTACGCCAAGCTGGCCTTATGCTATTGGTATCGTGATCCTCATCCCTACGCTTATTCAACCATTATGGTTGAAAGCTATTTACACACCCTGGATGAAACTTGGCGCTATGTTGGGATGGTTTAATACTCGAGTATTGTTAGGGATCCTATTTTTCTTTCTTATTACCCCTATGGGGATCCTCATGCGTCTTGGAAAGAAAGATCCGATGCAGCGCTCATTTGATAAAAATAAACAGTCTTATCGCATCCTTCCTCATCCCGAACGAAACTCACAACATATGGAGAAACCCTACTAATGATGGATGTAATTATTGATTTGTGGCGTTTCATGCGAGTAAGAAAAAAATTCTGGTTGGCACCTATTATCTCTGTCCTATTATTGCTTGGAGCGTTGATTGTGTTTACACAAGGTTCGGCTGTTGCTCCCTTTATTTATACTTTATTTTAAATTTATGAAACGCAACTTCTTTGAACGTTACCCCAAACTGACTTTGTTTGGGGTAAGCGCATTACTCATTAGTGTTTCACTTTTTTTTGCAAATATGGCAGGAGAAAAGTTCTTCGGCTTAGGAAAAATTGTTGTTTATCAGTCTCACCCCGTTTATGGTTACCGTCCCATCCCTAATCAAATCGTGGCACGCAATCCTCAGCAGATCATAAAAATTAATAATTTAGGCTTGAGAGCTGAAGAGGATTGGGTTGAGGGTGATTTTCATCGTAACATTCTATTTTTAGGTGATTCTGTTACGTATGGTGGTTCTTATATCTCTAATGAAGAACTGTTCTCTTATCAGGCCGTTAAAGATTTCACGGGTTATACTGCAGGAAACGCTGGGGTAAATGCCTGGGGAATTAATAATGTTCATGCCTTAGTCAAAGAAATGGAATTTTTGCCTGCACAAATTTACGTCAGCGTTTTTCCTGAAGGTGATTTTTATCGAGGATTGACCCGTATTGGGGGGCAACCCTTTTGGACAAGAAAACCAAACTACGCATTAGAAGAATTGCTGCAATACATCGTCTACCAAATTCATTTACAAAAAACACCCGCAGTAAATTATGCGGCATTAGAAGGCAAGGAAAAAACCAAAATTATTGAATCAGCAGTTTCACATCTTAAGCGTCTTGATATTTATCTCAACCAAAATGAGCGCAACCATCTCATTTATATCACACCTAGTCGTTCGCAATTACTAGGCTTAAGCGATATTGATGAAGCTATCAGAGAAACTTTAGAAAAATACCATGTCAAAGTGGTTTACTTAAGAGATCATCTAGCAGATCTTCCTGAAGATAAGATCAAAGCTCTCTATCATGACGAGATCCATCTCACAGCGGCTGGTCATAAAATGTGGGCTGAGGTTATCAAGAAAGATTTACAAGAAATTATTTTACAAAACGAAACTAAATCAATATTAGTACAAAAGGCCCATGAAAATAAAAATACGTAAAGTCACACTCTGTGACGTCAAAGCACTTATGCCCCTCATTGCACAATTGGGTTATCCCATTTCCGAAGAAAATCTAATGGCAAGAATTGCGCTTTATCAACTAGGTAGCAATGATATCGCTTGGGTAGCAACGGATGAGCAGGACAATATCATCGGGTGTATTGCTGTGCACATTTATGATTTATTTCACTGCACAGAGCGCTATGCAAAAATTGTTAGCTTAGTAGTAGATGAATCTCATCGTCGCAAAGGCATTGGACAAATGCTGCTTGAACGCGCCGAGAGATATACTAAAAAGAAAGATTGCCATACCCTAGAACTTAGCACTAGCCTAAAACGCATAAAATTTGGGGCGCCGGCATTTTATATCTCACTGGGCTATCATAATGAAGGTGAGTACGAATCTTACTACTTTAGAAAGTTCTTAAAACCTAAAGAAGGTCCCATTCTCTGATCCCAATATCACCAGGGTTGCTTATGCGCAAATATAAAGTTTCAATGAATGCTCTAGTCTTGTGTGTCGTAACCCTGCTACTTGCCTGCACCTCAACACCTTCTAGCAATAAGAAAAAAATCCTTTTTCTAGGAGACTCCTTCATGGGAGTTAACTTAGTAAAAGAACAAGAAGAAGGAACCTTTCCTCTACAATTAATAAAAGAGCTCAAAGAAAATCATATTCCTATTGATGAGAGCAAAATGTATGGTTTTGGCGACGACACGACCAAACATTTGCTAGGCGCCTTAAATGCAGCTGAGCCATCCTCTAATCCTCATCATCCCCGCTATGAGATCGGCGATTATGATCTTGTTGTGCTTTCTATTGGTATGCATGATCTTTATCGTGGACATAGCTTGCATGATTATAAATATCATTTTAAAGAATTATTGAATCGATCTATTAGATTCGCTCATAACAATCCAGCACGCGTTATTGTTCTCTCTATCCCTGCCTGGGATGTCTCTCCTTCTGTTTATAATAAAATAGGATTGGCCGAACGGGCGAACCAATATGAAGAAGTTCGTCATAAAATGAATGAAATTTCAATTGCCACCAATGCTGTGAAGACCATTAAAAATAATCATGCAGAGGTGGAATTAGATGAAAAGATCCTGCGTGATAAAATCCAAAAGGCTAAAAATTACAACACACCAGAAGGGATAGCAAAAAGCATTGATGCATTTAATGCAGCGGCGCAAGATATTATCAGACGAACGAACGAAGAAAACCGTGGGCAAGGCCAAATTCATTATATAGATCTAACCCAAATAACTAGACAAGATGCTATTGATAAAACCACAGGCGCCCCTTTACCTTATCTTTTTGCATCTGATGGTATACATTATTCCTCTCAAATGTATAAAAGATGGGCTGATGCTGTATATCCAACGGCATATCAGATTTTGCGCACTTAATGAAAAAGATATTTCTTTTCCTGAAAATGAGATCATCCTTGCTTTGTCAGAACGTTTTCTCGTCTATATATAAAGGAATGAGCATTTTAAACGTGAAGGCACACTATTTAAAATCAAGCACTTGCCAATTCCCTTGTCTTGGCTCTTTGCTCAATCAATAGAATGAACAGCGCGCCTACACTAAATAACCCCATATATAAAAGACGCTGTGGGATCCCCCATGAGAAATAGATAGCAAGTGCGTAAGTGACAAATAGAATCACTAAAGAATTTGACCACTTGGATCCTTTACTCAAAAATCCTGCCGCAAGAAATATTAGCCATAATCCCTGCAATGCTAATCTCGCATAATTATTCCCTGTCAGATGATAAGCTAAAAAAGGCTGACCAGCAGAAGCACCAACATACATCGCTACATGCCAATTACGACAGAAAAATAGAAGTCCTTGTTTAAAATAAATAATAATAAAAGGGGCGATTGGGATCAATATCGCAAGAATTTTGGAATCTTCGATAATCCACAAAATATGAGAAAAAGAAAAAAATGATGCATCAGGGATCATATGATGGGTAACAATAGAAAAGGCATGATAATACCATTGTAAGACTAGATAAGCGCTTGTTAACGCTAAGATATAGCCTAATGCTTCTTTTCTTCGTGTTTGCCAAAAACAATATAATAAGGAAAACTCACCCAAGACTAAAAGATTCTGTCTGACAAATATGCTGACTAATGCTATCGCAAAGACCCATCTTATTTTTTTTTGCAAAGAGAAATGAAACAGCAAAAGCGATAGAGGATAAGTCATGATATCACAAGCTTGGTAAACATTTTGCAATGGGATCCGCATCGCATGATACGGTGCTAAACAAAGTAATGTAAATGCAAAAGCAACCCATGCCTTTAATTCATATTGACGTAGCACCCAAAAGATCAGTCCGCCAAAAAGGACATAAGTGCCATCAGAAAGCAACCGAAATGCAGTGTGAAGGCTCATTCCCAATATCATTAAGCCTTTTGCTAACAACGCGGGTAAAATACGCATTGCATGATGAGGGAGAATATGTTCATCATAAGCAATGCTATTAGCCATCTGAATGTAAGAATTGCAATCAAAATCTGCCGGACAAGGCAATATTTTTGAAGTTAACGCCCGTAAGAGTGCAAGTCCTAAAATCAAAACATAGAAGACGCTTTCATTGATTTCTTTTTTGACTTGCCATCTCATTGTCTATTTCCTATCTATATGCCAACATATTGTTGTCACCAATCCCTTGAAGGCGATAACCTAATCGCTTAAATAATTCAACAATTTCTTTATTTTTTGCTGAAAATGTCTCAAAAATAATTGCACGAACAGCAGAATTTGCTAAAAAACCTTTCGCGCCTTCAAACACTTCATGCTCAAACCCTTCTACATCTACTTTTAGAATAAATTGCGTTTCTGGCTCAAATTGTTGCTCTTCTACAAAAGCATCCAAAGTCGTTGCTTGAACTTTAATTGCCTGTGTTGCATCCATGACTCTTGCATTGATGGGACTGGCATTGTGATTATCTGAAAAATATTTTGGTTCACAATTTTCGCTAACTGCTTTTTCAATCACATAATGCTCACTCACATTATTCAGCAAAAAATTCATCTTGCAGTAATTGACTGTTATAGGGTGAGCTTCAAATGCATAAACTGCTTTTACCTTATCCATCAATAGTACCGAATAAGCGCCAATGTTTGAGCCGACATCTAAAAAAACTGTATTGGCATCTGCGTATTGACGTAATATTTGTATTTCTTCTTTATCAGGATAAGATGAATAAATGAAAGAAGATGATACTGGGCTATGAGGATATACAAATATTCTTTTGCCATTAAAAAGTGTTTTAGTAAAAATTCTCTTTGTAAGCCGCTTATAACATTGGTAAAAAAAGCTCTGACATAGTTTTGGCAAAAAAGCATACCAAGGATTATTTCTATAAATATAACGGAGGATATGAAAAATCTGTTTCATGTTAATACGCTAATTTTAACCATTTTGCTTTTAAAATATATTTAAATCGATTCAATTTATCTATTGCAGCAAGAATAACACTTGAAGCAACACGATGCTTTACTTTTATACGATGATATTCATCAAAAACCTCAAAGATTTTATTGGCACCTAAACCACCTGCACGCCAATGCGAAATAAAGATATTTTTAATGATAGTTTTGGGAAATTGATGGTATGCCCGTAGTAATAATTCATAATCCATGGCATAACGCACATTTTTATCAAAATCACCAAATTGCTCAAAAAAACGCCGATGAGTAAATAACCCCTGATGAGGTAATGCCATCTTGAAAAGTAGACGATGACGGCAAAATGAATGACGCTTGGGAGCAATCCATAAAGGAGTGATACCATCTTCTTTGACACGAACAATTTTGCCGCAGACTAATTCATAACTTTGATCCAGACCGCTAAACAGCTCGGTGATGCTATCTCCAGGAAATAGGGTATCACCTGCTCCTTGAAAATTAATATAGTCTCCAGTTGCTAGCTTAAGTCCCTTATTGAAAGCGTCGCTTATCCCATCGTCAGGCTCACTCACTTTTATATTGATGAGATCTCTATTTGCATCAATTACTTCCACTGTGCCATCCGTGGATGCCCCATCAACAACAATGATTTCTAGAGAGGGATAAGTTTGTTGCCGAATACTCTGCAATGTTTCTGCAAGCTCAGATTTTGCATTTCTAACCGCAATAATAATAGAAATTTTTGGTTGGTATGCCATTAGATATTGTTCATCCTGCCTATTGCCAGATATACTCTTTTCATTTTCAATTTCAGCATTGTCGCCACCGCTCTCTAGGTATACTGATGAGAAATTTTGTTATTAAACTTGCGCAAGATCCCAAACTTTATCAATATTTAGTCGTAGGAGGGATCTCTGCTATTGTTGATATCACTCTTTTTCTTTTATTACGTCAACATCTTCAAATACACTACTTAATGCTTGCAACTATGAGCTTTGTGGTTGCAACTTTCGTGAATTACATTTTATGTAATCGATTCGTTTTTATTCATCGCCAAAAACATTCCAGCAAAACACGATTCATCCTTACCTATGTCGTGAGCGGTGTTGGATTATTCATTCACCATAGTGCCTTATTTTTGGCCTTTGAAGGTCTTGGGCTTCCCTTAGCTATGAGTAAAATAGCTGCCATGGGCACAGCTTTTGGTTGGAATTTTCTTTCACGAAAATATTTTGTTTTTAAACCAGAGAGCTTCAGCCACAGCACCTAATTTTTAACTACACGTACATAATCTGCTGCAGCTTATGCCACGGTATGCTACTACTAGCCGCATCGAAGCGATAGCGTAGACAGGAGCCGAAAAATCCTATGCGAAAATTAAAGCTCCCTAGATTTCCCTCTTCCTATGCCATAGTAAATAAAGCCCGCACTTTTAAGCAAGGCTGGATCATAAATATTCCTACCATCAAAAATCACTGGCATTTTTAACAAATGTTTGATTCTATTGAAATCTGGGCTTCTGAAAATTCGCCATTCGGTTAGAATCACTAGAGCATCGGCACCTTCTAATACATCTTCTGGACAAGCGCCAAACTGAAGATCTTTTCGTTTGCCAAAAATCTTCTCTGCCTCGCTCATCGCTTCAGGATCATAGGCTTGAATAGTTGCCCCTTGCTCCCACAGAGCACGCAACATCATCTGACTGGGCGCATCGCGCATATCATCGGTTTCAGGTTTGAAGGCAAGTCCCCACACTGCAAAAACCTTATTTGTTAAATCTCCCTGAAAATGTGCTTGGATTTTCTTAAATAGGTGCAATTTCTGCCGATGATTAACTTCTTCTACCGCTTGGATAATGTCTGAAGGACTTTGATATTCTTGAGCGGTATGAATCAAGGCTTGAATATCTTTGCCAAAGCAAGAACCACCATAGCCACATCCTGCATGCGTAAAGTGATAACCAATACGTTGATCTGATCCTATTCCTATTCGCACTTTTTCAATGTCAGCTCCAACCTTCTCTGCTAAATGTGCCATTTCATTCATAAAGCTAATCTTTGTCGCCAACATGGCATTAGCAGCATATTTGGTGAGCTCAGCTGAGCGAGTGTCCATCGTGATAATACGATCGTTATCATGGTTAAATGAGGCATACAGTTGCTTCAGTAAACGCAGCGCATTTTCACTTTCGCTCCCTAATACGATGCGATCAGGTTTTCTGAAATCTTCTAATGCTGCACCTTCTTTGAGAAATTCAGGGTTAGAAACGACATCAAAGGAAAGAGTCTGATTGCGTTTTGCCAATTCACGACTAATTGTTTGTCGTACTTTATCTGCTGTTCCAATGGGCACGGTTGATTTATCTACAACAACAATATAATCGTTCATATGCTGGCCAATCGCCTCAGCCACAGCCAAAACATAAGTCAAATCTGCGTTGCCTTGCTTATCCGGTGGCGTTCCAACAGCAATAAATTGACATTCACCATGGAGAACGGCAGCGCTTACATCGGTTGTAAATTGAAGATGATGCGATTTACTTGTTAATTGAACGAGATCTTCTAATCCTGGCTCATAAATTGGGATCTGCCCATTTTGCAATTGTTTGATCTTATTTTCATCTACATCCATACAAAGGACTTCATGACCCACTTCAGCAAAACAAGCCGCAGCCACAAGTCCTACATACCCTGAACCATAAATTGTTATCTTCATGTTATCTAAATAACCATTTTCCCTGACACCTAAAACTACGCAGCACAATAAATGCTTCAGCAAGCCCTGTCAAAACTGATCCTTTTTCATTGTCAGCTGTCCCATTTCAGCTTCTTCGTCAGTTTATCCGCTTTATTTGTTGCTTAGCTAAGCAATGCTCCAAATTTGAGGGACATCCATTTCAGACTCAGATTACTTCAAGCTTAGGGGACATCCATTTCAGACTCAGATTGCTTCAAGCTTAGAGGACATCCATTTGCGAGCTTAGGGGACATCCATTTGAGACTCAGATTAAGTTCAGGTGGCTGTCCTTTGTGTAGATGGCTGTCCTTTGTGTAGATGGCTGTCCTTTGTGTAGATGGCTGTCCTTTGTGTAGATGGCTGTCCTTTAATCTATAGGAATCATAGATTTTGGCTAAACGCGCATGCTAGACTTTTCCCCTTTTAGGGACTCTCTCTTCACATAGAGTTGGAAAACTATGACAATAAAAAGCAGGGCATTAGTTACGGGTGGGGCTGGCTTTTTAGGCTCACATCTTTGTCGTCGCTTACTTAATCAGGGTTGGGAAGTTCTTTGTTTAGATAACTTCTATACAGGCCATAAACGTAATCTACTCGATTTAATCAAACATCCTCATTTTGAAATCATACGTCATGATATTTGCTATCCTATTTCCGTCGAGGTAGATGCAATCTATCATTTAGCCTGCCCTGCAAGCCCTATTCACTATCAACGCGACTCCATCCAAACCACTAAAACCAGCGTGCTCGGTGCACTTAATGTACTGGAGCTAGCAAAACGTCTGCATGTTCCCGTGCTTTTTAGCTCTACCAGTGAAGTTTATGGCGATCCTCATGTCCATCCGCAACGAGAAGAATATTGGGGAAACGTCAATTCAGTAGGTCCTCGCGCTTGTTATGATGAAGGCAAACGGTGTGCAGAAAGTTTATTTATGGATTATCACCGTCAATATAACGTTGATATCCGCATCGCTCGAATTTTTAATACTTATGGCCCCCATATGTGTGCCGAAGATGGACGAGTTGTCAGTAATTTTATTGTAGAAGCGTTACAAAATAATCCAATTACAATTTATGGTGATGGTAAACAAAGCCGCTCTTTTTGCTATGTTGACGATCTCGTGACAGGCCTCATGCTGCTTCAAGAAAAAGCCAAATTACATACTCCTGTCAACCTCGGTAATCCCGTCGAAAAATCCATGAATGAGCTGGCAGAAATTGTCATCAATTTAACAGGCAGTGCTTCAGACATTTCCTTTCATCCACTTCCTGTTGATGATCCAAAGCAACGCTGCCCAGATATTTCAAAAGCTAAACGAGAATTAGGCTGGGAGCCTAAAGTTGATCTCAAGACAGGCTTGCAGAAAACCATTGAATACTTTCAAGCTGTATTAAGTAAACAACCGGAACTAACCTACTCATGACGTATACGCTCTCTGTTATTATTCCTTGTTATAATGAAAAAAATACCATTGGCCAATTATTATCCGCTGTGCGCCAGGCACCGATAGAAGGCAAACTCGAGATTATTGTTGTTAATGATGGCTCATCTGATGGGGTAGATGCTCTTTTAGAAACTGCTCTCAAACCGCAGATTGATATCTTAATTCACCACCCAAAGAATATGGGTAAAGGGGCCGCACTTCATACAGGAATCAAACATGCGACCGGTGATTTTGTCATCATTCAGGACTCTGATCTTGAATACTCACCACAAGAATATCCTAAACTATTGAATCCCCTCCTCTCCGGCAAAGCTGATGTTGTTTATGGTAGTCGCTTTATTGGTGGCGATACCCATCGCGTGCTTTATTTTTGGCACTCAATGGGAAATAAATTCCTTACTTTATTAAGTAACATGTTTACCAACCTTAATCTCACTGATATGGAAACCTGTTACAAAGTTTTTAAACGCAATATTATTCAAAGCCTTCCCTTACAAGAATGCCGCTTTGGCTTTGAACCTGAAGTTACAGCCCATATTGCTCGTATACCTAATATTCGCATTTATGAAGTGGGTATTTCTTATTATGGTCGTACTTATCAAGAAGGTAAAAAGATTGGCTGGAGAGATGGTTTTAGAGCCATTTATTGCATTTTGAAGTATGGTCCCATCTACCGCTTACTAAACTGCAAAAAAAATCCTGCCAAGGCCGTTGAGGAACTTTAGGTTCCTCAACGACAATATTTTTCAAACTTCGCCGATAGTTTCTGCTAACATGTTGTGTTGCTTGAAATGATGAATATAGTAGGTAAGTGTTTGCATCAATCCTGTTGCAAACGCTGTTTCAGGTTTCCACCCCAATGCTAATTCAATTTTATTTATTGAGACAGCATATCTGAAATCATGACCGGGTCTGTCTGTCACATAGTTGATCAAAGCGCTATAATCTCCCTTGCTTGTGCTAGGACATAATTCATTAAGTTTGGCACAGATCAATAATGCAAGATCAATATTCGATAATTCATTGTTACCACCAACATTAAAATGCGCGCCAGCAGAGGCCAAATGAAAAACCTTGTCTATCGCTTGGCAGTGATCAGTCACAAACAACCAATCTCTCACATTTTTGCCATTACCGTAAATAGGGATAGACTGCCCTGCTAAGGCCTTACGAATAATCGTTGGGATCAACTTTTCCGCATGTTGATGTGGACCATAATTATTAGAACAATTAGTAATAACCGTATTTAAACCATATGTTTTATGATAGCTTCTTACTAGATGATCACTACTTGCTTTGCTTGCACTATAAGGCGAATTAGGCGCATATGGTGTTTCTTCAGTAAAGAATCCTTCTTCGCCCAAACTGCCATAGACTTCATCGGTGGAAATATGGTGAAAACGGGACTCTTTTTTAGAGCCTGTCCAATATTTTCTTGCGGCTTCCAGCAATGTAAAAGTCCCCAACACATTTGTTTTAATAAAAATATCAGGCTGATTAATTGAATTATCTACATGCGATTCTGCCGCAAAATGAATTACACCCTCAATCTCATATTCTATAAAAAGCTTTTCTACTAGCGCACTATCGGTAATATCACCTTTTACAAAAATATGGCGAGGATGATGCAAAAAAGAATCCATGTTATCAATTGATGCCGCATAACTAAGCTTATCTAAATTGATAATGGTATAATTTTGGTGTTGCGTTAAAAAATAATCAATTGCATTTGAACCTATAAAGCCCGCACCACCAGTTATTAATAAATTTTTCATCGGCTTACAACCTGCTTAAATTCCCTATGAAGAATATCTTCTAAATAAATACGATATTCACTTTGTGGATAATCCTCTATCAGCTTTATATATTGCTCCAAACTGATGTACTTCATTCGATAAGCAATTTCTTCAATGCAGGCAATTTTCAAACCCTGACGAGATTCTATCACTTCAACAAAACGACTCGCTTCTTGCATACTGGAATGCGTGCCTGTATCTAACCACGCCAAACCACGACCTAAAATTTCAAGCTGTAATTGATTTTTATTAAGATAATAGGTATTGACGTCAGATATTTCTAACTCACCTCGTTTTGAGGGTTTGAGATCTTTGGCGATATCAACAACTTGTTTGTCATAAAAATAAAGCCCCGTAATAGCATAATGAGATTTGGGTTGCTTAGGTTTTTCCTCAATACTTATTACTTTACCCTGGCTATCAAGCTCTGCCACACCATAACGCTCAGGATCTTTAACATAATAACCAAACAAACACGCCCCCGTTTCTAAGGCTGTAATATTTTTTAGATATGCAGGAAAACCTTCACCGTAAAATATATTATCGCCCAAAATCAAACAAACCGGCTGCTGATTAATAAATTTTTCCCCAATGATAAACGCTTGAGGGATCCCTTGGGGTTCAGCCTGAACTTCATAAGAAATATTTAACCCTAAGTGCGCACCGTCTTTAAATAAAGATCTAAAAGGCTCTAAATCACGCGGCGTTGTCACCATCAGAATTTCTCGGATCCCAGCGAGCATCAAAACCGACAAAGGGTAATACACTAAAGGTTTATCATATATGGGAAGTAACTGTTTACAAACCGTTTTGGTCAGTGGCCAAAGTCTGCTTCCAGTACCGCCGGCTAAAATAATACCTTTCATACTGATGTCCTTTGCATGAATTGATTCATTATTTCACAAACATATTTAACATCTTCTTCTGTATGAAAATAAGAAATGGGTAAACTCAGCGTTGTTTGATGCAGTCTATCACTAATAGGAAAATCATTTTGATTAAACATCCCTAAAAGCGCTTTTTGTTTATAAGGCGCCACAGGATAATGAACTTCCGTAGTAATACCTTGCTCTTTTAAATATTCTCGTAACATATCACGTGAAGTCGAATAAACATTATAAATATGATACACCCCATAATAGCCATGTTGGTGCTTGGGTTTTTGATAACGTTCATCTAAATATTTATCGTAAACTGCAGCTAATTTTCTTTTATGTTCATTAATTTTATCTAAATATGGCAATTTTACATTCAAAAATCCTGCCTGAATTTCATCCAAACGAGAATTCATACCAATATAATCATTATGATATTTGATATGAGAACCATAATTTCGTAATGCACGAAGTTTAGTGGCAAGATTGTCATCATTGGTAAGTGCGGCTCCCGCATCCCCCAATGCACCAAGATTTTTAGTGGGATAAAAACTAAACGCTGAAATACTGCTGAAAGTCCCTACCTTCCTACCAAAATACTCAGCACCATGTGCTTGAGCACAATCTTCAATAATATGAAGAGCATACTTTTCTGCTAAAGCCGTGATCACTTCCATCTCACAAGGATAGCCATACAGATGGACGGGCATAATCGCCTTAGTCTTGGGTGAAATTTTCTCTTCAATTTTACTCACATCAATATTAGCGTGATGAGGATGTGGCTCAACTAAAACCGGGGTGTGTCCTGCTTTTAAAATAGCGAGAATGCAAGCAACATAAGCATTAGCCGACACAAGTACTTCAGATTGTGGCGGTAAATCTAATGCCACTAAAGCCAGGATAAGTGCGTCTAACCCCGAAGCCACCCCGATGCAATGCTTTACCCCAATATATTCAGCGAATGATTGCTCAAATTCTTGTACTTGTTTACCTAGAATATACCATCCTGAGGTCATCACATTGTTAAATTTAGTCTGATAATCTTGAAAAAAATCATGATTCAGTTTACCTAAATTTTCATATTCCACTTTTCTTAGCATTTTAGAGTGGCTCCTTGATATAATCATTCGCATCATAAAAATGAGAAGCGGCAACCAGCAATATGGGTTGTCCTTGAAAATGTCTCATTTCATGCCAATCGTCCGGTTCCAACAACAGTACCTCATTTGGCTTTTCTAAGATAAAGATCTCTTCGTGTTGATGTTTTTTTACGACAACTTCACATTTCCCCTGCAGACATATTAATGCCTGCCATGTTTGCTTATGACGGTGCTTGCCTCTGGCTTCGTCATTTAAATCATATATCCAGTAAAGTCGTTTCATTTCAAAAGGCAAAACCTTTTCTAGTACTGTCAGCGATCCTCTGCTATCAGATCGTGTGGGCAACTCAATAATGTGCGCCATGATTAACTCCTAAAACTCATCGCTGGGAAAATGTTATAGATCCCTAATAATTTTTTCTTAACATTCCTTGCATATTCTCTGAGTGAAAATTTACTCGTCGCTTTACAATGCAAGTTAATAGATTTTAAATTTACTGAAATATCTTTATGCGCCATTAATACTTGCTCACCATGAAACAAAGCCTTTACGTAGGGCTCATAAATTTCTTTGATCACATTTTCAGATAGCTTATAGGTACCAAAATCAATTTGTTGGTTAACAAATTTTAGTCCATGAAAATGATAAAAAATTAAATCAAATTTCTGTTTACTATCGCGTTTAATCAATGTAATAGAGGATTTTGAGGTCGAATCAACTTCGTATTGCTGAATATTCCAAGGGGCAACACCTCCCCCCAAATGTGTAAGCACTTTGACTTTTTTGAAGCGCTCTAACCAATCATCTAGATATTTTTGGTCGCCAAATCTGCCTGGTTCAACTCGGTTATAACACCATTCAATACAGGCATCGCGCCACCACCTTAGGGCTTCTAAACCATATTGATCATTTTTGAAATACATGAATTGAACACAATATTTCCCTGAAACGGCAGAATGATCATATTCTTTGGTATATCGATGTTCTGTGATGAGAATGGAATCGTGTTGAGCTTCTTCAAGCAAAATAGCAGGATCTTGCCAAAAATAAAGATCCGCATCCAGATAACAAATATCTGATAAATGATATTTTTCTAAACAATACAAGACTGTTGACGAAGTACATGTCCAACAATATTCTGCAATCGTTCTTTGTTTTTTCACCTGCAATAATGCAGGTGTTTCAAAATCTTTCAATGAAATTACCGTCACTGCTTTCAATTTCATTGCAGATAAAATCTGAAAAACTTCTTCATCAAAAGCGAAAATATATAAGTGAAACTCTTTTGCGCTTCTTAACAAAGAATGGTATAAAGCCAATCCTCGAGAAAGATACAAGCTATTAAATAAAGTGCAATAATTCAACATTCACCTCCTTTAGAAAAGTCTGTTCGACTTCAGCATTTTTGAAAAACGCCTACCCAACCATCTTTTCTTCCTATGAGGCGAAAACTTCCCCAATAGAGCAGACACATTAATAAATCATACATTTGCAAAATACGGGTCATTGCTGATTTAAAAAGTTTAGCTCGATGAAATGTAGACATAAAAGGGCTCTTCCTGAACCAAATATCTTTCATTTCTAATTTGTGAGTAGAATAATATTGTACCTGGGCTTGCTGCTGACCAAACACCATTTGCAAACCTAATGGATGATATGGTTTAACATGATCAAAATCATCATAAAAATAATCAGAATAAAGAGGCGTTGCAATAATTAAGTATCCGCCTTTCTCTAATCGCGATAGATAAAAATTAAGAAACGTAAGCAACTCTTCTGGACGAAAATGTTCAATAATATGCGAACAAATAATAATATCAAATGTAGAGGTGGCTTCGCTGAATGTTTCTAGCGAAATACAGTTTATCCCTTTTTCAATATTTTCTTTGATGATTTTAGGGTTCTTATCAACTCCCAATACATCAAATCCCTTTTTTTTCAATGGGACAAGATAACGCCCATAACCACACCCAACGTCTAATACTCTCGCATCACGCTGAGCAAATTTCTCAACAAAATGAAGTAATTTATTTACTTCAGCGTCAAGAGAGATAATTTTTTGATACCAACGCTTGATCATATTCTGCCTTTTCAAGCACTTAATAGTGCTTTTGCTTTTCTTAATATTCTTCGATAAATTGGTTCACGGGCATTTTTGAAAAATTTAACATAAGATTTAAATGCTTTCTTACTTTCTTCCAAGGGGATCCGAAAAAGCGCAACAGGCTTATCATTTGGCGTGACATCAAAAATTGAGGTGACAGCACAATGCTCCCCACTATTATCAAAACCAATATTACGCACCAAACTTTTACCTGGATAAAGTGTTAACATATTTTGGAGAAAAGCACTTGCGTGCCAACGAATTGCCCAGGAATTATTTTTGCCTACAATTTGATTTTTTAACATCTCGATATTGGGTTGTGTGCCATGAAAATCAAATTCATATGCTAATCCTTTAGACTGCAACATTGCTAAAAGCTTTGTGCCATCTTTTTCAAAAAATTTCCAAGCCCGCTCCCAAGTAGCCCATCCCCAACAGTCTGCTCCCTTCATAAAATAGGTCGTTGGCATTTCTTCTTTTATCGGATAAGCATAACCATGGATAGAAGCAACACAATCATCTTGTGCATACATTTCCAAAGCCTCGTTCATATATTTCAAAAAATAAGGAGAAACAACGAGATCATCTTCCATAACTATTACTTTGCCAAATTGATTGACGATTTGGCTGACGCCTTCAATAATAGAATTCGCCAATCCCCTGTTTTTTTCTTGATGAATGACCGTTACAGTCTTAAACCCCTCTATATGTTCTAATAGGTTTCTCACTTCCTGAACTTGCACCTCATTTTCCTGATTTTTTGGGCCATCAGAAAAAATGTACAAATCACTTTCCTTTGCTAATTCATTTTTTTGTAGCGCAATTAATGTTTGCTGCGCATGCCTCGCACGGTTATAAGTAAACAGGCAAATGGGGGCACATTGCATGAGAATACCCTATTGAGTGATAGTATTGAAAAAAGTGATTTATCTGGCATATTTTTGTTTTTAAGCAAAAATTTTCTTTACGCATGTTATCACAGGACCAAGTTGGACGGCATATTCCCCCCCACCTAGCACTTAAAACGTTTAATTTTTACCACTCCACGCTAAAAGCTTGCCGACCAACATATAACTAAAATCGATCCCCCTTCTTGCAATCAAGCAATTTAAATTTAATTCTCACACTCTCACTATGATAAAATCGCTTTCTTAAAATTTTTGAGTAATGTAATCCTACTATCTAAGGGTCAAGTGGAATGGAACTTGTCAAATCAGGCTTGAAATCAATCATTCGACACCAACGTGATCCATTTCTCTTTGTTATCAAAAAAATTAATTCTTTGCTTAGAAAGCTTAGTGCACTTACTCATAAAGCACAGCTCTATTCACAATGGGCTGTCAAACCCAATCCAGAGTGGTTTGATCATTTTATTGATCAGCATTACCAATGGTCAGCTACAAAAAATCCCCTAGGCTGGGAACGCGGCATTTTCAATCTTCTGGCTATCAAAGAAAATTCTACTATATTAGAGATCTGTTGCGGGGATGGTTTTAACGCCCATCATTTTTATGCCATTCGCGCAAAAAAAATCATCTCTGTCGACTTTGATCCAAAGGCGATAGCACATGCCAAAAAACACTTTCAAGCAGCGAATATAGACTTTCGTATAGTAGATATCCGGCAGGGTTTACCGGAAGGCACATTTACCAATATTGTTTGGGATGCAGCAATAGAGCACTTCACACTCGAAGAAATGAATCAGATTTTTGAAAATATATTGTCAAGGCTTACCCCAGATGGCATTTTAAGTGGTTACACTATTGTTGCTGAAGAACATGGTGCAAGTCATGACGATCATGAGCACGAATTTACCTCAAAAGAAGAATTAAAAGCGAAATTAGCTCTTTTCTTCAAGCATGTGGCTGTGTTTGAAACAAAATATCCGGGACGGCACAATCTTTATTTCTATGCCAGCCCAGCCCCTATGGAATTTTTAAAAGATTTTCAAATGGCCAACTAAAATCTAGCTGGCTTGTTTTATTTCTTGCGCTTCCATGGTGGCTAAATTTAATTTCACATCTACCAATTCAGTCACAACCCGATCGTGCGTGATAAAAATCACAATCTTATCCCTAAAATGAGCTAGCACACTTTCAACCACCTTACGCTTGGTCGATTCATCGAGCGCACTAGTGATTTCGTCCAATAAAATCACATCCGGATGACGTAGAACTGCCCTCGCTAGGCCTATACGTTGGCGTTGGCCACCAGATAAGTTTTGTCCTTGATAATTTAGCTTAAACTCATACCCATCAGTCAAGCCATCAATAAACTCATCAATACAGGCTACCTGGCAGGCCTTTTTTATCTTTTCACTCGAGTAGTTTTCACCAAGATTAATGTTATTGAATATCGTGTCATTAAAAATGATACTTTCTTGCTCAACCAACATCACTTTTTTCCGCAAGCTTTCAATCTCAAATTTTTTATGACTCTCATGATTAATCAGCAAATCTCCACCTTGTACATCAGTTAAAAAGGCTAAGATGTTAAATAGGGTTGATTTTCCAACACCAGAAGGGCCCACAAGGGCATATGATTTTCCTGACTCAAAATTAAAATTAAGATCCTTAAAAACAGGAGAGCCTGTTTTATAGGAAAAGGTAAGATCTTGAATCGACAAGCTTGTAATTTTATCACTGATCACTCTATCGCCTAGGCGTTTTCCTTGTTGAGAATCAATGATTTCTATGACATCACGAGCCGCTTTGGCATCGGATATCAAACGCATTAACACATTCAAGCCTTGCCCTACGACAGGGAAAAACCGCATTAAAAATAAAATCATTGTAATAATGAAAACAAAATTGAGCCCTTGACCAGCGTATTTATCAAATAAACCTGTCACCATAAAGATGGCTAATGCTGAAAACAAGAAAGCAATGGGAATAAATTTAATTAATATGTTGATTAAATCAATTTTATAAAGCGTTTTTGTATAACTTTGCATGCTATTTTGATAAGCATCAACAACAAAATCTTCAGCGAAAAAGGATCTTACTGTTCTTAACCCATTTAGTGCATCTAAAAATATCGTTGATGCTGATTTTGATTGCTGGATCTGGGTGATCCCCAATTGGTGGGTTCTTCTGAAAGTCGTCCCCATCAACATAGATGAGCAAATCAGAAATAGAAAAACCGAAATGGCAGTTACTGGGGAATACCAAAATATTAACGCGAAATATAATATTCCTAAGGTAGAAATGCTAATTAACTGGTGAAGCTCAATGACAATCATGCTTGATCTGAATGACTCATCTCCCGCCAAGCTGATGAAATGACCTATACTTTTTTGTTCAATTTCCTCGATTTTACAATGCTTAACGATATTGCAAAAAGCTCTTGAAGCAAGTTGCGCTAATACTTTTTTTCCATACTTTAATGAAATATTTTGTCCTAAAATGTTTGTGACTATTCTGAATATAAATAAAGAACAAAATACCATAACGAGACATTTCGGACTTGGCTCTAAATGGATCAGATTGAGTACTTTTACAATAGGATCTTGAGGATTGATTCCTTGTCCAGTTCCAATCACCGAAAGGGGAACCAAACTCATCATTGCCAGCAATTCAGCTAATACTGAAATCGTAGAAATAATGGGAAACACAGCTAAAATGGGATTATGCTTGTACGCAAAGTAAAGCAGCTTACGCAAATACGATATTTTGTTCACTCGATCCAAGCCTTTTGCAAGATTAATCTTGAATTAATGTTCTCTGATAGACAATCGAAGTTAAGCATATTCAGGTTATTGGCACTCAAAACAAAAGAAATCTCCGTAAAATTATCTCCTACCGAACGAGTTTCATCCTGATAGCGCAATGTTTGATTACCAGCTAAAGATTTTATTTTAAGGAAGATCCTTTTACCATGCACCAAGTTAAGCGCTAATTGGAATTTCTTCTTAGTGAATAACCCTTTTAACTCATCTGTCCGAATACGTTCCGATGAAGACATCTCTACACCAGAATAAAAATAAGGATAATCAACTGCCCTATCATAATGAATTTCATGAGGGGGATTAAAATCCAATCGCTTCTTGATTACGGCAGCAGGTGCTCCCGTCGCTATGCTGTAAGGAGGAATATCTTTGGTTACAACTGAATTTGCTCCTATAATACTGCCTTTACCAATCTTAACTCCAGGCATAATCACTGAGTTAACGCCAATCCAACAATCGTCTTCAATAATAACCTTCCCTTCCCTTTCACTGCTTATACCCATTTCATCTTGATCTCGGATCAAAAGATGAGGATATTTATCAAAACAGTGTCGGCCAGAGGAAATTAAAATGTTCAAAGAAAACAGGCAATAACGTCCAATTTCTACATCACCCACAAAGATACATCTATCTTGCAATGAAGTATAATCGCCTATTTCGATTCTGTTTGTCGGGCCAAGCTCAACATAGCGCCCCACATAGCATTCTTTTCCCAGTTTAAGCATCGCTTTCTCGGGAATGATGAAATGCGTTCCGATATTTACCGAACAATTCGCATCAAATCTAAATTCGCCTAAGCCATTTATTTGCACACTGGGATCCATCGCTATCCCAGGAAAGCGGCGCTTATTCCGTAAATGTCGGTAAAGCGGCATTTTGTTAAACGTGAGATTATGTAAGGAGTTAAATATTTTCATCATTTTGAATTGATTTTTTTAACGCAATAAATAGAAGGATACATTAAAGGGTTATGCGAGGTATTAACTTGCTCCTTTGTAAAAGCAATATCAGAGAACTTCTTCAACCCTTTCTCAAAATTTCTTAAGTAATCTATCTTCCAATGATCAATTTTTCCAATAACGCCCCTTAAGGTCATTGGGTAATTCTCAACCACTGGTTCAATATGAACCGAGCCTTTATGAACATGATTTAAAATATTTTGAATAGCTTTTGAACTTGCTAGGGGTATTTGTTCTAAGGCATACATTGTGAAAGCAACGTCAGTTTTAGGAAAAACATATTTTTCTTCAGAATCATTGACAAAATCTAACTGACTATACTGAACATCAACGCCAAATTTCTTACTGGCACGTTTAGCCATTTCAACGCCATTTACACAAAGTTCATAACCATAGCATTGAATATGAGGAAATAATTTCTTGATATACAATAAATTTCTTCCTAAACCACTACCAAATTCAGTGATTGATGAAATTTGATCAAACTCATTTTTCATCGTTCGCAAAATGGATTGGCGATTAAACTCAGGCATGTTATAGCTGGTAAAGCACATTTTACCATTAATATTGCAAATAATCGGCTGATCTTCGATGCCTTTTAAATATAACCAAGATTCCAATGTATCGCATTTTTCTAGAATAGCTTCATACTGTTTCCAACCATTTTCATATTCGCCTTGCACAGTACTTTTACTACGGGAAATACGTGATCGTCTAAGCGCTATATATCCCAATTTTGAAATTTCTTTTATTTTTTCGAAGCCGGTGATTTCCATTATGGTTCCTTATACGTAATTACTGTACAGCCGAGGATATGCTGCAATTAATTCTACAAGTTTTTCACTCTTATTTTTAAATTTACAACTTGGGTAATCAGCTCCAAATAGATGATTACTAAACTGAAGCTGCAATACGAGGCGATCTCCTCGCACAACATGTTGTCCCTTATGTAACCCTCTTGTATCCTCTGCAATGATCGTTCCCTTGGGGGCAATATGATAAATAACATTTTCTTTATCGTATATAGAGAATATTTCCTCGTCTTTTATTCTTGCATAGCCTCTTGCACGTAAATGACGTGGGATCCCTTTATTTTTATGCGAACTTTTTACAAATGCATGAGGACCACTCTCATCATTAACATCGGTGAGGTAAATAAAGAATTTAAGCCAACGGATCCTATCCATATCGAAATGAAAAAACTGGGCTGCAGAACTATCTGGTTCCTTTTGATACGCCGTATGCCACCACATGCCAATAACATCCAAAACAGGCTTTGCTCGAAGATAATTTTGAGCAACAGCGATAATAGATTTATCAGTAATGAGATTCTGTACCTGAGCATTATCAATTAACATTTGTTGTTCATAGTCGTACCGAACTGCCTTAGGTTCATGCGGTACATAAATTTCTTTTGAGGCATACTGAATAGTATCTCCTCGAATTGTTGCAGGGTGTGTATATGCAAATTTCAATAATTTTTCACACAGCTCGTCAGGCAGTTTATTTTCAAATATATAAAAACCTTCTTCATTTATTCTTTTAGATATATCTTTCAACTGTTCTCGGTTGAAATCTCCCAATACTCCTTTCGCGGAGTGAATTTTATAGGGTCGATGCAACATGGATATTGGCAAAGAGAGGATATCGTTAGAGTATCCTCCAGTCAGACAAAATAAATTTATCAAACTTTGATGAGCGCTTTTAGGTGTTTTCTTTTTAAAAGAATAAACTAAAAACCCCCAAAGTAATTTGGGCACATCCAACGCTGTTTGCTTAATCTGTCTTAAAATTTTTATTATTTGGTTACGCATGCTGTTTTTCACTTAATGTTAGGTATTTTTGAAAATTATGCAGTAACAAAGATTTTTTTGTATTATTAATTTCTAATGTTTTAAAAACTATATTTAAATACTTTTTCAAGTAGTCAGTTTCATTTTCAAATGAAGTAGATTCAAGCATATTTGCGTCTAATACATCCAATATTGATCGCTTTTTATTGCTAATGATCTCATTGATAATACCACCAGACGCTAGATTTTTAGCACGTTGTCTACAATCCGCTTTCTGCAATGCAACTGTATCTACCATACGCATACATTTCTGATAAACTTTTCGAGGAAAAGTCTGCGTTTTCACTTTATAGCTATCAGAAATATCTAATGTTGTACGAAAATACTCAAAAGCGTACCATCTATAAGCTTTTCTTGCTCTCTCAAAGTCCCAGCCATCTCTCAAAGCCTGCTCAAACAAAGAAAAATAGTCACACAATGTTTCACCAACATAATTTAAGTCTGGCGGATATACTTGTAATTCTTCTGAGTAAAGCAATACAGGAATACCTAGTGCTGCCAGTTCCTTGCCTGCACTTGACCAAGAATTTAAACACAAATCTGTTTCTTGCGCTAAATGGTACAAAGATATTTTGTCTTCAGGCCAATTGATTTTCACATTCGAAGGCAATTGACTAAATACTTCTTGGATCTGATTATAGTTTTGAGAAATAACCGAATCTCTGCGATTTGGAAATTCACGCGGATGAACACGGATAATTAAAAATAATTCAGAACGATGTTTAACATATTCTATAATTGCCTTAAGCCAATCAAATTGGGTAGCAAATAAAACGCTGTCACTTTGATTGTATGCTCTAACAATGGATGCAGCAAATCGTTCATCATTGCTACTCATGGTAGCTAAAATAATTTTTTGTGATGGTTTAATACCAAAAAAGCGATGTATATCTACTTGTCCAATGCCGACACCTTGAGAATAGGAAAATACTGTTGCACCTTGTATAACAGAAAGAAGATGTGCATTTACCTTAGAAATTAATTTTTCCTGACAAGGAACATGCTTAAAGTCATGCCAACGCGCTAGTAGATGGCGATAATACTGGAAACCATCATTTTCTCCCAAAATCATGGTTTCAAGACGGGTAGCTAAATTTCCACCGGCATGCAAAAAGTACTGCATAATTTTATTTTTATGCGCTAATTTGCAAAGAAGATGATTAACAGAATACAACGAGTTATAAACAACTAGAGCATCTGGTTTCTCCTGTAAAAGGATTTTCTTCGCTGCATAATATGTTACCAATGTATTCTTTAAATCTATTAAGCATCTTTCCCATTCTTCAGGAGTAAAATTCAAAGAGTTCTTTTTGTATTCTAAAAGCATTTGATATAACGTCAGCCGACCTATCTCTATTCCTTCAAGAGAGAAATCTGAGAAATTTTCTTGGTTCACAGCCTGCAAATGCATTTCAATTTCACGATAATCGCTGTTATCTAAGTGATCTTTGAGACTGTAATTTCTAAATTCAAACTTATCCGTGATAATTTTTTTGTATTGATTGCAGGTCTGACAAACGCTCTGCTTTTTCTCACTATCAGCGCTATTTGTCAGTCCATATGCAGTCATTACTGTACAAAACTCCTCAAATGACTGCTCACAAGTGACATAAACAATTTCATGTCCTCGTTGTTTCAAAGATTCAGCAATCAATGCCTCAGGAAAAGCATGAGCCCAAATCCCAGCATGAGGTGAAAAAAACAATATCTTCATCAGGATACCATTTCCCATGTCAGAGCTTCGCCTTTCTTTAAGTCTTTGCTTGCCCGTTTACCAATAATAACATGATGAAACTTTGGCGCTAAACCAAAGCTTGGGCGGATAGAACGCACATTTTCATGTGTTAATAGCTCCCCTTCGGCAACATCATCGCAAACGTAGAGGGAACGGCGGTATTTCAGCGATGCGACCTCTGATTCAGTGGGACCGTATTGCACTTTTCCAAGCGCTTCCCATGCTCTGGTTGACTCGATGACGAGATCCTTGAGTCGCGAAGGGGTGAGTGAAAAAACAGCATCTAAGCTGGTATCTTCATCGGTAAGTGTAATATGTTTCTCTATTACTGAGGCACCAAGCGCTACACTAGCTAGCGATACCCCGATCCCCTCTGAGTGATCGGATAACCCCACTTCGCAATTAAACAGCTCTTTCATATGAGGAATAGTTCTCAAGTTGCTTTCAATTGGAGCACTAGGATATGCACAAGTGCATTTAGTCAAAATAAGATCACGACATCCTGCATCTCGAGCAGCCTGAACTGACTCAGCAAGTTCACTCGCGCTTGCCATTCCTGTCGAAATGATCACAGGCTTACCTGTTCTAGCAACTTTTTGAATAAGCGGGATATCTCTATTTTCACACGAACCAATTTTATAGCAAGGAACATTTAACGATTCTAAAAAATCAACAGCCTCTAAATCGAATGGCGTGCTAAGGGCTATCAACCCTAATTTTTTGGCATGCTCAAATATTGGCGCATGCCATTCCCACGGGAGATATGCCTTTTGATATAATTCATAAAGCGTTTGACCACTCCATAAATTTTTTTCATCAGATATAAAAAAATCACTTGATTTCATATCCAAAGTAATATTTTCTGGCTTAAGCGTTTGCAATTTGATTGCGTCAGCCCCAGATTTGGCGACTGCTTCAACAATCATTAAAGCTCTATCCAATGATTGCTCATGATTAGCCGACATTTCAGCAATAATAAAAGGTTTATGACTGGACCCTATTTTCCTATTTGCTATGGTAATTGTCATATTTTAAACTCTTAAGTAATTAATGAATTCGTAAATTTTTCCATCATAAACATTAGGTTTGCGCTCATAATCTAAAAATAACGCAGCGTCAGCAATATTCCAAGATACATGCCCAACAAGCAATAACATTAACAATGTTGCCGAAACGGAAATTCTCAAAAAAGATTCATCGCAAGCTTTATCAAAAGATATTTCTTCAATATTTTCATTTAAGAAGTTAATTTTAAATCGACGCTGAAGATCGTTTGCATCCAAATAAAGAGTAAATTCCGGGAAAAAATTCTTTGTTTGTTGCATTTGCCATAACCTACTTCGGGCGTGAGAAACTAATCTATCAAGCGCAACGGTTGGGTTTAACTGGAAATGCTCATGATCATATTTTATCCCTTTCAGTCCTTCCAAATATGCATCCCTGTCTGCTAACGTAAAATGATGGTAGGGATCTGGTGGCTGCTTTTCATTTAGGGTGAAATCGTAGGATTGACCTGAATTGAGTAAAAGCAATTGACTATCAAATTGTTTGTCGGCAATAAAAGCTTCTATCACACCAGGGCTAGCTGGATGGGAAATATACTGATTCAAATCTGAGCGTGATCCAGCTACGGCATATTGATCTGCAAAAGGCATAACAGTTTTAGGCTTTAAATAATTAACATTTTTGACAAACTGCTCCATTCTATTATGCATGATTCTTTTTTGTTCTGATGCCTTTTCTTCCTCAGTCAGGTTCAAATAGCATGAAGGGTAACCAGACCCTCCTCCATACGGTAACAAAGCAAGATCTATCTTTTCATAGTTTTTCAATATGTAATCCATTCCTTCCTGGTAAGGAATGCAATCATTCGCATTGACAATGATGAAATCGCCCCAGCGTATGATCAAAGTAGAATCGATGGCATTCGCCATAGGATTCGCGGGATCGCCTTCTAATATATCTACAGTTAAATCAGGCAAAATGGCAAGAGGAGACTTAGGCTTAACCAAATGTATCTTTTTGAACTTAAACTGATGATTATCTAAAAATTTCGCTACAAAGTTTGGCTTTTTATCCATAATGATAATTTCAGCATCTTCATTCAAATGCTTAATTGTCCCTGCAGAACAATGATCTTCATGGATATGTGAAATATAAACATAATCTATATGGCCTAAATCCTCTATATGCACCTTAGAAGGAGGATAATGGTACCAAGCACCATGAAATATCCCATCATCCATCCAAGGATCGAACAGTATACGTTTGCCATTATGCTCTAATATTGCTGTTGCTCCCCCGATATTTAGAATCTTCATTTTTTTTCCTTAATTAACTGGCTCTTGCATAGGTTAAGATTTGTCTACCCAAATTCACTTGAGCAAGCGCTTTATAAAAATCCTGTAATTGTTTGTTGTATCCATATTTTTTTAGATTCATTTCAAAAGCTACTCTTCTCTCATGACAAGCGCGCCCTAATGCAGGATTACCAACATAGTTATCACCAAAAAGAAGAAACATTTCTAATGGAAATGAGCCCGTCGTCAGTTCTGGAGAGAATCCCTGACCTTCAAGTAAAGACAATAGCGTATCCTTATTAAAATAATTAAGATGTGCTGGCGGAGCTATCCACCATTTACGTAATTGATGGACCTGAGTTGCACATTCTTGAAACACGTTGTAATCATTGGGAACCTCAACAACTAGTATCCCATCTTTTTTCAATATATCTCTTTTAATTTCTGCTATAGTTTTGACCGGATCTGCAACATGTTCTAACACATTTAACAACAGCACGACATCAAATTTTATATCATTAAAAACTCTCAGCGTATCCATCTGAGTTAAAACAACATTTAATCCCTGTTGCTTCCCATAAGTCACAGCCTCAATCGCAGGATCACACCCGTAACAATCGGCCCCTTTTGATTTAAAATATTTTAATGTTTGTGCCCAACCACAACCAAAATCCAATACTTTCTTCCCCTCTAATGAAGAATTAGTTAATTCGCATAATGTTAAATACATATCTTCTCTGTGCGAATCATTATATTCTTTATCGCGCTCTTGAACTTCCAAAGATGAATTATTAAGCTGTGGGTAAGCGCTCGAGTAAAACTCATCGGCATAATATTTTGCGATTTCTTCCATGGTTGGGGTGGGGAAAACCTGAAGAAAGCCATACTTAGGATGTTTTCTAATGTCGTATTTTTCCGCCAGCATTGTGTTTTTCCTCATTCTTTAAAATTATAAAATATAGTCTTTTGTTTTGGGCCCGATATTTGCCATTACATCAATAATTGATAAATGGCTCTCAAAATTTCTACTTTTCATCTGGAGATAGGATTTGGGTATAAAATCATTAATGGTTAATTTTATGTTCGATAGGCTGTCAAACCCATCTTCTTCCAAATAAGTCTTTGCGCCTTTTGGGGAAATATATTCCGAACAACCAAGTTTTTCGCAAATATTTATTATCCACTCAGATCGCTTTCCCGACACGCCAAGGTCACTCGAAAGTATAAAAGTTGTTTCTAGATCCAAAATCTTACTAATTTCTTTTATGATTCTTATATTAAATGAAGACAATAAAGTATAAGACTCATCTTTAATGAATTCTATGAGTGGAAGTATTTTCTCAAAATAAGGATGTTTACTATAATTCTGATAGATTGAATTAAAATGTTCTTTACGCCATGTTTTGGTATCATCTAATTTTGAATCGCATATTTTTTGACCCAAAAATTCTCTTACTACTGGAATAGTCACCCAAGAGGGCTTTCCATTTAGTATAAGCTTATTTCTATTATGCCAGCTGCCCTTTTGAAATTGAGCATCATCCAAAAAAACAAAGTAATCAACTTTTGATATTAAGTTGAAATACCCAGCCCATGGATAATAAGTTGGTTGCATGATAGCGCACTTCATGATGCTCCATTCCTCGCTAGCCATTCTGGTTTCAGTATTGCCCATCGCCCTTGGGTAATAAAAGTTCCGCTTCTAAATATACTTTCTCTTTCTAATCCCTCAAACACAAATCCTAATCGCTGATATAACTTGATAGCAGGTAAATTCTCTGGTAAGCAATGCAACCAAACACGATGCAAAGCTAAATGCTTAAAAGCGTAATCCAAAATAAGAGTGGTTGCATAATACCCAAGTTTTTTCCCTGTATCTTTCAAATCCCCTAGGTAAATTTGAAAATATGCCGAATGATGTTTGTTATTAACAAATAAAAAAGAATTCCCAATATATTGTTCAGCATGCAATGCCCATTTAAGGGTATCTTGATTTTGTCTTAACCAATCTTTATGCTTTTCTATACTGATACCTTCAATAGTACCAAATTTTTGCTGTATAAAAGGTTGCTTTAACCATTCCACAGTTTTCTCAATATGCTCTATCCCATAGGGGTGTAGCTGAATGTAATTATTGCTAAGAAAAGGCGTGTTCATCTAATACTCCATAATCATTTCTGATACACGCTGACATCCAAGTGCATCAATGCTATCAAACCCATATTGGCTCATAGCTTGAAGTTTTTCATGGTCGCGTAAGATTTCTCTAAATCGCTCGATAAAATAATCCTCTTCTATCTGTGAAGCGCTACCTAGAAAATAACAAAAACCTTGTTCTTGCAAATGATTTAATATATTGATTTGATTGTCATTCGTTGCAAGATAGATCCCAGAAATTCCTAATGCTCCACGCTCCCAAGTCGCCATACCAGGGGCGCCAAAAGCAAGATCGCAGTCTGCCATGTTTAATGCCATATCGCTTACAAGGCCGTGGATTTCTATTTTTTGTGGGAATATTTGCCTTAATGTTTTCCAATCCACATGGTCATGTGACAGGGTAACAACTTTTAAAGCTAAATATTCAAAATTTTCTAACAATATTTTAGAAAACTTATAGGCATACGAAAAAGGATCTGTACTTCCAAAAAAAACATGAATTTTAGGCATATGATAATTATTCTGCCTAAATTGCATTTGCTGTTTAATATGGTTAAATTCCGGGCGCAATAATGCATACTGCGCTCCTAATAATAAATGAGCATCGTTGTTAACAAGGCCCACATAACTATTTGCACAAACATTAAACGTCTGATTTAACAGATAATGACAATGATGACGATGCTGGGCAAGATCATCGATGACAAGTAATTTTAGGCCCGCTTTGTAAAATAAGGCTTCCCATTTTTCATGCAACAAATAATGATCTACAATTAACCAATCATATGAACCTGCTTGCCCTAACAGATTCAATACACTGCGTGCATCTTCTTGCCAATCAAAAGTTTGATCATTGTTTGATAACGCATGTAATTTAAAATTTTTGCTGCCAATGAGTTCCTTAATACTTGCACTAGGTGCACTTACCGCAAATTCAATCTCTGCACCTTTATTTCTAAGGCTGTCTGCTAAAGTTAAACATCGATAGATATGCCCATGTCCTAACCGCTCAGAAGCGTCTGCTCTAATGAGTATATGTTTTCTTTTTACCATGCTGTCCAACCACCATCGACAGGAAGGTTAATTCCTGTCACATAGGAGGATGCCTTACTAGCAAGAAAAAGCAAAGGTCCTTGTAGTTCTATAGGGTGTCCTGTCCTTGCCATTGGTACTTTTGATGTCAAATTATCCTTAAACTCAGTAAGACTATTAAGCACTTCCTCAACTGGAAACGGGCCAGGGCTAATCGCATTCACTCTTATTCGATCTTTTGCTAAATGACACGCAAAATATTTTGTCAATTGAATCAATCCTGCTTTTGCAGCACCATAATGCGGGGGATTATTCATTTTTGAATCCCCGTAAATACGGGGATCTGGGCTTACCATGCCATACATCGACGCGATATTAATAATAGAGGCATCCTCATTTATCGAAACAGCTTTTTTTAATAAGGGAAGCGATGCCTTTATCAATTCAAAAGTAGCTATAACATCTACATTATAATCGCGATGAAAATCTTCAGAGGTAGCATCTTGAAAATCGCATGCTCTTCCTGAGTGGGCATTATTAACAATAATATCTAAGTGTTGGAAGTTCCTCTCTATATACTGGATTTTTTCTCTAACAAGATTGCTGTCTGTAATATCAAAAGGCAAAATAGTCGATTCAATCGCTTGCGCTTTTAGATTCCCCTGAAGTTCAATTAATTTACTTTCATTACGACCATTCAAGATGAGATGTGCGCCAGCTTGCCCTAAACCATACGCCATAAACAGTCCTAAATGACCAGCAGCACCTGTAAGAAGTGCCACTTTATTTTTTAAACTAAACATATTTAAACAATTAAGCTGTAGCGCATGGGCATGTGTCATATACTCACCATAATGTTGGATTAAGGAAATGTTCCGGCAATTTAGGCAACAATTTTTCAATTTGCACACATTCAACAGACGAAAGTACTGGCTCGTTAAATAAATCCATATTTTCTGCTAGCTGGCTTTTGCTTAAGCACCCAACAACAATGTGGTGTATCCAAGATTGAGATCTCACATAAGACATGCATAAATCTTTTATACTTTTTCGTTTAAAACCAATCGTAATTTCTGTCAACTGCTTAATCAGTTCTTTGCCAGTTTCTTTGAATTTATTTGGCCATAACTCAATGGGGCTTGCGAACAAACCTTGCAAATAAACACTCCTGACAAAAATAGTCTTTCCGTTTTTATCATTTATACAGTCTTGAAAATCTTGCTCACGCCAACGCCAATCTAAAAGATTAAATGGCATTTGAATACAATCAAATTCTTGCTCTTTTAGTGCTTGCTTTGCTTCTTCAACAGAATTGACAGAAACCCCTAATGACTTAATCACACCATTTGCCTTTAAAGAAAGTAATTCTTCTTTGATAGCAGGGGTTTGATATTGCCAAAAACGATGCAACATTAACGTATCTAATGTTTGTCTTTGCAATTCACGACAAGATTGATAAATACTAGCTTTTACAAATTCCTTATAAAAACTCGCACTTTGATCCGCATCAACAAAAGGGGATAATTTTGTAATCACTTTTACATGAGGTTGATTCAATACCCCTTTCCCTAATCTATGCTCAGCTAAACCATATCCTCTAGCACAATCAAAGGTATTTACCCCTTCTTTGATTGCCATTTGAATAAGATCAATTGCTTCTTCTTCTGGCATAAGCCCCTGGTCATTCGTCACACCATAAGGGATCCCAAGCTGAGCGGTACCCAACGTCATCGTACAATTTTCACGATTATTATTTAAACCATGATGCATTTTCGCCGAAGGTGCTTCTGAAAGAATTTGACAAAGTGCTTGCCAAGGAATTTCGATTGGATTGTTTATTCCAGCAAAAATATTTTGTAGAGAAAGATAATCTTCAAGGGTATCTAATGTACATCTTAGATGAGAGATGCTTAAATCATTTTGATATAAATAAGTATTAGGGCTCTCTTTTCGCATCCACGGCGTAACATGTTCTCTTTCATAGGCACTGATTGCTGCTCGATTAGCTTTTCGTAGCAACCTAACCGTAAATACCTCACACCCTAGCCCATAAGGCAAGCCATTCATTTCCTGATCGGTTGAACAATATTGCAGCCCATGATGCAAAGCATAGTTTGCTATTTCATTAATAAAAGCACCGTCAGGAAAAACATTGTCTGCGGTTAATCTAACAATAAGATCTGATTCATCCAAATGCTCACAAGCAAGTGTGTATCTTTTCAAAACATCATCTAGCGGGCCACGAAAGAATGAAATATTTTGTTCGTTTAAAAATTGTGCCAAATAATTATCAGAATCAGAATCCGACGTTGCTACCAGAACATCTGCGCCTTTGTTCATTGCACGCTTTGCGCATAACACGATTGAAGAAATTCCCAGAATTGGCAAAAAAGCCTTTCCTGGGAGCCTGGAGGAATTCGTTCGACATTGGATAATTACTTTTACTTTTGGCATTTTTTACAGCAATATTTCATACAAAGATTTAATAATATGATCTTGTTCTTGATCTGTTAAACCATAATGCATTGGTAAACTAATTGCTTTAGTGTAATAGTCTACTGCCTGGGGGAAATCTTGTTCTTTAAAGCCCATACGCTGGTACAACGGTTGAGTATGTACCGGAATATAATGCACATTTACCCCTATACCCCTTTCCACGAGGGCATCAAATACTTCACGTCTGGTTTTACCGTGCTTGTTTTCTTCAACTAATATTGGGTAAAGATGCAAAGCGGAATAAGAATCAGCAGAACGATAAATTGGCCGTTGAAGCGGAAGATCTTGTAAATGCTGATCATAGCGCAAAGCCAATTCATGCCGTCTTTTAACAAAATTTTCAATTTTGGTTAATTGACTCCATCCCAATGCACATTGCAAATCGGTGATCCGATAATTATAACCTAATTCAATTAACTCATAGTACCAAGGGCCAACAGTGTCACTAAGATGCTTATTCCTTAATACACCATGGCTTCTCAAGAACTTAACTTTTTCATATAGTTCTGTGTTGTTCGTTAAAACAACTCCACCCTCTCCAGTTGTAATTATTTTTACCGGATGCAGGCTAAAAACGGCAAAATCTGCATACTCGCAGTTACCAACAGGTTTCCCAAGGTATTTTCCGCCAACAGCATGGGAAGCATCTTCTATCACACGAAAGCCATATTCTTTTGATAGTTGATTAATCTCAGCCATATCACAAGACATGCCAGCGAAATGCACAGGAACAACAACTTTAGGTAATCTATTTTCTTTTTGTGCCTGCTTTAATTTGCTTGCCAATGCTGAAACGGATAAGTTATAAGTACGAGGATCTATGTCAACAAAGTCAACTTTAGAACCGCAGTACAACGCGCAATTGGCTGAGGCAACAAATGTGTTGGGAGATGTCCAAAGGGTGTCTTCCGTGGATAATCCAAGCGCTAAACATGCAAGATGTAATCCTGCTGTAGCGTTACAAACAGCAATAGCATATTTTGACTGTGTGTATTCAGCGATGGCTTTTTCAAATTTTTCCACCGCAGGTCCGCATGTCAAAAAATCTGAATTCAGAACATCTATAACAGCCTGAATGTCATTTTCATCGATAAATTGCTGTCCATAACGTATTGTTTTCATGATCGCATCAACTCTTGAATTTCTTGAAAGGATAAAAATTCTGAATTCGTTTCAGAATCATAGGTAAACCCTTCAGGCACTGGTTGGCCTTTTTGTCCTAACTGATTGACAGTGTAATCAATATCAAAGGTAAACTTAATTGCAGGACGAATCACAAAGTGATCAGGAAAAGCAATGGTTAAATGTGAATCGTCTTTGGGGCACATAACTTCATGTAGCTTTTCGCCAGGCCTGATGCCAATTTCGTGAACAGATATACCTGTCGGTGGCGCTACCGCCTCAACAATATTCATAATATTTGCTGATGGGATTTTCGGAACAAAAATTTCTCCCCCTTGCATCCTTGCAAAAGAATCCAAAATAAACTGAATTCCCTGTTCTAGCGTAATCAGAAAGCGAGTCATACGCTTATCAGTGACAGGCAGTTCTTTTTTACCATCTGCGATCAATTTTTGAAAAAAAGGAATAACAGATCCACGAGAATTTACCACATTTCCATAACGAACGACGGAAAAACGGGTTCTATGGCCACCTGCAATATTATTAGCAGCAACAAATAATTTATCTGATGCCAATTTTGTAGCCCCATACAGATTAACCGGATTAGCTGCTTTGTCGGTAGATAAGGCAACTACTTTTTCAACATCATTGAACAATGCTGCTTGAACAACATTTTCGGCACCATGAATATTTGTTTTAATACACTCAATAGGGTTATATTCCGCAGCAGGGATCTGTTTTAGCGCCGCAGCATGAATAACGAAATCAATGCCCCGCATCGCTTGTTTGAGTCTTTCTACATCTCGAACATCACCCAAGAAATAACGCATTTCAGGTGAGTTAAACTCTCTTTGCATTTCGAATTGCTTGAGTTCATCTCTGGAAAAAATAACCAGTTTCTTTACTTTGTAATTTTTCAGCAGAGTTGCAACGAGACCTCTTCCCAGTGTACCTGTACCCCCGGTAATCAAAATAGACTTATTATTGAGCACGATAAACCTCACAGTATGATAGTGAATAATAGTTTTCTATTTTCACCATTATTTAAAATTTAACCCTTGTCTCGGTTTTTATACATGAGACATTAATTTTGAATCAGCTGATTCATTTAATTTCTGCTTAAACTCTCGATAGGCAAGCCCCAATCCTCGTTCTAACGCCACATGAGGTTTCCACCCCAAACGAGTTATTTTATCTACACATAATAATTTTCTTGGTGTCCCATCAGGTTTGGTGGGGTCAGTGATAATTCTCCCTTCAAATCCCACTACCTTGGCAATCAACTGGGCTAACGCCAAAATAGTCAGATCTTCTCCACATCCAATATTGACAATGGGTGCTTGCTGCTTTGATGAAATGAGCGGCTCGAATTGATTATCTTCTAATCCCATTAAGAATAAGCAAGCATCCGCTAAATCGTCACTATATAAAAATTCTCGCTTTGGCGTTCCAGTGCCCCAAATCACGACTTCATCTGCGTTACACATTTTAGCTTCGTGCATCTTTCGAATAAGTGCTGGAATAACATGTGAGTTATTTAGATCATAATTATCACCTGGGCCGTATAAATTCGTTGGCATCACAGCCAAAAATTTTGTGCCAAATTGACGATTAAATGCCCAACAGGTTTCAATTCCTGCTATTTTAGCCAATGCATAAGGACGATTAGTAGGCTCCAATGTCCCTGTGAGCAAATATTCTTCCTTGATAGGTTGAGGACAATCTCGTGGATAGATACAAGAAGATCCTAAAAAAAGCAATCGCTTAACATGATGATTTTTGGCCGCAGCAAGAATATTATTTTGAATTTGTAAATTCTGAAAAATAAAATCGGCAGGGTAATTATCATTAGCCCAAATCCCACCCACCTTCGCCGCAGCTAAAAAAACATATTCTGGTTTATTTTCAGCAAAAAACCTTTCTACCGCTATTTGATCGGTGAGTTCCAATTCAGCATGAGAACGCATAATAACATGACGCGCTCCCTTTTCTTTCAGTGCTCGAACTAGCGCGCTGCCAACCAGTCCCCGATGTCCTGCAACGTATATCTTAGCATCCATATTCATATTTACTCTTGATACTCAAACACTTTAAAGCCTTCTTTTTGGCACAATGCATCTCTTTTTGCCAAAGCTAAATCTTCTTTCACCATTTCTTTGACTAGTGCTTCAAAACTGATCTTGGGACTCCAGCCTAATTTTTGTTTGGCTTTAGTCGCATCGCCCAATAGTGTTTCTACTTCTGTGGGTCGGTAATATCGAGGATCAACTGCAACCAGGCAAACACCTGTTTTTGCATCAATCCCTTTTTCATTGACTCCCGTTCCTTCCCAACGCAACTGAATACCTAGTTCCTGTGCCACTAAATTTACAAATTGACGTACGCTATATTGTTCGCCGGTTGCAATCACATAATCATCTGGAGAATCTTGTTGTAGCATCAACCACTGCATTTCGACATAATCCCTTGCATGCCCCCAATCGCGCTTGGCATCTAAATTCCCCAAATAAAGGCAATCTTGCATGCCAAGTAAAATTCTTGAAAGTGCGCGCGTAATCTTACGTGTAACGAAAGTTTCACCACGTACAGGAGATTCGTGGTTAAATAAAATCCCGTTGCAAGCAAAAATGCCATAAGCTTCGCGGTAGTTAATGGTAATCCAATGGGCATACAGCTTCGCGACGGCATAAGGAGATCGAGGATAAAAGGGGGTAAGTTCATTCTGAGGAATCGTTTGCACTTTTCCAAACAGTTCAGAGGTTGAAGCTTGATAGTAGCGCGTATGTTGTTGTAAGCCTAATATCCGAATCGCTTCTAAAATCCTTAATGCACCTAAAGCATCCGCATTTGCAGTATACTCTGGTTCCTCAAAGGATACAGCCACATGACTTTGTGCGGCTAAGTTATAAATTTCATCTGGTTGAATTTGCTGGATAATTCTGATTAAACTGCTGCTATCAGTCATATCGCCGTGATGCAAAACAAATCGGCGATCATTCACATGTGGGTCTTGATAAAGGTGATCTATCCTATCGGTGTTAAATAGAGAAGTACGGCGTTTAATCCCATGTACTTCATATCCCTTATTTAAAAGAAACTCAGCAAGGTAAGAACCATCTTGACCTGTAACACCTGTAATCAAAGCCTTTTTTGATGATGCTGACACAATTTATTCTCTTTATATTTATAGATTATCAAATTCCTGCTGATTGTACCGAGTTCATTGTCAAAAACAACTAAAGGCCTGGCTTGTCTAAATTAAAGTCAGTTAGATTTGAATCTATAATTAATTGATTTTAAAAATATTTTAATTATGTTAGTTTTTTTTCAAATTATCTACAGCGGTGGATCGCTCCGCATTTTTTCACATCATTGATTAAAATTAATTATCCAAATAACATTTCTTCGCAAACCAACCATCAATCAACCAACATTCAATATTCTGATTTCTTCACAAAAAAAGATTGCATGCGACATTAAACACCGGTATTTTTTGAAGCTTTTCGACCCAAATCCAAGGATGATAAAAAACGCAATGATAGCAATTGTACTTGTTGGTGGAAAACAATCCCTAGTTAGCGAGCTGTACCCAGATCTCCCTTCTCCTTTAATTCCTGTTAAAGGGGAACCTTTCCTCTATTGGCTAACCCAATGGCTGAAAATACAAGGGTTTACCCATATTGTTTATTCTGCGGGTCACTATGCAGAAAAAATTACAGCCTGGGCACATCACTTTGCCAGCATCGAACCGACACTCTGCCTTGATGTAGTCACTGAAAATCGCCCTCTAGGAACGGCAGGTGCTGCAACCTTATGTGCTAACCGCTATCCCTCTAGCTTTACATTTGTCGTCAATGGCGATGCTATCTTGTTAACTGACCTTCGCCCCATTATTGCCGAGTTTCAGCAACGAAGCTCACTCGATGCCATCATATTTGGTACCAATGTTACCAATGCAGGCAGATTTGGAACATTAGAGAGAGATCCTAATCAGCGTTTAATTGCTTTTAGAGAAAAAAAAGCAGGCCTTGGACTTATCAATGCAGGCGTTTATTTATTGCGCAATGAGCTTTTATCGCATGTGAATACCGATAAAGAAACGAGCCTCGAATACGACTGCTTTCCATATTGGCTAACACAGCACAAAAACATCCACACCATCGATAGCACCGCTCCCTTCATCGATATCGGTACGCCAGAAACACTCAAACGTGCCCATGAACTTATTGATGAATATCAAGGGATTTTAACAGGCCAAAAAGAAATACAGGCAGCCTATGTCTAGTCACAGCACGTGATTTTTCGGTTATGTCGGGCTCTCGAGTGAAAAACATGTATACAAATACAAGGTATTTGCAAGATGAGCTACGACAACAACACCGATGTTACATCTGAAGACCATAACAGAATGTAAAGTCACTTTCTTCAAAAAGTCTTTGATTCTCTCTTCTTCATTTCGTCCGCTAAGGTCTATTATTCATTATTAATATGTCCGATGGGGATTACTGTATGAGTACAGCACTGATCACTTTAGCCGTCATTGCCGGGATCATTATCATTTTGGTTCTGTATTGTATTGGGATCTACAACCATTTAATTGAATTAAAAAACCGATTTGTTAATGCATTTTCACAAATTGACGTCCAGTTGCAACGCCGTTACGATTTAATCCCCAACTTGGTAGAAACTGCAAAAGGGTACATGAAATATGAACAACAAACCCTTACTCAAATAATTGAAGCCAGAAACCAGGCAAAAACAGCAGCCACACAAACAGCTGCTAAACCTGACGATCCTGAAGCAATGAAAAAGCTAATATCCGCAGAATCTACATTAACTTCATCCATGGGGCAATTCTTTGCCTTAGCAGAAAATTATCCTGATTTAAAAGCTAATCAAACCATGCAACAGTTGATGGAAGAACTTACCTCAACCGAAAACAAAGTAAGTTTTGCCAGACAAAGTTTTAACGATGCAGTTATGATATACAATACTTATCGTGCTCAATTTCCTAATGTTATTTTCGCTGGTATGTTCGCTTTTGGACCTGCAACACATTTTGAGATCTCCAAACCTGAAGCGAAAGAACCTGTAAAAGTCTCTTTCACCTGATTTGGCATAAGTCATGAATTTTTTTGAATACCAGGATAAAGCTAGAAAAAAAACTTTTTCGCTTGTCGTTTATTTTCTTTTAGCTATTCTTTTAATAATTCTAGCAATCGATGCTGTTGTGGTGGCTGCTGTTGCCTATGGTAATCCCGACATTTATTTTCCACGAACGGCCATGGGAACGAGTATTAATCAAAATGCGCTGATTAATTTAGCGATCACCACAACTATTACGGTTTCCCCTATTGTTATTGCTATCATTTTAATTGGAACACTCATCAAAACCATTGCTTTGAGGAACGGTGGGATAGCCGTTGCTGAAATGGTAGGTGCAAAACCTATCTCACCTGAGACTGTTGATTTTCTTGAAAAACGATTTATTAATATTGTAGAAGAAATGGCCATTGCCTCAGGCGTCAGTATCCCTAGTTTATATGTCATGGAAAACGAAAAGGCTATTAATGCCTTCGTCTCAGGAATTAAACCCGCAGATACTGTGATGGTAGTGACAAGAGGCGCCTTAGAACAATTAAGTCGAGATGAATTACAAGGCGTTGTTGGGCATGAATTTAGTCATATTTTTAACAGCGATATGCAAATTAGCTTACGTTTAATGGGAATTCTAGGCGGTCTTTTAGTTATCGGACAATTAGGTTATTTCCTATTAAGATACTTAAGCATGAATAATCGTCGCTCTGATGACCGTTCAGATGGACGGATTGGTCTGATGATCATTATTATTGGTGTTGGTCTTTTTGTCATTGGTTATATTGGACTATTCTTTGGTCGGCTCATTAAAGCTGCCGTATCAAGGCAACGAGAATTACTTGCTGATGCCTCTTCAGTACAGTATACCCGTAATCCTCAAGGGATCCTTTTCGCCTTAAAACGCATACAACAAAGTGAAGCTGGTACAGGTTTGAATACTAAAAACGTTGAGGATATTAGTCACATTTGCTTTGGGCCACCAAGATGGGTCCTTTTTAGTAATTTGCTTGCAACTCACCCGCCAATTGAAGAGCGTATTAAGTTACTTGATCCTCAAGGTCAATTTGACAATGTTCCTCTAGAAGATCTGAATAAAAAGAAAGAAGCCGCTTCTCAACAGGAAACAAAAAAAGCGTCTAATATTTTTCCGGCAATGGCTGGGGCAGCAGTGCTTGCTGCCAATGTTGCAAAAACCAGTTTAAAGGATGTTAAACAAAGTATTGGTAATCCTTCTGATGAGCATATTATGTTAGCTAAAGCTCTGCTAGATGCGATCCCTCAAAATATTCAAAAAATAGCTCACGATCCCCTGCAAGTAGAATTCCTTTTTTATGCATTAATGCTGCTACCACAATCTAATGATGCACAAACCATAATAAAAAAATTAGCGCAAAAAATAAATGCTAATGAGATACAGTTTATACTTGAAACATTACATCAAATGACAAGCTTGCCTAAAACCACTTTATTACCACTCATTGACATTTCGCTACCTGCATTTAAAGCAAATGTTCTTGAAAAACGTCGAGTCATCATGGCTAACATGAATGAATTGGTGCCTGATCATGCTGGAACATTATCACAATTTCTTTTATTAACATTAGTCAATAAGGCCTTGGAAGATAAACCACCTGCGGCCTCAAAAGTAAAGTTTCAAAACTTCCAACCTGTCATATCGGAAGTAAGCATTTTAATACGACTATTGATAGAAAAAACGCAAGAAGACTCGCAAAAACAAGTAGCTTTATACAATAGAGCCATGAAACATTTTGATGAAAATGCTCCTTCTTTTGAAGCCTCTAGACAAATAAAATCTTTTAAATTGCAACAAATTTTGGCAAAACTCAACTTACTTTCCCCACTTTGCAAAGAAAAATTAATTAATGCGTGCCTTGAGTGCATTCAAAATGATCACATCATCAATCTCGACGAAGCGCAACTTGTCAGAGCGATTGGAGCCAGTTTAGACTGCCCTATACCGCCTATTGCTGTCACCGCTGAATAATGCCATTCATTTACTGTGTGTTGATCCAACGTTCTTAATAGCAGCAAAGACTATTACTAAAGAAAAAGTAATTTCGGACCGAAGATTATCAGTATTAGGGTAATTGGAATAGTTTTACACAACCTGTCTTCGCTGAAACTAGGCAAGTCTTTATACCAGCCGTGCCGAAGCATTAGCGTAGGAGGAAGCCTAAATTCAAGATGGGTATGTATACTCGAACCAGTTTGAATTTAGGCGAGGCGCCAAGCAAACGAAGTCCCAGCGCGCACGCTTTGGTATGTAACTGGGGAGAGAGCGATGGCAACAAAGTATAAATTCAAAATGGAAAGAGTATATCTTGAATATTTCAGAGCATGACAGCATCACATTAATGCAGCAAGAAGCAAATCGAGAGATTGTCGAAAGCTTGTATCAGCACAATTTTATTAATCAGGACGCTAAAGATCATGTTCTAGAATTACTTTATCCTCACCATCAATGGGGATATTGGACGAGCAAAATATTACAAACTTTGGGATTTATTTTACTTATCACTGGCATGGTGTATTTTTTTGCATTCAATTGGGAACGAATGTCACCGGCTTATAAACTCATTTCGATTGAAGCTGCTCTTATATGTTGTGTGGCAGGGGCTTGGGCGTTTTCTCTGTCACGACTCGTTGGGCAGCTATTTTTAACTGGTGCTTGCGTCCTTGTAGGCATTTTCCTAGCAGTTTTTGGTCAAATATATCAAACCGGAGCAGATGCATATCAACTTTTTCTTATCTGGACTCTATTGACGTTGCCCTGGGTATGCATAGGACAATTTTCTCCTTTATGGTTTGCATGGATAGTATTGCTTAATATCACCGTTATCCTATCGTGGGAGCAAACATTCTTACCAAAACGTGGGGATTTTCACATTGATGCGATTTTAATCGGGCTAAACACTTTCATTCTCTTTTTAAGAGAGTATCTTTGTGCTCAAGACAGAGAATGGTTACAAGCAAGAGCCTACAGAATATTACTTGCCATTGCCATTTTACTTTTAGCTCTCATCTCAATCGAAACAATGATTACAACCTATTCTTTAACAAATAAATCCTTAGTCGCAAGTACATGTTTAGGTGTTTTGATCCATCTGATATTCCTGGCATTTTATCGTTATAAAGTTATCGATATGTGGGTTTTTTCTGCGACCATCATCAGCATAGCTATCATTTTATGCTCTATCGCAAATAGAATAATATTTAAATATTCAATTTCTGATGTTACCCAATGGTCATTAATGTCACTCGCTGTTATGATTATTTTTGCAACCGCAGTCTATGTATTAAGAAAATCATCACCTCCTCCTTTACCTAAAGAGGGGTTAATCTCATGAAAGCATACAGCGTTCAAAGCATTTTAGATTGGCTATCAACCAAAGGACTGCTGACAAATCGTGCTCAGGCAGAAGCATTTATCTTATGTGATGAAAACATGACCAAGTTGCCGGCCTATATTCATGTCTTAATGGGCATTGGAGCGCTTCTTGGTTCTTTTTGCATTATTGGGCTTCTAATAGCAACTAAAATCATTAGTTTTGATAATGAAAAATCGCTACTTATTTCGGGTTTCTCATGCATAGTATTCGCATGTATACTCTTTTATTTCATCAGGCACCAACGAACTTTACTAAATAGTTTCGGTTTACAATGCGCTCTTATTTTTATGATTGTTGGAAAATCGCTTTTTGTTGTAGGATTTCACACTAACTTTCAGCATCTTATCGCACCAATCAATAAGGATTGGATGATAACACTAGGAATACTCTTAGTAACACTCTTTACCTATTCTATTTTTCCACTATGGGTAGATCGTTTTTTATCTACGCTAAGTTTACTTTGTTCGCTTGCATTTAATATGCTTTTTCAATTCGATACTACTTTGTATTTTTTCTTGTTTTATTGCGCTTTGGTCCTTTGTACTGGATTTTTATTTCTTTGGCCTAAAAAAACATTATTTTGGAATCCACTAAGTTATAGTTGTGTTATCACACTATGCATATGTGCTGTAGATTTAGTATCTTCATTTTATGGATCAGGATTGCAAGGAAATACCCCTTCTTTCATACTTCCTACATTGTATTTTAACATTGCGACAGGATTTGGTTTAATCGGATTATGTTTTATCCTTGCCGGTCGTTACAATCGAACACAGTTATTTATACTATTTGCCTGTATTGGATTATTGATTCTCTCACTTATTTCTAACACCGGCATTTTATTAGCAATTGGATTCTTAATCTTAGGATATGCTAAACACGATAATGTCCTTACTATTTTAGGTGGACTGTTCCTCGCGCTCTTCCTTATTTATTTTTATTACAGCTTACCCTATACCTTGGATTATAAGGCAGGGATCTTAGCTGGTAGTGGTATCATTCTATTGGCATCAAATTATATTTTAAAAATGATGAAATGGGATATGGAAGAATAACAATGAGAAATGTCATCCTTTTAATCTGTACCATCGTCATATTTATTATATTTAATTATGCTGTATACGAAAAACAGCAAATTCTCTCCGATGGCGACATCGTATTACTTAAAATTAGCCCAATGGATCCTCGCTCTATTATGCAAGGAGATTATATAGCTTTCCAATATGCTATCGAAGAAGAAATGGAGAATGAAGTAAAAAACCCACAAATGAGAGGATACGCTGTTATCAAACCAGGTCCAGATAGAGTGGCTCATTTTGTTAGAATTTATCAAGGTGAAGCCTTGGCAGATGACGAAAAGATCATAAAATATCAATATAATTCTGAACTTTCCCATCGATACGTTATTCGTCCAAGCTCATTTATTTTTCAAGAAGGCCTAGGTCCTTTATATCAAAAGGCTGAATACGCCATTTTTCATTATCGGGGCTCTCAACATTATTTGTTAGTAGGGATGGCAGATAAAAATAAAGTAGAAATTGAAAATGATAATGAAAAAACTGAGCTAAATTCTAATGCAGAATAACTTCACGATTACGTTGATCAATGCTTAACGTTTGATGCTGCAAATATCGAGTTCCAATTAATCCCCATGCTTGCTTTTCCTCACAGCGACCCATCGTATATTTTACCATGGGATTTTCCAACTCTTTATCACCTATCTTTAATGTACCGTCTAATTCAGCAATAAAACCACTTTCAGGCTCTTTAAATACATCATAAGTCACAATTGCATCATGTCCGTGATGAGATTTCTTTTGTGGAAAACAAATTGGCATTTTAATAAAACCACTGTAACCACTATCTACCAAAAGATTATATTCTGATTCTCCATCTTTTCTTATAACAGTTGATTTAATTACAGGTAGGTAATACTTTTTATCTAACTTCACAGGATATCCTTTTATATCATGCAAAGTTTGGCTTAATATCATTTTTGGTTGTGATAGATCGAGCGTTAAAATAATATCATGAAACAAATTAGCACCAATAATACCTGTAATGTTCAGATCTTGTAAAAGCTGGAAGTCATCGCTCGCGGTATTTGAGGCAACAAATGGTGCATGTTTAATAACTGCATTTCCTAATTTTAGCAAAGGAATAATATATAAATCCGTTCTAATTTCTGCTTTCTTGTGCGCTGTTTCAAAGGTCTGCTTTTTACTTTCTTGTGGTTCTAGTTTCAATTTTTTGGCTAAATCAAACGATATGATACTTGAATCAGCTCCCGTATCGACTAAGAATTTAAAAGGGCCTTCCTGGTTTAAATATGCATCTACCATAGGAAATCCACGTTCGCTAGTTAATTTGATCTCAATGCTTCCTTTTTCGCCTAAATCAATCTCCCAAGGAACTGAACGCTTAAATGGTTCAATGATACGTTGAGTCTTCACGATAACATCAGCAGCATCTTCACCGTATGACAAAGGGGCAAATAATACAAATAGTACTGCGGCGCCTAAAAATATTCTTATACGCATTCTCCGATGCCCTCGATTAAATAAATCCGTGCAGGGATTTTATGTGGTTACAAAAATTATAGCAGTATCCTTTATCCCAGTTTGCACCTGAGTGAAAACTCAGTAATAAATTGGATGTATTGCTTCATTTTGGCTATGCTTCAAGATAGTTAGGAAAGCAACCCCAATGGCACACCAAATGAATAACCAAAAGTGTTTTGCTTCTGTGCTCAAGAATCATTCTTGGAGATCATTTCCTATTTTATTGACACTTTTTTGTTTTTATTCAATGCCTGCATTTGCTGAAGGTCCATATCTTCAAGACAATGCCAAAGTCGTTAGCCAGGAAATGACCGGTAAATTAGAAAAGGTAATGGGCGAAATCGAAGCCAAAAATGGTTTACACCTTGAAATGGTAATATTACCCAATTTCTATAATAGAGAGCCTAATGCTGTCATTAATGCATTTGCGCAACAACTTAATAAAAATGCCACTGAATCAAGTAAAAAAGCTTTAATTTTAATTGTTATAAATCCTACAGAAGTTGCTATCAAATCAACAGCCAATATCGCAGAAGCCTTTGAAGGTAATGCATCAAAAGATATTATTGAGAATGTCAAAACACAAATCAACGCAAAAAATTACGACGAAATGGCAAGGGTTGGGGTTGCAGGTATGTTTCATTATTATCAAAAGAAATTTCCAACCATACAAGAAAAACCCAAAAGTCTTCTGAAAAACTATTTTAATGCTGGATTAATGATTATTCTTGCTATCGTGATAGTATTTGTATTTCGCATGATGCAAAAGAAAAAGGCATAGAATCTCAATATTACACATCAATGTGCTACGCTATTTATTATTTCTTTTTTGTAACATCAAGACTACAGGCGACGAACTCAGTTGCTTTATAGTTTTAAATCCTGCTGCCTCATAAGCTCTAATCGCTTGCATATTAGAAAGATCTGGATCAACCAAGCAAGCTTCGAAGCGAGGCCAAATAAATTCCTTTAACAGTTTTTTAATAGCAGCAACTCCAATTCCCTTCCCTAAGTAAGCTGGTTCTCCAATATAAAGATCAAGCGCTGCTAATGAGGAAATCGACCCACTCAACGTATACCCTTCTCGAGGAAAATCATGAGCATTATAAAATTGAATATACCCAATTGGTTGCTCGGCGCAATATATCAAAAACGCAGAAATAGGCTTCTTCTGATTGGCGTTTAGCTTATATCCCTTTACATAGGTGGTATATTTTTCTTGAACATCCTTTAACGTCCAGGATTTATTTTCACCCCACCAAGAAGCCACGTGCGCTGTATTCATCCACTGTGTTAATAAGCCAAAATGTTCTTCAGTTAAAGGGTGAAGGGACACCTCAGCTCTAACATAGTCAAGAAAGGCGTGAGGACGATTTTGCTGAACAAATTGCAAAATATCTGTGGCCGATTGTTGTATCGTTTTATATGTTGTGTCTACTTCAAAATCATAATCTGGTGGAGAAATATAAACTTGCTCATATAAAGCGCGTGCTAACCCAACGAATCTGTCTACTCGTTGCTTTTCACGACGCTCACATTCAATAAGATTACAAATGATCTTGAACAAAAAAACCGAATTTGCGTGGCACAAAAGAGGGGTATATCGTTGAAATATTTCCCTATTCCATAAAACCTCATCAATAATGAGATCATAGCCTTTTTTAACAAAAACCATTAGCGATTCAATCATATCCCAATGTAGTTGATGGGTATCAGGACCTTCAACACGATGAGGAGCGGTTCGACCAGGCTCAGACTGAACATGCTGATGGAAAAACCATGCTTTGGGTTCATCTTCTAACGCTACAAATTTTTCATCTATCCAATAATTTACAATATGATCAACAGAATAATATAAAAAAGGTCGTTCTGATTGACGCATAATTTCTCTAGCGATAACAGATTTTCCAGACGATGAAGTACCATTTAAAAAAATAATCATTTGAATGTCTTTTTAAAAAAGAGGTTATGTTGTTATATGCTGCACAAAAGCTCAGCAGCTCATCAAAATAGAAAAAATTCTTACTCGTCGTGCTCTCGACTATTAAATCAAGCTCTTCAAAGTTCTCAATAATAATTGTTGGTATTGTTTAATTATACTCCCTTTTTAACAAATGGGGCATGATTATTCATGATTTCAAATTTGCGCTCCAGACACGCAAATGTTGGCGCCACTCTCTACTTTCAGTTATGTTAAATAAAGGTAAGCTGACATATCTCGAGATCTAAGCCATGACTTATTTACTCTTGGCAACTACTTTTTTTATTTTAAGTGTGGGACTCATCTATCTCATCGAAGGTTTAAAATAGTAATCATGGATATCCTGTATATTATCTCAGGCATAACAGGGATTTTCTTAATTATTTACTTAATAGTTGCTTTGTTGAAGCCGGAGATCTTTCTGTGAGTATTTTTTTTCTCTCAATCAATGCTTGGATACAAATTCTTTTTTTTCTCTTTGTTGTACTCTTATTGGTAAAACCCCTAGGCAGTTATATGGCCAGAGTTTACAACGGTCAGTTCGTTTTATTGGAATATGTCTTAGGTCCATTAGAAGATATATTTTACAAAATAGCCAAAATTGATCCAACGAAAGAAATGACCTGGCAGCAGTATGCTATCGCTGTCACTATATCAAGTTTTATAGGTTTTCTTTTTTTGTTTATGCAACTTTGCTTTCAAGCGCATCTTCCATTGAACCCACAGCATTTCCCTAATCTCAGCCCAGATTTAGCCTTTAATACTGCCATCAGCTTCATAACTAATACAAACTGGCAAGCTTATACAGGCGAAAGTACCTTAAGCTACTTTAGCCAAATGTCTGGGCTTGCTGTACAAAATTTTCTATCTGCCAGCATGGGAATGGCTGTAGCTATTGCATTCATTCGTTCATTCTCCCGAAAGAACACTAAATATATTGGTAATTATTGGGTAGATTGGTTGCGCGGAAATTTTTACGTACTGCTTCCTCTAGCTCTTATTTGGAGTGTGCTATTGGGTAGTCAAGGTGTCATTCAAAACTTAAATCCTTATACTATTTCAACGCTGATTGAACCAACAACAAATGCAGAGCATCAAGTAATAAGCACTCAATTAATTCCTGGCGGTCCTGTTGCATCGCAAATTGCAATCAAACAGTTAGGCACTAATGGTGGAGGATTTTTTGGCACAAATTCAGCCTATCCTTTTGAAAACCCTACCCCCTTTTCAAATTTTCTAGAGCTGCTCGCTATTATCCTTATTGCCGCCTCACTTTGCTACACCTTTGGCATTATGGTGAACGATAAGCGTCAAGGATGGGCAATATTAATTGCGATGACACTTATTTTTGTTCCTTTAATGCTTTATGGCGTAAAAAAGGAACAAAGTGGAAATCCCTTATTGAATTCACGCAATGTTGATCAAAGCATTACCCATCATCAATCAGGCGGGAATATGGAAGGTAAAGAAGTAAGATTTGGTATAGTAAATTCTGTATTATGGGCAAGTACTACGACTGCCACTTCTAATGGTTCTGTCAACTCCATGCATGATTCCTATACTCCGTTAGGTGGAATGGTTCCACTCATCTTTTTATTACTGAGTGAGATCATTTATGGCGGTGTGGGCTCCGGATTATATGGCATCTTATTATTTGTATTCGTCACTGTATTCATTGCCGGTCTTATGGTCGGACGCACACCAGAATATCTCGGAAAAAAAATTCAAAGTTTTGAAATTAAAATGGCGTCAATTGCCATTTTTGTCCCTATCATGGTGCTTTTATTTGGTGCTGCTATTGCGGCCTTAACACCAGCTGGTCAAGCAGGCATTTTGAATCCCGGCGCTCAAGGCTTTAGCGAAATTTTATACGCCTTTGCGTCAGCTTCAGGTAATAATGGTAGCGCATTTGCTGGGCTTAGCGTCAACACACCATTTTATAATACTGCATTAGGCATAGTGATGCTTTTCAGCCGATTCTGGATCATTATTCCCGTATTGGCCATGGCAGGCTCACTTGCTGAAAAGCATTCTATTCCACCTACAAGTGGTACCATGCCCACACACAATTTTTTATTCATTTCATTTCTCATTGGCGTTATTTTACTTGTAGGCTTATTGACTTATCTGCCAGCCATCACCTTGGCGCCAATAGCAGAATATTTTCAATGGGTACCTCACCGATGAAAACTGAAAAAGGAAATCATTCAGGGAAAAGCCGTCACTTTACTTCACAATCTATTATTCCCTCTTTGTGGTCAGCTATTTCGCATTTGACGCCAAAATATCTTCTTAATAATCCTGTGATGTTTGTAACCTATATCGGATGTGTATTCACCTCAGGCCTTTATATCCATTCACTTTATGTGTCAACCAAAGAATCTTCTTCTTTTATTCTTCAAATAGCACTATGGCTCTGGTTTACCGTGCTTTTCGCTAATTTCGCTGAAGCGATGGCAGAAAGAAGAGGAAAAGCACAAGCTGAAACCTTGAAAAAATCCCGTAAAGAGATCCAAGCTAAAAAAATATCAGATGTTAATGATAGGCGTTATTCTTTAGTTTGTGCCACTCAATTACGTCACAATGATATTGTTTTCGTAGAAGCAGGCGATATCATTCCAGGTGATGGACAAGTGATTGCAGGGGTCGCTTCTGTAGATGAAAGTGCCATTACGGGCGAAAGTGCCCCTGTTATCAGGGAAAGTGGTGCAGATAGAGATTCTGTTACAGGTGGCACGATTATTTTATCAGATTGGCTTGTGATCCGAATTACCTCAAATCCTGGTGAAACCTTTCTTGATCGCATGATTTCTTTAGTTGAAGGAGCAAAACGCCAGAGAACGCCAAACGAAATTGCGCTAAGCATTTTGTTGGCAGGCATGACACTTATTTTTCTTATGGTAGTGATGACACTTTTACCCTATTCTTTTATAACTGTTGAAAAAAGCGGTCATGGTGCCGTTATCAGTTTGACAATATTAATTTCTCTTTTAATTTGTCTCATTCCTACCACCATTGGGGGTCTTCTTTCTGCTATCGGTATTGCCGGAATGGACAGACTTATTCGCAATAATGTTATCGCAACTTCAGGAAGAGCCGTTGAGGCAGCTGGAGATGTCAGCATATTGTTGTTAGATAAAACTGGGACCATCACCATGGGAAATCGACAGGCTATAGCCTTCTATCCAGCCCAGGGGATATCACTTCAATCATTGGCTGAAGCAGCAGAGCTTTCCTCATTAGCTGACGAAACGCCTGAAGGAAAAAGCATTGTTCAATTAGCACATCAAAAATATAAAATTAACCCTACTGATATCAATTCGATTCAAGCGACATTCATTCCCTTCTCAGCTGAAACTAGAATGAGTGGCGTCAAGTTATCAAATAAAGAAATTCTTAAAGGTGCTGTTGATAAGATAGTTGCATATATTCAGCAACATAATGGCTCAGTTGATGAAGTCATTATCAAAAAAATTGAAGAAATTGCTCGTTCAGGTAGTACACCTCTAGTTGTATCGGACGGAACTAAGATTCTTGGGGCTGTCGAACTAAAAGATGTTATTAAAACTGGCATAAAAGAACGCTTGGCAGAGCTTCGCGCCATGGGTATTAAAAGTATTATGATCACCGGTGATAATCCTTTAACTGCAGCAACGATTGGTAACGAGGCAGGTGTAGACGATTTTTATGCTGAAGCCACACCCGAAATAAAGTTGAAATTGATTAGAAAATATCAAGAAAATGGTCAATTAGTTGCCATGGTGGGCGACGGCACCAATGATGCTCCAGCTTTAGCCCAAACGGATGTAGCTGTTGCGATGAATAGTGGGACACAAGCAGCTAAAGAAGCTGCCAATATGGTAGATTTGGATTCTGATCCTACAAAGCTGATTGAAATTGTCAAAATTGGAAAGCAATTGCTGATGACACGAGGGGCTTTAACTACCTTTAGCATTGCTAACGATATTGCTAAATATTTTGCCATTTTACCTGCCGCATTTAGCAATACTGTCCCAGGTCTAAAGATACTTAACATTATGCACCTTTCTAGCCCACATAGTGCAATCTTGTCAGCAGTGATATTTAACGCCCTCATTATTATTATTTTGATCCCGTTGGCACTTAAGGGCGTTAAATATCGTGCTTTAAGTGCTGATAAATTATTATTAAATAATATAATCATCTATGGTTTAGGTGGAATAATTATCCCTTTTATTGGCATCAAGTTAATTGATATTTTGTTAAATGCCATTGGTTTTATATAGGTGACATATGGAAAAGGGAATGATTACAAAACCCCTCTTTACTTCAGTTATCTTTTTAGTTTTATATACGCTATTATTTGGTTTAATATATCCTGGCATTGTGACGCTTATCAATCACTCCCTTTTTCCTGAAAAAGCTAAAGGAAGTTTAATTTATCAAAATGGAAAAATAATCGGATCAGAATTTTTGGGACAAGAATTTTCAGATCCTAAATATTTTTGGAGCAGGCCCTCTGCAACAGATTTCCCCTATAATCCAGCTGCTTCTACTGGCTCTAATTTGTCCTCAGCAAATCCTCTATTTATAAAAAATGCTGAAAAAAGAATACAGGCATTGCAAAATGCAGATCTTTCTAATAGCAAACCTATTCCCATCGACTTAATCACAACTTCTGGCAGTGGATTAGATCCTCATATCTCAGTTGCTGCAGCTTTATATCAAGTGCAACGAGTTGCCAAAAAGCGTCATCTCAATGAAAATATTGTTTTTGAATTAGTTAAATCATCTATAGAGCATCGGCAATTTGGCTTCCTCGGTGAATCGAGAGTAAATGTCGTTAAATTAAACATCAAATTGGATCAAATCGGCATAACACATAATGGAACCGCAAAGACCCGATCCTGAACAGTTATTACGACAAGTAAAGGATGAAACTAAACATCGTGGCAAGCTAAAAATTTTTTTTGGTGCTTGTGCTGGTGCAGGTAAAACTTTTGCGATGCTTTCTGCTGCCCATGAAAAATATAAAGAAGGCGTAGATGTCATTGCTGGGATCATTGAAACACATGGTCGCATGGAAACCATCAAATTGATGGAGGGGATCCCTTCTTTACCTCTACGAAAAATTGAGTATCAGGGCATCACTATCCGCGAACTCGATCTAGACGCAGCTATAGATAGAAATCCTAATATTCTCTTAGTGGATGAACTCGCACATACCAATGCAATTGGTTCGCGTCACCCTAAACGTTGGCAAGACGTACAAGAATTACTTGAAAGTGGCATTGACGTCTATACCACACTGAATGTACAGCATCTTGAAAGTTTAAATGATCTCGTTGCAGATTTTACTGGTATTAGAGTCAAAGAAACGGTACCTGATTCAATATTTGATAATGCCGATGAAATCGTACTTGTTGATATTCCTTCTGAAGTCATTTTAGAAAGGTTGCAAGAAGGTAAAGTTTATCTTGGTGAATTTGCTAAGCAACGAGCGGCGCAGCATTTTTTCAAAATAGAAAATTTAATCGTTTTACGTGAAATAGCATTGCGAAGAACGGCTGAGCGTGTTGATGCACTACGCGACATATATAAAAAATTCCAAAGCAAAAAACAATCTATTGCTGATAAAATTTTAGTCTGTGTAGGGCCAGGCGTTCTTTCTACAAAACTGATACGCCAAGCGAAACAGCTTGCATCTAAATTAAAATGTCCTTGGACAGCACTTTATATTGAAAATGATCAACATTATGTCCTCGCCAAAGAAGAACAAGATTTTATCAAAAAAGCGTTACGTTTAGCAGAACAATTAGGAGCCAAGACAGAATCTTTACAAGAAACTCAAACTGCCGAAGCGATTATTCATTATGCCCAGCAAAACAATGTCACAAAAATTATTGTTGGCAAATCAAGAACCCCTCGATGGAAGCACTGGTTTTTAAGATCGTTAGTCAATGACATCATTGATCAAAGCGGTATTATTGATGTATATGTAATTACTGAAGATACGCCCGCGCCTGCTTTAAAAAAGAAACATTCCACATTTGGTTTATGGTTATCTTTCGTTAATGCAATTTTTGTCATTGCTATTTGTACTCTCTTAGGTCTCCCAGCAAGAGAATGGCATATTCCCGAGGCAGTATTGACAATTTATCTAACCGGCATTGTAATCATCGCAATGACAGCTGAAAAAGCTTCAGCCTTGTTAGCCGTTTTGTTATCTGCGATTTGCTACAATTTTATCTTTATTCCCCCCTATTACACATTTTACATTCATCGTATGCGCGATATCGTACTCTTAAGCTTATTATTACTAACAGGGTTGGTCATCAGTATTCATACCTCTCGTTTGCATCAACAAAGTCTCTTTGCAAGACAAAAAGAAAAATACACGGCTGAACTCTATGATCTCAGCCGGAAATTAGTTATTACACCTAGCAAAACAAAAGTAGCTAGAGTTGCCGCACACCATATCGGAGAAATATTTGATTGCGCAGCAACGATTTGGGTACCTGATAACTTAGGTGATCTCGAGCTGGTTTCTCATCCCGGAATAAAAGCCGAGCTCAAAGAAGAAAGTGTTGCCCAATGGACTTACAAACATAATCAAATCGCAGGTTTTGGTACAAACACCATGCCAAGCGCTAGAGGATATTATATTCCATTATCTAATGGTGAATCAGTTTTTGGTGTTCTAGGTATTATTCCTAAAGACAAAAACAAAACCTTTAGTATTGAAGAAATAACGTTGCTAGGATCTCTTGCCATACAAACGGCTTCAGCATTAGAAAGAGTGAAAATTGCAGAACAAATGCAAAAAGAAAAAGCTATCCAAAATAAAATATTATAAAGGCTTATGGTAATTGACGTTGCCTCAATAATCTTTCATTGAGGCAACTATTGAACACATTAACAATTAGATAGCAGGTTCTTCTACAGATAACACCGCAGCATGCTTTTGATTAACCGCAAGCGTTACACAAGAATCAGACCAAATATTAATGGCACTCTCTAGCATGTCTAGCAACGCGTAAAAAGGCAAAATAATTCCCATTAAAGTTAATGGAAGATTCATGGTGCTAAGTAACGCACTGGCAATAAAAAAACATCCCATGGGAACACCAGCATTCCCAATCGCTGCAATGGTTGCAATTCCAATCCAAGTGATCTTTTCTGTGAGGGTAAAACTCATTCCTTGGCTTTGCGCAATAAACATAACCGTAATTAAGATAAATGCAGCACAAGCATTCATATTGATGCTAGTGCATAAGGGAAAGCTAAAGCGAGCTACTTTAGGTGCAACCTTCAAGCCTTGTTCAGCACAATCGATAGCTGTTGGTAAAGCAGCACTTGAAGATTTCGAAAAGAAGGCAAAGGAAAGTGCAGGTAGCATTTTGACAAAAGCTTTGCGTGCAGAAATACCATGCCACCATAAAAATAAAGGTAATATCACAACAGCTTGAATAAGATTTGCAGATAAAATAGTAACTAAATACAACCCTATCTTCGAAAATGAAAGTCCTTGTGAAACTTCAACGACAAAAGAAGTCATAAATCCCCAGATAGCAATAGGCATAAAGCCAACAATCCATCGTGTCAATTGCATCATGATTTGAAATAAACTTTGCAATAGCTGATGAATGGGTAAACGCTGCTCATGTGGTAACTTGGTGATGCCAACTCCTATCAAGAGAGAAAGCAACATAATACTGACAACATTTCCTTCTAGAAAAGGTTGTAGTAAATTGCTAGGTACTACTTTTAATAACTCATCAAAATAGGCAGGAGAGGCAGGTATTTGTTGCCCTTCAATCACCACGGTAATGGCAGGATGGATTGCTTCATAAAGAAGCAACGCTATCGTTGCGGCAATTGTTGTTGTTAAAATAGTGTAACTGACAATCCTTTTGCCTAAGCGTGATAACGAGTGTTCACCTACGGAAGAAATAGTTGCCAGCAAAGAAAGGCTTATCATTGGCAAACTAATCAATTTAAGCAGGCGTACAAAAACTTCTGATACGAGCTCTGATAACTTTAAAATAAAAGGCTGCTGCCACCACCCTGCTATCACTGCAAAAAAGATAGCCAGCAAAATCATCCAATAACCGCGTCGATTTAGCATATATAGTCTCAACAATATAAATTGAAAGATCTACGCTTCGTACAGGATTGGGGGTAGCCTTATTAGCATTAACCCTAAAATCACGTACGGCTTTATTCTTTCATTGCAAGTTTAAGAAAGAAGTTAGTTGCTCAAGAAATCATTAATTAAATAGGTGTATGTGTCAACTCAGGGTTGACAGCAGCAGGTAGGAAAAAAATGACGATTTAGAAACATGTAGATATGCACCTTTGTGTGTTATAAAAAGTAAAACATATTAACTACTCCCCGTCAAGACAATAGGCGATGCCTTGCAGAACTCACCCCACTTAAAGGTATTTTTTGCGATGATTACTAATGTAGCGGTGACCATCTTAAAAGGGGCAAAATCGTGCTGTAATCGTCAGTCCATAACATCGGTTTTACGTGTGCAGTAGAAATTGGTCTGATCTCTTGTGTCTCTATCCAACTCGCAAACTCAGGGTTGCATGTGATTAAGGCCCATGTTGCTTGGAATATACCTAAATTAGCATCGCCTTTGTTTTCAATCCAATAGTGAGAACACTGTTGCATAGAAGCAAGTGCTTTGGTAACAGGCATAAAATTAATATAAGTATTGGAGGTATGAAAGGCGATAATACCATTTTTAGCGAGATGATTTTGATAAAGTTGCATTGCTTCTTGGGTTAATAAGTGAGAAGGAATTGCATCACCGGAAAATGCATCGACAACAAGCAAATCATATCGCTGAGATCCCTCATTCTGAAGTGCATTTTGTAGCTGAACTCTAGCATCACCTAAGATAATTTTAACTTGCGCCTTTGATTCTTTGATAAAAGAAAAATCGTTTAAAGCAACCGTCTCAATGTCTTTATCAATATCATAAAAATCAATCGTATCACCCAATTTTGCCAGAGTGGCTAATGTACCACTTCCTAAACCAATCACGCCAATGCGTAAAGGTTCTCTCGAACGATAGAGAAATTTAAATGCTACATATAACCCTGAACGCTTACTATAATAAGTTGTAGCCCATTGCCGTTGCTTAGGTTCGGTAAATTGTAGACCATGCATAATTTTACCATGCATTAATGCACGATAATTTTTTGATTGATCCTCAAATTGATAATCAATCACTTTAATGAAGCCATAAGGATTGCGATATTGTGCAACTAATTTATTTTTTTCCATAAAAATATTTTGAACAATCAAACCAATCAAGCATACTGCGCCTATCACACTGAATAAGCTCAAGGCATAATTCCACTGAGTTCGGCTAGCAGAATACAAACGAAATAACATAAAGCTAATGAGTATGTTAATTATCGTCAACGGTAAGAAAAAGTCCCACCAATTCTTAAATAGCAATGTGGCAAAGATATTGACAAAAATGCCACCTAATACCCCACCCAAAGCAATGAAAAGATAAAAAATGGTTAAATATTGTTGATGTGGTTTTAAAAGGATTAACTCACCATGACAAAACATACAAGCACAAAACAACAAAGCAAGAAAAACAATGACTACATGAATGCCTGCCAATTGAACACTGTAAATCAACCATAAAGTCAATAATAACCAAATAACAAATGAAATACTCCAGAACTGACGATCATAAATTTTATACCGTGAAAAAATAATAATGTAAGAAATCAAATAAACAGCCAAAGGCAATACCCAGATTAGGGGCAAATTCATCACATTTTGTGTTAAAAATAAAGTCACCGATAAAAGCAAAGCACTACTCAAGAAAGTCAACAACAACCATCGCAACATATGATTGACGGGGATCTTACCTTTAGATTCTTCTTTTACACTATCTCTTTGCACAAATAATAACTTACTTAAACAACACAAACACAAAACAATGTAAAGCCCATAGCCAAAGGACCATATCACTTTTTGTTCTTTTAAACCTATAAAAGGTTCGACCAAAAAAGGATAGCCAATTAGTCCCAAGAGCGATCCTAAATTTGATATAGCATAGTAAGCATAAGGAAAAGTGGTGCGACGAATTTGACAATACCAATGTTGAAGCAAAGGACTGGAAGAAGAAATCACTATAAAAGGGACTAAAATGCAAAGACTAAGCACATAAATGACAGCCAAAGGTGGCCACATCGTCTCTATGAAACCACTCGCATTAAGATTGATCGGGATAAACCAACAAGAAAGTACTAATAGCACCATGTGACATATGGCTTGTGTCTTGTCAGAAAAATATTTTGCTAAAAAATAAGCATAACCGTAGCCTAACAATAAGCCAGCTTGAAAAAATAAAATACTCACTGTCCAAACAAATGCTGAGCCTCCAAAAAGAGGAAGCATGGCCTTGGCAAGCAGGGGCTGTACAAAAAAAAGGAGCAATGCGCTCAGAAAAATGGTGATGCCATAAAGGCTCTGAAGCATTATTGATTTATTCCTTTCTACGATGCTTGCATATCAGTGTTTTTTCAATTTTGAATGTTAACTCATTGATTGTGAGAGAAAAAACAGTCTCTCTATGTAGTATAATCTATAGTCATACCTCATGAATTCTTAGATAAACAATAAGGGCTTCGGTATGACTTCATTACTAAGACCGACATACGGCCAGATAAATGTGGCAGCAATGATTGACAATTTCTATCCAAATAGTCTATAAAATTGATAGACCATTAATTTTTTGAGTTTCGTGATTTAACTTTATGTACCAGCATTTTACTTTCTTTCCACATACCACCACGACTACGACCGGCTGTTGCCGGTAATCCACTTTATACTCATTTTTTTATTTTTTCAGCAGCTGTCGCAAAAAGCGAACGTGAAGCAATGCGCTGATTCTTTATGCAGTTTAAAGCAACGATTAGCGCAAAAGAGATTTTTTGATACAGCTTGTTATTATCGCAAGAAAATAGGTGATACCATGTTTCGTAAAATGCCTTTTATACTCCTTGCTATTATCGGAGTATTACTTTTACTGGATAATATTTTACCCCTTGAAGTAAAATCCTTTCTTTACGCCATCAGTTTAACTATTAAATCTGTCATCATTACTCTTTTACCTTTCATTATCTTTGGCCTACTTTTTAAAGTCATGACCCAACTAGCACACCAAGCCTCAAAAATTATCTTTGTTATTCTTACAGGAGTATGTTGCTCAAATTTTTTCTCTACCTTCATTAGTCACTATATTGGCATATGGGTCTATCATTTTGATTTGTCACTGCTAGAGCCACAAAATGCTCATACACTATCACCACTTTGGACGCTGGAATTACCTAGGATTATCGCAAATGATAAAGCGATGTATGCAGGTCTTATCATGGGATTGAGCCTTTCCTACTTTCGCCCGAAAACGGCTACCTTTATTGCAGGCTATCTTGAGCAAGCGATCAATTTTATTCTCAATGTACTTACCTATTTTATTCCAGTATTTGTCGCAGGTTTTGTTGTAAAACTAAACTACGACGGAGCAATCAGTACTCTCTTACAAGATTATGGTATCGTTTTTGCTCTCATTGCTTTAGCGCAGTTTTGTTATATTTCTTTGATTTATTTTTTAGGAAATAAACTAAGATTTTCGCCTTTTTTCACTAGCATGAAAAATATGCTGCCGGCAACTATTGCAGGTTTTAGTACTATGTCTAGCGCTGCAGCAATGCCGTTAACCATTCTAGGTGCTGAAAAAAACGCAACCCAGCCTGCTTTAGCCCGTTCAGTGATCCCTGCAACGGTTAACATTCATTTGATAGGAGACTGCTTTGCTATTCCTATCTTGGCCTATGCGATATTAAAAAGCTTTGATCTCCCTGAGCCTTTTCTCATCGATTATCTACTTTTTAGTTTTTACTTTGTGCTTGCAAAATTTTCGGTAGCAGCCGTACCCGGTGGTGGCATTATTGTAATGCTCCCCATATTGGAAAGTTACTTGGGATTCAATGCCCCGATGTTATCCTTGATAACTGCGCTCTATATTCTCTTCGATCCTGTTATTACTGCAGCAAATGTCTTAGGAAATGGCGGATTTGCAATGATGATAGATAAGCTATCCAATCTTTTTAATCAAAACACATCCACGACACAAGATCTCGCCTAAGCATTTGCGAAGGCGGATCGAAATGTTACGAAATACATGAGGATTGCAAAGAAGGTAATAATCCGCTTATGCCTCACACCTTGCAACATAGATCTGTCGAAGTTTTTTGCCAAAGCAAGCATCATGTCATCTAGGAAGAGTAAGGGTAAATATAAAAAAAGACTCTCTAGAAACGCCTAGAGAGTCTAAGAGGGGAATTTTCAATAAAGAAGAAAATATTATCTAATTTTCTGCTTACGTTTCTTATTTGAAGATTCTTCTTCAGCTCGGAGTTCTTCAACTTCAGCGTCTTCAATTTTCTCGTTCATATTTTCATCTTCTGAAGAACTTAATTCTTCATCATCATAATCTTCTTCAGAGTTATATTCGAAGCTTAAATCTTCTTCTTCATCTTCTTCGGCAAGATTACGCTCAAGAACATCTTGTAAATCTTCTGTAGCAACGCGCTTTTTCTTTGCCAAACGATCCACAACTTCTTCTTCAGTTTCTGTAACATGATGCGAAGGTACAACTGGATTATCTTGCGTTTGCTCTGGTTCAAAACCTGGGTAAGTTAATAATAAATGCTGTTCTGTGCCTTCAATTTGCAAAAGTTTTTGTTTTTTAAACTTATTTTTAAAGCCATTGTACATCGAGGTAACCCCTTGAGCCGCTTTGTATGCGCCATAGCCAAGTGCAGTATATGCAGTTGATACCACAGCTGTTGCAAGCGTCTGGGTAGGGGTAACAGCAGGGTTTCCTGTCGCTAAACTAATAGCTGTAAGACCTAAACTTGTGCCACCTACTATTAGGGCTTGTTTGTTATCTTTAGCTTTTTTAGCAGCAACTTCAGTAAAACTCTTTAACATGATTTCTCTCTCTAGGCTCATTAATTTAAAGCCACGATTATAGTTATCTGAATAGCTATTTACTATAAAAAACGGCATTCTTAAGACAAATGGGGCGATTCAAACGATAAATAAGGTTTTTTACAAAATCCTGACTGGATGTCTCAGGGGAACAAGAAGAGGGCTAATATGTATATATAGAATAGGAATATTTATCCCCTATGCGATGGAATGCAAACTGTGAAAATATTTAGGCCTCTCATAGTATCGCTGAGTATGATAGCGGCACTTGCCTGTGGCTATTACTATTTTTATCACAATCGTAACAATAATAATGAGATTACGGTCCATGGCAATGTGGATATTAGACAAGTTGATTTAGGATTTCGTGTCAGCGGTCGCTTGCTTGAAGTGCTTTTTGAAGAAGGCGACCACGTAAAAATGGGCGACTTGATAGCCAAACTCGATCCCGTTCCTTATGAACAAGATCTCAACAATTTAAAGGCACAGATGGAACAAGCTCAAGCCAACCTTGTAAAATTACGTGCAGGTAATCGGCCTCAAGAAATCCAAGAAGCCAAAGCACAACTTCATGAAAAAGAAGTTGCACATGAAAATTCACGCAAAACCTATGAACGCCAATCTGAATTGGTAAAAAAGAATTATGCCTCAAAGCAAGCTTATGATGACGCTTATGCCGCCACAAATGAAGCAAAAGCCCAACTAAAATCAGCACAAGAAGCCTTAAAACTCTCTTTGGAAGGTTTTAGGCAAGAAGATATTGCCGCAGGTCAAGCTCAATTTGAAGCAGCCACAGCACAATATCATCGTGCACAAACCAATTTAAATGACACCGTACTGTATGCACCCAGTGATGGTATCATTTTGACCAGGATCCGAGAACCTGGATCCATTCTCAATATCGGCAACGCGGTTTATACCCTTTCACTTACTAATCCTATTTGGGTAAGAGCTTATATTTCGGAAGTCGACTTAGGACGTGTAAAGCCAGGCATGAGAACACTTATTTATACCGATTCGCAATCTACGCCTTTTGAAGGCCAAATAGGTTTTATCTCACCTCAAGCAGAGTTTACGCCTAAAAATATAGAGACAAAAGAATTACGCACTGATCTCGTCTATAGATTACGTATTGTTGTTGAAGATCCCGAGGGTAAACTTCGCCAAGGGATGCCAGTGACTGTTGTGATAAAGTTGGCACAAGACAATACAGTCAAAACACCTAATTCAATCCCATTAAAATCAAAAATTTGATATGACAGACATTGCCATACAAATTAAAAACGTTAGCAAAAAATTTGAATCCGAGGAGTTTCCTGCATTAAACAACATCTCTGCTAATATCCGTCATGGCACTGTCACAGGATTGGTTGGTCCTGATGGCGCAGGCAAAACAACTTTAATCCGACTCATTACAGGCTTAATGCGTCCCACCGATGGAAGCATTACAGTGTGTGGTTTTGATACACAAAGCGAAAGTCAGAAAATTCAAAACATATTAGGCTATATGCCACAAAAATTTGGTCTTTATGAAGATCTTTCTGTGCTCGAAAACCTCGAATTATATGCAAGACTTCATGGACTCAGTCAGAAAGAAAAAGAAGATTCATTCAGTCAAATGTTGGCTTTCACGGATCTCAAAAGATTTACCAAAAGACTAGCCGGTCGATTATCTGGAGGAATGAAACAAAAATTGGGTTTAGCATGCTCCTTACTCAGTCGCCCGAAGGTTCTGTTGCTTGATGAACCCAGCGTGGGAGTGGATCCTATTTCTCGTCGCGAATTATGGAAAATGGTGCAGGCTTTGATAAAAGAAGGAATGACAGTCATTTGGTCTACTTCATATCTTGACGAAGCACAACTATGTAAAGAAGTTATCTTAATCAACGAAGGTACTATCTTATTTGATGGCGCGCCAGATACCTTAACCTCTCGAGCCGAAGGCAGGGTTTTTATCACTCCCGTTTCAGCGCAAGAAAAGCGCTCTAAATTAAGTTATGTTCTAAAACAAAATGAAGTGGTTGATGCTTTGATCCAAGGCGATAATATTCGAGTCTTGTTAAAAGAAAATGCAAATAGCTTATCAAAGATAACACTCACACCTGTTTCGCCACGATTTGAAGATGCTTTCATGGATATCTTAAAGGGGGCATATAGCAGACAGTCCGTCCTAGCTGAAAAAATGGCGCCCAAAGCTAAAGAAGATTCTATTCCTATCCAAGCGCAAGATCTTTCAAAACACTTTGGTGATTTTATTGCGGCTCAAAATATTTCCTTCACCATAAAGCGTGGCGAAATTTTTGGCCTTCTGGGTCCGAACGGTGCAGGTAAATCGACTACCTTTAAAATGCTGTGCGGTCTATTACAACCTAGCACAGGCAAAGCGTTAGTATCTGGATTTGATCTTAAAACAGCAAGTTCTATTGCTCGTTCTCGTATTGGATACATGGCGCAAAAATTTTCTTTATACAGTGATTTAAGCGTTATACAAAATCTCAAATTCTTTTCCGGTGTTTACGGGCTATCCGGTAATGATGCAAAAAACAAAATACAACAAATGATTGATATTTTTGATTTAAAGCATTATCTCAATACCAATGCAGGCACGTTACCATTGGGATTCAAACAACGATTAGCGCTTGCTTGTGCTGTCATGCATGAACCTGATGTACTATTTCTAGATGAGCCTACTTCTGGTGTAGATCCACTCACGCGTAGAGAATTTTGGGTCCATATCAATGCCATGGTACAAAAAGGTGTCACCATTATGGTAACCACGCATTTCATGGAAGAGGCCGAATATTGCGATCGAATTGCTATTATTTTTCAAGGAAAAAACATTGCAAGTGATACACCTGAAGCCTTAAAAAATGATATTCGTTCAAATGCATTGCCCGATCCTACTCTTGAAGATGTATTTGTGGAGTTGATTAAGCGAAAAACAGCGCAAATCAAGCAGGAAACTATCTCATGACGCAATTTTCAATGAGACGATTGCTTGCCCTTGTATATAAAGAATCACTTCAAGTTATACGCGATCCAAGCACACTTATGATTGCTGTCATTTTGCCGCTTATTATGATTTTTCTGTTTGCCTTTGGCGTTTCATTGGATCTTAACAAAATCCGCATAGGACTCGTATTGGAAGATACTTCGCCAGAGGCCAGAAGTTTAGCGGCTGCATTTCAAAATACGCCTTATTTCTCTGCTACCACAGAAACCAGTCGTTACAAACTTACTGAAGAGCTCGTTGCTGCTAAAATACGTGGAATTGTTGTTATTCCTCAAGATTTCACCAAAAATCTTAAAAGAGGAGAAATCGCTCCTATCCAAGTCATCGCTGATGGGAGTGAAACTAATACAGCAAGCTTTGTCCAAAGCTATGCTGAGGGCGTCGCTGCATTATGGTGGTTATCTTGGCAACAAGAACAAGGGATCACCGAACTACCATCGATTATTTCACAAGTCAGAGTATGGTTTAATGCAGAGATTAAAAGCAGAAATGTTATTTTGCCTGGTTCTTTGGCTATCATCATGGCATTGATTGGTACTTTATTAACAGCGCTTGTTGTAGCACGTGAGTGGGAACGCGGTACAATGGAAGCTATTCTTTCAACGCCTGTTCGCATTAGTGAATTTATTATAGGAAAAATGATACCTTATTTTCTATTAGCGATGGGCTCCATGCTTTTTTGTATAGCGCTTGCAGTGTTTGTATTTAAGGTTCCATTTGAAGGCTCTATTTTGGTCTTAATGTTGGCTACCGCCATTTTCTTGTTAGCAGCACTTAGTCAAGGACTGCTCATTTCTATTATATCTAAAAATCAATTTGTTGCGAGCCAAGCTGCTATTAATGCGGCCTTTTTACCTGCCTATATGCTTTCCGGTTTTTTATACGAAATTCAAACCATGCCATTACCTATCCGAACATTAACCTATTTGTTTCCACCTCGCTATTTCGTTTCAATTATTCAAACAAGTTTTTTAGCGGGTGATGTATGGGCTCTCATTTTGCCTGATATGCTCGCTATGCTAGGTCTTGGTAGTTTTTTCCTCATGTTGGTTATCAAAAAAAGTAAAAAGAGTTTAGAATAATGAAATGGGTACGATTAAAAGCAATTGTTATCAAAGAATTACTTGCGATTTTACGTGATAAAAAGGCACGCTTAATTCTCGTTATTCCGCCTTTACTTCAATTAATTTTATTTGCAAATGCTGCTACCTTGGAAGTACGAAATATTTCAATTGTTTACTGCAATCAAGACGGCGGTTGGTATAGTCACGAATTAATTCAAAGAATAAAAGGCTCACCATATTTCTCTCATGTTTATGAAGTGAAACAAAGTAAAGATCTTAAAGCAGCCATTGATGAACAAAAGGCTATAGTGGGTTTAGAAATCCAATCTGATTTTTCAAGAATATTAGGCCAAGGAGGCATGCCCAAAATTCAAATTATTCTTGATGGACGAAAAACTAATTCATCACAAATTGTACAAGGTTATGTAGCAAGAATTATCCAAAATTTTAATAATGACATTCTCGCTTTACAAAATATCAATCATGTTCAAAGTGTAACAGTTGATTTTCGTAGCTGGTTTAATCCAAATTTAGACTATGTATGGTATACCGTTCCACATTTAGTGGGAATTTTGAGCATGGTAATTGGATTAATTGTGACGGCGCTATCGGTTGCTCGCGAACGCGAAATGGGAACATTTGATCAATTACTGGTTTCACCACTTGAAATTCGAGAAATTCTTGCAGGAAAAATGATCCCCGCAATGTTCATTGGTATTAGTGAAAGCACATTGATTATGATCTTAGCCATGTCTATTTATAAAATTCCCTTTCAAGGCTCATTTTTATTGTTTTATCTCAGCTTGATCGTTTTCGTGATATCTATCATTGGGATTGGTTTATTTATCTCCTCCTTGTCCCAAACACAACAACAAGCGACCCTTGGCACTTTTGTATTTATTATGCCAACCATCTTGTTATCGGGATTTGCTACCCCTATTGAGAATATGCCAACCTGGTTACAACCTTTCACCTGGGTTATTCCACTTAGCCATCTTTTTGTTATTATCAAAGGCTTATTTTTAAAAAATATGGGAGCGATGGAAGTATTATGGAATATTTGGCCAATGATCATTATTGCGCTATTCACCTTAACAATCGCAGGCTGGATGTTTAAAAGAAGACTAGAATAACATCCAGCTGATAATTAAATATAAGCCCCTTCCTGCCGATTTCAAATCATAGTCTTTGCGCATTCTTCATACAAATGAACTAACAGCTCAATAGGTGTACATGAAATCAGCAAAACCAAGGGACATTGAACGCATCGCTTATGTATTTCAAGGAGGCGGCGCCTTAGGTGCTTACCAGCTTGGTGTTTTCAAAGCTTTAGAAGAACATGATTATCACCCTGATTGGGTCATTGGAACGTCTATAGGTGCCATCAATGCTTGCATCATCGCTGGCAATGAACCGCAAGATAGAGTGTCTAAATTAGAAGACTTTTGGAATACCGTCTCACGCTCTATATTACCTGGTTTCTCTCCAATGGATGAAAAAATCCGGCAGTGGTACAACTTTATCAGTGCGCAATCCAGTTTGTTTCTTGGACAACCAGGGATGTTTAGCCCTCGCTTTAAAAACCCATTATTAGAATATAACGGTTCAGCCGATACCATTAGTTTCTATGTCGCAGATCCACTGAAAAAAACCTTAGAACGATTAGTAAATTTTGATCTACTCAACAGTGGAAAAATTCGTTTAACCCTTGGTGCTGTAGAAGTACAAAAAGGAAAAGCTGTCTTCTTTGATACCAATAAGCAAAAAATTGGACCTGAGCATGTCATGGCTAGCTGTGCGTTGCCACCGGCATTTGCTGCGGTCAAAATCAATAATGAATATTTTTGGGACGGTGGTGTGCTGAGTAATACTCCTGTTCAAGCGATTATTCATGACTCACATCACGTCAATACTTTATGTTTCATGGCCAATTTATTTGACTCATTTGGTCTAAACCCTAAATCTTTAGATGATGTTATGAAGCGCTATAAAGATATCATGTACTCAAGTCAAGATCGAATGCACTTAGAAGCCTTCCTTGAGATCTTACGTTTAAGACGAGAAATTCATTTCCTTTACCAAAAAATGCCAGAGGCTTTAAAAAAGGATGCAGAAATTAAAAAACTCTATGATCGCGAGTGTATCGATCATGTGATGCATTTTGTTCGATTTCTTTATACTGCACCCCATAGCGAACTTTCTTCCAAAGATTTTGAATTTTCAAAATTATCCATCGAGGAACGCATCAAGGCAGGCTATGAAGACGGTCAAGTTGCGGTTGAAAAGGCGCCTTGGCTTGAACCTATGCATGCTGACATTGGCGTTGGTATTCATGAAATTTGCTCACATGCAACGGTAAGGACTCCTTGGGGAGAATAACCTTCGTTTCTTGCCTTTTAATTAAGTTATCTTCATAATACTCAGTGCATAATTAAAAATAGAAAGACATATACTCGAACCAGTTTGAATTTAGGCGCGGCGCCAAGCGAACAAATCCCCAGGCGCGTACGCTTTAGTACGTAACTGGGGTGAGAGAGCGATGGCAACAATGCCTAAATTCAAAATGGAAAGAGTATAATGAGTCATCGTTGGGATCAAACTATTAATATTACCCCAGAAATTGCCACAACCTTACTTTCTTCACAATTTAATGTAACTGTTGATGAAATATCTGTACTAGGGGAAGGTTTTGATAATATTGCATTTTTAGTGAATCACTCCCTGGTGTTTAGATTTCCTCGTCGAGAATTAGGCGTCATGTGTATCGAAAATGAAATGATGCTTCTGCCCCATCTTGCCGGCAAGCTTTCATTTCCTTTTTCTCATCCTACCTTTATAGGCACCCCTACTGATCTCTACCCATTTCCATTCGCAGGGTATCCGCTTTTATCAGGTGTTCCCTTGTCGCAAGCAGCTTCTCATCCTATCAGTGAAATTAGCTTTGCTAAGCAATTGGGACAATGGCTAAATGAACTCCATGCACTGCCTGTCTTAAAAAAGCACGCTGGCATGATCAAAGGAGATCAAACCTGGCGCCTTAATCTTAAACAGCGCAAAGAGGTATTACTAAACAACATTGAACAGTATGAAAAAATTTATGTAGACGCAGATTTTTCACCTGAAATTCTTATAAATACCTTCCATCATTTTCATGAAAAACAATTCATACATGATAAAGAATGTTATTTACATGGTGATCTTTATGCAAAACACGTTCTTGTCGATAAAGCTGGCTCTTTAAACGGATTAATTGATTGGGGTGACACTCACATTGGACATCCTGCGATTGATTTATCAGTTGGTATTATGATTTTTTCAGATAATGCTTTAGCGCATTTTTTCAATAGCTATGGCAACATCGACGACAATATGATACAAACCGCTGTTTTCAGAGCTTTTTGTCATGGTTTTGCTGCCCTGCCTTATTTCACTTTGATACAAGATGTTAACGGTTCTGCTTGGACACGTGCAGCTTTACAAAGAGCCTTACAAATGGGGAAATGATCCGTATTTTATATTTCCGCTCGTTCCTTAAGTTTATCTTACTTGCATGGGTTACTCTTAGATCCTCTTAAAATCGACAAATCCTTTATTGATTCACTAGAAACTGATTCTGCAACAAGTAGCGTAACATTGCTGAAGATATTGAAACACAAGCGCAGGTGGATTACTTGATAGCGCATGGGATTGAATACGGTCAAGGATGGTTCTTTGCCAGCGATGCAGGCGAAGGATTTTATTCGATTCTATGAATGTCGACTACAGCCAGGCGAGGGGCAGACTCAAAGGACGGGTTAGGAGGGGGCGAAGTACAGGAGGGATTGTCTCGGACCTCGCCCTTCGGGCGCACTTCGTGCGACCAAAACGGCATTCCTGCCGTTTTGGTGAACCCTCTGCTCGGGTTCTCATCCCTTTTCTAACCCCCAAAAATCAAAAACCCAATATCACACACGCGTGATATTTTTGCTCCGGGAGGGATTCGCAAGCTTGGCTTCGCCTACGCTTACTCACCCTTCGGGCGCCTACCGGCGTCCAAAATCGCTCGCATTGCCTTCGGCAATGTACGCTCGCAATTTTGTCGAACCCTCTGCTCGGGTTCTCATCCCTTTTCAGACCCTAAAAATAAAAAACCCTTTTATCAATTAAGCTTCGCTTCATTGATAAAAGGGTTTTTTATTTTTGGCGGAGAGGGAGGGATTCGAACCCTCGGTACGCTCATCACGTACACACACTTTCCAGGCGTGCTCAATCGGCCACTCTGACACCTCTCCGGAAGGCTGAAGATTATACCAACTCCTTGCCAAAGAAACGAGTCCTATCTTCAACTGTAAAAAATTACATAGTTAACACACCAATATATAATTCAACTAAGATATTCAGATGACCTAACACTTAAGTATGGCAATCTTCAATGGGGCTATATCGCAGTCAAAAAAGAGTTAAGGGATGGCCGTGGATATTAGGTATTACAGGACTTCTCATCCTTATTACAACCTTATTGTTATGGGAAATAAAACACAACCCCAAACATGCTCACGCCAAAGGAGTGAAAATCTGGGTGATCAACCCTATTGAAAAAAACACCTTAAAAAATTCCTCTACTCAATCTCTTGAGAATAGTGCTTTTTTTATCCCAAGTAGTGCCGTCTTTGTCGATATAAACAAAAGACAATATGTATGGGTAGTAGATCCCAAACGCATGATTATCCATCGTCGAGAAATTAATGGCAGGCAATATTCACCATATGATATACAAGTCAGCCAAGGGCTAAAGGAAGGTGAACTTATCATCGAGAATGGCGTCACTAATATGTATGAAGGTATGAAAGTTAAAATATCGAAATAAAGGGAACAAAGCATGAAACATCTCTCGACTAAACAAAAAATTAAAATTTTAACGAAAGAAATAAAGGAAACAGCTAAAGAACTCGAAAAAATGCTGAAACATTTAGAGCGGTTGAAAGCAAAAGAAGAAGAAGAAAATAAAAAAATTAAGGAAGAAAAAAAGAAAGCGCAAAGAATAAAAAATGGTAAAAAATTGAAACAACACGCAAAACGTGCTAAAAAGCACTTCAAAAAAATCTTATCACCTGTCACTAAACACTTAAAATAAAGAGAAAAAAGTTATACTTATTTTAAAAATCTTATAACAGTCATATAAATACTAATTAAGATAATTAAAGAACCTGCCAAAAACATAACGATTCTAGGTGGTAAATACCTGATAGCAAATGCTGCTAGCGGCGCAGCAATAGCACCTCCGATTACCAATCCCACTACAATGCGCCAATGTGGTATACCAATAGCGGCAAAAAAAATGATAGAAGAACTTAATGCCGTAAAAAATTCAGCTAGATTAGCAGTGCCTACAGTATAGTGCGGATCGCTTTCATCTTGTGCTAATAAAGAAGAACTTACAATACTTCCCCAACCACCCCCACCTACAGCATCACAAAAACCTCCTATAAAACCTAACGGGATCACCCGATAAGGATGATGTGAGCGCTTCTCACGTTCTAACGCCTTATTGATTAAATTCCTCACTTTATCCATCCAATGCATTTCACGTATTGCTTTGTAAAGAATGATCCCCCCCATCAAAAATAAATAAGCAGAAATAAAGGGTTTTATCATTTTAGCCGGGATATAGGAAAGTAATAAGGCACCTAGTATGCTACCGAGAACACCAGGAATAATAAGACGACGAAAAAGCCTATAATCAATATTTTTAAACATCATGTGTGAAAAACCAGAAATACCGGTCGTAAAGATTTCAGCCGTATGGATAGAAGCGCTCGCGGCACTAGGAGGAACACCCATCCCTAATAAAACGCTCATGCTAATTACACCATAGGCCATCCCCAACGCGCCATCGATAAGCTGAGCAAAAAAACCAACGAATGCAAATAAAACGATTTCATTCATAGCATATTAACTAACGTTTACTGCGGATCAATAATATAGGGATGGTAGCTTTGTGCATAAGATTCTCAGCCTGGCTGCCAAACAAGATCTGCTTGAGCCCACGTTTTTTATGTGTTCCAACGATGATTAAATCCGCTCGCCAACGCTTTGCATCTTTCAATATCATATTATCTATTCGATTAGTCAATTTGAATGACTCTATTAATTTTACTTCCACTTTAACTTTCTTCTTCTGCGCAGTCTTTTTTGCTTTCTCTAAAATTTTTTCAGCAGCCTTTTTCAAACTTTTCTGTAATGAAACTGCATCAATGCCTTCAACACCAGCAGTGAGCGCAATATAATCAATTGAATGAACAATGCGTAATTTACATTTTTGATCTTTGCTTAGATCTATCGCTTTGCTTAACGCAAAGTTGCCAACCCTGCTACCATCTACTGGAACTAAAATGCGCTTAAACATTTTTTTACCTATTAAACTGTAATTTTTTTCAATCCATAGCAATATTTTTCAGTTGTTTATTTATTATAGACTGAACAACGTCTATGCTAAATAAATGGGGGCTTCCCCCTCTTCTAATAGTAAAACATGGCAAATTCATTCAGCAATTGGATCATAAAAAAAGTAGGGCATTGGCTTCTTAAAAACGAGCCGCCTCATCGCGCTTATTTAAGTGATTTCCATCAAATATGCAAAGAAATTCTTCCTGGGGATGTGTTACTAATAGAAGGACGCAATCGGATCAGTCATATTATTCAGCAAATAACACGCAGCCCCTGGTCACATGCTGCACTCTATATTGGGACTATCCCAGGTATCGAAGATCCTGAATTACGTGAAAAAGTAAAAGCAGCCTATAGTGGTAATCCTGAGACACAGTTGCTTATCGAAAGTGAAGTTGGCGAAGGCACAATTGTTTCCCCCATTAGCAAATACGGCTCCGATCATATAAGATTACTTCGACCACAAGGCCTTACTACACCCACTATTCAAAAAGTGATTGGTTATGCGATAAACCGCTTAGGAAGAAAATATGATTTTCGTCATGTTTTTGATTTAGCACGCTTTTTGTTTCCATGGGGGCTTTTTCCTAGACGATGGCGCTCTAGCTTATTCCAACATAATGCACTCCAACCTACAGAAGACATTTGCTCTTCTATGATAGCTGATGCCTTCTACTCCGTACATTTTCCCATATTACCTTTAGTGCAACTAAATGATGCTAAAAATGTAGAGTTGATCCAGCGCAATCCTAGATTATTTACTCCCAGTGATTTTGATTACTCACCTTATTTTAATATTATCAAATATCCCATATTTAAATTGAGCTCAGACCTTTTACCAAATGACTTACCCTGGAAAAAGGGAGTGATAAGTGACGATCTTGGGATCCACGATGATCCAGGACAATAAGGAATGCATTATGCTCAAACGCACACTTACATTGGTTTGTTTGCTCATCTTATTGGCCCCAGCAATAAAGGCAGAAGAAAATGAATGCAAAAGCTTTTATCAAGGACAAACATTTACAGTAAACCAACTCAAAATTATTCTTGAAAGTCCAGAGAAGAAAGCAGAAGCCGAAATAAACCTATGTGGGACCACATTGCACGGATTAAATCTTAGTGGTTGGGATCTAAGCCATATCAATCTCTTGGGTTCAGATTTAGGCGAAACGATATTACAAAATACTAATTTTTCACAAGCTAATTTAACTAAAACTTATTTTGCCAGCGCTGATCTTACACAAGCCAACCTGCAAAAGGCACAACTTGAAAACGCAAGACTGGAAAATGCTAAACTAACCAACGCTGATCTAAGGCAAGCCAACTTAAGTCATGCCAATTTAGCCAATGCTGATCTGCGTGGCGCCAATCTCACTTTTGCTATCCTAAAAGGAGCAAATCTAAGTGGCGCTATGCTAAACCAAGCAATACTTGTTTGGACAGATTTAAGTGAAGTAGATCTCTCTGAGGCAATATTAACTGACGCCAATTTAGAAAATGCAAATCTTACAGGTGCACAACTTATTAAAACTGCGGTGAGCGGGGCTAATTTTGCAGAAGCAGATCTTCATCAAGCCATTTTTCAACCTGTGCTCAAACAATTACCTGATTTAGCCACCTTTACTTCAGTAAAAAATTTCCAATCTATACAATTTACTGATTTTAACCAATGGAAAGCTGCATTAACTGAACTTCGCATTGCCTATCGGGAATTGGGGATCCGCTCGATGGAACGTGTCATTACAGCCACCATTAAATTCCAGGAAATGCGACTTGAATGGCAAAAAGGTGGCTGGCTTACCATTGATAGTGCATTCAACTATGTGTTTTTCTATCTCACTTGTAATTATGGTGCGGATCCTGGAAAGCCCTTGCGTTTATTTCTATTAGGGATATTTCTCTTTGCAATTCCTTATCGGTATGCCTTATCACATCCCACAAAACAAGCAGGCATTGTTGCGATTTGGAATAAAAAACGATTTTACCAATGGGATAAAATTCATGCTCTAGCTAAGAAATCTGAACCTATTTGTAAGTTATTGTCTGCTCAATGCTTAGATAAGAAAGGAAACCGCTTATTCTATCAATTTCATTTGTTGAGGCTTTCTCTTTTCTTTAGCTTATTGAGTGCTTTCAGTATTGGTTGGAAAGATATTAACGTCAGTAATTGGATATCTCATATGCAAGCGCGTGAATTCACTCTTAAAGGGAAAGGATGGGTTCATGCTTTGGCTGGCATCCAATCCCTGTTTAGTGCTTACATGATTGTGCTTTGGGTGTTTACCTATTTTGCAAGACCGTTTGAGTGGTAAACTTCTTTTTCCCTCATGTCTCATTGAACAAAGCTAAAACAGACATATCTCTCTATCGCCTCGCAGCAGAGGGAGCAAAAAAAAGAAATCATGCCTTTATCGCCGTTCCTTTATCTAACAAACGCCAAGCTAACAAAAAGCAAAATACATTTGCTACCATGATAAAAGTCAAAGAAGTCATCACATGAACATCAGAAATACCCAACATGCTATAACGAAAAGCATTTATCATGTAAAGAATGGGATTAAAGTAAGAAACTTTCTGCCAAAAGGGCGATAACATATGAATGGAATAAAATACACCGCCTAAATAAGTCAAAGGTGTCAGTATAAACGTAGGAACTATATTAATATCATCAAATTTTCTTGAAAAAATTGCATTCAACAACCCTGCTAAAGAAAATAGCATTGAAGTTGATAATACTACCAATACAATCAATGCTGGATGTTGCAGATGTAATTTGGTAAAAAATAGGGCTACGCCTGTCACTATCAAACCAACAATACATCCGCGACAAATCCCCCCTAAGATAAACCCCAATAAAATAGCCCAACTTGCCATCGGTGCCACAAACATTTCTTCAATATTACGTTGAAATTTAGCGCCAAAAAAAGAAGCTACCACATTTGAATAAGAATTGTTGATAACTGCCATCATAATCAGACCTGGTGCAAGATATTCAATATAATGATAGCCATCAATAGAGCCAATCCTTGCACCAATCAGACTGCCAAAAATGACAAAGTAAAGTACCATCGAAATAGGTGAAGGTAGCAAAGTTTGTGTCCAGATCCTAAAAAATCTTGTCATTTCTTTGCGAGTAAGTGTATACAAGGCAACCCAATTTAACGAAGTCACGTTGCGTTATTTCCTTTGGTTTGGACTAAGTCTAAAAACAATTCTTCTAAACGATTGGTTTTGTTGCGTAAACTGACCACCTGAAGACCCAATTGCGAGAACGCTTCAAAAAGGGTATTCAATGAAGTTTGACGGTGAAAACTGACTTCTAAAGTAAGATCATCTTTTTGTAAAAGCTCAAATCCCTCTATGTGTGGCAGCGTTTTTACTGGCGTCGCTAAATCTAGCACGAGTGTTTCTTTATCAAGTTTACTCAATAATTGCTTGACACCCATATCTTCAATAATTTCACCGTGATTGATAATCGCTACGCGTCGACAAAGACTCTCAGCTTCTTCAAGATAATGCGTAGTTAAGATAATTGTTGTCCCTTGCGCATTAATTTCTTGTAGAAATGACCATGTCGCACGACGCAATTCAATATCTACGCCCGCCGTTGGCTCATCTAAGATCAAAAGCCGTGGATCATGAATTAAACCACGCGCTATCATCAGCCGTCGTTTTAAACCTCCTGATAAATTTCGAGCAGGTTCTTTTGCTTTATCCCATAAACCTAATTTTTTAAGATAAAAGGCAGCTCGCTCTGTGGCAACACGATAAGGTATACCGTAATATCCTGCTTGATTGGTCAATATATCAATCACACGCTCAAACACATTAAAATTAAATTCTTGAGGAACTAATCCTATTTGCGCTTTTGCTTTTTCTGGCTGTTTATCTAAATCGTAACCAAAAATGGACACTACGCCTGAAGTTTTGTTAACTAAGGAAGAAATAATGCCAATTGTTGTCGACTTGCCAGCGCCATTGGGACCTAATAAACCAAAGAAATTACCTTGCTCTACTTCAAGCGAGATCCCTTTGACGGCTTTGATCCCATTTGGATATTGCTTTTGAAGTTTATTCAGGACTAGTGCTTTCATGCTGCCCTTTTGTTTGGTAGTTAACTACAGAAATCAGTAATGATAATACAATTAAAATAGTCAATAATACCCTTTAGTAAAAGCCCGAGAGAAATAATTTAAGTATGTTTACTTTAAAAAATGAACCTCAAGATATCCCGCAGCTCCTTGAAAGTAGCTTCAACCTTTACAAGCGCGCATTTTTACCTTCACTGCCTTTTTCCTTCTGCGCCATCATCTTGATGTGTGTCCCCCATCTTCTAGGGGTTGTTGAGCCCTCGACTTCTCGTTTATTCGGGCATAACCCAATGGGGTTATGGACAATGACCATCAGTTGGTTTCTTGGGATCATGTTTCTCAGCGGACTCATTTTCCGTCTTTATTGTTTTTGCTACCATGTTCCTAGCCATTTTATGGCATCGATGCAACAAGCTTTACTTAAATTTATCTCCATCCTTTTAATAGGCGCACTTTATTCGCTTATCGTACTCAGCGGTACCATGCTGTTGATTGTCCCAGGAATTATTTTATCTGTATCTCTGATGTTTTCTTTTATCTTGGTCATGACGGATAACCAACACGTTTTGCAAACCCTGACACTTAGTCATCGGTTAGTATGGGGACATTGGTGGCACACTGTTATCGTTATTAGCATTCCACTACTTATCAATATTGCTGTCATGCTATGCGGATTTCTAATTGTAAGCTCACTTTTAATCCATTATGGGATGAATTTCTCACAAATTTATATTGCAACTACGCTACTTACTATTATTCTGCAAACGATATTTATCCCTTTAATTTTTTCAGTCGCTTTAGTTCTCTTACATGATTTAAGACAACGCGTTAGTCGTCTTCCACGATGGTGATAATAAAGGAACACAGCATGACAAATACATTGAAAAAAATCACGTCTGTATTTGCTTTACTTGCTGGATTGGGGATCCCAGCGGCAAATGCACTCAATGTGCAAAGTAAAGCAACTACAGAGCAACAAATTCAACAATTTAAAGAATATTATGCATCGGGGAGCTACTTTAAGGACATAGAACGAAAGCTTTATGACGCCAAAGATTACTTAGATAGACAACTACAACAACCTCGTCACAATCGATTGGCCGTTGTATTAGATATCGACGAAACCGCATTATCAAACTTCCGTAATCTAGAACAGCTCTCTTTTACACATAATGTCAGCGCCTTAGCTGGTTCATTAATATCTGCAAATTCAGATGCTATCCCAGCCGTACTTGCCTTCTATCAACATGCAATAGCTAGAAATGTGGCGGTTTTTTTCATTAGTTCACGACCAAGTACCGCAGAATTCTTAGAAGCAACAGCCAAAAATCTTAAAAAAGTGGGCTATGATCAGTGGGAGGGACTCATTTTAAAACCCATTGATAAAGATGAAATCTCAGTTGCTGAATTTAAAATGAATACGCGTCGTCGTCTCGCCTTAACCTATGATATTGTACTTAATATTGGCGATCAGGAAGCAGACTTTGAAGGCGGATATGCCGAAGCAAATGTAAGGCTCCCCAACCCATTTTACGGCATCAGCTAATAAAGAAATAATTAAATATTTCACTTATTTTCAAAAAAGTGAAAGGATCCAAGACAAGGAGTGTCATGTGTCTAAATTAATTCGAAACGTATTCATTGCTGGAATATCTAGCCTCTTATGTCATATCTGTGTCGCTGATACTATTAAAATTGGTGTTGCTGGGCCCTTTTCTGGTCCTTATGCTTCATTTGGCGATCAACTATGGCGTGGGGCTACTCAGGCAGCAGCAGACATCAATGAGAAAGGCGGAATTAATGGCAACAAAATTGAACTCATCAATGCCGATGATGCTTGCGAACCCAAACAAGCAGTGGCTGTTGCCAATCGTTTAGTCAATAAAGATAATGTTGCAGCGGTCATTGGACACTTTTGTTCCTCCTCCACTATCCCCGCTTCTAATGTTTATGCAGACGCGCAAATTGTAATGATCACACCCGCCTCTACCAACCCGGCTCTAACTGAACGTGGTTTCAATACTATTTTTCGTACTTGTGGTCGTGATGATCAGCAGGGAGTTATTGCCGCTCAGTTCATCAGTGATTCTCTTAAAGCCAAAAATATTGCCATCATTCATGATAAGGATACTTACGGCAAAGGGTTGGCCGATGCGACTAAGAAAACCTTGGAAAAATTGGGCGCCAAAATTGTTCTCTACGAAGGACTAACGCGCGGTGAAAAAGATTTCAATGCATTGGTCAGCCGCATTAAACAGTTAAACGCAGATGCCGTTTATTTTGGGGGATTGCATCCTGAAGCTGGGCCTCTTCTCAGACAATTGCGTGAACAAGGATATCAAGGGCCTTTCATTTCTGGCGATGGTATCGCCTCGGAGGACTTTGTGACTTCAGCCGGTGGTGCCAACATTGTGAAAAATGTTTATATGACTTTTGGTTCTGATCCACGCAACATTCCAGATGCACAAAAAGTCGTTAAAGAACTTGAATCAAAACATATCGAGCCTGAGGGTTATACACTTTATTCTTACGCTGCACTTCAATCCATTGCTGATGCTATGCGCGAAACTCACTCCCAAGATGGTAAAAAAATGGCTGACTGGTTACATCAGCATAAAGTTCCTACTGTGATGGGTGAGCGTGAATGGGATGAGAAAGGTGATCTCAAAAATGCTCCTTACATCATATATAAGTGGGACACTGATGGAAAATATACCCCTGTGAAATGATAGCCAAAGCACATGCGAAGGCTACGATGAGGCACTGATGTTCGACTGGAACTACTTAGCGCAGCAACTCATCAATGGTTTAACACTTGGTTCAATCTATGGATTGATAGCTATTGGTTATTCGCTGGTCTATGGCATCATTGGCATGATCAATTTCGCTCACGGCGATGTATATATGATCTCAGCCTATCTCACGGCAATTGCCCTCGCTATTTGTAGTTTATTTGGCATTCATTCAGTCATCGCATCCCTCTTTATTACCATGTTCTTTGCGATGAGTATCACTGGCTTATACGGCTGGGCCATCGAACGTATCGCTTATCGTCCGCTACGTCATTCCACACGTTTAGCACCTTTGATTTCAGCTATTGGGATGTCCATCGTATTAGAAGAATTTGTTCGCATCAGCCAAGGGGCCCGCAATCAAGCGGTCCCTATGCTTATTAAAGGACAATGGCATATTGACTCACTCACACTGATTTCAACCATTCAAATGATGATTATCGCAGCCACAATCATTAGCGTTTTCTTCTTAAGCATCATCATCAATAAAACATCCATTGGCAGAGCCATGCGTGCAACACAGCAAGATTTGTTGATGGCCGAAATTCTCGGGATTTCAGCCAACAAAATTATTCCACTGGTCTTTGTCATTGGCTCCGTCATGGCAGCCATTGCCGGATGTTTAGTTTCTCTAAATTATGGTTCATTTAATTACGCTATCGGATTCATTATTGGCATTAAAGCGTTTACCAGTGCTGTTTTAGGCGGGATTGGATCGCTACCTGGGGCAATGTTAGGCGGTTTATTGCTTGGAATGGCTGAATCGCTTTATACAGGATTTTTCGAATCAGATTATAAAGACGTTTTTGCGTTCAGCTTATTAATTCTTGTTTTAATTTTAAAACCTAGCGGTTTATTAGGCACTGCTGATGTGGAGAAGGTATGAAGAAATACATGCAGGGTCTTAAAGAAGCCTGCCTGACAACCTTCATCGCTATTTTATTGCTCGGACCTATTATCAGCTTAGTATTAGATGGTTTTGAAATTCACATGATTGCCCAAAGAACATTAGTCCTTGCTGTAGTGATATTTTTCGGCAAGCTTATCATCTATTCAATACAACAAAGTGATTGGGGACAACGTTTTAAAAATAAACCTAAGCCTGATATTCGTGTTATTAAAGGAACATCCCATCGCTGGTGGATGATAGCATTTATTATTTCTGGTTTTATTTTGCCCCTCCTTCTCAACAAATATTGGTTAACAGTTGCTATCTTGGCGCTGATTTATATTTTACTTGGATTAGGATTAAATATCGTCGTTGGCTTGGCTGGGCTTTTGAATTTGGGATTCGTCGCATTTTATGCCATAGGTGCATATTCTTATGCACTAGGGGCGACTTATTTTGATCTTGGATTTTGGGCAGCACTTCCTATAGGAGCACTGCTTGCGGGTTTGTTTGGCGCATTATTAGGTTTTCCGGTATTACGCATGCATGGAGATTATCTCGCCATTGTTACCCTCGGTTTTGGCGAAATCATCCGTCTTATTCTTAATAACTGGAGCGATGTCACCGGAGGACCAAACGGATTAAGCGCACCATTTGCTACTTTTTTTGGTTTAACATTTTCACGCAATTCTGTAAAAGGACATACCACCTTTCATGATTTTTTTAATCTTGCTTATGACGGAAAATACCGTTACCTATTTACGTATGCGGTGCTGTTTATCGCGGTCTGTTTAATTTTGCGTCTAGTTACTAGGTTGCAACGTATGCCTTTAGGGCGTGCATGGGAAGCATTACGCGAAGATGAGATCGCAAGCCGCTCTCTTGGCATTAACCACGTCACCACTAAACTTTCTGCCTTTAGTCTAGGGGCTATGATAGGTGGGATTGCTGGCGTTTTTTTTGCCGCCCTTGAAGGTTTTGTCAACCCAACTTCTTTCACCTTTACTGAATCCGCCTTAATCCTAGCGATTGTTGTATTGGGTGGCATGGGTTCACCGTTAGGCGTAACCATTGCAGCCATCTTGTTCACGTTACTTCCAGAAATGCTACGTCAATTTTCAGAATATCGCATGCTGGTCTTTGGTGGCTTAATGGTGCTTGTGATGATTTGGCGCCCGCGAGGTTTGATAGGTATGACGAGACAATGGATAGTCAGAGAACAAAAATGACGAATGTTCCCTCTATTCTAACAGTAAAAAACTTATCCAAACGTTTTGGAGGGATTGTTGCTCTCAAAAATGTCAACTTTATTGTTAATAAAGGCACAATTACTGCATTAATTGGACCCAATGGCGCAGGCAAAACCACTCTTTTTAATTGCTTAACAGGTTTTTACTGCGCCACACACGGCGAATTACTCTTCCAGCCTTATGATAAATTGATTAATATTCAAAAAATGTTAGGAGAGCCCTTTAGGTTATCCGATGCTATCAATCCTATCTCATCTTTTTCTAAACTGTATTTTAAAATGTTTGGCGGATCGCATCTAGCAACACGCGCAGGCATAGCACGTACATTTCAACATATTCGATTATTTCGAGAAATGACTGTTATTGAAAACTGTTTAGTGGCACAACATCTTCATGCTAAACGCAATGTTCTCTCTGGTCTTTTCAATACCAAAGATTTTCAGCAATCTGAAAAAAATGCCATTGAATATGCTTATTATTGGTTAGAAAAACTCAACCTCACTCCCCAAGCTAATCGCTTAGCAGGCGAACTCCCCTATGGCAAACAGCGTCATTTAGAAATAGCGCGAGCCATGTGCACAAAACCCTCTTTATTATGTCTGGATGAACCCGCAGCAGGACTCAATACGCATGAGTCACTTGAATTAAGTGAATTAATACAGACGCTACGTCGTGAAAATAATATTACTGTTATCTTAATAGAGCACGATATGTCTTTAGTGATGAAAATTTCAGATCATATCATTGTTCTTGATCATGGTGTTGTCATCTCAGAGGGCTCTGCGCAACAAGTCCGTCAAGATAAACGTGTCATAGAAGCCTACCTCGGAGTGGCACATGAATAAATGTTTAGGGAGCCTCTATTGAATACCCCTTTACTTTGCTATCAACACATTTATGCAGGATACGGAAACGTTAAAGCATTGCATGATGTCTGTTTAGAAGTATATAAAAATGAAATTGTGACTTTGATTGGCGCGAACGGTGCAGGAAAATCCACTTTACTCATGTCAACTTACAGTCAACCGAGGATAAAGAGCGGCAGTATTCAATTTAATGGTCTGGATATCCATCACTTGCCGACCCACCAAATACATCGTTTGGGTATTGCTATCGCACCAGAAAGACGGCGCATCTTTGATAAAATGACAACCGAAGAAAACCTACAGATGGGTGCCATCATGCAATCTCATACAGAGCTCAAAAAAAGTTTGAGTAAAATATACACACTCTTTCCCATCTTAGCAGAACGAAAAAATCAACGTGCCGGTACCCTCTCTGGCGGTGAACAGCAAATGTTATCGATGGGTAGAGGGCTCATGAACAATCCCAAATTATTTTTGTTAGATGAACCGAGCTTAGGACTCTCACCACAAATGGTAACGCTTATTTTCAAAACTCTAAAAGAAATTGCAGCTTCAGGTACGACATTGCTTTTGGTCGAGCAAAATGCACACCATGCGCTACAACTTGCTAACAGAGCTTATGTGCTCGTAAATGGTGAAATTCAGCTATCGGGCAAGAGTTCGGATATTCTTAACAATCCGGCGATCCAAACGGCTTATCTTGGCATGCCAGCTTAAAAACATAAACTCGGCATTAGCCGAGTTTAGTCACGTTTTTATCCTATGAATTTAAAAATTATCGATGATCTCTCATCATTTCATTATAATAATTGTAATCTGAGAAGGCCTTATCTGAAGGTCTAGGTGTTCCTGCACGTAATTGATCAACCGGTGTTCCATAACTACGTCCATCATCCATTTCGTCATCTATCTGCTTAAATCGTCTATCAAAGTTCATCTCGCCATGCTCATGGCTTCTATCTCCTCGCGTAGCGCCTCTACCATGAGATGATCCGGCTCCGCCTGCCGCATAAACTACATAAGGTAATGCTAACGATAAAACGACCATTAATTGAATTATCTTTTTGTTCGCTTTCATTTAAACCTCCAGTAAATACTGAAATGAGTTTCGACAACAGCTTTCCAATACATATTTCTCATTTCAAATTATTCCCTTACCCTTATTATGGCTGGTAACTGAAATAAATTGGTAGTCGATAGCTGTGTTTTTTAGAAAACTCATCATTATAATAAGCCAAAAATGCTATAAATCTTTGACCTACTAGCAAACAGTCAAAAAAAAAGCGTGCTAAAAAGTTTTAAACACGCTTTTTTCTGTATTTTTTCAACAACTAGTGATGATTAATGATCTCTATTATTTATCATGCTAGCGCGATTGGCATCAAGTGCACCTGGGCCATTATCATCGTTGTAGCTCGTTTTTGTAGCCTTTGGTTCAGTACTGTTTGATTTTTTAGCGTTTGGATGGTGTTTGCCATAATGCTGGTGCTTGTGATGGTGATGATGCTGTTGCTGATGGCCATAGTGATGATGGTGATGGTAGTGATGTCTATGTCCATAATGACCGTGTCCATAGCCACAATGCTCACCATGATACCCTTTATGATGGTGATAATAATGTTTATGATGCGGCTTACGATGATGTTTTTTGTGATGATGATGATGGCCTGATGCACGAGGTGAACCTTGTCTTGTCGCATGTTGGGCTGCATCAGAAGATTTAGTTTTTTCCGCAGTTGCAGCAGGTTTTGCCTCAGTGGGACCTTGCTCATCGCGCAGCATATCTACAGCGCCAGCTGCATGTGCATACACTAACCCCAGTCCTATGATTGCTCCAACGATAGCATTACGCATCAGTTTCTCCTAAGTATTCATCCTAAAAGCAGCAAGGTGTGCCTTTCCTATTTTTAAGCGTAGCACATAATTGAAAAATGCTACTTTAGAAAGTCTGCATTATTACTTTTTAGCATAAGCCACACAAAAGTTGTGCTCTTTGCTCACAACTCAATGAGGAAAACGCCTATCCTCTTCTTAGCAGGCTTAAGCATCCTTTAAAGATCCACTATGAAACAGCTTGTACTATTATTCAAATAAAGTATAGAGGGAGACAGCTATGGCGCTCATTACCCGTTTTGTAAAATGTTACACATGGGCCACAAAGCTTCTTATGTGTTTAGCGCCACTGGTTGATCTCTTTATCCGTCTTTGGCTTTTTAAGGCATTCTTTTTTTCAGGTTGGTTAAAAACGAAAAATTGGCAATCAACATTGACCCTATTCGAGCAGGAATACCAAGTTCCTTTGATTTCTCCAAACCTGGCTGCTTATTTTGGAACTGCAGCTGAACTGACACTGCCTGTTTTTTTAGTGCTGGGCTTATTTGGGCGATTATCTGCTCTGGCTTTATTCATTTTTAATAGCATCATCTTTGTATCATATCCCTTTTTATGGACTGATGACGGTATTCATGGTTTACATCAGCATATTACTTGGGGGTTATTAATGTTGGTGATCATGGCTCATGGGCCAGGAAAATTATCTATTGATTATCTGCTTAATAAAAAATGTCCGAAGTATGAATATTAAATTAATAACGCCTGTTAGCTTTAAACTAAATTAATTTTCGAGAAAGATCCCTAAAGATCACTCAAAAGGTATTTTCCATTTGAGCACTCAATAGCAAAAAAATCATCTGCAAAAAAATACCAGCATTTACTGGTATTTTTTCTCTTCTTAAAAACTCATAGTGCTACCAGAAACGACGTTTTTTATGATAGGGAGATTGGACATCAGAAATAAATTTATTTCCATTCGCTTCCTTGGGTACTTCTGAGCAAGGTTTGTTATCATATGGAGTTAGTTTCCAAGGTATATATCCTGTTGCAATCTGATTTGGCATAGAAACATAATCAGGCACTTTCCAATCTGAAAAGGCAAAGACCATCTTGCTATATTGAGGAGGAAACCTCGAAGAATCTGCATCTCGATCCAAATGCATCATTTCATTTAAATCGCCCAGCTCAGATTTTGAAAAACAGATTTAACGAAATGAAGTGATTGCGGCAAAGAGCTAGCAGGCAGAGGAGTTAAAGGAACCCTGGCACTTGTTATTTTATCGGCAACATCTTGTAGATGTGGAAGGCTATTAAAATCTGTTTTACGAAAAAAATTTCTAAGCTGCCATAATTTTTGAATCAGCCTAATTTTTTATATCTCTTCATTGTTTTCCAGATTTCCAGAAAGCATTGTGTTTTCACCTAATTTTATTGAGTTAATGGGCAAATATACTTAAGCAGCATTTTCTTGTAAACCTGATTATTATTTTTTCAGGAAAAACATGCATAAAATTCAATGAATAATCTAATCAAGCAATCATTCAGTTAATATCACCACATTGCGTGAATGATTTTTCATTAAAAATCAGGGCATTTTCATTCTTGGTTTGAGCACAGAAAAATGAGACGTTTCTGCAAATATATTATTGCAACAAACATTGTTGTAGGCAGTTATTCAAATTGGTTTGCAAGATCTGTTATGCCAGTCTGGCATAACAGATTGATTAAAGAAAAGAGGCGCTATTTACTTAATGCATTCATGATAGTAGCTAAGAATCGCGTAGCTTCACCGCCTGTGACAGCTCGATGATCGAATGTTAAAGATAAAGGTAAAATAGAGCGAATAGCAGGTTCACCGTTAAAGGGTCTTATCTCTTCTCGTAATGATCCCACCCCTAAAATAGCAACGGTGGGTACCACAATAATCGGATTGGCATAGCGACCAGCAAATTTACCAAAATTAGATAAAACAATCGATGCGCCTTGCAAATTCTGTGGTGAAATAGTGCGTCCTGCTACTTCTTTCTTTAATCTTTCAATCTCGCTTCGCAGCTCGGTTGCTGTTTTTTCTTGCGCATTATGGATAACTGGGACAAATAGACCGTCATGACTATCCATCGCCAGGCCTAAATTGACTTCTGAGAGCAATCTTCGGCCCATTGCTTGTCCATCATACCAAGCATTTAATGCTGGCTCTTCTTGGCAAGCTTTAATAATGGCCAAGATCATTCTGACCGTAAAATCTTTTTCTTTAACCCAATTGGTGATGTCTGCATCATCAAAAATGGTAACAGGAACAACTTCAGCATGAGATTGTGCCATCGCCATTGCCATAGTACGACGCACACCACGTAGAGGTTCAATGGGACCTGCTTTACTTAAGGTCTCACTTGCTTTTTTCACATCTTCAGCCGTAATCGTTCCATCAACACCAGAAGGCGTGACCACGTTTAAATCAACATTTAATTTTTTAGCGAGTGCGCGCACTGCAGGCAATACTTTGATCCCTGTGGCACGATTAGAAACAGATACCGCTTTTTCGGTTAAAATCTCTGTACCTACTTTAATTTCACCGGCAACAGTGCCTGAATCTTTTCTTTCACCTGCATCAATATCAACAAGCGGTGATCCAGTTGGAATAATATCGCCTGCTTTACCATAAAGCTTTGCAATTTTTCCACTATAGGGTGAAGGAACTTCTACGACGGCTTTAGCCGTTTCTATAGACACCAATGGTTCATCGACTTTAACCATGTCTCCTTCTTTAACATGCCATTCAGTGATCTCGCCATCAGGCAATCCTTCCCCTAAATCTGGCAAATGAAATGTTTTCATGCATACTCCAATACCGCGTTAACCGCGCTTAAAATTCGTTGCTCACTGGGGAGATAAAGTTTCTCTGAACGATAAAGCGGCATCACCGTATCGTATCCGGTCACACGTTTAACAGGTGCCATTAATGAAGTTAACCCTTTCTCTGCCAATTGTGCTGCAATTTCGGAGCTAACAGAACAAGTCGGATTTGCTTCTTGAATAATGACACAGCGCCCTGTTTTTTCCACAGATTGCAAAATGGTGTCTATATCTAGAGGTTTTATCGTAGCCACATCGATCACTTCTGCTTGGATCCCTTGATTCTCAAGCTTATTTGCAACCAACAAGGTTTCATGGACCATTGCTCCCCAAGTTACCAAGGTGATATCACTACCTTCACGTAAGGTGAAACAAACATCTAAGGGTAAGGCTTCACCATTATCAGGAACTTCTTCTTTTACCATGCGATAAATTCGCTTAGGCTCCATGAAGATGACAGGATCAGGATCGCGTATAGCCGCTAACAATAACCCATACGCTCGCGCAGGAGAAGAAGCGGCTACCACACGTAGACCTGGAATTTGAGAAAACAATGCTTCCATACTATCAGAATGATGCTCTGGTGCTCTGATCCCACCTCCTGAAGGCGTACGGATCACCATCGGACAACTTAAGCGTCCTCGAGTACGATTGCGTAATCTTGAACCATGAGAAAGAATTTGATCTATTCCTGCGCAAATAAAATCCATAAATTGAATTTCAGCCACGGCTTTAATGCCTTGCGCTGACATACCTACAGCAAGACCTGCAATCATATTTTCAGCTAAAGGCGTATCTTTAACGCGTTCTTTACCAAAGCGCTTTTGCAACCCTTCCGTTGCTCTAAACACACCACCATTGGCGCCCACATCTTGGCCAAAAACAAATACATCAGGATCATGTTCAAGCTCATAGGCTAAGGCTTGAGTAACCGCTTCGATTAAAGTAATTGCAGTCATTGTGCTGCCTCCTCTTTCACAGCCGCGCGCTGCGCTTCCAATGCACTGGGTAAAGTTGCATAAAGATAATCAAATATCGCTTCTGGTGGCTGAGGCGGAATATTTTGAAAACGCTCAGAGGCTTCATTCACCTCTAACGTTAATTTTTCAATTAACGCATTTTCTCTAGCTTCATCCCAAAACCCATTGGCTATCATGTATTTTCTAAGACGCAATAAAGGATCTTTATTTTCGTTTTCTTTTAATTCTTCTTGTGGACGATAGCGACTGGCATCATCAGCCGTTGTATGATCCCCCATGCGATAGGTAATTGCTTCAATCACAATTGCCTTGCCACCATGGCGTACTTTTTCTAAGGCTGTTTCTACCGCTTCTTTGACTGCAAAAACATCATTACCATCAATTTGCCAACCTTCTAATCCAGCGGCTATTGCCTTTTGTGCCAGTGTTTGTGCTTTAGTTTGTTGTTCTCTAGGCACTGAAATAGCCCATTGGTTATTGTTGATAACAAAAACTACCGGTAATTCCCAAGCACCAGCGACATTCATCGATTCATAAAAGTCACCGCGTGAAGTACCACCATCCCCAATTGCAGCGACAACGGCCCTAGGTTGTTTTCGTAATTTAATCGCTTGTGCTGCACCAACAGCATGCAACGTTTGACTTGCAATGGGAACACAAATGGGGAAATCATGCGGGCAATTTTCAAAATTGCTTCCTCTTTCATCCCCACCCCAATAAAGCCAAATTTCTTCCATTTTGACGCCACGCCAAAACTGCGCACCGTATTCTCGGTAATAGGGACAAAGAATGTCTTCTGGCTTCATTGCTGAACCAATACCTACACCAATCGCCTCTTGACCTAAGGTAGAGGGGTAAGTACCTAATTTTCCGGTACGCTGTAGCGCTACTGCCTTTTTGTCAAACAATCTTGTCCGCAGCATCATCTGATAAAGTTCAATTACTGTCTTAGCATCTTTAGCAAAGGCTGGAACAGGCTGCTCTTCTTTACCTTCAATATTTAAATAACGAAAATAGGGAATTTCAAATCGTGCAACAATAGTTGTCTCGTGGCTCACGCAGCCTCCTTGTGTTTTCTGTGCGATGCAAAATTAGTTTACACGGCAACAGGCTTTGAATAGCGGGCATTTTAACAGTCATCGACGGGATCCGTAACCTTACTACAGATCAAGGAGCAAAATTCTGATAGTTTGAAGGGAAAGGGAACGCCAATTAATTTATTTAGCTTTCAAGGATGAACCATGCTTCTAAGTGAAGAGCAACTTTTAATTCAACAGACCATACGCACATTAGCCGAGAAAGCTATTCGTCCATTCTCGCAAAAATGGGCTAAAGAAAAAATTTTTCCTAAAGAAGCACTAGAAGCCCTTGGCCAAGCTGGATTTCTAGGCATGCTGATCCCTGAAGAATGGAACGGAACTAATATTGATCATGTCACATATACTTTAGTGATTGCTGAAATCGCCAAAGCAGATGGCGCAATTTCCACTATCGCAAGTGTCCATAATAGCGTTGCCACTTTACCCATTTTAAAATTTGGCACCCCAGAACAAAAAGCACAATTCTTGCGTCCCATGGCGCAAGGTAAAAAACTCGGTGCATTTTGTTTGAGTGAACCGCAAGCAGGCTCTGATGCAGCTAATTTGCAGACTAAAGCAGTACGCGAAGGTGATGAATATGTGCTCAATGGTGTCAAACAGTTTGTCACTTCTGGTCAACATGCTGATATTGCAATTGTATTTGCAGTAACGGATCCACAGCAAAAACAACAAGGTATTACTGCATTTATCGTTCCCACTCAAACTAAAGGCTATCATGTTGCCAAACTTGAACATAAAATGGGTCAACATGCTTCAGAAATTGCTCAAATTGTATTTGAAGATTGTCGGATCCCGGTTGAATATCAATTAGGCCAATTGGGTGAAGGCTACAAAATTGCCTTAAGCAATTTAGAATGCGGTCGCTTAGGCATTGCCGCTCAATCGATTGGAATGGCAGAAGAAGCACTACAATTAAGTCTGCAATATGCCAAAGAAAGAAAAACATTTGGTAAATTTTTGTATGAGCATCAAGCCATTCATTTTAAATTAGCCGATATGGCAACCCAACTAGAAGCGGCTAAACAACTTTTATTACATGCAGCCAAACGCCGAGATCAGTACCTTCCCAGCTTAAAAGAAGCTTCAATGGCTAAATTATTTGCCAGTGAAGTAGCCGAAAAAATTTGTCGTGAAGCGATGCAAATTTACGGTGGCTACGGCTATTTGGAAGATTTTCCTTTAGAACGTATTTATAGAGATGTGCGAGTCACTAGCATTTATGAAGGTACAAGCGATATTCAAAGAATTATCATAGGCCGAGAATTACTTAAAGAGTGAATGCATATATAGGGAATTTCCCTACACCTGAACTTTCGTGTATATATTTCATTTTGAATACGATTTGTATATGTCGCTTTAAAAATACTATCTATCATTCATTTATTTATCTCTCATCCATCTTTATTTAGTATTTTAATACTAACTAATTATTTAAGAGAATAAATGACATGGCAGAATTTCACGAAAGTAAAATTGATACGATACTTTTTGGTACAGCAGAAAATGATTTCTTCTTAGATGAAACAGAAGAGGCACCACCTGTTAATTTACAGAGTATGATGCCGTTTCTCTTATTATTTAGCATGGCTCAGTATTCAGCAGAGCATCCTGATACAGAAGAAGATTTATCTAGCAGTGACAATGAAAGTGAAGAAGATAACGTCTATTCCAACGATGAAGATAGTGCTTATGGCAGAGAAGATGATCAAGATCTCAGCATAAGATTAGCCCTTTAAAAATAACTTTAGGGTTGGCATCAACCCAACCCTAAAGTTTTCATCTTGGCTTGATAGAATGATATTTCTATTCATTGATTACCGTCTTGATACACAAAATATGCAATTTTTTCAACTTGCTCCCATTCTCACGCCACCATCTAACCGAATCACTTCGCCATTTAACATCTGGTTGTTAATAATATGCCCAACGAGAGTGGCAAATTCTTCTGGCCAAGCAAACCGTTTAGGGAATACTGTTTGTGTTATTAAAGACGCCCTTACTTCTTCTGTAAATCCTTTTACCATAGGAGTATCGACGAATCCTGGTGCAATCGTCATCACGCGTATACCAAATCTCGCTAATTCACGGGCAGCAGGTAATGTCATTGCAACCACACCACCTTTAGAAGCACTATAAGCAGTTTGGCCAATTTGCCCTTCAAATGCAGCAATAGAAGCGGTGTTAATAATAATACCTCGCTCACCCTCCTCTTGCGGCTCAGCCTGACTCATTTGATCAGCCGCTAAGCGCATCATATTAAATGTTCCCACTAAATTGATTTGAATAATTTCTTCAAACCAAGGTAAAGGCACGACGCCATTTTTACTCAGTATACGTTTCGCAGGCGCAACGCCTGCACAATTTACCAAAATGGAAAGTGGTCTTACATGGGCTTGCTTTATACGCGCAAAAGCCTCTTCTACACTTTGTGCATTGGATACATCACAATCAATTGCCATGCCATGCGTTTTATTTGCAACTCGCACTGCAGCATTTTCAGATTTATCCAACACCACAATTTTGGCGCCTTGTTCAGCTAAATAGCAACATACCGCTTCCCCCATGCCTGAGCCACCGCCTGTGACAACAGCAATGTTATCTTTTATTTTCATTTTTCTTCCTTACTAAAAAATACGAGGGATGTCGTTCCAAACAAGATAGAGTACTATGATATTTAATCCTTCTCACGATACCATTTAAGGAAAGCGACTATGTTCCCAATGATCAATGAAACCGCTTCTTTAATCCGTGATACCGTTTATCAGTTTGCGCAAAAAGAAATTGCGCCACAAGCCCATAAGATTGATGAAACCAATCTTTTTCCTCATGAACTCTGGCAAAAAATGGGCAATTTAGGGTTGTTGGGAATAACCGTTGAAGAAGAATATGGCGGCTCACAGCTAGGCTATCTTGCACATGTTATCGCCATGGAAGAAATTAGTAGAGCTTCTGGCTCGGTTGGATTGAGCTATGGCGCTCATTCAAATCTTTGCGTCAATCAAATTCGTCGAAATGGATCACCCGAACAGAAAAAGCGTTATTTACCCAAACTTATCTCTGGAGAACACGTCGGTGCTCTTGCCATGAGTGAAACCGGTAGTGGCTCTGATGTTATGAGTCTAACCTTAAACGCTACTCCACAGCACAATAAATTTATTCTAAATGGCAGCAAAATGTGGATCACGAATGGTCCTGATGCTGATGTTATTGTGGTATATGCGCGCACACAAAAAAATGTCGGTTCGAAAGGGATCACTGCATTTATTATTGAAAAAAATTTTCCTGGATTTAAAAGCGCACAAAAACTCGATAAATTAGGCATGCGTGGCTCAAATACCTGTGAACTTGTCTTTGAAAATTGCGAAGTCCCCGCAGAAAATATGCTGGGTAATTTGAATGAAGGCTCTCATGTGTTGATGAGTGGATTAAACTACGAAAGACTTATTTTAGCAGCAGGCCCGGTTGGCATCATGCAAGCTTGCCTTGATGTCGTCGTACCTTATGTCCACGAGCGAAAACAATTTGGCAAAGCGATTGGTGAATTCCAATTTATCCAAGGCAAAATTGCAGATATGTATACCACACTCTCGGCCAGTCGTGCTTTTCTCTATGCACTGGCAAATCAAGCGGATACTGGGGGCACACTTAGTAACAAAGATGCCGCTGCTGTCATTCTCTATACATCGGAACATGCCACCCAAATGGCCTTACAAGCCATTCAATGCTTGGGTGGTAATGGTTACATTAACGAATTCCCAACGGGACGATTTTTACGTGATGCAAAATTGTACGAGATTGGTGCAGGCACCTCTGAAATCAGACGATTGGTGATTGGTCGGGAAATATTTGAAGAAAACTTATAAGGATCTAACATGGATGACAAGCAAAATGATGTCGTAATTGTTGCCAGCAAACGCACACCGATTGGACAATATCAAGGCTGTTTTTCCAGTTTATCCGCACCAGCATTGGCAAGCGTCGCTATTCAAGCAAGCTTAAATGAAATTCAACTTGCACCAACGGACATTGGTGAAGTCTTAATGGGCTGCGTTTTACCCGCAGGTATTGGGCAAGCGCCTGCTCGTCAAGCTTCCATTCAAGCTGGCATTCCCGATCACGTTGGTGCAACGACACTGAATAAAATGTGTGGCTCCGGGATGAAAGCAATGATGTTAGGGCACGATCTGTTAAAAGCAGGTAGCCAATCTATTGTGATTGCTGGCGGCATGGAAAGTATGACCAATGCGCCGTATTTATTGCTTAAAGCACGCCAAGGTTATCGCATGGGTCATGGCACCATGTATGATCATATGTTCTTAGACGGTTTAGAAGATGCTTATGACAAGGGAAAATTAATGGGCGTCTTCGCCGAACAATGTGTAGAAAAATATGGTTTTAGCCGTCAAATGCAAGATGAATTTGCCTTAAGTTCTTTGCAGCGTGCGAAAAAAGCAATTACAGATAAATCTTTTCATGCAGAAATTGCTGCTGTCACTATCCATCATAAAATAGAACAACTCACTATTATTGACGATGAATTACCAGGAAAAGCTAAACCAGAAAAAATCACTACTCTAAAACCTGCGTTCAAAGAAAATGGTACCGTGACAGCAGCAAATGCAAGTGCTATCTCTGATGGGGCTTGCGCCCATATCATGATGCTAAGAGAAGAGGCGTCAAAGCGAAAATTGACACCACTGGCCAAAATTGTCGCACATGCAACCCATGCACAAGCACCAGCCTGGTTTACCACAGCACCTATTCATGCAATCTCAAAAGTGCTAGTGCAGACTGGTTGGAAAATTGAAGATGTTGATTTATTTGAAGTCAATGAAGCTTTTGCTTGTGTCACGTTAGCTGCCATGAAAGATCTTAACATTCCACTTGAAAAAATGAACATTCATGGTGGGGCTTGTGCATTAGGCCATCCCATAGGAGCTTCGGGCGCACGCATTGTCACTACTTTGATCTATGCATTAAAACAATATGGTTTAAAGAAAGGGATCGCAGCACTTTGTATAGGCGGCGGAGAAGCCACTGCAATCGCGATAGAATTACAGGGATGATTTTATGCCCATTATAAAAAGTAACCTAAACATTAAATCAGAATCATTTAGCAAAAATGTTGAAAATATTTTAATCCAAGTCAAAGCTTTACAACAATTGAGCGAAAAAATTGCTGAAGGTGGCGGTAAAGAAGCACAAGATCTTCACCAAAGCCGCGGCAAGCTCTTACCAAGAGTACGTATTAATAAATTACTTGATCCTGGCTCCCCTTTTCTCGAATTATCTGCCATGGCAGGATATCAATTATATGATGAAGAAATTCCTGGCGGCGGTCTTATTACCGGGATTGGTCGCGTTCATGGTTTAGAATGCATGATCATCGTCAACGACGCTACCGTCAAGGGGGGAACTTACTATCCTATTACAGTCAAAAAGCATTTACGTGCGCAAACTATAGCACAAGAAAATCGATTGCCTTGTATTTATCTTGTTGATTCAGGGGGCGCAAACTTACCTCATCAAGATGAAGTATTCCCAGATCGTGATGATTTCGGACGGATCTTTTTCAATCAAGCAATTATGTCTAGTCTTGGGATCCCACAAATTGCTGTCGTCATGGGCTCATGCACCGCAGGAGGAGCCTATGTTCCCGCCATGAGTGATGAAAATATCATGGTGAGAAACCAAGCCACCATCTTTCTAGCAGGTCCACCACTCGTTAAAGCGGCAACTGGAGAAGATGTGACAGCAGAAGAATTGGGAGGAGCTGATGTTCATTGTAAAATTTCTGGTGTTTCTGATCATTATGCGCAAAATGATGAACATGCGCTGATGATAGCACGAGATTGTATTAAAAATTTAGCCAAGCACCAATCAATCACGCTTCCTTTAAAACCCCCTAAAGCACCTTTATATGATCCTTTTGAAATCTACGGATTAATCCCGCCTTCACTTCGCACACCTATGGATATAAAAGAGATCATTGCGAGAATTGTTGATGGTTCTGAGTTTCATGAATTTAAAGCACTTTATGGCACAACCTTAATTTGTGGTTTTGCTCATCTTTATGGTTACCCTGTCGGTATTGTCGCCAATAATGGGATTTTATTTAGCGAGTCAGCGCAAAAAGGGACACATTTTATTGAGCTTTGCTGTCAACGAAAAATCCCTCTCATCTTTTTGCAGAATATTACCGGGTTTATGGTAGGCAAACGCTATGAAGCAGGTGGCATTGCCAAAGATGGCGCCAAAATGGTCACCGCAGTAGCCTGTGCCAAGGTACCCAAATTCACCGTGATTGTGGGCGGCAGTTTTGGCGCAGGTAATTATGGTATGTGTGGTCGCGCCTATGATCCTCGCTTTTTATGGATGTGGCCTAATGCACGCATTTCAGTCATGGGGGGAGAACAAGCAGCAAGCGTACTCGCCCAGGTAAGAAAAGCAAAATTACAAAAAGCAGGAAAAAAATGGGATCCTAAAGAAGAAAAACAATTTATCGAACAAATTACTGAACAATACGATAATCAAGGACATCCTTACTATTCAAGCGCTCGTATTTGGGATGACGGCATCATTGATCCCTTACAAACCCGAGACGTATTGGGCATGGCATTAGCTGCCAGCTTAAATGCACCTATTGAAGAAACCCATTTCGGAGTATTCAGAATATGAATCCACCCTACAAAACTATTCTCACTTCGATTGATCAAAAAGGTGTTGCAACACTAACCCTAAATCGTCCAGAGTGCCATAACGCTTTTGATGATGTCATGATAAACGAAATGATACATGCTCTGTTACAGCTTGAAGAAGATAAAGCAGTTAAAATCATCGTTTTGAAAAGCACAGGAAAAAATTTTTCAGCAGGTGCCGATCTCACCTGGATGCAGAAAATGGCCCATTTTACTGAGGATGAAAATATCCATGACGCCATGCGTCTTGGTAAGCTGATGTACACTCTCTATTATTGTCAAAAGCCTACTATTGCGATGGTTCAAGGCGCTGTTTATGGTGGCGGTGTTGGGCTAGTTGCGTGCAGCCATATTGCAATTGCATCAACAGATGCAACCTTTTGTTTTTCAGAAGCAAAACTTGGATTAATTCCGGCAGTGATTAGTCCTTATATCATTAATGCCATTGGAATTCGCCAAACGCGTGCCTATTTTTTAACGGCCAACAGTTTCGATGCTACGACAGCTAAACAAATAGGACTTTGCTTTGAGGTAGTCAAAAGGGAAACATTAGAAGAAAAGACAAACGATCTAATTTTAACTTTATTACACAACGGACCTACCTCTGTTCAATCTATCAATAGTTTGCTCAAAGAATTGTCACCTCACCCTATTACTGAACTGATAGTGGAAAAAACCGTTCAACGGATAGCCAGTATTCGCGTTTCTCCTGAAGGCCAAGAAGGCTTAAAAGCATTTTTAGAAAAACGAAAACCAGCATGGTGCCAGGACTTAAAATGAACAAAATTAAAACGCTGCTGATAGCTAACCGCGGAGAAATTGCTTGTCGTGTCATTCGTACGGCAAAACGTTTAGGGGTGAAAACTGTCGCTATTTATGCTGATGTAGATAGAAATGCGCTACATTGTCAGCTTGCAGATGAAGCCTATTGTGTTGGCACCGTTCCTGCCGAAAAAAGCTATCTCAATATGCATAATATTCTTAGCATCGCAAAACAATGTCGAGCAGATGCTATCCATCCTGGTTATGGTTTTTTGTCTGAAAATGCTTCCTTTGCAGCGCTGTGTGAACAGCAGGGATTTATTTTTGTAGGCCCTTCTTCTAATGCAATCGCAAAAATGGCCGTCAAAGATGAAGCTAAAAAAATCATGCAACAAGCGAATGTCCCCACTACACCAGGATATATGGGACAAGATCAAGATGTGTTCACTCTCACCCAAGCAGCCAATCAGATTGGTTTTCCTCTTATCTTAAAAGCTGCTAAAGGCGGTGGCGGCAAAGGCATGCGCGTGGTCCATCACGCTAATGATTTAACTGAAATCATTGATTCTGCTAAACGCGAAAGTATGATGAGCTTCGGCGATGATACCTTATTCATTGAAAAATACTTACAACAAGCAAGGCACATAGAAGTACAGATTTTTCGTGACCATGCTGGTAATGCAGTACATTTATTTGAACGTGATTGCTCTTTACAAAGACGTCATCAAAAAATTATTGAAGAATCTCCAGCAATCGGAATTACAGATGAGATAAAGCAGAAGCTATTCCAAGCTGCAATTAACTGCGCTCACGCTATCAACTATGTCGGTGCGGGAACTGTCGAGTTTCTTTATAGTAGCGATCATCAATTCTACTTTATGGAAATGAATACCCGTTTACAAGTAGAGCATCCTGTCACTGAAATGATAACAGGACTAGATTTAGTTGAGTGGCAACTACGTATTGCTGATGGAGAGGATCTCCCACTTTCACAGTCTAAGATATCAACCCAGGGGCATGCAATTGAAGCACGAATTTATGCAGAAGATCCTATCCATCATTTTCTTCCTGCTACAGGCACTATCAAAAAAATAATCTTGCCTGAAACAGAAAATTATCGGTTAGACAGTGGTATTCAAGAACAAGATAAAGTCAGCATTTATTTTGATCCACTCTTGGCTAAAATGATTGTTCATGCTGCCAATCGTATTGAAGCAATTAATACATTACATCAAGTGCTTGATCAATATCATATCCTTGGTCTGACAACAAATCTGCCCTTTCTGCGCAAAATCCTTCTAGACACAACGTTTCAATCCGCTAAGATGCATACGCAATATGTAGAGACCCATTTAGCAAGGCTGCTTCCTACAACAACCACCTTAACCAAAGAAAGCATTAGTCAGGCTTGCCTTATTTACCTTTTACACAGGAAAATACAAGCATTAACTGTACTTGAAAACCATTCTCCATGGGATAAATGTAACGCCTGGCGATTAAACTTAGCGCATAAAGAAACACTACATCTTCAATACCAAGACGAAGATCTTATCTTCCAGGTAGAGCATACCGGTGAAAATACTTTTCAGTTAAGTTGTACTGACAAACAGATCGATGTTCATGTCGGTGGCGAGTTATTGCACAATAAACTTCATTTTTATTCTTCTTCACAGCAAGGAATTGTCGATTTCTATATAGATGAAGAAGAGATCGTTCTTTTTCCAAAAGGTAAAGAATTTATTTTTACCTTTGCAACTCCTGCCACAGATCCTGAAGTTTTACAAATCACAAATCACCATCTCTTAGCGCCAATGCCTGGAATTATCACTAAAATATGGATCTCTCCAGGTGACAACGTATTAGCGGGCTCCAAATTACTGGCCTTGGAAGCCATGAAAATGGAGCACACCTTGTGTGCACCTAAAGATGGGTTGATTAAATCCATACACTTTCAAGTAGGCGATCAAGTTGAAGAACGTTGTCAATTAATTGATTTTGAATGATTCAACTTTCGCTTTGGTGATGCGATTTTGGAGAAGAAATATGTCATCAGTTAAAATCGTAGAAGTAGGGCCCAGAGATGGGCTGCAAAATGAAAAAACGGTTGTCCCAACTGATATTAAAATGGAACTTATTCAACGTCTTGTCGCTAGTGGTATACAAACCATTGAAACAACCAGTTTTGTTTCGCCAAAATGGGTACCGCAAATGGCGGATCATGAAGCGGTTGTGAAGGCGTTGCCTCAAGTCAACAATGTTCATTTCCCAGTATTAGTTCCTAATCAAAAAGGATTGGAAAACGCACTTGCGTGCAAGGTAAAAGACATTGCTGTTTTTGCTGCAGCCTCAGAAACCTTTTCGCAAAAAAATATTAATCGTTCAATTAGCGAGAGTCTCCAGGAATTCAGTGCTATTACCCACCAAGCGGTGCAAAGAGGGTTACGTGTGCGCGGTTATGTTTCTTGTACATTGGGCTGTCCCTATGAAGGCCATGTTCCTATCACTCAGGTAGTTAAAGTCGCTAGCGCTTTATATCGATCTGGTTGTGATGAAATCTCATTAGGCGATACCATCGGCGTCGGAACCCCTAAGACAGCTTATGCAATGTTAAAAGCCGTTGCCAGCGAGATCCCTATTGAAAAATTAGCTGTTCATTTTCATGATACTTATGGTCAAGCATTAGCTAATGTTTTTGCCTGTCTAGAACTAGGGGTTAAAACAGTAGATAGCTCTGTAGCAGGCCTAGGAGGCTGCCCCTACGCTAAAGGAGCAACCGGCAACGTAGCTACTGAAGAAGTCGTTTACATGTTACAGGGGTCGGGGATCCATACCGGTGTCAATTTAGATAAGTTGATTCAAGCAGGGCAATTTATCTGCCAATATCTCAACATATCAAATAAATCAAAGGTGGCTATTGCCATGCTGGCTAAAAACTCATAAGGAGAATAACCATGTCCGGTTTTAATAAAGTGGTCAATAGCTATGATGAGGCATGCAAGGGCCTACAAGATAATATGACTATTATGGTAGGTGGCTTTGGGTTGTGTGGTATTCCTGAAGGTTTAATTGCAAAAATTCATGCCATGGAAATAAAAGGCTTGACCTGTATCTCCAATAACGCTGGCGTTGATGGTTTTGGATTAGGGTTGTTACTCCAAAAAAGACAAATTGCCACTATGATTGCTTCATATGTCGGGGAAAATGCTTTATTCGAAGAGCTACTTCTAAGTGGAGAAATGCAGGTTAAGCTCACCCCACAAGGTACACTCGCGGAAAAAATTCGTGCAGGTGGCGCAGGTATTCCTGCCTTTTATACACCAACTGGTTTTGGCACCACTGTAGCAGAAGGTAAAACTATCACACGCTATCATGATAAAGACTATGTACTAGAAGAAGCCTTGTATGCTGACTTTTCCTTTATCAAAGCTTGGAAAGCAGACAAATATGGTAACTTGATTTACCGCAAAACAACGATGAATTTTAATCCCATGATGGCAACAGCTGGCAAAATTACTGTCGCAGAAGTTGAAGAAATCGTTGAACCGGGTGAATTAGATCCTAACTTTATTCATACACCAGGTATCTATGTCGACAGGGTGATACAAGGCAAATTCGAAAAACGCATCGAACGCAGAACGATTAGCAAATAGGATACTACACCATGGCACTGACCCGTGAACAAATTGCCCAAAGAATTGCGCGAGAACTCCAAGATGGATATTACGTCAACTTAGGTATTGGCATTCCAACGCTAGTGGCTAATTACATCCCCAATGGGATTGAAGTCTGTTTTCAATCCGAAAACGGTTTGCTCGGCATGGGACCTTATCCCAAAGAAAATCAGATAGATCCCGATCTCATTAATGCCGGTAAAGAAACCGTGACAGCAATAACAGGTGCAAGCTTTTTTTCTTCTGCTGAAAGTTTTGCCATGATCCGTGGCGGCCACATTGATTTAACCGTATTGGGTGCCTTTGAAGTTGATCAAAGCGGCAATATTGCTTCATGGATGATCCCCGGTAAATTAGTAAAAGGCATGGGAGGAGCAATGGATCTCGTTGCTAGCGCGAATAATATTATTGTTGCCATGGCCCATGCTAACAAAGAAGGGGAATCTAAATTATTACGTGAATGTACACTTCCCTTGACAGGGGCAAAATGTGTACGCAAAATAGTCACCGACTTAGGTGTGCTAGAAGTAAAAAATGGCGCCTTTCATTTGTTAGAGCGTGCTCCTGGCATCAGCGTTGAAGAAATTCAATCTAAAACTCAAGGTGAACTAGTTGTCCCCTCACATGTCCCGGAGATCCAGTTTTAATTATGTTTGCTGTTATCTATAGAGGTTATCTTAAACCTGATTGTGAAAAAAAGTATCACGATGCCTGGCAAATTGTTGCTAAATATTTTAAAGAAAAACGTGGTGCTTTAGGTTCTTGCTTACATAAAGCACAAGATGGCATGTGGGTTGCCTATTCTCGCTGGCCAGATAAGGCAACCCGAGATGCCTCTTGGCCTGGTGATAACGCCCCCTCTGACCAACTTCCTCAGCAAGTCAAAGCAGCTATTATTGCCATTCAAGAAAGTACTGATCCCGAAAGGAAATTACCAGAAATCTGCTTAGAGATTGTTAATGATTTGTTGATTAATGACTAAATATATTTTCAAGATTCAATTATTGGTGCGCGATGAAACAAAACAAGTACATTTCTAAAACCCCAGACGATAAAGGTTATGTTCACTATACCGCTGAAGAAAACGCAGTGTGGCATGATCTTTATATGCGACAAATGGCTATCTTGCCTGAACGTGCTTGTAAAGAATATATGCAAGGTATTGAAGATCTTGGTATTACCGCTAATGAAATCCCTCAGATCCCCGATATCAATAGCAGATTGAGGGAATTGTCAGGCTGGGAAGTAGCACCTGTACCTGCTTTAATCGATTTCCAATCTTTTTTTGAGTTAATGGCCAATAAAAAATTTCCTGCTGCTACTTTCATCCGAACACGAGAAGAATTAGATTACTTACAAGAACCGGATATTTTTCATGAAATTTTTGGTCATTGCCCGCTTATCACATTACCAGTTTACGCTGATTTCATGTATGAGTATGCCAAGCTTGGTCTTAAAGCAACGCACAAAGATAGAGTGATGTTGGCAAGGCTTTACTGGTTTACCGTTGAGTTTGGTCTGATTCAAAGTAATGATGGTTTACGTATTTATGGTGGTGGAATTTTATCTTCCCATGGTGAATCCAAATATTGCTTAGATAGCGATAAACCAGTGCTCAAACCTCTTGATCCGATAGATGCATTTCGCACGCCCTATCGCATTGATATTTTTCAGCCATTGTATTTCGTGATTAATGACTTTGCTGAATTATTTGATCTCAAGAAGTTAGATCTTATTGAGAAAATTAATGAGGCGAGAGAACTTGGCATGCACGCGCCTTTATTCGAACCAAAACCCAAAAAAGATGATAGGTTCTTATAAATATACTCAAAGCCACTTCAATTCTTTGACTGTAAGCGTCTAAGCTTATCCTTTGCGTAAGTGCTAACTGTTTCATTGCGATGATGAGTCAGCGCTTCTAAGAGTGGCTGTGGGATTTTTTCGTTATCAATCAAAAATTGTAGGATCAACCAGCTTTGCTCATGACTCAATTTTTCTAATATCTCAGGCGGGGTATTAGGATTTTTAGCGATATTGGCCTTCAACCACTCTTGGATTAGTTCGTTACCTTTAGGTTCCAGATCCGGCTCATTTGCTAATGTAACAAGAATGTCCGGGGGAGTATGTGGATTTCGTGAAATGGTGAGTGCAATTTTATTTCCATACTGCTGCCACAATCTACGAAGTAAAGACGGATCAGCATTCGGATTTTGAGCAACTTCTGCAATAACATAAGATGAAGGACTGCCCGATAAGATTTTTAGTGTCGCCTCATCGGTATGAGGATGCATTGCAACCAATCGCATCACAGCAAACCCTTTGCGATTATCCGGTTGATAAAAAAATAATGAATATGTTCTCTGATGAAGACTAGCGATATCAAGATTAGCAATATCTCTTAATGTTTGTGTTGAAGTAGCGGGGTTGAGTGCAATCGCTTCCAAAATGTATTGTCTATTATTATCAAGCATTTTTTGACTATCGTTAAATATTTTAGCTAGTTCTTCAGCAGAATGCGTTGTTTGTACGTTTTCAATAATGACCTTTACTTGTATGGTCTGAATAGTTTGTACTACAATCCACCAACATCCATATAATAAGATAAAAAAACTGACAATAAAGAAAAAATTGATTTTAGGATATTTTTGCTTGACGACATAAAAAGCATAGCTCAATGCAAGCCCATAAAATCCAGCTTTTATCGCAATGACAAAAGCAGTAAAAGGAATAAAAATATACCCAATAGCTGCAGTAGAGCTGTCAACTCTAGAAGTGGCGAGCACTGCTAACAAGGCATATCCGATAAAAATGAACAACATGAATACAAGCGTCCCCCCAAAAATAAATTTGAAGGCATCGCTATTAAATTTGATTGGAGAAAAGAAGTTTTTCAAAAAAAAGCCATCACGTATTTTATTTTTTATTGTTAAATTTGCCTATAACTAATAAAGCAAGTCCTGACGCAATGGATAAGCCACCCAGTAACGGTGGAAAGAAAACAGTTTTTCGTGTTTCAGCCGTGACTTTTAAATCACCAAATTGTGCCACTTGTTCATTTTTTGTATAAGAAAAATGCTCATAAGACAAAGTAAAAATACCAAACAAGATCAGCAGGATACCGAAAATATATAAAGTAGCTTTCATTTCATCTCCTTACTGAGTTTATTTTCAACCCATTAAAGTTGAATAGCTTTTACATAGCTTAGCACGAAAAAAAGGAAGCAGCCTTTCAAATGCGCTGCTCCTTTTATCTCACTTTTTCAACAAGGCATCCGTTTTGGCTGCACAAATAAAATCATTTTCGGATAAACCACCAATGGCATGAGTAGAATAACGCACTACACAACGATTATAAGATACCATTAAATCAGGATGATGATTTTCAGCATGTGAGATATAGGCTAATGCATTGACAAAGGCCATGGTGTGGTAATAATTTTTAAAAGCTAAAGTACGCTGTATTTCAGTGGCATCGGCATTTAATTCCCAACTATCCACCTTTTTTAGCAATTGCTCCGCTTCAGTGCGACTTAAAGGTGCAACGCCACCCTCACAAGCTTTACAGTGTTTTTCAATCAAATCGGTCATACAACATTCTCCTTCAATAATACTTTTTCTAATGCAGCAAGACATTTAGCATTTTCTTGTTCAGTGCCAATGGTGATACGATAATAATGGGCTAAGTGATAAGGTGCTAAGGGTCTAATGATAACACCACATTTAAGCAATTCTTGATAAATATCTTTTTCAGGCAAATTTATCTCAACCATTACAAAATTAGCAAAACTAGGTATATAGCGTAATCCTAATTTATCAAACCCCTTATACAATTGCTTTTTTCCAGTTTCGTTCAACGCAATACTATCTTGCACAAAAAGCTGATCACCCAATGCTAATGTCGCTGCTACCTGCCCTAAATGATTGACATTAAATGGTTTACGGATCCGATTAACCAGCTCTACAATACCCTCTCCTGCAATACCATAACCTACCCGAAGTCCCGCTAAGCCATAGGCCTTCGAAAAGGTACGCGTCACAATAAGATTTGGAAAACGTGCCATCAACGAGAGAGTTTGCGGATAATCCTTTTCTACAATGTACTCATAATAGGCTTCATCACAAACGACAAGAATCTCTGAGGGCAGTTTTTCCAAAAAGGATTGTAGGGCTTCTTCATTGACATAAGTACCAGTAGGATTATTAGGATTAGCAATAATCACCATTCGAGTTTCGTTCGTCACTGCATGCAACATAGTATCAAAATCCACGCTAAATTGCTTCGCCGGGATTTCTCTACAATCAATACCTAAACCTTGTGCTAATATTTTATAGGCGACAAAAGCATATTCAGAAATCATAATATGCTGCCCGCCCCAAACAAAAGTTTGAATGAGCATTCGCAATACATCTTCCGAGCCATTTCCTAAAATAAAATGTGAAGATGAAATATTTAGATGCCGACTTAATGCTTGCTTAAGATCAAAACCATTTCCATCAGGGTAACGCGCTAATTCATTAAATTGCTTTTGTAAATGATGCGTCACATGGCGGCTTGTTCCTAAAGGATTTTCATTGCTGGCAAGCTTAATAACCTCACTCAAACCAAATTCTCTTTGGCATTCAGCAATAGGCTTACCTGGTTGGTAAGGATGTAAACTCAATACTTTCGGATGCGCTAAGCGTTTGGGATCAAAAGACATAATAATCCTTATCTTGCCTAATTGAATAAATGCATCTCGGCCAGCGGTGTTGGCAGCTGATTCAAGCGATGTAAGATTTCTAAAACTATTACTCCAAGTCCAAATAACAGTGTTATTACGATAACAGGCTTTCCGCCGGCAACGCGATAACCCTGTGCAATTTGTAGCCGATATCTTCCCCACCATACCATCAATGCCGGGAAAATAACGAGTAATATGGCCGCAAAAAAACCAGCATAATGCAGCGCCGTAATAAATCGTGGATAAAACATTGCCATCAAAACTGGCGGTAAGAAAGTCAAACCTGCCAATGAAAATCTTCCCTTTAAGGTTTTCTTAATCAAGAAGCCATCGGCAAAAAAATCAAATAAACCTAATGAAACACCTATAAAAGAGGTTAAAAGTGCGCAAAGCCCAAATATTCTTGCAAACAATGTAACATGCTCATTTTTAAGAATATCATTTAATAATTGTGTGAGTTCAATCACTGCCTGTTTCCCAGTAAAATGTTCTGCATGCAAAATAGCAACCAGACCGCTTTCTCCCTTTACTGGGATCACGCCAATAATTAACACTTCCCAAATTAAATATACGATTAAAGGCAATAAGCTTCCCAATAAAATTGACCAGCGTAATGCTTTGACATCACTGGAAAGATAATTTTTTAAGGTGGGGATAAGCAAATGAAAACCAAATGAGGTTACTAGCAAAGGAGCGGTTGTCCATAAATATTTGGCGTTTCCTCCGCCTAACATTTCCTTGGAAACGTTAGGAATAATATTGATTGTCAATAAAATATAAGCCCCGATCAATCCCATCATCATGATACGGTTTGCCCAATCGACCCATTGCGCACCGAAATAAACAATCGTGGCGAAGATAGCAACAACTATCCAGATCCCCCAAGACTCATTTATCCCTATTTTGGCTAATGCATTTGCAATGATCCCTGCAGCACCTGCTGTGTAGGCAGTCATAAGCGCATATAGAAATAATACATAAGCACACCAAGCAATGATCTCTCCTGGTCGACCTAAAGTGGATTTGGCCATTGTGATGAGGTTGGTATCAATCGGGTACCATAATGAGACTTCTAACATCAAAAAAGCGCTCAGTATCATCATGAGCCAACAAAAAACAAAAGCGAAAAATGATGGACCAAATCCAGCCGCTGCAGTGGCAACAGGCAAAGCCAACATACCAGCGCCAATACAGGTGCCTGCAACTAATAACGCGCCGCCAAAGATTTTATTGATAGGTGCTCCAGCCAAATGGAGATCTCCTTTTGCTAACTACAAATTAAAAAAGAAAATGCTTTGTAAAGTAACAAAATCAGCAGATATAGGGAATCCTGTCTCGTATCATTTATAGACTTTATTTGTTTCGCTCTTGGCACACAAGCAACTTTGTTCTAGGGTATGAAGTGGCGAAATAATGAAGATTAGTTAGTTAAAATAGTCATAGCGTGTGAATTTTCGGCTAGGCGTCAAGCTTTTGAGCAAAAACAGTGTATACAGAGTACATGACTTTGTGAGAAAGCCGTTACAACAACGCCGAAAACACACGTGCGAAGACTATTAGAATGAAAAGGATAATTCTTATGACAATGGCAGCTTCAAAAACACAAGTGAGTGAACATGATAACCCGATGGGATTGGATGGTTTTGAATTTGTTGAATTTGCCAGCCCAGAACCAGAAAAATTAGCGCTATTTTTTCAATCGATGGGTTTTACGCCTATTGCAAAGCATCGCTCGAAAAAAGTCACTTTATTTCGCCAAGGTCATATCAATTTTATTATTAACGAAGAACCCAGCAGCCATGCTACACAATTTATGCAATCGCATGGTCCTTGCGCATGTGCAATGGCTTTTCGAGTCAAAGATGCTAAAAAAGCCTTTGAGCGAGCTGTTTCCTTAGGCGCCAAACCATACCTTGAAGGCAAAATTGGTAAAGATGAGCTACAGATCCCTGCTATTTATGGTATAGGCGGTAGCTTATTGTATTTTGTCGATCGTTATCACCATGACAGTATTTATGATGTCGATTTTATCCCTATTCCAGGCACATCACAGCACCCTCAAGGTGAAGGGTTAGATGTGATAGATCATCTTACCCATAATGTCTATCAAGGCCAAATGAATAAATGGGCTGATTTTTATAAAAATATTTTTAATTTCTTTGAGATCCGCTATTTTGATATTGAAGGAAAAAAAACTGGTCTTATCAGCTATGCACTTTCTAGTCCCTGCGGCAAAATTAAAATCCCACTGAATGAATCCAAAGATGATAAATCTCAAATTGAAGAATATTTGAAAGAATATAAAGGTGAAGGGATCCAGCACATTGCTTTAACAACCAACGATATTTATGACTCAATCGAGAAATTAAATGCCAAAGGATTAAAATTTCTTTCCACACCAGATACCTATTATGAAATGGTATCTGAGCGCGTAAAAGGTCATCAAGAAGATCTCGCGCGCATGCAAAAAGATCAAATCCTTATCGATGGCACAGTGACTGGCAACAAAGAAAATATTTTATTACAAATTTTCACTGAAAATGTCATTGGCCCCATTTTCTTTGAAATTATTCAGCGCAAAGGCAATCAAGGTTTTGGCGAAGGAAATTTTAAAGCCTTATTTGAGGCTATTGAAAGAGATCAAATGCGACGAGGAGTGCTGTAATGAAACTAGCGACATTAAAAACGCCGCAAAGAGATGGGCAATTAATTGTGGTTTCGCAAAATCTTAAATTGGCAACCAAAGTCCCTGATATTGCACAAACACTACAACAAGCTCTTGATAACTGGGCCAAGTGTGAAAAGCCCTTGCAAGTAGTTTATCAAGAACTGAATGAGGGCAAAGTCAAGGAAAGTTTTGAATTCGATCCTGTTAAAGTCACTTCCCCTCTCCCACGGGCTTATCAATGGGCTGATGCAAGTGCTTATGTCAACCATGTCCAACTGGTGCGTAAATCACGGGGCGTTGAAATGCCTGAATCTTTTTGGACCGATCCACTCATGTATCAAGGGGGTTCAGACAGTTTTTTAGGACCACGCGATCCTATTGTATTGGCTGATGAAGCCTGGGGAATTGATTTTGAAGCGGAAGTCGCAGTCATCACCAATGATGTGCCTATGGGGATCTCACCTGAAGCTGCACGAAATCATATTATTTTATTCATGTTAGTGAATGATGTTTCTTTACGTAATCTGGCCAAAGCTGAGCTAGAAAAAGGATTTGGCTTTTTTAATTGTAAACCCTCTAGCAGTTATAGCCCTGTAGCGGTGACACCTGATGAATTAGGCAAGGCTTGGGATGGTCAAAAAGTCCACTTGCCGCTAATTAGCCATTTTAACGGCAAATTATTTGGTGAACCTAATGCTGGAGAGGATATGACCTTTGGTTTTCCCCAGCTGGTTGCTCATGCTGCCAAAACCAGACCGCTTGCCGCTGGTACGATTATTGGCTCAGGCACAGTTTCCAACGTTGATCGTTCTAAGGGCTCTTCTTGCATTGTAGAAAAGCGCATGCTAGAAACGATTGAACAAGGAAAGCCCGCTACAGAATTTATGAAATTTGGTGATAACATTCGTATTCAAATGCTTGATCATTCACAACAAAGTATTTTTGGCGCAATTGATCAAACCGTCATGAAATATGAAGGGAAATAGGTATGTTTAAACTCTATGATTACTGTCGCTCTAGCGCCTGCTTTCGTGTACGTATTGCGCTCAATCTCAAGCAGCTTCCTTATGAGCAAGTTTTTGTCGATCTACTCAAGGAAGGCGGACAGCAATTAACTGCAAAATATGCCTTAGTGAATCCACAAAAACTGGTCCCTACCTTGTTTGATGAAGCAAATAATATTACGCTCACACAATCAATGGCTATTATCGAGTACCTTGAAGAAAACTATCCTCAAATAGCATTATTACCTGAAAATAAAGTAGAGCGTGCGCATGTGCGCTCTCTTGCCAATATGATTGCTTGTGATATACACCCCTTAAACAATCTGCGCGTGCTTAAATATCTTAAGCATGATCTCCATTTAAGCGAAGAGCTGAAAAATCAATGGTATCATCATTGGATAAGAGAAGGATTTAGTGCAGTAGAAAAAGTCCTGAAAAGAAATGATAAAACGACTTCTTTTTGTTTTGGTGAACAACCAACACTGGCAGATATTTGTTTAGTGCCACAAATGTATAATGCGCAAAGATTTAAAGTGAAGATAGAAGATTTTCCAGTCATTTCGCGAATCAATGAAAATTGTCTGAAATTACCTGCTTTTATAAACGCATTACCTGAAAAGCAACCAGATGCCATGAACAGCTAGTTTATCTCAATTTTGTCTTTTTATCCTGTTCAGGTTCTTGTGATTTTGGTGCAGGTTTTCCACCATCCATTGGATTAGGTATATTACCAATACCTTTGAAACTATTTTTATTTTCCATGGGATTATCTTTAGCAATGGTATCCATTTTGGGTACGATTGCAGCACCACCTTGTTTATTTTCTTCGCCTCCGAATTTCGGAGAGGGCATAGAAGGACCATTTTGTTTATTTTCATTACCCATTCCAATGCCACTAGACAAACTTTCCATTCCTTTAGAAAGCATTTTCACTCCTTCGTTTAAGGTATTCATGATGGTTGATAGCTGTTGCATTAAGTTTTCACCAGGATTGTCACTTTCCTTTTTATCATCTTTTCCACCAGAAGAAGCCCCTCCTAGCGCATCAGTTAATTTACTACTGGGTCCTCCCTCCATCATTTTATCTGGACTAACTGCATTGATTGGCGAGCCACTTTTTGTGCCTAAACTTTCTGTAGCTGTATCGGCAGGATTAGACTTACCCTGTCCCATTCCCTGAGTCATACTCGTCAGACCTTCTGCAGGATTAGACTTACCCTGCCCCATTCCCTGAGTCATACTCGTCAGACCTTCTGCAGGATTAGACTTATCCTGTCCCATTCCCTGAGTCATACTCGTCAAACCTTCTGTAGGATTAGGCTTACCCTGTCCCATTCCCTGA
>MKTN01000056.1 GCA_001898235.1 Gammaproteobacteria bacterium 39-13
CCTAGCTCGTAAGTATTTTGCCAGGAAAACTCTATTTATGAAATGTGTCTTTTTAGGGGGAGTCTACGATTTGCTATCATTGCTTGATCGAAATTTAATTATTTTTCCATTATAATAATTAAATCGTTCATTTTTATTTTTAGGGTTAACATATGATGTATCAAGCAACTGTTGCCCAATTTCTTTATTTGGAATAGGATTAACACTTGCCCCATCCCATAAAGCTCCCATACCGTCAGGTCTAGGTTCATGCTTTTTATAATTATCATCATATACATTTGCATTACCAGAACCTTGGATTATTGAAGATAAACCATTCTTAATATTTTTGACGGTTGAGTAGTATAACAACAATGACATACTAGGAAATACGGGGAAAGTAAGTAACGAATTTTTTTCCCCAGGTTGATCAACTAACGTTTCCGTACTATTCCTACCTTGGGAAGTAGATGGATAGGTATAACCATTATCTTCAGTTCTCTTTTCCTCAGGCTCCCATCCCCAATAAGGTGAATTGTCATCAGGATGAATTGGAAATCCCCATTCATCTTGATCAGGTTTTCTCAAACCTACAGGACCTATTGTTTGACCACCATTTCTAGGAATAATGTGAATTCGACTCGCACTTGCTTGAGCAGGTTTTACAATACTATCTAGTACCCAACCTCCGACAGTTCCCCAGAAACCATTTGCTGGCTGATCTTCAAACCAAATATCCACATCGTAGGGGTCCATCACTTTAGGCGTTACATATTCAATAAAAATTTGCATAGGATCGTACATACCAGCATTGAATGGCGATGCCGAAGATAATCCATTCATTACGCTTGATATAGAAGTACTAGCGTTAGAATTAATACTTAGGTTTAAAGATGGTATCGGATTTGATTGCATTGGCTGCGCTTTTTCTATTTCCTTATTTTTCCCTTTAGTTTGATCTTTTTTATTGTCTTCCTTTTGCGTAGAATTTTTACTATCATTTCCGACTGACTGTTCTTTAGGAAGACTGCTACTGCCCTGAACCAATAACTCTGTATCTTGTTTTTGTGACTCCTTAACCGCAGATAGCGAGGGAGCAGTTGGTGTTTTATTTATAGTAAACAAAGGCTCTGAAGGCTTTTTAGGATTTAACTCAAAATATATCCCCCCTGGTATTCCTGCTGACACAATCCCTTGACCATCCACTTGAGTACCTATGCCATTACTAATTACGCCACTAATAATAAATTTTCCTATTTTTAATAAGGGTTTATCCTTATCATTCATCGTGATCGCACGTTGATCATGGTGGTGAGTTCCATTCCATTGATTCTGTGCGAATTTTTTGGAATCTATCGTGACAGCTGCTGCAAATCCAGCAGGTGCTGAACCATCTGAAAGATTTTCATAGCTAGATTGATCAATTCTTTTATCGGAAATGATATCAAAAATTATTTGCTCAAATTTTTCATCAGAAGTTTGAGAATGTAATTCATTAAGCAACTCATATTCTTCTTCAACTGTAAGCGAATTATATCCCGGAGAGGAATTAATTTGCATTGTAACTTCATGCACTGAATAAGCTGCTCTTACATCTCGTGGCATGAATCGATTTAATGTAGATTTAAATTCAGCATTTAAGCTTTGATTGTTCTTAAATGGTTCAATCAATGGTTTGATGCCATAATAAGCAAGCATCATATTTATCTTATCACTAAAGATATTCTGACTTTTTTCAGTTAAAAAAGTTGCGGTCGCATTTATTAATTCATCTGTATTTAAATATTCCGGATATTTTTCATTAATGATAAAAGTTGCTTGCTGTGCCCATTGCTCTTTCTTCGGATCGCTTGCTCGATTTTTAGCTTCTTGGGCAATATTATCGCCCTCGGTTCCTTGATTAATTTTAATTGAAGGGCTAATTTTAACAGCAGATTCGTAAATATCTTTCAAAGCAACAGTTGGTTCAAAAATGCTACTTCTAATGCTGAATCTTTTATGATTTACGTCATAACTTAATCTTTCATATGTTTGCTGATAGTTTTCCTGTGTAAGCGTTCCATTTAAAATTTGTAAATCTATTAAATTTTTAGCGAAAAAATTCCCAAAGTTCTTACCAAGATGCTGCGCTGCCAAATCTGAGACTATAAATAGAATTTCAATCGCATCTTTTGTATTGTGGCCTGGACTACCAACAAATGAAATCCACTCCCCAAGTGCCCATTCCAATTTTTTAGGCTCACCATAATATCGACCGATTAATAATTGAAAGCCCAAAATAAAAGAGTCATTTCCTACATTTGCTGGCAAATTTAAAATATTAACAAATTGTTTAGTAGCACATCCCATAAATACTTCCATACTACCAGAACTTTGGGGCTGACAAAGATTAATCAAAATCGTTGTAGCTTCTTGTTCCGAAGTACTTATAAAAGTATCAACTGTTCTAGCTAATCTGTCGTCATGTGAAGAAACATGAGAACTTGACTGATCTTTGAGGAGTTGGTTTTTCAACGCCTCCTCATGCATTTTATATTCTTGTTCACTTTTATTGGGATTGAGCTGCCGATAATACTGCATTAAATAAGTAGTTATCCCTTCTGCAACTGCTCCTGGTTTATCACTCTGCCCTACGGCTAAATTTTGAAACGTTTGTACTAATGTTTTTGAATCAGGTAATTTCACTCTTGGTGTTTCTAAAAAGATCGGCTCTCCAAGCCTAATTTGGGGCTTACCATTCCATCCAGGCGCGGCAGTCGAGTAGGCGTTGCGGGGAAAATAGTCTACTAATTTCTTATAAGCGGATGATATCCCTTCTTGAACATCAACCTCAGTTAAATCTTTATATGTATCATTTGCAAGCGTTAACGCGCTAGACGCTATCTCATTCATTGTAGGAATATCGAATTGTTTGGTGAATATGCTTTCAATACCCCTAAAATGTTGCGAAAGCATAGGACCTAAAACCATATTCGCTCCCACACCTTCGGCAAAATAATAAACTACACCAGCAGCATTAAGATAAGTAAGATAACTTTTAGCTAGCATTTCACCGTAACCTGAGCTAAGCAACTTCGCTGCGGTAATTCGAGTTCCCAAATTAATTGTCTTAGTTGTGGTATTTCGATACCAATTTGCTAGCCAAAAGACATAATTAGAGAAATATGCCGTTGTACCGACTACACCAGGTGCACTCGATGCCATCGCTGTAATGCGTTCACATCTATCAATTGCATCCTTACCAAAAAATTCATCAAATGCAGCACCAGCAGCTAATACTGGATTACCTGTAAGCAAAAGCATAGAAGTTGCTCGACATGCCGGTGCTAAACTCATCCCAATAGTGCTGGCACACATATATCCTGAAGTGCTAGTTATTTCAGCTTGAATATCATGGTTCCATTTCCACTGGTAATGAATCCCACTTATAGGAAGTTCATCTTTTGCACTATCATCATAAGCGGCTAATAAGCGATGTACCTTGTCATACTGTTGAATTTTTTCTTTAAAGTTACCGACATTTTTTGTAGGTTTTTCTTTTTTTAACAATTCATATGCGGAAGGACACCGAGAGATTTGTAAACCCTTCTTATCATTAGCTCGACAAACTGTATTTTTAAGTTTTGTACTTCTACAAGCCTCATATCGTTCTTCTTCTGAAAGAGGATGCAACACAATATGAAGCATGCGGTATTTTAAATTTTTTGCGCAATGGTGAGCCAATGTATACTTATTGTCATATCGCATTGAACATAACTCTGGATAAGTCGACACGATCCTATCCAAAACTTCATCACTCCCCAGTTCAATTACTTTAATTAAATGCGGAAAAATATGCTTGGGTTTCGCTTTATCAACAATTCCTCCACAAATCAAAGCAGCAAATGCATTTGAACTCGAAATTCTATTTGCCATAGCGAAAGGAGTTTCCCCTTTTGAATTAGGGGTATTAATATAACTTCCCATTTTTCTTTTATTAGCAATATCAACTAATTTTTCTATACATTGAACTTGTTCAGTCTTCACTGCCAAATGTAATGGCGTATTTCCGTTTTTATCCTTTAAGGTGATATCAGCCCCAAGATCAACTAAAATTTCTATCGCAACATGATTACCAATTAATGCTGCATAATGTAGTGTAGTTAACCCTTCAATATCCTTATGATTAACATCAAAAGAATAAGTAAAACTCCTCTTAATAAATTTATCAAAATTAATAATTTTCGAAGGAATATGATTTAAATGGCGTAACCTATACTCCTTTCGAAAATCTGAAAGCGCATCATTTCCTCCTGTTAGAACTAATAAATGTAGTGGAGTGATCCCTTTGTAGTTCTCTTTATCAAGGCGATTTTTATTAAGATGCCGATATAGGCTATCTACCCCAAAAATACCACCATTTCTTATTGATTTATGAAAATCACTATCCCCCTCAAGAGAATCAACAGGCAATAGGAGTTCTTTAATAATATTATTAATTTTTTCAGGTGTGACTTGTAAGATTGTTTTATTAGGCTCTACCCTATTTACTTCTTCAAGTAATTGTTTAAGCTGAAACTCAAATTTTAAGACCTCGTAGACTCTTCCTCTTGATATGAAATAATTTAAAATGTAGGTTTTACTTCGTTTATCAAGATAGATTAATGATAAAATCGCATCAACCCTACCTTGCTCTAAAATTTGATCGATAATTCTCTTTCTATTTTTGGTAAATGAAAATGAAGAAGCGCCATCTCTTAGGAGCTCAACACACTTTGATATAGTGCCTGTACTTAATGCCTTATACAACAATAAGTCTTTTTTACGATGAATATTTATCTTCGTTTCATACTGAGTGTTAAAAGGTTCAACTAGGTCAGCTACCATTTTGGGCGCAGATTTGAATTCTGTGTCATGAATAAGTATTGGGCAGTATCTTTTTACATCTAGATTGTGCCTTTCTGCTAAAAAGAACTCATCTATTAATCTTTCCCAGTGGTTATTAAAATTTTTTAAATTTAGTTTACCAATCCGACCTATAATCTGAGAATACCCTTTTACTGTTCTATAAGGGGTAGAAAAATCGACTTCTTTTTCTGAACTATTAGGCCCGTATACATTTAACCTAATCTTAAGAAATTTGCAGAATTCAGACATCTCATCTGCAGTTAGCATTGGCATATTGCCCTTTTTTCCAACGCCGAGAAAAATACAATATTGTAGATACCCTATTTGCTTCCAGTATTTCTCAATTAAATCAATATTATAAATTTCTTTTTTAATTTGCCTTAAAGATTTACCATCTCTTTTTTTAATATGTAAAAGAATTAATTCAAAGAAATCTTTATTACTTTCAATAATATTTCCATAATCTCTGGATAAATTATCTAATGATTTACCATCAAGCAATGCTGAAATCACTGCTTCAAATTGATTTAAAAGAAGCTTTCTATAAGATTTATTATTTAAAAATGCCTCTTGTAAGCAATCCCTTAATGCTAAAGACCAAATCGCTCCTTTATCATAGGGATGGGCATATGTTTGCAAAACATTTTGAATTTCATTCCATGTCAATCTAGGATTTTGATAAATTTTTCTGAAAGATGCTAATAGTTTTTGGTATGGTGTTTTTTTTAAAAATGTAGGTAGTTTTTTTGCATCAATTTTTTCCTGCAAAAAATGTGCTATAGACGCCAAGCCACAGTTATTGTTCCATCCACTGATACTGATGGCATTTTCATTATCATATTTCATTTTTGTTTCCAACTACTTCAATAGAAACGTTATTTGAGGTTAATGAATATCTGAGACTATGAGCTAAGTCTCATTTAATAAATTAGAGATATGAGATAGACAGCACGGTAGGATAATTTTGAAAAAAAACATATAACTTTACGCATCGACAACTCCTTTACATCCCTGATGCAAAGTCGAGCATTATAGTGAAAAATTACCACATGGCAACATTTTTTGACTTTTTCAAATGATAATTTTATTACTAAAAAATTTCATCAAAACAATATTTGCTCTACATGCTCCTCCATTTAAAGAATCCAGCGATAAATATAAGCAATTCATAATGATTAAGTCGCATCACATTCATATGAGCATGCATATGCACATAAGCCGCTATGAAAACTATTCAGTGATCTATCTCTTATAAAAATGCTTAATCGCTATTACCTAAGCAGATCCTCAACTCATGATTAAATATCCATGAAAACATCACAAGAAATACTTATTTTGGCAAAATAACTCAGTTTATAAGCTTTTTTATTTTAAAAAATTGCTCACCCTTATCACCAATCAATTTGCTTGATTTACAAAGCATTTTTCTTTTTTTTGTTTTTTACTTCTTAGAAATCCTTTATTTTTGCTTGCTTGTCATAATCTTTTTTGTTAATGGTCTTATTGCATAAGAAGTAAAATTTTTATTTCGAATAGATTAAACTCAGGAGGGGTTATGCTTGAATTTCATGGAGATGGAATACCAGACGAAGTAAGACTAAACATTTTAACAGCATTAATTGCTAATGATAATTTTCCTCACTCTCTACTCCTTTTTTCTCTTGCAAGTCGTAATTCTTATATGCTTTCTCATGATAAGCATGTTTGGCGAGAAGCGCTTCGCTTTTACTTTCCCTTCACAGAAAATGCGCATAAAGAAAGGTTTTCACAAGATCCCTATTCTCTTTTTAAAGCTTGTTATAAACCTTGCATACGATTATTAAAAAGTGAAGGCTTAACCTTTAATGATTATATTAATGTGAGATTAAATAATTGGAGCAATATTACGGCAGAAAAAAAATCTTTTTTTATCGGATTACTCCATGTCGTAGGACACGGGAACACATTTGATGCTAAAGAACTCAACTCGGATGCTGAAGACCATGCTATTCACTGTTGTGCCGTTCTTAGCATCAGCCATCCCCTTGTTACTTTGTTGCTACGAACAGCGCCTCCCATTGCTCCTCAAGTGCTACGCAAAGCATTTGTACTTGCCGCTGAAAACGGTTTTGAGTTTTTAACAGCCTATCTTATGACACACCATCATGTGGCCTTAGACAAACAATCAATATGTGATGCCTTATTAAAGGGGGCAGTAAACGGACACCTTCGCCTTACTCAAAAACTCATAGAGCCTCCTCATGCGCAAATCGTGCATTTTTCCTTACCGGCCGTTTTAAAAGCTACCGCTGCCAATGGTCATGTAGAAGTAGTTAAGGCCCTCATAGTAAAACCCGCTTTAAAAACAAACTTTCAAGCGCTAAGTGATGCAATCAGAGTTGCTGTGACAAATCAACATATAGGTGTCGTCTTTGCTTTACTGCAAAATCCATCTTTGGCTAAAGATACGGTACTTGTGATTGATCTTTTCAAAATGAGCGCTGCGAATAGGAGTGCGGCGATAGTTGGTGTCATCTTAACAAATCATCAAATCGATTTTCCTATACTTATTATTTCTGGAACGCTTAAAACGGCCATGGAACAAGGCGATGAGGCAACAGCGCATATTCTTTTAGAGCATAAATATAAGCACTTTCCCCTCTTTACAAAACGACAATTACTTTCATCTGCAGCTGAAAAAGGGTATTTATCCCTCGTTACATTTTTATTAGAAAATGATCCCGAGCTTTTCGATCAATCGCTGAGAAGACAAGCTTTCAGAGCTGCAGCCGCTAATAATCGTGCTGAGGTAATGGCTTTTCTTAGAGGAAAAATAGAAGTTCAGGAAGATGAAATACAAATACTGACTAAAGAATTAGAAACACTAGATTTAAAATCTCCGCAAAATGCTTTCCATAGAGAACCACTTCCTTCGCTACATCAATATAGTGGTCACGTACGCAGAACTATTAATAAAATTGAAGACGATCAGCAGTCTCTGAATTCCTCTGTGAAGAGCAATGATAAGCCTTCGCGTGGACACTATCGAGGCCAAGTATCGAAGTTCATGTAACTTAAATGCCTTTTTTCGTATTCTTTTTCATTGCCGTGCACTTGCCCAAATATGACGGGGCAATGCACTGGCTTTTCCCTACAATGACACCTCTACTTTTGTGAATACAGCTTCAGTATCAAAATATTACAGCTAAAAAACCGCTTTATTTATTAACTATTCGCTAGCTCTTAGCTTATCAGATAAACATGGCCACTGAACTTAAATGAATATATATTCACTCGCAATTAGATTACTATATTCCTATCCTTTTAAACAACTTGGAAAAATCATGATAAAAAGCCCTAACATAAATAATGAATTAATTGATCGCTCAACACTTGCAGATCAACTCCATGGTACACAAGACACGGTAGAATATAATAATCAATCATGGAAAAAAGTGTCCTCCAAAGTAAATTGGGTAAACAATCCCAACAGTCTATGGGTCTCCCTAGGCTCTGCCGTTGAACGAGAAAGATTATTTTTTGATGCGAATTCTGCCACTGTTACTAAGTTAAAGCAAAAGAGCCTCATTTCTTGCGCAGGTAAAAGCATTGAAAATACACTTAATATTATCAATGGCTTAATCAATGAATTAACTCTTGTAGAAGGAAAAACCATATTTGCAGTAGAGACAAATTTAGATAACGAATTAGATCTTTTCCTAAGCTTCGTGCATGAAAAAAGACCAGGAAAATTTATTGATGTGCACTTTGAAACGTTAGTAAAAAATAAACTTTTGGTTTGCAGACATAAGGCCTTGCTTGCTGCCAGTCTTTTGGCACATTTAGTTGAAAATAAGATATTACCTCAGGGGATCGTTCGTCAATATCGTTCTGAACTAGCTTATGAACATGGTATCGGTGGTGCGCATACATGGGCAACTTACCGTGATTTAACAACAGGACATTTATGGATATGCGATCCTCGCAATAGATTCGTCTATAATATGGCGACAAAATATGATCAAGCCGTTAAAGCCTTAGGTAAAACAACATTAGAGGTAATGGTAAAACGTCTTGATTTAGAAGATAAACAAGTAACTCAAGCAGAAGAATCCAACACTAATCCAAAAATGGAATTAGAAGCACCAACAAATGAAACGATTTATAGTAAGTTTGGTAAAAAATTAAACAGCAACAAAAATTTTTTTAGACTCTCTGAAGAGGTAAAATTCGATGAAAAGAGCATGATTATCTCATTGAATGATCTCATTAGTTTTCACGCATTTTGTGATGCACTTAATCAACAGAACATTCATTTTGATATACATTACCCTAGCATTCATATTCTAGATGAAAAAAATCCGCAGTTTAAGCAATTTAATATTGATAAATTTGCGAATGATTTTTTTCATTTCGTCTTTAAAAATAATGACAACAACAATGCTAACCAAAAAGCAGAGATTGAGCCTCCTCAAATTGCAAAACCTCAAATCTCAACAAAAAGTTGGGAATTGCGTGGATATGAAATTCAAAATTCACGTGGGGTAAAATTATGTGAATTTTCTTTAGATCAATCTGTTATTATGGAACAAAAAGATAGCAACACTAAACGATCAAGACCTTGATTTAATCTAATCAGCAAGCAGCTCTAGTGCTGAGCTGCTTGCCATCTTATGCTGATGTCTTTTGGATTTTGTGGTATTTCCAAAAGCCGGGCAGCAATAATGCACTCAAAAACACCCCAAGTACGCATAGCGATCCGCCAGAGGTGATCGCGATTTGTGTACTGGTGACAGAAGCTAAAAATCCTGCAAAGGTATTCCCTAATAAGGGACCGCTCATGTAACTAATCATCTCTAAGCTTGCCATGCGTCCTCTGATTCTATCTGGAATAGTCTCGTTCCAAATAGTAACTCTAAATATGCCACTAACACCGTCAGCCGCGCCGGCTAATGCTAAGAAAAATAAAACACCCCACAAGGTATAGGAAAGGCCAACACAAGCCATGGAAGTTCCCCATAAGCTTGCAGCAATGATAACAGCCATACCATGACGTTTTATTTTATGAGACCATCCGCTAAAAACAGTCACGATTAAGGCACCCACTGCGGGAGCAGCATAAAGCCAGCCTAAAATTTTAGTGCCACCAAAAGTGACTGACATCGCTGGGAAGAGTGCATTAGGCATCGCAAAAACCATCGCCGCAAAATCGACGAGATAGGTTCCCAATAACTCATGCCTGCTCATGGCATAATTTAATGCCTCTTTAATGCTTTTCAAACTAGGCCGTTCCCGCGCTTCGGAAGGAGCGAGGCTGCGAATTTGCATTAAAGCAACAATGGAAAAGGCAAAGGTTGCAAAGTCGAGCGCATAGGTCCAAGGCAAGCCAAAATAGGAAATACATAATCCCGCTGCGGCAGGTCCCCCTATCATACCAACCGTCCCCTTCAATGAGGCAAGGATACTGGCAGATTGGATTTCTTCATGACTGACAAGCCGCGGTATGGTGGCATCTAAAGAAGGGCGATGCAGCCCACTTAGACCAGACAAACCGCCGGCAATGACATAAATGAGCCATAAATGCGGTTGGGGTAGTATTGCATTGGCGATTAACACTAAACAACCTAGCGCCATCCCAATTTCTGACATAATCAGTAATTTTTTGCGATCCATCACATCGGCTAATGCACCACCAATAAAGGCGGTGAAGAGTAATGGTACTAATTCAATAACACCCAAGATCCCTACTGCAAAGGTGGATCCTGTTAACTGATAAACCTGATACGGTAGGGCAACCAAGCTAAGCATCGTGCCAAAAAAAGAAACAAATTGGCCGAAATAGAGATAGCGAAAGTCGCGGTTTTTAAAAAGAGGGCTAAGATCAATCCACATAATATCTTGAATGTAATAAAAAAAGAGGTAAAAAGGATAATTGCTGAATATGCCTTAGAAGGGTAACATAGCTATCTTTTAGCTGCAATCCCCTTAAGATCTGCTGCAAAATGATTTTTATATCAAGTAAAGCGCAGATCCTAAGAGTGTAAAACCAGCACAATAAGCATTTGAATGGCAAGGTTATTCTTCGATGTCAGAAAAGGCTTCTAGCAATCGTACAACCTCACTCTGCCCTTCTAAAATAGCCAATGAAAGTGGGGTAGTATTTTCAAAATTTCGAATATTCGGCTCAGCACCAGCTGTGATTAAAACTTGCACAACACTGGCAAAACCAGCTCCTGCGGCAAGATGCATGGCGGTATTTCCATAGCTATTCTTGGCATTGATCTTTATTTGGGGCGCTGCCAACAAAACTTCGACCGCCTCAGTTTGGCCTTCCATTGCAGCCAAATGCAAAGGCGTCATTTCATCGAAAGGTTCGCGTGCATTGACGTCTGCACTACTTGCTAATAACTTTATGACTTCAGCATGACCTTTATAAGCTGCCCAATGTAAAGGGGTATAGCCATCAGCTTTATCGGTGAGATCTGGATTTGCTCCTGCCGCAAGTAATAATTGTACAACCTCAACACAACCATTTTGAGCGGCAATATGTAAAGGCGTATCTCCTGCTTTATCTTGGGCATTAAGATCTACACCTGAATTTATTAGGGTTTTAATAAGAGCGATTTGGTTATCCTTAACCGCTTCATGTAAAGGGGACGCATCATTTTGCATTAAATTACCTTTATGCTTTCTACTCGTCTGTATAGCATTCTAATCTAAAATCGTACTTATCCAAATCAATTACCCCATCAATTACATAGGGTTGTAAGGCTTTGGCTTGTTCTTCATTAATTTCGATACTATTAATAAGATATCTAGCCGCTACATCTTCATCTTCTGGATCAACATCAAACCATTCCTGTAATAAGGAAAGTTTAATAGGTTTTAGCTCATAATCGACTTCAATGTTGTGCGTTCCTGACTCATTAGCAAATTTACTATAACCAGCAACAGCTCTTTTAATACCATCTATCGCGTTGGACATGACTTTTCCTTTACTTCACTGTCGTCCTAAAATAAGCCCTAAGAATAACCTAAAAATGGCCACATTAAAATATTGATGGCTATATTCTAGTCAGATCAGGATAGATAAAGTCTGTGTAGTTACCTATATATTCTTCACTCTCGATTATTAAGCGCCCGCCCTTTGCAAAAGCATCGGCGAGATCTTGGTAACGAGCTCCCGCCGTAGCCTTTAGGCATAGACAAATTATTACCCACCCCCATCTTGCAACAGTCGTATATTTATAAGCCAAAATCTGAAGGGTAATAAACCATCTTTCCCAATAAATGAGGGTGCATTAGATTAAATACCCCCTCACCTATCCTACTGCCTAATCTTGCATATATTTCAGTTGCCTCAGACAACGAGGTTTGATTGCTATCCAAAATAATATGCACCCCCTCGTAAATTTGCACAGCTATACCAATTGCCTCAAGCATTTGTTTGGATGAATTTCCGCCGCAAATAACATTTATTTCTCCAGCTTCAAGTTCTCGAGATCCACTCATGTTTATTGTCCCTGACCATTACGAAAAGAAATAATGCTATCTACTTGTTTATTTTGTTCCTTTTCAAATAAATAACGAATTGTATTGACCAATGATCCTCTCGGTTCTTGAATTTTTCCTGAGAGGATCCGACTGATAGTGGATTGATTTACATTAAGTGCTATTGCTATAGATTCTTCTGTAAATCCTCTTTTCACTAAATATAAAAGCATTACTCGCGCCTGCATACTACCTGACACCATTAAATAATTGATGAAGATATTCCCTGTAAAACGACAAGGCACTTATGAAGAAGATTGATGAAAACGTCTTTTCCAATCTGAGGGTAGAACAAAACCACTTGACTTGTTATGTCCTGACATTTTTTTTAATACAGATTCAATGAGTTGTGACATTTTGATTGTTTTTTCTTGTTTTAGATAATCTTCACTGATACGTGTCTTATCAAGTAAATTTTCCTTGTTAGATGATTCCATATTGTATCCTTAACTACTCAATATAATATTTCCAATATAGACGCAGTACTGAGTGCTCTCTTTCAGCGCACGGTCCGCCCCAACCTTGCGCTCTTCCTTAAGCACTTCAACACATCTAGAGAACACTCAATACTGCATCTATTTGAAACGCATTGTCGCAGGTTATAAAAAGTCGCATCCTGCGATTTGCAGGATATTATTTTATTGTCATTCGAAATGCAAGCATTTAAAATAAACAAAAGTAAGATTCTTAATTAACAAACATTTTGCTAATGGGACCATCGTGCCACTTAAAGAAACGCCAAATCTCAAATCAAAGATCTGCGAACGCCTAAAGTTGGCGCGTACTGAAGCTGGTTTTAATACGGCTAAAGAGTTTGCACTTCTCAATAATTTAAAAATTTCAACTTACAATCTTCATGAAGCTGGCACACGCAGTATGGCCCTTGAAATCATTGAACAATACGCGCAAATATTAAAAATTAATGTCAGCTGGTTGCTAACAGGCATTGGACCCAAAAGTAGCTCTCAAGTCCGTAGTATTGCCATTATTGAATGGGCAGAAATCTCCACCTTTCCAGAAAAAATCGATTTCGAAACCAAACAATGGACGACATCAGATATAGATTTAAGCCCGTTCTCCTTTGCGCTTACCATCGACAACGATGCAATGGAGCCGCGCTATCCTGAGGGAACTATCATTATCGTTGATACTAAGCAAAAACCTAAAAACAAAGATTTCGCTCTCATTCTTATCAAAGAGAAAAAGACACCGCTGTTTAAACAATTGATTCAAGCGGAGGGCGATCTTTACGCAAAATCACTCAATCCCGACTATAAACCTATACGTTTAACTAAAAGTACAGAAATTTTAGGGAAGGTGGTACAAGCTAAATTAATCTGCTAAGGATTGAGCCTGATCCTCATTTGCCAGTAGATATCCTAATAAATACGCATTATTGGGTGAAAGCTTATCAAGAAATTCTTTCTTTCGTCCTGTTTTTTGTAGCTCCTCCACAAAGATTTGCCCCGCTTTGTTGCGCAAAACAATATACGTCATACAATTTTTTGTATAATGCGAAATTAATTGGAATTCAGGTGATAATTGCCAAGTTGTTTTAAGCTCTATTATCTTTTCAATATCCTGTCGACTACAATCATCCCAAGCCGCTTTTTGATCCCAAAAAACGGATAAATGTTTTTTAATAAAATAATTTTCTTTTTCACATCGCAAAAATAGGATAGGCTCCCTTGTTTGCGGACAATACTCAACATCTATCAACGTATAGGCTATTTTTTTGCGCTGAAATTTTCTGACAAAACGAGGAAACTCAAAAAGATGTCTAATATACTTAAATAACATTTCACCCTACCTGTGCCGAAATCATAACATCTGCAACATGCTTGTCCGGGGCGAAAACTACACTTAATTCCATTATTTGCCATCCATTGCTTTACGCTTTTTGAGGAAGGCAATTGTCCACTAAGTTAAAACTCAATACAACAAATATTGATGTTTTTTTCTTAAAAAAATTAAAACATTTTTTTAAGATTTTGGATAATTAACTCATTTTTTCTTTGCTTCGAAAAGGGTAGAATCCCTTCCCAGCTGAAATCATCCAAGAAGGCCTAAACGTGCAGTCTACAAAAGCGCCCAAAAAGACAGCTAACAGCTCAAGCATGCTTGAGAAAGCAAAACGCACCAAAAGTGCTAGGCAATTTGCCGGTCTTACCCGAGAAGAGATGAACACACGACACGATATTCCCCCTTCTACTTTAAGAGGTTGGGAAAGCCCAGGTTCCTTGAGAAATCAAGGATTAACCTTAAAAGGCGCCCAAAGATTAGCCAATGCCTTACAAAAAGAAGGCGTTTTGTGCTCTGTAGAATGGTTAATGGAAGGCACTGGTGTGGGTCCTCAATTTATGGCTCCCTCTATTGAGGCCGATGCCGAATCTACTCAAAAAATCACAAATGGTACTCTTCTATGGGGACCCTATTTAGCAATTCAAAATGAAATTCTTTGTTTTGAAAAAAATAATCCTGATGCCATTGTCATGATGGTTTCAGATAATGGCTTAACCCCTTTTTACTCCCCAGGTGAGTATGTCGGCGGGATAAAGAAGTATCAAAAAAATATTGCAGCCTTAATTGGTAGTTATTGTATCGTTGAGACTTCAACCCAAGAAATCTTAGTAAGAAAGCTATGTCTTGGAAAGAAAGCTGATACTTTCACCCTTGTTTGCGAAAACCAAACCTCAATCGAACAACCCTCTTTAACCAATGTGAAGCTCAATTGGGCAGCTCCTATTATTTGGCATCGAAAGCCTGGCTAGACATCTTTGTCCAGGCTTACTCGCTCTTGGAAACAATAGTTTCTAATTTCTGCAAATAAAGTAATGATTTTAGGCATTAGTAGCATCCATTTTTTTTCAAGCTCATGATCACAAGGATCTGTCGCCACCCCCACGATAAGCTGATAATCCTTTGTATATTCGGTCATTGATATTCCATTAGCAATTCCATGCTCTTTTCTCATAGTAACCACCTCCCTTTGCTCTTTTCCTTCAGGGATAATTTGATTCCACAAAAAAAGATCTCGTCCCATTGCTAAACGTTTTGCTGAACTAATGCTCGCAGCGTAGAGCGGGCAATGATCAATTAGCTTGGAATCGATAAAATTTTTATGCCAAAGAGGATGGGTATTGCTAACAAGCCGTTCTTTAGAGTGCTTATTCTCGAAACTGCAAAAAAGATAGTTTGCATAAAGATGCTTTAAATATTTATGACCCCATTTCAATACTTTTTGTTCAAGGTGAACATTTTGTAGGTTTTTTTTGATGAGATCTTCTTCACGTAAAATCACGCCTTTTCCTTAGCGCTTCGCGCAATCCGTTCTTATAAAATATTGTCATTTATTCGACAAATATTTCTTTAACCTGATAAAGGCAGCGATTTTAAACATATCTAATTGATCAATCAAATACAAAATTGATTTATAGAATGAATAATTTTGAAGTAATTGGTGCGCAAATACACCTATTACGAATAAATGCAATCGAAATATCAAAGCCATTATGCTAAATCAAGAAAGTATTTTTATATCATCATTCTGTAGTATCAATAGATTTCATATTATCATCAGAATAACGCATTCCTGCAGTTTTAAACTCACCTAAAGTATCTGCGATAGATTGCCAAGCTTGATCCTCTAATGCTAAATCAACAGCTCGTGCATTTTCTTCAAGATATTTCATTTGTTTAGTGCCTGGAATAGGCACAATATGTTCATCTTGTTTTAAAAGCCATGCTAATGCAATTTGCGCAGGCGTAGCATGATATTGCGATGCTATCTCTTGCAGCATTTCCACCAGTTTTACATTATGTTTTATATTTTCTGCTTGGAAACGAGGATTCGTTAAACGCCAGTCTGTTTTATCCAAATCTTCTGGTTTTTGAATTTTACCACTGAGAAATCCTCGACCTATAGGACTATAAGGGACAAATCCAATATTCAACTCTTTTAACGTAGATAATATTTTTTCTTCTACGCCCCTTTCCCACAATGAATATTCTGTTTGTAATGCACTAATAGGATGCACTTTATGTGCACGTCGAATGATACCAGGGCCTACTTCAGAAAGACCAATGTAGCGTATTTTTCCCGCTTTAACGAGATCTGCTAATGCACCGACGGTTTCTTCAATTGGGGTTTTAGGATCTAATCGGTGTTGGTAATAAAGATCAACATAATCAGTTCCTAAGCGTTTTAATGAACCTTCTAATGCTTTTTTTACATGGGCAGGGCTACTATCTAAGCCAATGCGTTCACCTTTATCGTTAAAGGTAAAGGCAAATTTGGTTGCAATGATTAATTTATCACGCGGTAATTTTTTTAATATTTTGCCCAATAATATTTCATTGGAGTATGGCCCATAGAGCTCGGCTGTGTCCCAAAAATGAATACCCAACTCATAAGCTCTGGCAAGCACCTGCAAACACTCTGTTTCATCAGAAGGGCCATAAGCATAAGACATCCCCATACATCCTAATCCCAATGCTGATACTTCAAGCCCTTGAGATCCCAGTGTTCTTTTTTGCATAAATCACCTTAGTACAGAGTCATTTCACGCAATAACAAAAGAGAGAATTTTGCTATTGAGTTTAGCACCTTTAACAACTTTTTAGGTTAAGAAACTGGTTAATCATCCAAGAGGACATCCATCTTCTCGTTTTATGATTGGTTGTGCATGCACTACTTTAAGATCTACTGATTGTTAAAGGTATCAGCTATAATTTTTAACTAATTTACAGTTAATATAGTCACAGCACATGAATTTTCGGGTAGGCGCCGAGCCACGAGCAATCCGTCTACGCCTAAAGGCTACGACGTGACCACATTACTAAGACCCGCCGAAGCATTTGCGAAGGCGGGCCGGAGTGTACATAAAAGTACATGAGGATTGCGAGATGGCGATGGCCCCCCCTAAAAATTCATGTGCGAGGACTACAACTTATACGAGTTAACTGCCTATGAGCTTGCTTCATCAACCTCTAACCCATTGGGGCACAAGTTTTGCCAAGAAGTTTGATCTTACTCATTGCAACACCATCTTGGATGTTGGTTGTCGCCAAGGACATATTACTGCTGAACTTGCTAAACATTATCACCAGCAACGTTTTGTTGGGCTAGATAATCAAGTAGAAGCGATTGCAAAAGCTACTGAGAAAAAGCTAACCAACTTGGATTTTGAAGTAGGTGATGCTCTCAGCTTTCCTTATCATCATGATTTTGATGCCGTCGTTAGTTTTAATTGTCTGCTTTGGATTAAAGATAAACAAAAAGCATTACACCATATTTATCAAGCACTTAAACCTGGCGGTAAAGCGTTTTTACAGTTGTTCGTGTTGCATGGAAGACCCAAAAATGACCGTTTTCTTTACCAAACAGCGTTTTCCGATAACTGGCAGTCTTATTTTAGAAACTTTTCTATAGATTATTATGAAATCACCTTAGCTGAATTGAATGCACTGTTACAGAATGAAGGGTTTATTATTCACCGTATGGAATTTGCGCAATATGAAACGCAGTTTGATAATAGCGAATTCATGCGTGAATGGATGGGAAGTTGGGCTTCTCATAAAAATGCAGTTCCCCTTAAGAAACGCACACATTTTATGCAAGCGACCATAGATGCTTATCTTGAATATTATCAACACAAAAAAGACAAGCCTTTTCCATATTATGAATATTTATTGGAAGTCATTTGTGAAAAACCGGATTTACACACCTCTTCCAGGCCATTAACTTATCAATATACCGATTTTAGCTTTACCTCTCGTGAAGCATTTGTGCTAAAGCACTTTCTTTTAGGCAAAACGGCAAAAGAAATTGCGCTTCATTCAGACATTTCCGCTAAAACTGTTGAATTTCATCTTGCCAAAATCAAAGAAAAACTCCATTGTCACCGTCGTTCTGAAATTTACCAAGCGGCTGTTCGTCATGGTTTCATTAATCTTATTTTTGACAACAAACTAGAAGAAAAGAGATAAGAAAGCATTTTTATCATTAACTCGGCTTCGTTGCTATTAGTAATTTTCCTAGGCGACGTAATTCCTTCTTTCTCCTAAAATGCATTTAGTTTACTTAGGAGCCAAGCAATGAAGTCCCCATATGATCCACAAACGTTGTTTTTAACCCATTATCATGTTGTGCTAAAGCTCGCTGCGCAGTTTATACCACAAATAACTTTTTATCCTGAAGAAAAGATCCTCGATGTTGGATGTAGAAACGGAAAAATTACAGGATTACTGGCGCATCTTAATCCAGATAGCACAATTAGTGCTCTCACAACATCGAACATCTTCTTAAATGCGATTAAGCAAGATCCCACTTTACAAACTTTGAGTAAAGTTCATTTTGAACAAGCTGATGTTACTGAATTCAATTATAAAGAAAAATATGACAAGGTCGTTTCATTTTCTTGCTTAACCTGGTATGAAAACAAAGAGAAAATTGTTTCTAATATTTATCAATCTCTTAAACCCGGCGCAAAAGCTTATCTTCAATTCTTTGTTGATCATGGGCAAGATTGGTTTGACGCTTGTATATTTGCTATTGCAGCTAAGCCAGAATGGAAATCCTATTTCCAGCAATTTAAAAAGAAAGTAGATCATATTAAGCCTGGCGCTTTTCTCTCTCAAGCAGAAAAAATAGGATTTGTGATCCAACAAAGCAATCTTCCTAAACGCCAGGTGCTTTTACCAAATGAGCAATATTTTAAACATTGGTTAATCACTTGGAGCTCACATTTTTCTTATCTTCCGCCAGAAAAGGTAGATGCTTTTTTTGATGAGGTGGTTGAATATTATATTTACCAACACCCTAAAGATAATCTTGGTAGGATTACTTATGAAGATTATTTCTTTGAGGTTGTATTGTTAAAGCCATAAGACTCTTCTTTCTTTTATGTGGCTTTAATTGTTGGGCCTTACGGCTCAACCTACGCTTGCTACAGCGCTCATGTGAGCGTAGCGAACAAATATCCCTCTTTGTAAAGAGGGAGGCGCTTGCAAGCGCAGGAGGATTTTTGTGAGTACACGAAAAAATTTTCCACTGTCGCTGAGAGCCTTTTTCCTTCAATTATGCTAGGATGATTAAACTCCCTGCATTTACTAAAACATCTTATGTTAACATTATTTCTAAAAGGTCTGTTAATTGGCTTTTCCATCGCAGCGCCGGTAGGTCCAATCGGTATTTTATGTATCAATAGAACCTTAGCAAGCGGCATGCTTGCCGGACTTACCTCAGGACTAGGTGCAGCTGTTGCTGATGCATTTTACGGTTGTGTTGCTGGATTTGGATTAGCCTCCGTCTCTACTTTCCTACTTTCTCAAAAAACGCTGATCCAACTTATTGGCGGGATTTTCCTCATCTATCTCGGTATAAAAACCTTTCACACACACACTCAACATACGGCGATAAAAGATAAAGCCAATACTTTGTGGAAAGATTTCACTTCTACCCTTTTTCTTACAATTACCAATCCCATGACCATCATTTCTTTTATGGCTATTTATGCAAGCTTAGGTATTGTGGAAAGTGGAGCACGCTATCAAGAAGCTATCCTGATTGTTATTGGTGTTTTTATCGGCTCATTACTATGGTGGGGCGTACTTAGTACAGGCGTTCATATCATCAGGCATAAACTCAGCGAACAATTCCTCATCTGGATTAATCGCTTCAGCGCAATGATATTATCCGGATTCGGTCTTTTTGCATTTTTAAGTGCCATCATTACAAAATAAGGGGCTTTTGCCCCTTATTCATCATGCTTGATTTTTATCTTCTTCTGGGCCGAGTGCAGCTGTAAGCAACTGCAGCCGTCACAGCTGCTGCTGTAAGAGTCACTGGCAGTGCATATTGATTAAACAATACACGAGGGCATTCTTTTAATGCATCTTGGCAAAGATTATAAGCAGCTTGTTCTATTCCATTTTCAAAACATTGCGATACGCCTTGCAGCGTGCAATTGAGCTGCTGCATTAAAATACTGGGGCAGTCTTGAATAGCCTTATTACATGCTAGTTCCGCAAGTTTTTGCCCAAATGCTTCTAACATTTTAACCTCCTTGGTCATCACGAAATCAAAAAAAACGCTTGTTTTATAACGGATGAAAAAAATAAATGCAAACCTTAAATCTCGATTTTTCATCAAACAAATTTTTTAGTTGCGATTATGCAATTCTATTCATTAAAGATTATGACGTTTCTTTTTTAAAAAAAATTTAATCTTTTTAAGCACACCGTTTATCGGAAAACCCGACACAAAATTTGTCAAAACCCTAACAAATATCAATAATTCTGCTTTCTTTAATAACCAATAAAAAGTTATTTATTTAGCTTATTATTGGTACGACCTGACTCAGGGGAATATCATGGTAACAAGAGCAAAAACAGTTAAAGCACCTTCTAATGAGGGCACCCATCCAATACTCGCATTCAATGAAGAAGGGCAAATTGATGTGTTCTTATTTAATGATACCTCTGCAATGGCAAAAGGATTGGGATTAGATGTCAGTGTACAGATCCCTCTCTCGGATTTAGCAAACGCTAATATGCTTTACCATATTTCACAGGAACTCAAACTAACACCTGGTGAAGAAACCGAAGATGATAAACAAATCATTGATTCTTTAACCAAAAAAATAAGTGATAACATTACGAATAAAGATGAGATCGTTGCTGAAATTATCGCTTCTTGGAATACAGTTGCCTCGCAAAATATTTCTCAACAATATTCAAACTTTAAGCTCACCCCCCATAAAACAAGATTAGCTTTTCAAGGTGCCTATGAACTTACCTTACGTGAATATGTTACTGGCTATATCACTAAAGCAAATCAACAACAAAAAATGCCGGACTGGATTTTAACTCAAGCAGCTGAAATATTAGAAAGTACTCGAGATGGGCGCGCTTTTTCCACATGTCGTTATGAACGAATGAATGCCCTTCTTCGTTTCGCCGAAGAATGCAAAAAAGATATCGAAAGTAGCAGAGGTACTATTGACGCTATTAAATCAAACTTAGAAAGAGAAAATGGGAAATGGTTTACTACCATACAAGGGTTAATTGGATTTGAAATTGAAATGGCGATTGAAGAAGCCAAAGAAGCAGAACAAGCGCAAACTAAACCAATAGAAGCGGTTGCAGCTCAAGCTAAATTGGAAAAAATCCGCACAACATTAAAATGCTTACTCAATAACGACTACACCCTCATCCCCAAAGATGAAGCAATAGAAGGCTTATTTGAACAAGCCATTAAGCTTTCACTTAATCCGCTCTCAGAGGATTTTTATAATAAACTTGGAGAAGAAAAGCCTTCTGCAGAAGATATTTTGCATGCCATTAAATATGTCATTCGAAAAACGCTTAAAGAACAAAAATTTTCCCTAGATCCAGCAACCAAAGCTGTCGATCCTATTCTTGCACTTGCAGATTCTACTAAAGAAGATGATGCCGAGAATTTAGTAACGCAATTATTAGACGAGCAGAATGAATTTCCATTAGGGCTATTAAAATCCATCTTGCATAGAACCAAAAATGAAACCATAAGAGAGATAGTCTCTAGTATGATAGAGAGCCAACCATCATTAGCTAGCCTCCCCCCTGTTCCTGTAGTCTCTTCACCAGTCAAGCAAGAAATTGATCTGCTCAAACTTGCTGATTCACGAAAAGAAAATGACGAAGAAAGTTTGTTATCGCAATTATTAGATGAAAGAAATAACTTTTCAAACGCTACGCTAAAAGCTATTCATACACGAACCACCAATCCAGCTATCTTCGATGTAGTGGCGTCCATGTTGGCTAGCTCTGGCGAAGAAGGTAGTGCATCATTTCATATTCCTGTGCCACCAAAAATGAGCCCTCTCACGACTCACTATGATCATCATCGTAAGCGTAAAACTACGGAAAAAGAAGAAGAAACGCTAACGACAACAACTTCATCTGAAGATTTAGTAAGCGATCGCAAAAAAGAAGAGAATGAGAAGAGATCTGGAAAGAAAAAAGTGGTTATAACACTAGTTTAGAAAAATCCCCCTCACCAATGGGTGAGGGGGTGCTTGAATTTTAGGTTTTTTCTAAAATTTGGATCCGTTTTGTAAATTCATTAAAATCGGTGCCTGCTGAAGAGAGGTTTTGATTGGTAACAAATTTAATGTAAAAAGCTTTATCTGCTACAAACATGCTCATAATAACAATATTGTAGTTGTCTAAAGAAGCAATACCTTTAGCATATTCATACCCTCTCCAAGATCCTTTGCTCAAAAGCGGTTCATTAATCTTGTAGCCAGCAAATTGCTCTTTAACAAATTCCTGAATATAGATCTCTTTTTCCTCAGGCGTAAAATTGACAAATTTTTTGTCAGCCTTTTGGTAATCAACAGCGCCTAATTCATAGATAGCGTTTTTATCTACGCAAAGCTGGGCAATATCAATATCTATTTTCTCATCAGTATGCTGAATAAGCTCATGATATTCATCGGGTGCATACAAGGATAAAAGTGAAACGTTGATTTTTGGCAACAAATATTCTCTATACTCTTCTTTCCATTCTGGTGTTAAGAGAATTTTAAGACGTTCATAACTACCTTTGATCCCAATCAGATTCTCTTCAATCAGTTCAGGGGTAATATAAAATTTACCTGCACCTAGATCTAAAGAAGATCTGGTTGCTGATGCAGTAATAATTTTTTCTGAGTTTTCGATAATAACTTGAGGGGAAAAATATTGGGACTTATGTTTTTCTAGTTTATCTTTTAAAGTGAAATAGTCTTTATCTTTTTCAATTTTTTTGGCGAAATAGCTTTCTTTTGCGCTTTTCCAGGTTTGAGCCTGAAAGTCTTTTAAAACATTTAATGTGTTTTGAATATCATCAACAATCTTTTTTCTTTGTTCTTCATCATATTTTTGCTTCATCCGCTCCCAAAACGCATAATGCAGTTCTTTGGTAATGTACCCACCTGTTTCGTTCACGGTTGCAAAAAATTCAGTCTCATCAGGAACAGTCGTAGGTGCTTTTTCACCTTGCTGAACCTTTGCTTGTGTTTCTTGCGGCTCATCTGCGCAAACAGAAGCGCTACCTAACACGCTGATACATAATAGAGAAAATAAAACTTTCGCTTTTAAAGAATTTAGCATGGTGATGTTACACGCGTTTTAAAGGGTTAAAGAGCAAACAATTTAAAGTCAAATTTCTACCATATGATATATGGTTTGCTGATCGCGCGAAAGCATTACCTCACCTAATGAGGTAATGTCACCAAGATTTATTTAGAGAAAGCATTTGATAGCCCAGGAAGAGTAATCCAACTAAATCACAATAATGAACAGCACCCATTGCTTTTCCTGCTGCTTACCTCACCAACTGCTTCAGAGCCTGTGGAAGCTGAAGCTATAGATGCTGTAGGTTGTGGCATTGTTTCTCTTGGAGTGGTAGCCGTCGTTGAGGCGGTTTGCTGGCGTTTGTATTGATTGTAACCAGGCAAATAAGCCTGGAGCTTATCCAAAGATGATCTACCATAATTTGGCGAAGCAATCAGTGCGTCTATTCTTGTATAGATTTCAACCAAATCGTCTTCTTGTGATCCTTTAGCCCCACCTGTCGCCATTACTTCTCCCTGATCATATTAAAAATTCAGAAAGCTGATTATACTCAGCTATTGCAGATCGTCAAATCATCACTTTTAACTTTACTTCTTGATTTTAAAATGCATTGCTGGCTTAATTTGTGGCTGTTTTTTAGTGTTCAAAAAGAAGGAAAAGTTATGAACCGATGGACAGCAGCGCTTTTTCTCATCATCACGTCAACCACGCTCCAAGCTGATGATATATCCGATGAATGCCTTCAATCTATGCAAGGTGTTTATAAATTTTATTATCACGAAATTCTCCCTAAAGGAAATTCTGCTACCAATCAAAAGTTAGGACCGCAAGAAGCTGAAGAAATGGAAATGGTCATTGGTAGGTTAAAAACGAGTTGTCCAGCAGAAACCATTGCAAAAATGAACCAACTTTTGCAAGCAGAAAGTATTCAGCAACAATCTCTTTCTTAAAAGAATGTTCTGATTAAATGTTGCCAAATCTGATGCGCTAGCCGTGTCAGATTTTTCGCTACACGCTCAATACATTTTACCGGCTTCACTCAATTCATTTCATCCATTTAAAAATTAGTTTGGCAACTAATATTATTTCTCTACCGTTTATCTGCTAAAAAAAGACAATTATCATTTGAATGATTGCTCGACCTACATTGACTCGTTAGTATCAGGAACATTTTAAAAATTTATAAGTGGTGGTTCCCATGCTCAAATCAGGCCCCAAAGCAAAAGAAAACGAACTCTCTTTAGGTCAAAAAAATAAAATTAGAAATTGGTATGTTCAACCTTATATCACAATGGTTGACGATGCCTTAGAAGCTATTGAAGATAAACACTTAAAAGCAAATATCTTAAAGCAATTAATTGGCCTAGTAACAAAAGAAAAAAGCCAATATAGCTTCACGCAGCGTCAGCTGACTATTCATGAAGATGCAGTGCAACAAGATGAAAAGCTTAAAAGCGATATCGGTAAAGTTTTGCAAAAAATTCCATCATCAATCTCTCATAATATTAGTGCTGATGAGATTTATACTCCTTTATTTAAACTATTACACGAATTTAGATTTAATAAAAACCCCGACTCACAAAGCGCAGATTTGATTAATAATTTTTTAGCCCAAAATGCAGAAACATCAAATCTTTATGAGGCAACCTACCATAAAACAGAAACCTTAGCTCGACGCTTATTAACCGATGGGCCAGAAGTGAAAGAAGCACAAGTTGAAAAAGCTGTTCTTGATATCATCGCTGAAGAACTAGAAGCAATGACACCAGCTGAAGCAACAGAAGAAAAAGAAATCACAGATGCGCTAGAAAATAAAACGCAAAAGAAAGACGCTAAAAAAGAAAAAGCGAAACCGGTATTACATTCTTTCAAAAAAGATAATACAAAGGAAAGAAAGAGTCTAAAACAAGAGGCGCAAGATTTTCAATTTGCCCAATCCTTACAGCAAATTGAAAATGATGAAATATTAGCAAGACAATTAGCGCAAGAAGAAAGTGATGAAGCACTGGCCAGAAAATTGGACAGAGAATACAATCATCGCCTTTAAAGTTTTATTCTATTTGAATTAATCTTTTTCTTTGGTCAATGGTGATCTTCAGATGTTCCATCACGAGGATCCCCATTAGTCCAAAAGAAACATTGGTGTCATATAGTGTCTTGTTGTATACCACATTAGGCTCTTTAAATTCTTTTCTTCCCCAATATGCATTGGCCGCAATTTTCTCTTTGGCAGCAGTTTGTTCTCCGTAGTGAGAACCATTTTGAATGGATTGACTTCTCATCTTAGTAAAAGGCAAAGCCACAATACCTGGGGGCAGAGTAAATTCTTCATTTGACCCAGAATCAACAACAAAATTCATTTCTTTGACATGATTCTTATCATCTTTAAACACAACAACAACAATCGGTATTTTTTCGCTATTATCAAATGTGCTAGTGTTAGCATTTGATGTTAAGTGACGATTTTCAAGTCGTAAGACGCTATGTTGAAAATCTAACGTGAGAAGATATTCGTAAAAAGCCCCTATCCCTAAAATGCCATCGATATGCTCATGAAATCCCTCTTTCAAGTAACTAATAAACGTGGGCTCAGGATAAACCATCATATCATAATCATATATCTCAGCACTTCCCAAACGAAGACTAGGGATCCTATATAAATTTCCTCTGAACTGCGAATTATTGCGGCTAAACTTCACTCTTTTTACAGTTTCTAAATTTAATTTATTTGCCAACTCTTGTGAAATAACGCTTAAGCTTGCGCCTGTATCTACCAGAAATTTAAACGGTCCTCGATGATTAATATAAACATCGACACAGTAATGTTTGCTTGAAATTCGATTCATTGGCAAGGAAATATCAGCAGTTAACGGCTTAACATTTCTGGGTTTATCGTAATATAGACGTGCTTCAGCAACGGCTGTATTTAATAAAAAGAAAATCAAAAAGAATGTATACCCAAACCAGATGATTTTTCGACTAGGCGATCTGAGCAATCGGCTTACAGATCTCATTATCAGATCGGCCGAAGCATTTGCAAAGAGAGACCAAAGTGTATACGGAATACATGAGGATTGCGAAGAAAGTGAAGGCAACACGCCGATGTCATCTGCGAAGGGTGAATGCTTCATAGTTTTACTGAGCACTTAGGAAAATTTAAGTATAGGACTAAATTTTAATTGCGTCAGGCGTATATACTCATATTGCTTGGTAATACTGTAATGAAGCAGCTTTATCCCTTAGGGGTAAAATATTTTGTAATAAACCACCAACGCCAATGCTGCCACCAATATCTCAGATATCCACAACATCCACGCTTTTTCGGTAAAAACTTTAGGGACATTATGAGGATCAACGTGCATCGCATCATATATAGCTATAAAAATAGCTGTAAAAATAACAGAGGGGGTACCAAAAATAAGCCCTATCCAAAGAAAAGGGACATTGCAGGCAGGCAACGCGAACATAACATAGAGCAGAAATTTTTTAATAGCATATTTAAATCTTACTCCCTTATATGAAACCTGTGGGTGATTATCCATGTTATCTTCCTGGCAAATATGTAAACGTTAAGGCATAAACTTTATATTATTTCATGATTTCATACTTGTCGATCTAGTTCGATTCGCTGGTGTTTGACTCTCAGGTTCTCCCTGCGTTTTTAAAAATTTATTTCTACCTGATTCACCTGGCGCTGAAGCAGATCTTTCTCTGGAGAATCCTGTCAGCACACTTTTAGTCGGTTTACCCATCTCAACAAGTGGCGATGAATCTTCAACACGAGACGATGAAAGTGCCCCCTGTAAGTTTGCCATCCCTTCTGTTTTAAGCGCAGCCGTCATTGGCTTTTCTTTTGATAACGTTGTAGGGCTAACTGGGGTAGGACTCGTATTAGATGGACCATCAAGATCTTTGGTCTTTTTAGGATTAGAAGTAACTTTTCGTTGAAGCTCATTTTGCAAACCTGTCACTGCTGCTTGGGTCTCCTTTTTCTTTTCCCCCGCTAATTTCCTTTCTTTATACTTATCCCAGAGCGAAGATATACCGGCGGCAATTCCTATACCCAACATCACACCAGCAAAAGTAGCAGCAAGAGGCCATACTACGCAAGAAGCAATAGCAAGAGCCGCCACACTTGCGGTAAAAAACATATTCTTTTTCTTCTTATTTTCCATTAATTTTGATTTTTTCAAATCACATTTTTTGTCAATTAGCGCAGTTGTTTTATCGAATAATGATTTAACATTACCTTCTATACTTTTATTAGGATCATTTGTAAATAAACGAGTGTATTTTTCTTTGCTATCATAATTCTCTTTCTTCTTATTCAGCTTTTCATCTACAATCTTCTTTTGATTTTCAAAATTTTCTTTCAAGGCAGATTCAAGCGCAGCACGTCTTTCACCTTTATTGGCAATCTCTCCTGCACTTTCAATTTTATTTTTTGCACTATCAAATTTAGCTACTTTTTCTTGCCTTCTCGAGGGATCCATTTTAGATTTAAGTTTACCCTCTAATTCTCCTATTCTTAATTCAAGATATTCTTTTTCTAAATTTTTTAAATCTTCTTTTTTTCCATTATAAGGCGACTTAGCATATTTATTATCTAGATTCCCTTTTTGATTCTTTAGATCTTCAATAGAAGTTTCTAAGCCTTTAATTTTTTCAAAATGTACTTGCAGGATGGTATGTTTTTGGATTTTTTCTTCCGCTTTTTTTAAGGCTGCATTTAACCCTTCTATCTTTCCTGCAGTCTTTGGATCTTTCTTTGCTTTTTCAATTTGTGCTAACAAATTTTCTTTTTCTTTTGAAAAACTCACAATTTTGTTTTTAGAGTTTTCAATTGCATCGGTAACTGAACGTTTGGAATAAGCATCTGGCTTTGCACTCTGATCTGCTAGGATTTTATTTTTATCAATTTTCTCGCTTAATTCTGACTCCAATGCTGTGCTGAGCTCACTGAGTTTTTCTAAGCTTTCTTCAGGCTCTTCATCTTTAGATTGTAAGAGTGATAAGCTATCATTAAGCGCTGCCGATTCCTCCTTTAATGCCGCAATTTCTTCTCGTGCTTCCATCAGATCATCGCGAAGGGCTAAATTTCTTTCGAGATCAACATTTTCTGCTTTAAGCGCTGCTTCAGCATCTTTAACATCTTTTTCGCCACGTTTGACTTCGTCTCTTACTTTAAAGTATTCCCCCACGCTTTTCGCAAAAGCAACTGAACTCACGATAGCCGTTGCAATAGGTGCGGCCACAACGGAAGCGCCTAAAATAACGCTTGCAACTATTGCAGAAGCTGCTGCATGTAAAATATATAAAGCAGACAGTCCTACCTTCATTGGAAGACCATGTTTTCTATTTTTCTCCTTTATGTCTTTATCTGCCCCCCAGCCCCATAATTTTCTGAATTCATTGATGGAATCTGCCACGCCAAAAAATTTAAAGAATGCAGAGCCTCCCATGACAATGTCACTCATTAACCCAGTTGTAAGCCCGAGAGAGCTCGGATCTTTTACCGTCAAACCAGTAGAAGAGACTTTTTCCCAAATTTGGGACCACGCCTCAGTCACAGCTTCGCTATTAATACCTATTTGGATTAGTTTGGGATCGGGAGCACTTAGGCCAGCCATATACTTCCCCCGTTGGGCAGTTACACTTATTATATTTTTTATCTTTATTTTTTTATGCCTTAAGCAATTATTTTACTCATAACTCGAAGCATAAAGATATAAAGCCAAAGGGGATGTTTGGTGCTAAGTCACGAAATATGCCTAAATTTTTTCGCCCATTAGTTTAAAATGCCCTTTTAACTAATGGGTCTAGTATCTTCACTTGACGCCAATAGCAATATCTTCAATTCCTTTTACATATTCATTTTGCTTTATTTTAGCTGGATCTTTTTCGCCGTTTAAATTGATAAGAATTAATCGTCCGTGTTCACGCTTAAAGTCATCCCTAAAATCATATATTGCACCAACGACGACAAGCTCATTTTTTGCAATTTTATCTTTAAATTTTTCTAGCGCATAAGCGACTTGATTATTCACGTTTTCAATGACACCTTGATTCGTATCAATTTTTGGGCTTAAATGCAAATGATCCAATTCTGTGCGAATGGCCTTCGTTTCTGCACTATAATTGCTAAGTGCTGCAGCAATAGCACCACAATTGGAATGTCCAATTATCAACAATAATGGTGTATGTAGATGATCAATCCCATATTCCACCGAACCTTCTGCCGTTTTTATCTGATTACCAATATTACGAATATAAAATAAGTCATTAATTGGGCTCTGATGAAATGCCTTAGTTTGCACGCGAGAATCTGAACAGGAAACGATAGTTGCCCGTGGGCTTTGTTGCTCTGCAAATGACTTAAAGTTTTCGTGCGATATTTCCTGCACATGTTTAGCATTATCCGAAAAAGTAGATTTTAGAAAGGTTTTAACCTCACTATTTTCAAGCGCATAGGAAATACAAGGAAAAACAAAAATGGTTGCCAACGCTATATAGATTTTTTTCATTATGCACCTTTATGCCTTTAAAGATTTCATATCAATGACAAAACGGTATTTTACGTCCGATTTAATCGTGCGTTCAAATGCTTCATTAATTTTTTCAATGGGGATCACTTCAACATCGCAGGTAATGTTGTTTTTTCCACAAAAATCTAACATTTCTTGCGTTTCAGGCAAACCACCTATTAAAGAGCCCGCAAACGAACGTCGTTTAAAAATTAAATTGGTTTGTTGTATCGTCGAAGGCTCAGGCGCGACTCCAACGACGACCATGACGCCATCTTGCTTTACAAGTTCAAGATAAGGATTTAAATCAATCGGAGCAGAAACGGTATTTAAAATAAAATCCAACGAATTCAAATGTTTTTTCATTTCATTCGCATTTTTTGAGATAACAACTTCGTTAGCACCTAATCTAAGTGCATCTTCAACTTTGTTTGGAGAAGTGGTAAATACCACTACATGCGCACCAAAAGCATGACCAAATTTTACCGCCATATGCCCTAAGCCACCTAAACCAATCACTCCTACTTTTTGTCCTGGTTTCACTTGCCAATGTCGCAGAGGTGAATAAGTTGTGATCCCAGCACACAGTAGTGGCGCCACTTTTGATAGTTCTAAATTTGTCGGCACCTTCAATGTAAAAGCTTCATCGACCACAATATTGTTAGAATATCCACCGTAGGTTCGAGTTTTTCCATCCTTTTCATAACTGTTATAGGTTCCAACAAAACCGTTCTCGCAGTATTGCTCAAGCCCTTTTTTACAACTAGAACAATCGCGACAAGAACCAACCAAACAACCAACAGCAGCAATATCTCCTACTTTAAATTTTTTGACTTTAGCACCGACTTGCAGCACTTTGCCGACAATTTCATGTCCAGGCACCATTGGAAAGATTGCGCCACCCCACTCGTTTCTTGCTTGATGAATGTCAGAATGGCAGACACCACAATATAAAATCTCCATTAGAACATCCTGCTCCCTAGGTTCTCGCCTTTCAAATTGAAAAGGTTGGAGAGCGGTATGAGATGATTGTGCTGCATAGCCATGGGATTTGATCATTGCGTCCTCGTCGAATACTGTTGTTCATCCAGTGTCAAAATTTAGAGTACTAGTTAATTTAATATAGACGTCATATCTGACACGCTACTTCAAGTATTAATTTAGACTTTCTATATCAAAATTGTTAATTTATGTCATCGTTACCCAAAAAGTATTCAAATCAAACCGTTCCTATTTCTAGCTTTCATGTGGAGCACGACTATCATGGCTAATGTTCTTACTCAGGAAGATATGGCATTTTACAAAGAAGCTTATCTAGAAGCGCAAAAGGGGCTTAAAGTCGGTGGGATCCCAATAGGATCAGTACTTGCTTGCGATGGAAAAATATTAGGCAGAGGGCATAATCAGCGCGTACAAAAAGGAAGCGCTATGTTGCATGCTGAAATGGATGCCATAGAAAATGCGGGCCGCTTACCTGCCAACGTTTATGAACGTTGCACACTCTACACTACCTTATCACCTTGCTCGATGTGCTCTGGAGCAGCATTACTTTACAAAATTCCCCGTATTGTCATAGGTGAAAACCAAAACTTCATGGGAGATGAAGCGCATTTAAAATCAAAGGGACTTGAATTGCATATACTGCAAGATAAAGACACCATCGAAATGATGGCCGAATTTATTAGGAATAAACCAACTCTATGGAACGAGGATATTGGAGAAAAAGAGTAAATTTGCGAATAAGCTTGGTAAGATAGGGGGGTGTCGTTAGACATCCCTATTTCTATAATGCAAATGCATTGTATTAGATCCTTTCATATGCACGCTTTCTTTTTTATTTGTCTTCAACAATAGTCTTCTCTAAACCTTATATAATATATATAGGCAGGGATTTTCTTCGCGCAGATCTGCTGTAGCAATAATCAGCACCAATCTCATTAAAACAATAAGGGGTAAAAGATGTTAAAGCGCACAGCAGCTAACCCCATTAAGTGTCGTTTTGCGCAAAAGCAGGATGTAGATTTTATTTATGAATGCTTGTTAAATTTATTTGATGAAGAAGGTAATATCTATAAATTTTCACAAACAAAAGCGACGTTGTTTGATGCGTTATTCTCAGACAATCCTTTTGCTGAATGCATTATTGCTGAAATGGATAGGGTAACGGTTGGGATCCTGCTTTTTTCAGTCACAAACCATAATTTTACCGCTTTCACGACCCCTGGAGCTTATGTGCATGATATTTACGTCTTAGATGAATACCGACGTAAAGGCATCGCAAGAGAGCTTGGCAATTACCTTAAAGCTATCGCTGAACAAAGAAATTACTCGAGAATTGATGGTATTATCTTAAAAAATAATCAAAATGCATTAGCCTTTTATCAAAATGTTCAGGATATCAGCGTTTTAGATTACATCTATTACATGCGACTTAATCTCAAATAATCTGTTCTTTCAATGTAATTACACCCTATCAATTACTCTCTAAAAATTCCTTCATAATCAATCATTCAATCAATAGTCTGTCAACTAATTATTTGCATATTGATCCTAGCTTTCACCATGTTTGTTTGGTAGTATGCAAACAACTGTTAGTTTTATATCTTAATTATTTTGGGGAAAGAGATGTCGAAGTTTGATCATCTATTCAATGAGTCTGTTAGATTGTTTGAAGCCAAAAAGCTCACAAATGCGCTTGAAAGCTTTAAAACATTGCTTACATTACTCCAAGATGAACGAAGAAAAGACGAAGATATGATTTCTAAAACCTTGGAATATATTGAAAAAATGGAGCCCAAGCCATATTTAGTGATGCCTAAAATAAAGGCAGATAAGGCTTTACAAGAACAAACACCCCAATATTTAAATAATTTGGAAGAAAAAGCCAATAGGCATTTTGCCGCCAATGAATATCAATTGGCAGCCAATACTTATCAATCCTTGGCAGAGATCATTCTAAAACACCATCCTAGAAAAAAGTTCTATCTAGCTGAGACTTATTGGAATGAGGCAATGGCGCATAGTGCTCTTTTTCAGATCTTAGAAAAAGAGGATCCTGAAAGAGCCGAGCAACACAAAGCAAAAGTAAAGATCTTGGTTGAAAGCGCTCGCAGTACCTATCCTAAAAACCATACTGAATCTATATCGGCTTGTGATAGCTTTTTGGATGCAATTTCGACTGTAACACTACCACATGCATCGCAAAAAGATGACACAAAAGCCCTGTCTGATGATGAAGTTTCTAAAAAAGCAGGACATGAAATTGATCGAGCGTTTGCTGCTATTCATGCTATTAACAAACAAAGTTTGCCGCTTGAAACTCAATACGATACGGCATTAGCACATATCCAAAAAGCAATGAAATTGCTTTCTTCAAAGCAGTCATTTTCACAGGCTGATGCAGAAAATCATTTCTATTGCACAACGACTCGTAAGCAAATATCTCACTATTTTGATACTTTCGGCAGAACAACACCAGTGGCTAAAGAAAATATTCCACCCACTATTAAGCATAAGCAGGAATTAGCGCTGAAATGGAAATCTGAAGAAAGCCTAAAAGCTGAACAGCAAAAAGATGATGTTACAGCTGGTACAAAAAGCAAACGCCATCGAGGTAATCCTTAATACTTTTCTCGCCTAGAGAGCTTTTACTTATCTGTAAAAATCTCTCTAGGTTGCTGTATATAAATACCGCTGAAGAAGATGAACTAAAATAAGTTAAGTATCCTTAAATACTTGCATTTTTCTTCAACAATTATGTACAACACCAAAATAATTTTTAAATTCTTTCTTATATTTATTCTGGGGATTTGTTCGGCCGGGTTGTTGCTTGATATTTTTGATATGCTACCTCATTATCACCGCTATATTGAGTTTGCTGTTTTTAGTACTGCGCTTATTTTTATTTCATATTATTTATTATTGGGCTCATTAGACAATGCTTTAACTTTTATTATCATTGCAGGACTCTTTAACCCCATCCACCCTGTGAATATGGGACATCTCATCTGGAAGATATTAGAATTTCCTGTTTTTTTCCTTTTCATACATAAGATGTATCTTCTTTATATGGAAGATGAAATAAAAGAAGCAGAAAAAATTGCATCTGTTTTAGATCAATATTTTAAAGAATTAGAACATACTATTTCGTACCTGACATATCATCAAGCATCAATATATATTAGAAAACGATACACATTAGATTGCGAAATCTTAGATGATCGCGTTAAATGGCAGATCCCTACTTTACCAAACATTGAATTTCAAATATTAACTGAATTTTATTCATTGGGGAAAAATAGTAAAGGCGGTGTTACGGCTATTTGCTTGAATAAATATGTTAATATCGAAGTACATCAAAATTTCAATCTGACTGATCCGGTAAAATATACAGTAATCGAAGAAAAGTCTCCGACCAAAAAAACGAGTCGTCATGCTAACCGGTTAAAGCAAATCCTGATTACTCGTTATAACTATCTTGAGCTATAAATATTGCCGGCATACTCCTTATTTGCTTCAGCTCACCCTACATTTTACCGATAAAAAAGAAACAGCTTGATTAAGCACTACCCTATGCAAAATGCTCCACCTTCCACACGAAATTCCATATTAGGATATATCTTATTCGGTATTTTTGTGGTAGCCGGATGCTATACATTTAAAATCTTATCGCTTGAACCACTCATGAACTTTATTCATTCTAAAAATTGGGTAAAAGTATCTTGTGAAGTTAAAAAAAGCGAAATCCAAAGAAGTCGTGGCACAAAAAGTGATACTTATAAAATAAATATTCAATATCGCTATGAATATCAAAATAATGCCTATAGTGGAAACAACTACAATTTTATAAGCTTTTCTTCTTCAGGCTACAGTGGAAAAAAGAAAATTATTGATAATTATCCCGTTGGTAAACAGTTTTTTTGTTATGTTGATCCCACTCATCCCAGTCAGTCTGTTATCAATCGTTCATTTGATTGGTACTTATTGCTCACCTTACTCCCTTTACTCTTTGCCATTGTAGGCATCTTAGGAATTTATGCAACGTATAAACAAAATAACCCGACCGCTCCTACCTTGCGTAACAGTACATCATCAGCTGACATGATTATGCTTCAAGAAGCTTCAAGTCCTTTGAAAAATTTTATTATTATTTTATTGATCTGCTTATTTTGGAATGGCTGTGTTCTTATCATGTATAATGCATGGTGGTTAGATGCCTATACACAACTTGGTCATATCCCTATCAGTGCTAGTTTCTTTCTATTAATTTTTGGTATTGCTGGTCTTTTATTAATTTATGGAGTATTTTATTCTTTTCTTAATATTTTCAATCCCACGATTAATATGAAGATCAATGCCGGTAAATTGTATCTTGGTGGGGAGTATACTCTGCGTTTCAATCTTCAGGGAAATATTCAGCGTCTACGTAATATATCTTTCGTTCTCAAAGGAACAGAACAAACGACGAACGCACGTGGCAAAAATAGCCAAACGCAAGAACATGTTTTTTGTGAAAAGATATTCTACCAACAAGAAAGTAGAAATTTGACATTAACCGGTGAAATTTCATTATCCATTCCTCAAGATATTATGCCAAGTTTCTCATCCACTCATAATAAAATCCTTTGGGCAATTGTCGCCAAGGGAAGCATAGCGTTGTGGCCAGATATGAATCATGAATTCCCTATTACTATTTACCCAACAATTATTTCAGGTGAAATATGATTTCTTTATCATTAGAAGAAAGAGCCTTTTTGCCAGGAGAAGTGGTAAATGCAAATGTTAGCTGGGAACCTAAAAAAAATAAAGGCCCAGAATTTATTGTGATAAAACTATTATGGTTCACTGAAGGAAAAGGTGAAAAAGATCTTCAAATTGTCGCCGAGCAAAAGATAGATCATCCAGCACCTTTTGGTAACCAATCATTCCATTTAAGCCTACCCAATTTCCCTTGGTCATATGAGGGAAAAATTTTATCTATCAAATGGTGTATTGAGGCTGCTACAGAAAAAGGGATCGCCTCACAAATAGAAATCGTATGCGCCCCACAAAAAGAACGTATTAGAACAGCGCCACAAATAAGAGGTCCAAGATAATATCCTCACAGAATTTTTCAAAAAACTTTCAAATAACATCTCCTCAAAAAATCATAACCTAATATCTGAGCGTGAACCGCAATTATTTAATTCTGGCTTTTTTAGCCCTGATAAGGACATTATCTTCTGAATAGGAGCGAGGAATGGTTGCAATACTCATGTTCAAAGAATAGGTCAGTGTTTTGGCATGGCTGAGATTATTTTTATTATCACAATCTTTTTTTTGTGCTGACTTGTCTTGAGAATGTTCATCTTGCATTAACTTACGCTTAAAGTCATCACACAAATTGTCGATTTTTAAGCTAATAATAGCAGGATTATCTTTGGTGAAAATCATAACAAAAGGATTTAACGGTTTGCCATGAAGCCCACATCGGAAGAAAATATTTTGTTGCTGTAAAGCAAAAATAAAAGCCATCATATGGCTTTCTTCAGAAAATTCAACTCGTAAATGTTGTCCCGGTATTTTTTCTGTACCCGGAGTAATATAACAGCCCTTATCAGAATGAAAATGAAATAGATTCGAAAACTCATTTAATTGCTGGCATAAGAGTTCTAGGATATCGCAGAGTTCAAGTCGTCTTAACATTTTATTTAAAGAAACATTCCCATAACCTTTTAGAATCAAATATTTTATTTGATTCTCTACTTGCGCAACTACCTGCCAAGTGGGATCACATAACCACAGTTTGTTGCTTTTAATATCACGAAAAACAGCCCACGCATGTGCCCCTTTTTTATCATCATCTTGTTTTAGAAGCGAACGATATTGACGCACTATTCCTTGAGGTAAAATATTCTGTTTTACCAAATGAGCTAATAAAATAGTCGCTATAGGTGCTTGGTGACGACAAACCAGAATTTTTTCTTTAATAAATTCATCCAAATGTGCACATATAACTTCATTCGCCTGCAACTGTGAGCGCTTGTTTGCGAGGAATTTCTTTAATCGTTCCTCTATATTGGTTGGTGTGATTTTAAATTCATTTTCGGATTCTGTTACCAAACTATTAACAATATTATTCACTATCTCCAAAATGGCCATCACGCCTCGGCCAAAGCATTTTAGCTCTGCTTGCCGTTTAATTTTTATCATTTCAAGAGAGTTAGTATCTATAAATAATTTTTCACGATTAGGATCTGCACCTAATGAAACAAAACGCGTACAAGGAGTGCTTGCAAAGTCAACACTAGAATCCATTTTTAGCCATTCACTACCTTGAAAGGAATGCATTTTGATCAATCCGTGAAATGCATCAGCGAGTCCTGTTCGTTCGGGTAATTCTTCTTCCAAGGCTTCACTTTTTTTCTCATGTTGCAAAGCTTCAGCACTAAGCATTTCACTATCCTTTTAAGAGTTAGTCAGTAAGTTAATGAAATCACAAACCACATAATTATAACAAACATAAAAATTTCTTTACTTAAAAAGCATACATTTGAGTTTGAGAAAACACGATCTTATGACACTCTCCTTAAGATCAGTGTAAAAGCACTCAAATTGAACCTTTTTAACCTCCACACTGTCTTTCAGGTATGGAGGTCGCCATGAGAACTCTACTATTTACAATTCTGATGGCTTTCACTTCGATTTGTTTCGGATATCATCATCACCATCATGGTGGCGTAAGCTTTTATATTGGCCCAGGATATTATTCTTACGATCGATATTACTATCCCTATTATTATCCAAGACATTATTACCGATACTATTACTATCCAAGATCGTACTACTATTATCCAAGCGCATACTATTGGCATAGACACCATCATCACCATCATCATTACTATCGCTGGTGATACTGAAATAATTTGTTAGTGACAGCATTAAAGTGTGATTTACAAAGTAAATGAGGAGGTTCTATGCCTGTACAGAAACTGAAAGACTATTTAACGCAAAACAAAGTGAAATTTACTGCCATTGATCATCCAGTAGCTTACGCAACAAGGGAAATTTCTCACGTAAGTCATATCTCAGAGAAAGAACTTGCAAAAATTGTTATCGTCTATGCTGGAAAAAAGATGGTCATGGTGGTTGTTCCTTCTAATGAAGCTATTGATTTTCAATCTTTAAGAAAATCTTTGCATGTTAATGATGTAAGTCTGGCACCCGAAAAGGATTTTTCAAAATTATTCCCTGATTGTGAACTAGGAGCTATGCCCCCTTTTGGAAATCTTTATAATATTGAGGTTTATGTTGATACATCATTAACAAACAACAAAGAAATAGCTTTTAATTCAGGAACACATACTGAAATTGTGAAATTAGCCTATGAAGATTTTGAAAAACTTGTGAAACCTACTGTTATTACAGCAACAGCAGCAACAACAACAAAACATTAAGCCATGCTTAGTGTTTTAAAATAGAATGCCCATGATGGGGTATGCATTCTTTATTTTTGCACGAAAAATTAAAATGAAATGCTCAATTTTTTGTTTGCTATATTTTCTTTATTTTCTTTTTTTATATTTTGATTTATGCTTTTAATTGATTAGTTTTTTGACTTTTCAAGAATTCTTCCAAATGGGTCAAACAATTCTGCCATCCTTCGTGATATCTATTTCTTACTTCTTCATTAGGGAATTGCTCATGTGTTAAAGTCACTTCGGTATTTCCGTTAACCCCATGAAGTTCCACGGTAATGAGCGTGTCTGTCATGTCCGATGTATTCCAGGTGAACACGATTTTAGCATTTTGAATAATTTCAACATACTTACCAGAATGGCTGTAGACAGAACCATCCATCGAGGTAAATTCAACTGAATATTCACCACCGACCTTAAAAACATTTTTGCCATCGGCTGTCCAGTTCTGAAAAGGAAAAATCCACTCTCGAAGAAGCTCTGGCTTACTCCATGCGGAAAATACTGCAGCAGGGGGAGCGTTTATTTGCCTTTTGATCACGAGTAATGGTTGCGTCATATTATCTCCTCAGTCATCCATTTCTTTGCTTTTGATACTAAGCTCTATCGTTCTTGATGATCCTTCATCTTTTTCTGTTAATTGAAATACAAATCGTCGAAACCATTATGATAGTAATCAAGAGGATCACTATATCGCTGCTCAAATGTAATTGCTTTTCCCTTTTGAATTGTCACAGCAGAAGTATCGCTCCAGGTAGTTGTATCTCCCCCTACTACTGCCTGATGACTGCACCCAGTGAATAAAAGTGCAGCCATGCATAAAAGGATCAAGTTTTTAATTTTCACGATACCCTCATTTAATGACAGCAAAACTCCCTTATTAATTGGAGTTCTTTATGATTTAAATGGTTCCTGAACTGTTTCTTAAGTCTTGCGAATATTCGCCAGACACTCAGCCATCGTAACTCTTTCACTATTCCGAAACCTCTTATCCTCAAAAGCTAGCTTAAAATACACACTAGCAAGCAGGATGCCTCAAGAAATTTATTTTATAAGGAGCTGCACTCAAGCACCTGCACCTGCACCTGCACCTGCACCTGCACCTATCAATCTACTTCAAATAATCAAATACCACTTTGCCGTAAGGTAGTGTTAAATCAGTTAAAATATGTGTAGCAGATATTACTTTGCGAACAGGTAGCTCTGCTACTGGCGCCATAGCATGAGAAATCAACTCTAATGCCCCAGGGCCTGTCCATGCGCCTTTTACTGTTACATCTTTCAAATAATACTCAACCAACTCACAGATCCGTGGTGTACCATCTACATGCGGAATAATCTTTAAAAGATAGTTAGGCACCAGTAAAGATTTCAATACAGTAGCCGCATCTAACGGAGTATACTTATATCCCATCGTTGCAATTGCAACAGGACAACGTTCATATTCTAAATGGCCGAGTAACGTTTCATTTGTGATCCTGACAGAAGGGTTTGCTAATTTTTTGGGAAATCCCCAAATTTCTCGGCCTGCCGCGATAGGGGCTTCATCATCTAGATACATTGAGTGAACATAACCACCCTTTTTACCTTGAAATGAAACGGGGATCACTTGTCCAGACTCTGTATAATCACCAAAACCAGTCGAATCAGGCATTTTAATAAATTCAAATTTAACAATCGGCTCAGTCACCTCAAGCGGAGGTGGTACAACTTTCTTAAGACTTTCTAAATCTGTTTCATAAGTGATAATAAAATATTCTCGGTTAATAAAACGGTACGGACCTTGCGGATAAGAGGGCCGGATTAATGGCATAGCAAAAGCATTTTTGGCGATTTCATCTATTTTCATGCTCATTTCCTCTTATTCATTTCATTTTGCACGGGTTTAAAGATTATTGTTTAGTATTTTGTTACTCATATTCTTGCGAATATTGTTTTTTTCACCATTCACTGTAGTTGTATTGGTGTTCATTCCTAATGCATCACCTACATAGCTTGATACAAATTCGGCGCCCGTTGCATACACTCCAGATAGATATCCGCCTGCATAACCTGGTGCATAAGCATTGGGTGAATAAATTGGCCCACGATGATAATCAATAAGACTATTTGTAGTATTTCTATAGTAACTCTCGGGATGAAGATTATTTGCGTTATGCACGTTTTCTGCTTCGCCCCCATGATATTCACGATTTGTAAAATGCTCATCATGCTTATCATTAGTGAAGCTATCCTGGTGGGTGTGCTCATAAGAATTCTCATGAAAATCACGATTTTCAATATGCTGTGGTTGCTCACGTTGCTCTCGATGCGAAGCATCCCCACGTTGCCCACGACCATTATGATCTCCACGTTCATATCGAGTTGCTAGCAACATTGATTGGCTAATTAAAGCCTGAGATCCCTCAAAGGAGAGATCAATTGGTTGTGTTGATGTCGCATACTGGACATTTGACAAGCAAATAGGGCTACTAGCCACCAATACTGTAAATAATAGTATCTTCATGATAGTAAGGCTCAAAAAGACAAAATGTTTTGATCTAGAAAGTATAAAACATTAAATAATCTTTTCGGCGCCTTTAAAGAACGCAGCAGGTTATTGTAGGAAAAAAAAACAGTAGATCAGAAAAATATGAGCAAGTTTTAGAAATTGAGGTGGGAAAAAAAACTGCTGCCCGTAAGGGCAGCAGTAAAAGGACTCTTCAATCAAACAACAATCTTAGAACGCTACGCTAAGTTCAGCGTAAGGACCTTGCAAGCTGAGATCAGCTGATGAAGATCTGATGGTAGCTGCAACTAAAGGAGCTGCTGTAGCATTAATGTTATCATTAACATTAAAGTACTCAGTAAACTTCCATCCAAGTTCCAAGCTCATCGCTGAAATTGTTGAGCTATTGAACATATAGGTGTAATCCGCACCCAATTTCATATCAATAACTGGAACAACTCTATGGCTTGAAGTTTTAGGATGAAAATCAGCTGCGCCTGGAGCTGCTACATTAGGGTTGTCATTGGAGAAGAATGCCAAATGCGGCTTAACTTCACCAACCAAAAGTGCCGTTCCCATGCGAGCAACTAAGCTAAACTCTGGTGTTAGGAAGTAATTTGCATCCATTCCTAGAACAGGTCCTAAACCTTCAAATCTGCTATGGTTATGAGTTACCATAAATCTATCGACAACGTTGTCATAGATAGCAGAATCTAAAGAACGTTTAATTTCTGCCCAACGCAAACCAAAGAAAGGATGAAGGTTTAAGCAAGATCTTATGCCAATATTTTGTCCACCGATTAAATCGACTTGGTCAACCTTAGCTTTCATGCTAGCAGTTACGTTTGAACCTGAGAAGCCTGCGTCTATAGCATTAACAAAAGAAGAGATCCCTTCGCCAATTGCTGAGGCATCTGAGTCTGTATCAGTATTATGACTATGGAAATAACGTATTGTTATATCATTCACACCATTTGGTGCGAAATAAGTTCCATGGATCCCCCAACCCCAATCATAGCTGGGATCGAGATTATCAATGAAACCATGCGCTTTGTCAGCGAAAAATGCATCATTGCTTGCATAATCAAAATCACCATTGGTAGCGGAAGCGCGCAAATAATAACCTGTCGCACCTAAAAGAAAGCTATTGGCTGGATTCGAGTTAATAGGAAAAGCAGCCAAAGCACCGGTTGCAAAACTTGCTGTAGCAAGAGATAGTAAAAGACGTTTCATAGCTTTGATTTCCTTATCCCTATAAATGTGTATTAAATAAAAAACTAAATCTGTATTGAGCGCTTACTAGAAGCTTAAACATGTAATATCTTATATCTATTACAATTAACCATTTCTGTCAATAAATAATCTTTCATCGTTTAAACTTATTTTGCAATGCCAAACTATTTAAAGAACCCAATTCTCACCATTAGTATAGTAGCAAAACTCAAGAATTCGATTGAAATACAAAGAAATAATACTCGCCTATTGTTAGTTAATCAACGAACAACATATCAAGTAAAAAATAAAATCACTTTTTAGTTTCGCTTCTTAAAACGAATTCATCAATCAAGATTGCAGAGAGATCTTAATTCTTATTTATCTATCTATCCTCTTCTGAATCAATTGCATCATTCTTTCCTAACCTAATTTGCTTGCTTTTATCCTGATACATTGTTCTCTTTGTTTGTTATGTTAATGCAAATAAGAATATCAATCGCTATTCAATAAAATGTTAGAAATTAGTTTTGATGAAAGCTATTTTTTTCAAGAAATATTGGGAATAATGTGCTTTGTAGCGAATGTGTGATCATTGATGTGTGCTCTTCTGACAACGCTATTTTGATGACAAATGATGAATGGGACGTATCGCGTATTAACTGTATGCAGCATATTTCTCTGTAAATTTAGATCAATTTTTTTGTAAACCAACAATTAATGCATATCTTTTATTAGCTTTGATAAGAAAAATTCTATTGAGCAAAATGGGGATAAAGTTTTTCAAAAAATTCCATCTTGCAACGAGCAAGTGATTAAAATACTCGAGAAAATTTTTATTTTCATCGCTGTGTTAACTTTTCTAAATATGAAAAATATCTCAACTCACTTATTTTTTTTCGTATACAAAACATATATCTCAAAGATTATGCTACCGATTGAAATTTTATCGCTCAAGTACAATGTTAAAATTTGTGTTCAACCTTGAATAGATCATTTTTGGGCCAGCAAATTTTTTATTCAAAATTAGAACATTCAATAAGCAAAATGTTATATGACTTTGTTATTCAGAAGATTATTATCAGATTAAAATTGCTATGCAGAACTTAGCCAAATGCTCCAATTAACTCCACCAAGTGACTTTTAGGTGGGTAAGTTATGAATGAAAAATTTTTTATAAAAGAAGGGATTTAATTAAATGTATTGTAAAACATGTCGTAGGATCATGAGATAGAAGACTAGAATGAAAGAAAAAAAGCAAAGCCCTTACGGACTTTGCTTTTTAAGGATCGCAAGATTATATTGTAAAGTTATATACTAATGATGCCTTCAGCGTGTTAATATGCTGTTTAGCAGCAACTTCTGAAATTACCCCCGGCACACTCCAATTTGAACTCGTTTCTACTCTTTTACCTGGAATATAATTATATTCCGCTCTAAAAGTAAGCCCTGCTATGTAGGGGACAGGGGCTTCTGCTCCAATACCGCCAATAAAACGGGTTGCATGATGAGAATCTTCCGTTGCAAGAGTCAAGGGAAGAAATCCTGCAGGAAGGTTAGCTTGAGCTACCACATCTAATTTATCACGAACCCAAACAGCACCAGCTCGAATATAGGGGATAAAGCAAGGCAGCACTTCATAACCTATACGTGCAGTCAATCCCCAGTCTGTATCTCGTTTGAAGGTAGCTGCAACATTGCTAGCAATGTCAGCAACGCCGAAATCAACGGTATGCACATAGTTTTGAGTATGATCATGATTATGCCAATCAACATTTACCTCAGCGCCAAATAACCATTCAGCATACCTGACTTGATAACCGCCCAATAGCCCCCATGACCATCCCTTGCTGTCGAGATCGTTATGGAAAGAAGCTGGTGGGGGATTAACAGGGGCATCAAAATCAACGTTATGATCAAAACTACCATCATACCAATTGTATGCGCCAGAAACACCTAATAACCAATTGCCACGCCAATCTGCTTGCGCAGCACCTGAAGCTAATAGAGCGGTTGAAAGACTTGCAATAACGATTAGTTTTTTCATGGAGTTCCCTTCCAAAGTAT
>MKTN01000057.1 GCA_001898235.1 Gammaproteobacteria bacterium 39-13
TACATCGCTGATTTTCCATCCTGCACGTTCCATTGCTTGCTGGACAGCCGGAATAGGCCCTAAGCCAAACATGCCTGGTTCGACAGCTCTCACACCATAGCTTACAATCCTTCCTATCGGATTGAGATTATGTGAAGTGGCAAATTTTGCATCGGCAATAATCATTGCTGCCGCTGCAGTATTGAGCCCTGGGGCATTGCCTGCTGTAATGGTACCATCCTTTCGAAATGCAGGCTTGAGTTTGGCAAGACTTTCTAGTGTGGTATCTGGGCGGTTATGCTCATCCTTCTGGAATAGTTCAGTAGCCTTGTGTAAAGTAATTTCAACTGGCGTAATTTCGCTATCAAATTTTCCTTCAGCTTGAGCTTTAGCAAAACGCAATTGAGAACGCAGCGCCCATGCATCTTGTTTTTCACGAGTGATAGAATATTTTGCAGCTAGATCTTCAGTATGCCAACCGGAATGTTGATTAGAGAAAGCGTCGTTTAGCCCATCGCGTAACATGCTGTCGATTAACTGACCTTCGCCCATGCGATAACCCCAACGAGCCAAGGGTAATAGATATGGACATTGATCCATATTTTCCATTCCGCCTGCAACCGCGCACTGGATGTTACCACTGACAATTTCCAAATATGCAGAAACTATTGCTTGTGCACCGGAGCCACAAACACGATTGACAGTATAAGCAGGTACTTCTACAGGAACACCTCCTTTAATCGAAGCTTGCCTTGCTGAATTCATACCAGTACCAGCCTGTACGACGTGTCCCATGACAACACCTTGTACTTTATCTGAGGCAAGACCTGCACGTTTTAGTGTTTCGTTAATAACAAGTGAGCCCAGCGTAGGTGCCGTAATATTTTTCAGTTTGCCATTAAATGTTCCAATGGCTGTTCGGGTAGGAGAGCAGATGAGAATTTCAGTAGTCATGACTTATCTTATCCTTATCTTTATCTTGATGAATATAGTTTATTTTACATTCAAGAATGCAGTTAATTATGTTAAGTACCATGTATGTACCCTGTACAGAGAAATACATTTCCTTACACTGGGTAACGAGCATTCATATAAAAACCAAGCATCAAAAACATGCTCTGTCTGGCGTATGGGTTGGATTCTTGTTGTAGAGCTAGTTAATGATTACACCAATGCTTGACTACCATCACTGTCTGAGTATCGATCAACATTAAATGATAGCATTGGTAAAACTGATTAAAATGGCACTTCATCGCTAGCCATATGTGTGATGGGTGTGTAGCTTCAAACGCCGCAGCAAACGCAGTCCACACAAATAATAAGGTGTTTATATTGCTTGGCTGTATTCGGTATTTGCCAGCATTGCTAGAGATCCTGCTTGCGAGTTATAAAAATTCGATCAGAACAACGCCGAAGCTAATCACAATAAATATTTTCCAATATTAGTTGGAGAATGAGCGTGAACGTTGCTCATCATGTAGCTCGCTTCAACACACCTTTTAGCGATGTTCCAGGCAATACTGTGTTGTATACCGTTCCGTACTTCGTGACATTATCATGCAACAAAGCGAGTCGATGATCACTTTCATCAGTATCGACGATAATCTCATATTCAATTGATTCCATTCGTGGCGGAACATCCTGTCGAACGCCATGCAGTCGAACTTCAACGCCACGTAGGGAGAATTTCAGAATTGGTGTTACACGTTCAATACCTTTGAGCATGCAAGCGGCAATCGCAGCCATTAGCAATTCTGCAGGATTGAAGGCATCAACACGACCTGCGAGATCTGTGTCCAAAGAGATAGTTGCTGATTTGCAGGTGGCTTCACTTCCATGAGCATTAATTCGATGCGCGCGAACGTTAAAGGTCATCTTGAGCTTATCTTCGGTCGTCATAGAACTAGTCTCCTACACTTAAATAGTATTTTTTTATTCCAAAGTGCAACATTTACCGACGTAATTAACACACACTTCTACCGGCCAATTACTGCTACAAAGGCATCATTTATGTGAACATTGCTATTATAGCGAATAATAACGCTATGAGCGAAATAAGAAAGAAGCTGAGAGAGAAGAGTTCTGATAAAATGCATCCGCCTACGATAAAACTGATGTGATAAGCCTTGAAAATATAAACAAGCAGTCGCAGAAACCGGCCAGAGTAAGCATTATCTATATTGCTGATATCGTTTAGCATTACTAATTAATTCTGTCACTTCCCTTGATGAAATGTGTTTTGAGAAACGATAATTTGATGATTCTTGTTTTAGCTTATTATATTCCATGGTAATTGCTCTATCTCTTTCAGGCAAAGTAGGATGGCAATCAATCAGTCTATTAATCATTTTAGGAAAAATCTTATCACTATTTAACCAAGATATTACATATGGTACAGTAGATCTTTTTGCTATTTCATTTGTTATCTTTGTTAATGCGGTTGATAATGCATTTCCTGAAGTAAGAATTACCGATCCTTGATCTGCTCTAATTTCTTCATTCCTTTTTCTTTCTTGATAGCATAGATGAGAAATGAATAAAAAAAATATACTGCTTAACCCTAAAACGTTTCGAGAAAGATCTATAGATGAAAGATTTTCTTTATTAAGGAAGTACGTTGCGCTTAAAAGCAAATGCGCCGAAAGTAATGCTAAATTTAAAGAAGAAAGATCATGACTTATTTTATCCATAAAGAACTGAAACTTACTGCGACTTAAATGCGAGATTTCATGCGCCATCACGCCATTAAGTTCTTCTTCTGTAAGAAGATTGATTAATCCTTTATAGATGACAACACGTTTGTCATCAAAAACAGAGTAGGCTCTATATGCATTTGAATTAAAAATTTCTATATTAATATCATTAAGTTGAGCTTTTTGGGCCATTCGTTGTCCTTCAGCAAGGAGTTTCTTGTCGGCTGTGCCATAAACAGCCGCTGTTTGATTTGGTATCTTCGCAAGATAATTTTCAATTTGAGGCACAAGATTTTTCCAAATAGTATAAAAATTATAGATATGCGCCATGCCAGCCAATGCAAATTCCTCTTGACTTAAATTGAAGATTTGCGCAGCCGTTCCTATTGAAATAACATCAACAAATAAGATGAAACTCCAATAATGTCTATCACGAAAGTTGGAAAAAGTTGGTGAATATTTTCGTAGTAATTTTATAATTTGCTCGGCCCCATAGGGAGCCAGTATAGTAAATAAAGTGCCTATTCCTGTACTTGCTACAGTGGCATACCCTGCGACAAGCGTAACGCTTGTCTGCGTAAATAGGCCAAAACTATTTTTAATCTTGTTCCAATTCCACATGATTCGATTACCTAAAAAATAAACCACATCAGCGTAACGCAAATTTCGCTTGCACAAAAAGTAATTAGGATAAGTTATAGATAACTACAGATGCGTGGTTAAAAACGGATTTTGCGACGTAAATATTTGAGAGGTTATAAAAAAATTTGCCATAAAAATATATATTTATTTGAATCAACCGAATTTTATCGGAAGTGGGGTGCGCAAGAGGTTTGAGCAAGCAGTATTCTATGAGTTTCTTATTGCTTCAAAACATTAACAGAGGGATATTCGATAAGGAAACCCTATCAGATGGTACGACGATAGCGATTAAAGCCTTAAATGACTCTTTGCTCGCAAATCTAATTTCTCTTTGATGAAGAGCTGCTGGCGTTTCAATGAGGAGCTAGACAACATGTTCCTTTAGCTTTGGAGCCTATGGATTTCAGGAATGGCATAGATTCTCTTGCGGCAACCTGGAGACGAAATGTGATGAGGACCTGCTATTGGTGCTCATCTGCGCTACCAATAACTTCTTTTATAAGTTATAAAATCCTTTTACCTGTGGTTACACTTATTTAATTTTCTTACATTTTTTGTATTTTTTTTCTCATTTTAACCGCTTATCGTTTCTCCCAGCCTATTTATCTTTTGTGAGTATATATTCACTCACGGATAAGGTATAAAGTTAATCATAATTTATTTAAATAACTATAACTTTAAGGGGAAGTGTTATGCTTAATTACTTTAGTTCTTTTTTATCTCTTGCAGAACCTATTGCAACTGAAACAGCGATTTCTCAGGGCAATCGAGTTGCTAAAAAGATGGGTATCAATGAAAACGTAGTAGATGTGGCAACTAATGCCGCTCGATTAGCGTATAAGGGGCCAGAAAAATTTCTTGCTAAAGCGGTTGCAACTGAACAAGGTAAGGCGCTTGCTGCAGAACTAGAGGGCTATTTGGGCGACAACCATGAAGAACCGACTCTTGTATCAAGTACAGTTGGTCGCTTAGCCGGTTTGGGCGGTTTTTTTCTCTCAGGTGGTGGATTATGGGGATCTGCTGTTAGCACGCTTGTAACCAAAACAGTGGAACCTATAGTAAGAAAAGCTCAGTATGATGAAGACATGAGATATTATGAAGAATTAGATAACCAGATCGATGAATATGCTCAAGAAGAATATGAGCGTAATGGATTCTCTAACTCTGGATTCTAAATAAAATCTAAAAGCCTCTTCTTATCCTCTCAAGGAGAGGCTTTTAAACCGAAAAATAGAAAGATCTTAGCAAAAAATGATGCAACTGTTTACGCCTTAGTAATCCTTGGTTTTGATGTTCTGTACATGCAACTTATGCGATGTACGTTAATATTTAACGGGGATCCATCCTATAAAAATGAAGTCATTTTTATTTTTAATGTGAAGGTTTTTCTTTATGTTCCCTTTTTGTAAGCAAATGTTAGATTCTATATTGGAGCCAGGACAATATATCACTTGATTATTATCGGGAGAAATGGGGGTATCCATCAAATTTAAAGAAAGTGCCTGTTCTACTGTAATGCGTTTGCTTGTATAGGATTTAAAATCATAGAGATATATTTCGGGATCGTCACAAGTGCATTTGTTACAATGTAAATATTCTTTTGATGACTTATGAGGAAAAAGTTTCGGCATAACACTGTCTACACAACCTAGCGTTGTATAAACAAAATTATAATGTGGATCTAAACGGTAAGAAGTATATTGATTTTCAACAAATTTATATAATATTGCAATTGCTGCTAATCCACCTATGATATAAAATTTTTTCCCATTTAAATGAAAATGAATAGCAAAATAGGATCCCTTATTCGTAAAAAAGAATATAGAAAGTAATGTCGTGATGAGAAAATAAGCTATGCCAAACCCCACAATCTGAACGAAATGCTGTTCAAAAGGGTATACACAATAAAAAATTATTAGAAAGAAAACCGAAAGAAAAATCAAAACCGAGTCTTTGCTTTTAACGCTGTAAAAAATACCTATTAATCCTGATATAAAAAAAATCAACCCTGTTAGAATAGTCAAAGGAATAAACAACAAAAAGACTAAAGAGATAGGCGCTACAAAGGAAAGAAGAAATACCACTATAGGAAAGGTTGAAGAAAATAGAAAAGAAATATATGCTTTTTTGATTAACTTTTCTTGCTCATGATTTTGCATGAGTGACACATCTCCCTATGCACAGCCATGCGTGTTGCCTCACTTTATGCAGTATAAGACATTATCTTTAAAATGATTAGTCAGGGACCCTTCAGGCTATCCCAACCGTTAAAAGCTGACTGGCTAGCTTCTTTTGGTTTCAGGAGCCAGGGCATTTCAATGTAGGTTTAATTGTTGAGTTTTGTCTCAAGCTACTTACTACTAAATATCGACGTAACAATGCACCCCATTGCTTTGAACTTTTGTTGCACGATGTGAATAAATCTTTTAGAAAATCAGTTTGTAAATATTTTGGTAGTATTTTCAAATGAGGTCGCCAAGCTAATTGCATTTTTAAAAACTTCCGAAGAAGGG
>MKTN01000058.1 GCA_001898235.1 Gammaproteobacteria bacterium 39-13
AAGCTAAGCGCTCCCCCTTTACAAAGTGGGAGATTTGTTCGCTTCGCTCACAAAACACAATTTTATCATTGAGCATTAACTCAACATTTCTTCCCTCACCCGCTTCTATCCGCCTACGCTAAAGCTTCGACGCGATTCAAGCAGCGACCTCTCCCGCGACGCGGTAGAGGGGAATTTGTCTGCTGCGCAGACACAAAGATCCAAAATTTCAAAAGGAGTGCATTTACGAGAGGAATGAGCCAGCACCCACCTTCGCTAAGAAGCTTCGGCGTGGCAAGTAGCTGGCCCAGAAGACAGAAAGGATTTTATTACAACTTATCCGCCGCTGCGCATAATTCAATCACAGCATCTATTGATAACTGCAAGTTTTGACGTTCAGCTTCGGTGAGAGACACTTCAATGACTTCTTCTACGCCTTTACCACCAATCTTGGCAGGCACCCCCACAAATAGTGGTTGCTTTACGCCATATTGGCCGGTTTTCAGCTTCGCAGCGCAGGGTAGAATTCGCTTTTTATCCAAGAGATAGGATTCCGCCATGGTGATAGCAGCCGTAGCAGGGGCATAAAATGCAGAGCCTGTTTTTAACAAGGCAACGATTTCACCACCACCATTACGCGTTCTTTTCACAATTTCATCCAATTTTTCTTGGCTGATTTTTCCTTGCTTGACCAAATCAGTCAAACTAACGCCAGCGATATTGCTCTTCTCTACCAAAGGTACCATCGCATCGCCATGACCACCTAATACGTAGGCTTGAACTTCTTCTACTGAAACGCCAAATTCCCATGCCAAGAAAGTTCTAAAGCGTGCGGAATCTAATACGCCTGCCATGCCGACGATCATTTGATCAGAAACACCGGATGCATCTTGCAATACTTTCACCATCACATCTAAAGGATTAGTGACACAGATCACAAAAGCTTTAGGGCAATATTGCTTAATGCCTGCACCGACTTCTTTCATCACCTTTGCATTAATCGCAAGTAAATCATCTCGGCTCATACCAGGCTTACGAGGGATCCCTGCGGTCACAATCACAACATCCGCATCTTGGATATCTTTGTATTGATTCGTTCCAACAATTTTGGCATCAAATCCTTCAATAGGGCCGCATTGTGATAAATCTAATGCTTTACCCTGTGGCACACCTTCAACCACATCAAATAAAACAACATCGCCCAATCCTTTAGAAAGAGCTAAATGTGCCAATGTTCCGCCGATATTGCCTGCGCCAATCAACGCAATCTTCTTATGCGCCATGTTTTTCTCCTTTTCTTCCTATGAAATTATGAATGTTCTACTGCTGCCAACTGCGGTTTATGAACTTCCTTCAAGGGTTCAAGCGGGTAATGCGCAGGATACGGTAAACGCGCTACACCCGTTTCGATGGCCACTTTTGCCACTGCCGCACTTACTACCGGTAACAATCTGGGATCCGTTGGTTTGGGCAAAATGTAATCGGGACCATACGTCATTGGTTGAGTTGCCCCATAACATTTTAAAACCACTTCTGGCACAGGTTCTTTTGCCAAACTGCAAATCGCATGAACCGCCGCCATCATCATTTCTTGGTTAATACAGCGAGCACGCACATCGAGCGCACCACGGAAAATATAAGGGAAACAAAGTACATTGTTTACCTGATTAGGATAATCACTTCTACCTGTGGCTAAAATTAAATCATCACGCACCGAATGCGCTAATTTTGGATCAATTTCTGGATCAGGATTGGATAAAGCAAAAACAACTGGCTTTTTCGCCATGCTTTGCAACATACGTGCCGTCAGCAAATCAGGGCCAGAAACACCAATAAAGACATCCGCATCGACAATCGCTTCTTCTAAAGTACGTTTATCCGTTTCAGCAGCCAAAGCAAATTTATGCGTATTTAAGTCAGTTCGGCCAGTATGAATCACACCTTGTCTATCTATCATCAAAATCTGATCGCGACGCAATCCCATTGCTATCAATAAGCGCATCGATGCGATGCCAGCGGCACCTGCACCGACGCAGACAACCTGAACTTCTGAAAGCTCTTTTTGCTGCAATTCTAAGGCGTTTAGCAAGGCCGCAACAATGATAATCGCTGTACCATGCTGATCGTCATGAAAAACAGGGATATCTAAACGATCGATCAATGCTTGCTCAATCTCAAAACATTGAGGTCCTTTGATGTCTTCCAAATTGATCCCACCAAAGGTAGGCGCAATGCGCGCAACGGTATTAATAAATTCTTGTGGATCAGAGGCTGCAATTTCAATATCAAATACGTCAATATTCGCAAAACGCTTGAACAAAACTGCCTTACCTTCCATCACAGGTTTTGCAGCTAAGGGACCGACATCACCTAATCCTAAAACAGCCGTACCATTGGTAATCACCCCGACCAAATTGGATTTGAGTGTATAACGATAAGCTTCGTCTGGATTCGCTTTAATCGCCCGAACAGGTTCTGCAACCCCTGGCGTATAAGCAAGCGCTAAATCTCGTTGTGTTTCGGTTGGTTTGGTTAAAGTTACGCTTAGCTTCCCTGGCTGAGGATAGGCATGATAGTCCAATGCCGCTTTCTTTAAATCGTTTGTCATAAAACTTACCTATTGTATTGCTTCCCTAAGATTTTCCCCCTCTTAGGGAATAAAAAAAAGGGCGTCAAGCGCCCTCTTTTCTTACTTCTAACACCACATGGGGAAATTATTTTTTAGCTTCATCGCCGCTGGCTTCAGTTGTCGCTTTCTTATAAGTACCATAACGACGCATAAATTGGTCTACACGACCTGCTGTATCCACAATTTTATGCTTACCAGTATAAAAAGGATGGCACTCATTGCATACATCAACACGTATTGTATCAGATTTGTAGGTTGAACCGGTTTGAAATGTATTGCCGCAGCTGCAGATTACTGTCTTTTGCTGATAATCTGGATGGATTTCTGGTTTCATTGTTGTATACCCCGTTATATTGGCAATCGCCACACTATTTCAAGAGGAAAAAGTCCGTAAATAGTGCACCATACCTCGTTAAAATAAGTTCGACATCATAGCCGACCTAGCTTATTCAAGCAAGGCACTAGGTCTAACTCATGCGCCGTTCGCCCCTGGACTATGTTTGTTTTCTGAATAATTATCAGAATAATGCTACAATAAAAATCCTAGAGATGAAAGCCCTAAATTAAGGCGCAGGTACACAAGATGATTACCGATGATGATCTTTTCGCTTTTTGTGGGTTATCGCCCGAGGAAGTGGCAGCGATTGCAGAACATGATCATGAAAATCTTATCCTTTCTATCGCGCATGGTGAAACGTTGCTTGAAGATGAAAAAAAGGGAGTTGTCACAATAAAGCACTATCTAGAGGAAAATATTGCTGCTGCAAAATCCAAAGGCGATAAAACACACGAAGAGGCACTGAAAAAAGTTTACCAGGCTTTTGATAAGGCGCACCCTACTGTAGCTGAAGAATTCAGTAAGAAACGCCTTTAAAGCCTTTCAAATTAAACTTTATTCCAATTTTCTGGCTCACCTTCATCCCATTGGTGAACAACGTCTTCTGGAATCGCGACATTGCGTGACTCATCCCACCTCAAATTACCGGTTTCTTTGTCTTTAATATCACGAATAGCATCTTCAAGACGTTGATAGCATCCGATAGAATCCTCATCAAATCCCAAATAGTATTGATGACTTTCTTCGGATTCCACAATCCAAAAAGTGCCTAATTTTGTTTTATGGAACCACATAGGCATACCCTCTTTATCTGAATCTTTTTTCTTTGTTTGTTGTGTAGACATTTTTCTTCCTTGAAAAGTTGCATTAATTACGGGGATCGCCACTAATATCAGCCCCAACCCAAACAGTAGGAAAGGCTCTGGTATCATTACCTGTACCCTAAAAACGGGGGAGCAAGCTGCACCGTAATGTCACCAAACATCGGTTGAGTCGCAACAACCCAAAAAGAAGCACACAATATGACAATTAACACAATTCCCAGATGAGACCGCTTCATTTTGAAAAATCCCTTTCTTATTGTTGCCTATATTCTCTAAAGCAATGCGAATGCCAACTTCTCACCAAGAATGATGTTTTGATGCGAATTCTATGAAATTACTCATTATTTTCTCGATTGTTTTGCACAAGGAAACAGACACTCTGTATCGTTATTTATTTTAAATATTTAGAATGTAAAAAGCCTTGACAGCATTTTTTAAAATACAAAAAATTCTTTCTTATTTTCTGTATTCTGAAATGGCAAAAGTCTCAATGTCTTATTCAGAAAGTTCTTACGATTTTATTTTTTTATGCTTTCTTGTCGATCCACAACTTTTTTCAGCCAAGCAAAGTACTCATCACATGACCGTAACAGGTTATTCCGTATATAATGTGGATAAAGCTTCTTTCAGGGAAAAAGAAATGCGAAATACAGTTTTATTACTAACTTTTTCTTTATGCATCCAATCTGCTGCCTTGTGGGCTAAAGACGAGCCCTCAACTTATAAGGGCCCTCCTACTCCCAGCATGGTTGAAAATGTCATGCCTAAAAAAGATTGGATAGCACACATAAATAATTCTCTTCCCGGGCTACTGTGCGATCCTAACCAATATTTTGTTCAATGCTTTCAAGTCAATGCCAAAGAATGCACTGAATTTACTCAGCTTCTTGTACAAGCCTGTTTAAACAATGTTGCTTTAGCGTTGCCTCCAGAACTGGATCCGCAGCAAGGAGAATATTGGGGACAAATTGTTGGTCGTTGCAGCTATGATCTCTATGAAAAATTCATGCATGAAAAAAAACGTGATCTACCCAACTGCAATAAAATTGAGAAAAATGACACCCCCAAACCTTCACAGGCAATACCATGAGCCAAACCCTTGAAACGATTGCCCTAGCCATTGTGCAAGGATTAACAGAATTTTTACCTGTATCAAGCTCTGCACATTTGATTTTAGTTCCACTCTTAACAGGATGGCCAGATCAAGGGCTGGCATTTGATATTGCCGTCCATATTGGAACATTAGTAGCAGTCTGTATCTATTTTCGTAAAGAAATCTTTAGACTACTATGGGGTTTCTGGCGCTCTTTAATTGGACGCCCTTCTCGATTTTATAGTGCCCTTGCCTGGCAGTTAATTGTCGCTTCTGTTCCCATTGCTTTAATTGGGTTACTGGCACACGATTTTGTCGCTACCACATTACGCTCACCCCTTGTGATTGCCTGTTCCACGATTGGTTTTGGTTTATTGCTCTGTTTTAGCGATTATTTTCGTACGCATCCTAAGCGTCTGGGTCAATTGCAATGGAAAGACGTCCTCATTATTGGCATGGCACAAACCTTAGCGTTAATACCTGGAACCTCAAGATCTGGCATTACCCTCACAGCCGGTCTCTCACTTGGGTTTAATCGCGCCTCGAGCGCTAAATTTTCCTTTTTACTATCCATTCCGGTTATTTTACTCGCTGGAACCTATGAAGGGTATAAAGTTGCCACATCACCGCATGCTATTGCTTGGGGACAGCTTAGTTTGGGAATAGCCTTTGCTGCTTTAAGCGCCTATTTTTGCATTCATGCCTTTTTCCGGTTAATTCGTAAAATCGGGATGCTTCCTTTTGTGTGCTATCGATTAATGTTAGGAGCATTTTTGCTACTGATGTTTTGGTAATCCATCTACTTCTATCACTTTGGCGGAATTGAATGGGGAAAACTTGACTTTTTCCCCCTCTGCCCTACAATTCCTACATCCTAAATCTGGGGTGCCAAACGGCTGAGAACCTGTCCAAAAACAGGTACCCATTGAACCTGATCTGGGTAATACCAGCGAAGGGAGATCAAAAGATGAATTGGTTAGATCCTGTAGGCGCAGGTTTTTCGCTCATTTGCACTTATTATTTCACAACAGCTCGACGTTTAGCCTGGCTCTTAGGCATGATTGCGATTGTGCTTAACGTTATCTTATATTGGCAAAAAGGTATTTATGGCTCTTTAGTCCTTGAAGCTGTTTATTTTGTAAGCATGATTTATGGTTGGTATGAATGGTCTCATGGCGCAACACGTCAAGAGCGCCCTATTCGTTATCTCACTGCAAAAGAAATCTTTGGTTTGCTCCCTATTGCCCTATTGGGTATTACTGCATCAATCATTGCCTTAAAAGCGTTCACTGATTCCGATGTTGCCTATTTAGATGGCACAACAACTGCCTTGAGTTTACTTGCACAATGGCTACTATGCCTTAAAATTATTCACTGTTGGATATTGTGGTTCGTGGTAGATGCCTTAATGGCATGCTTGCAATTGCATAAAGGTTTGACTTTCCACAGCGCTATTTATTGGCTGTATCTGATACTAGCGGTAACGGGTTATTTTCGCTGGCGCAAAATTTATATCATGGAAAACAAAAACATATCCTATGTCACCTAAATTAATGTAATTTCTTCCCTAAATACATTTGGCCACCCTCTTGTATTTTTTCGCGTATATATTCCGTTGTTTCAGAAAAAGTCATTGGTTTTGCAAAAAGAAATCCTTGTAAACTCTCACACCCTAAAGATGTCAAGTATTCCGCCTGTGCTTCGGTTTCAACGCCTTCAGCTAGAGTAGCCATGTCTAGACGTTTAGCAAGATCGATAATTGCAGCAATAATCGCTTTGTGTCTTTCATTGTCATGGTAACTCAAAGATTGCACAAAGGAGCGATCTATCTTGATGACATCGATGGGAAAATCTTTTAAATAGCTTAAGCAGGAATATCCCGTGCCAAAATCATCCATCGCAATTTGAAAGCCCATACTTTTCAGTTGACGAAGTTTATGCATGACGTCACCCACATCATGTGCAAAAACCGATTCAGTAATTTCAAATTGAAATCGATTGGGATGAATATGAAACACAGTAAAACACTTCACTAAATCATCAAGAAAATCCTCTCGTTGCAACTCATTGACAGATAAATTGACACTTAAGGTAAAATTCTCTAAACCAATCTGTTGCCATAGGAGGCAGCTCTCACACGTTTTTTGTAATACCCACTGACCAATATTACCAATAAACCCCATTTCTTCAGCAATGGGGATAAACTGCTTGGGTGGAATCAATCCCAACTCAGGATGATGCCATCTCACTAAGGCTTCCAAACCAATCAACTCGCCTGTTGTTGCTGAAACTTGCGGATGAAAATACAAATCCAACTGATTAGACTGAATAGCAACACGTAAATCATTTGAAAGCCGCATCATTCTATCAGCTTCTAAATTCAGATCTGGCTTATAATATTGGTAATTGTTTTTGCCACTCTTTTTTACCATACTCATGGCAAAATCAGCATACTGCACTAACTTACGCGCATCACTACTATCATTAGGATAAAGCGCAATACCAATGCTCGCGGTAAGATAATACTTTTGACCATTTAACTCTATAGAGGGTAATAAAGCTCGATTAATCTTAATGGCAACCCGTGCGGCATCATTTGGATGATTGACGTGAGTCAGCATCACCATAAATTCATCTCCCCCTACACGGGCGAGAATATCTGTTTCACGGATAACGGTTTGGATTCTATCAACCACTTTTAATAAAATTTCGTCACCGCTCAAATGCCCCAAGGCATCATTAATCGTTTTAAATCCATCTAAATCAATGAATAAAACTGCGCATTTTGTATGATAACGATTACAATAAGAAATGACATGCTCTAAGCGATGAATAAAGGCCTTGCGATTAAAAAGTCCAGTCAAATCATCTTCAATCGACATATGACGTACTTCTTCGCTAAGATATTTTGTTTCTGAAATATCACGAAAGGAAAGAACATACCCTTCTAAATGCATTAATTCATTGAATATTGGCGTTAAGCTGATTTCAACCATACAAGACTGCTGGTTATGTGCGAGCGTTAACATATATTGACCAATCACCGCCAATTGATTACTGATTTGAATTTGATGCATTCCTTGCGACAAGCTTTGAGCAAATGTGATATCGATATGCTCTGCATAAGCGTCGATCTTTTTCCCAATAAGTGATTCAAGAGGTTGATTAAGATATAATGCAGCTGCAGGGTTGGCAAACGTAATCACACCATCAAGATTGACACCAAGCATCCCATCCGATACTGTCGCTAAGACTGCTTCACTATTTTTCTTCAGCCGTGTGTTTTCACGATAACGGATTTCCTCTTTCAAAACTCGCTCTAACGTCATAGGCAACCGTTTGAGATAATTGCCCTGTTTATCTTTAATTAAAAAATCTCGTGCCCCTTTTCGAAATACCTGCATGCCCATTTTTTCTTCTGTTTCACTGGCCATGACAATAGTTGGGATCATTCTGGCACTGATAAGGCTTATCCCTTCAAGGAATTCTATGGCATTGCCATCATTAACCTGGTATTGAAAAATGATGCCATCTATAGGTTTCTCAAGCACGATTCTAATTGCTTCTTTGATATTTTTAGCACGGAAAATTTTTGCTTGAAAAGAAGGGATCTCCAATTCATGCAAAAATGACCCTGCTATATCATCAACATTTTCAACCAAAAGAATGTTTACTTGAGTTTTATCAACCATCTTTATGAACCATTTTTTTTCAACTTTAGCAAATCATGATGTATGTCGATTCTTTAAGTTATAAGTATCTCGCTAGATGCGTTTATAGGTTGTAATTATCATCAGATAGAATAAACTATTCGCCTCTGGTTAATCATCGGCAGTTGTGTGGAGTCTATGAAATCATTTACCGATAAAATAGTCAGCGATCCTCATCATCCTTCCTTTTTCCCTACATTCAGGCAATTAGGTTATGGCGATTTGCACATCAAATATGACGAATCTTCGGATATGCTGGCCATTATTGCTATTCATAGTACCCATTTAGGACCTGCTTTGGGCGGCTGTCGATTTTTGAGTTATCCGTCGCTTGATGCAGCAATCCTCGATGCCATGCGTTTAGCACATGGCATGAGCTATAAAGCTGCTATTAGTAATTTGCCATTAGGGGGTGGAAAAGCCGTTGTTATTCGTCCTCCTAATCTAACAGATCGCACACGTATTTTTCGAAGCCTGGGTCATTTTATCAATGAGCTAGGAGGTCGTTATATCACCGCCGAAGATAGTGGCACTTCAGTGGCAGATATGGATATCGTGCGCACGGTAACTCCCTATGTAACAGGACACAGCAGTCAATCCTTTAGTTTTAAAGATCCGGCGCCTATTACCGCTTTTGGCGTTAGACGAGGTATAGAAGCAGCGATTAAACATCGATTTCACCAACATTCTTTAGCAGGGATCCGAGTCACTATCCAAGGAGTTGGGCATGTAGGTTACCATCTCGCAAAAGAGCTTTCGCAACAAGGTGCTAAATTAACTATCTGCGATATTAATCAAGAAGCATTACAGCGCTGCGCAGAAGAATTTCGAGCACAAATTATTGCACCTGAAGATGTCCATAAGGTTGAATGTGATGTATTTTCGCCTTGTGCTCTGGGAAACGTCATTCATTCGAAAAATATTAAAGAAATTCGAGCTCCAATTATTGCAGGCAGTGCCAATAACCAACTCGAAGGACCTGAGATGGCACAACAACTCAAAGATCAAGGGATCCTTTATGCTCCTGATTACGCACTCAATGCCGGCGGACTCATCTACGTTGCCGCTCAATATTCGAATCAAAATGAGCAAAGTGCTAAAGAGAAAGTAGAAAATATTTATAATACCATGTTGATGATTTTTGAATGTGCGCAAAATGAAAACTTACCTACCCTGACAATTGCTGATCGCTTAGCAGAACAGCGTTTACATCATTCTGCCTAAAAGCATCAAGAAGGGTGAATATTCATGTATTTTTCTGACTTTACTAGGTAATAGAAATCAGGTAAGCTGCCTTCATTTTATTTTGTTAGGTAACCGCCATTCACATGAAACACTCACCCACTCCTGAATCTACTACTGAGCATTTGCAAAAGTATTCTTCATTTCAATCTAAACAAGAAGCTTCTAAAGTAAGCTTAGATCCCTTAGAACGAATGAAACAGGTCCAAGATGAATGGTTATCAGGCGTGGGTGAGGAATTTTGTCTAAAAACACTTAAACAACTTCATCAACAATCAATTGATGCCAGCGCAGGTTCCAGCACATTTTTACCCCCCGAAGAAGTCGAGCAAAAAATCCGAGAAACTCCTATTCTTGGATGGGTAGAATATACCAATCATTTACCACAAAAAGATCTCGTCAAAGCCGCTGAGCAATATTTTAAAAAAATTGAAGTGTTAGACAAAACCACACAGCTTGAAGTAGATGTTTATGACCAAGATTTATCAAATGGCTATTTTTGTTATGTTGGACACGGCACAACTGAGCTTTTCACTTCAGCGTTGAAATCCATTAAAAAACATCCAAATGACGTTGTTATCATTACGGATCCTACTTATGGTTTATTTATCCCTCCTCTGCTTGAAGAAAGCAAAGGGGTAGAGATCCTAAAAATTAATGAAGAAAATAATTATAAGCCTGATCCCAAAGCGTTAACAAATTTAATTGAAACAACCAATGCAAAATTACAAAATACCTATCTTATTGAAGTCAAAATAATAGCCGCATTTTTATCCGCCTTTTTTCAAGTAAATGAAAAATTCTTGTCAAAACTAGATGAAATAGATTTAACACAGAAATGTGATGCTTTAAAATATATGCTGATTTCTTCTCAGGCAAAACCTGAAACGCTGGATCAAGCTGTCAGTGTCTTTAACCAAACGCTCAACAAATACTTGAAAAAAATTCCTTCAGAAGTTGCTCCTTATTGGCAGAATAAACTGAGCTTATCTTATTGCCCCCGCGTTCGCGGGTATTTTCATATTAATCCACAAATGCCATTAGGTACTATTTGCAGCCAATCAGACATTGATTCACTCGCTGACAGTTTAAGCCATTTCCCTGATATCACTGTGATTGATGATTTAACCTATTATGATTTATGCTTAAGCCAAAAGACAAGGCCAGGCACTTTTGCCAAATCTCAACTAAAGAACAAAACACTCACTTTATATAGCATCTCAAAGCAATTTGCTTTAGCTGGTGTACGGACAGGGATAGCAATTGGACCTCAGAACATCATTCAACCCATTGCCAAACATTCCTTTAATTCTGTCAATACACCATCGGTATTTACCTCTGAAGCTGCATTTCAAATTTTTAAAATGGATCATAAGAAACGAGAAAAATATTTGCTAGAAACCAATGAAGAATATGCATTTCGTCGCGACTTTGCTATTGCACTTTTAAAAGGGATTGAGCACATAGGCAATGCTGAACATCAAGAAAAAATTAAAGCAACATTAAAAGAGCTAAAGATATCTGCTCGTCAACAAACATTATTACTTCAAGGCATTAAAGGGATCACCTTCCCTGTTATTCCAGAGGCTGGATTCTTTTTACTCATTGATTTTTCCCATTACAAAGATCAATACATTAGCTCAACCCAACTTCAAACTAGTCGTGATTTTCGTAATGCATTTTACAGTTTGGCAGATCTCAACACATTACCTGGCGAGATGATGCTTCATTTTGACAAACCGATTTTGCGCTTCTCCTTTTCTCTTACCCCAAAAGATATTTTAGAAAGTGTCTATCGGTTTAAGAATGTGCTTTCTCTTTGTCGCCCCGAACCTGAATTAACAGCCAGTGACAAGGCATCGCCCACAGTAGAGAAAGTTAAGAAACTATCTCCAGCCACGAGAACAGTCCGTCATGATAAAGGATCACAAAAAGTAATCACACGAGAAGATAAAAAAATAGATACAGAGGCTAAAGATTCTTATTCTCCTGCAATCTTAAATGCATTTAATCAACATAAAAAAGAGAAAAAGAAGACTCCAGTGCAAGCAAACGATAGCAAGAGAAAACAAACACGCGTAAAGCGGAAAATAAAACCCAATACGCGCTATGCAGGAGAAACCTATGTTTAAAGGGGAGCCCCTTAAACTTCACTTTGCTAGAGAGGGGATTTTATCCCCTCTTTTTTATGGTAATCTCACAACAACATTCTCAGCAAACCAACGAGGCAGGCTATGCAAACAGGACCTAACCCAAGTGATTTAGTCTCTTTTGTTCAAGAACACTATGCGACTAAACTACATCATCTTCCAGGTGAAATTGGCAATTGCAAAAAAGTACTACAATTGGGGCCTGCGCTTAATACAGATCTCAATAAAGTAGGTCTTGCACTAACACGTTATTGCGAGTCAAAAGATAAAGAACTCATTGAATATGAATATCAATATCTTACCTATCTCAAAGAAAATGGCTATCCTGTTATCTCACTTCATAGCAATGTTTTCGAAATAACAGCCCCTGGAGGGAAAGTGCATTATGGCATGCTAATGGATTATGTTGAAAATGCGACATTTATTGAAGCTAAAACACCGTCTTCTTTAAGCTTAATGTTATTTTCAGCATTGCTTAATATCAAAACCTATCCTCAAGAAGCTTGGCTTGCCCTTCGTGAAGCAGAACTTTGTGCAAAAATCCGTGACCAACTCCAAATCCCTTCTGCATTTCAATTATTACGCCAACGCGCAGCTGTTTTATATGAAAAATTTTCTCTGCTAATTGAGAAATTAGAGGCAGACAAATTAGCAATTGCTGATTTACAAATTTTAATTACCCCTAATGGCGAATTAACAATCATTGATCCATTAGATATAGTTAATTTTAATCCTGAAGAAAAGACAGCTGTTTCTCTTTTTCAACCAAAGAAGAAATCCGGGGAGGATTTTATCTCCTTTTTGCTGCAGACGAAAAATTGGTTAGAACGGGCGCGCTCACTTTGTAAAAGCATGATTCAAGCACAATCACCTGCTGCATTAGAAGAATTTCTTCACCTACGGACAAACGGATTGTATTTCAGTCAAAGCGATCCCAAGGGGAAATCTCGCATTGCTCAGCTACGTTCCACAATGCAACCTGTCTCACCGCCGCAAGAACAAACTCCAAAAAATACTTTTGCATTAAAATGATCTAAAATTTGCTTCGACTTATAATGTATCTCTGACGCATCCATGATGCGTCATTTTTTAATTTTTTAATTTTCTACTACTGGTTTTTTCAATCTTCTCTAATTCTTCACCCTTCTCTAAGGCTTTGTCCGAATCATGGGAAATGATTTCAGCATTTTCTAAAACAGTTATTTTCGTCGTAATTTCCCCTGAGACTGAAACCGAAGGCATAGGAGTAAAATTTCTTTCTAACATTTTGAAATCTATTTTTGGTTTTAAAAATTTTTTTAATAATGGACTCATTTTTCCTGATATGGATCTTTCAATCTTTTCTTCTGATTGCTCACCAGAAAGAAATAAATCCTTCATCTCAGCTAAATTCCTGGTTTTAGATGCATTTGCTAACCAAGTCTGAATAGCACGTAACATTTTAGTCGTGTTTGCTAGCCCTTGAGAGAGCGCCTCATCGATAACGAAGGCTTTCTGCGATTGATCTAGCACATCGGTGTAGCGCACAATATTTGTTCCCTGCACATTAAAAACAGCAAGAGGGTCAATAATAAATAACTGTTGAGATTCATCTATTAGAATTTGCAGATCTGCTATCTTGATGCAAGCAGCTTCCAATTTTTCAATAAATGTTGAAAAATTTCGCATGAGTTTCGATATTTTATCTTGCACACTCACAAACGTCACAACCCCATTTTGAATATTCATATCAATTTTTTGACGAATATTCTCTAATTGCATGACCCAACCTTCGCCTTTGGGAATTTGTACATTAAACAGCATTGCTGGCAATAAGGTTTTAATAGCATCGGGATGCTTACCCTCTATCATCAATACATGGGGCTGCCAATTCATGATCACAGCAGCGTATTTTTCTTTCCCAAATTCGAACACATCTCCATAAGTTCGAATACAGGGCATTCCTAATTTTGATAATGCCCCTAAATAAGCGCATTCATTTTCTAGGGCTTTTTTATCTTCTTCCCTGGTCGCTTTGCTATGATACATAATAGCGACTGCATATTGTTCTTCTAAGGGAACAACGAGTTTAAACTCTCCTCTGGCAGCAAGCGGAGAATCCAACAAAGTGGCAGCCGTTTGATTGGCTTTTTCCTGGAGTTCTTTGATTTTATTGAGTGGTAGAATTTGTTTATTTAAATGCGCTTGAGGCTCAAATTCTTGATGATTTTCCGGATTGATATTTTCTTTTTCCGATTGAAGCTGTACTTCCTTTTTTAATAATACACAAAGCGAATCTAACAGCTCTTGTTCTTCTTCTTTACTAAGGTCAACATCTATACCATCAATCGGACACATCAAACAACTCTCATACTAACTAAAAGTTATTTAGGATACATTCAAATTTGATAAACCTCAAGTTTGAAGAAACGCCATAAGAATAATAACAAGGAATAATCAAATATTTTGCTAAGAAAATAGAAAATTTTTGATGATTATACACGAAATAACACTAGGCACACGCCATTAGGGGTCTTATGATTTTTTTAACGTAGAGATCACTTGATGTAACTCGTTAATTTCATCCAACAATTCTAAAGCTAAAGAAATCCCTTCCCAATTTATATTCAAGTCTCGATGTAAACGCCATGCTTTCTTAAAACGAATGAGATCTGAGCTTATAAATACCCATTGCTGCAAGGTTTGACCTTGGGGTGAAAGGATCCCATGTTGGATCATTTCAATAATTATCTTTTCTTCAACATCACTAATCTCAACTATTTCACGAAGCGTATAAGTCGCGCTTTCATCTAATAATGTGCCCTCATGAATAGAATCGTTCATCTTTACACTCCCAATCCTTGACGTGGATTAAAAGGCATTTGTTTCGCCATTTCTTCATACAATGCCTTGGTTTGCTCTGTATTCGCGGCTGGGGTTTGAATTTGCAAGATCACATATTGATCCCCTACCGGCTCTCCTGGCAACCCTCTTCCTTTTAGGCGCATTTTTTGTCCACTTTGTGCATGAGATGGGATTTTTAAATTGACATTCCCCCCCAACGTTGGAACTGAAATGGTCGCACCGAGCGCTGCTTCCCAAGGTGTAATGGGTAAAATCAAATGCACATCCTTGCGGTGCAAAGTAAAATAGGGATGTGCTTCGATTTCGATTTCAACATAAATATCACCCTTTGGTCCTCCCCCAATACCTTCCCCCCCTTGTTCTTTAAGGCGGATCTGACTCCCTTGCGATACGCCTGCCGGAATTTTTACATTTAAGCTCTTAGTTTCTGATGTACGACCTTCAGGCGTCTGTATAGGCAACTGCAGCTGCAGCGTTTGAACGCCACCATGATATGCCTCAAGTAGGGGAATACGTATTTTGACATGGAAATCTCTTCCCTTTTGTCGAAAATGTGGTTGCGCCTTACCTCTATGAGCAAAACCTGCTTGGCCACCAAAAATTGAGTTAAAAAATTCACTAAAGTCAGCCGTATCTTCTGGTGAGAATCCATTTTGTTCATCGCGCTGATAGCCTCTGCCACCTGCCTGCGTAAACTCTGGCTGGCGCTGCCAACCCCCCGTACGCAACTCATCATACTGTTTACGCTTTTGCTCGTCTTTTAGTACTTCCCATGCTTCATTAATCTCTTTAAAGCGATGCTCTGCGTCTGGTAATTTGCTCACATCTGGGTGATATTGTCTCGCCAATTTTCGAAAGGCGCGTTTAATATCGTCAGTGGGTGTTTCAGGCGTCACACCTAAAATCTTGTAATAATCTTTGAATTCCATTTTATACTCGTTTGCGAAGGATCTCTTTTTGGGCTCTATATAATTGTACAACAACCACCCGTTGATTTCTTTGCTAAGGATGTTATACTTTTGATAATTGTACACCTTTCTATAAATCATTCTTATGACAAAGAAAACTCGTTCTCCTCATGCTCTAAAATTGGTGCGAGGCGGAAAGCGCGATGGCGCAGGACGTCCACAAGGTAGTGGAAAATATGGAGAACCCACCAAAGCTATTCGTGTCCCTCAAAGTCTTGTTGATGGGATCCAGCATTTATTAGCGCAATACGGCCAGGGTAGAACACATACATCTCCACCCTTTGCCTATAAAACACAACCTTACCCACCTTTACATTTACCGCTGTATGCTAATAAGGTTCCCGCTGGTTTTCCTTCACCTGCTGACGACTATATGGAAGCAGCATTAGACTTAAACGAATATGTTGTCAAAAATCCAGCTTCTACTTTCTATGTACGAGTAGAAGGAAACTCAATGCTGGGGGCCGGGATCCACCCTAATGATATCCTTGTGGTTGATCTTTCCCTTGAACCCCGCGATGGACATGTCGTCATTGCGTTGGTCAACGGTGAATTTACGGTAAAGCGTTTACAAGTAGCAAAGAATAAACAAGTTTCACTACATCCTGAAAATGATGAATATCCTATCATCACCATTAAAGAAGGTATGGATTTTCGGATTTGGGGAGTGGTAACGAATGTGATTCATTCATTTGTATAACCCACCTATGCATAGTCACAGCACATGAGTTTTCGTGTAGACACCGAGAACTCATCTGCGAAGACTAGAGGCTAGAATAAAGATAAATTTTCTAAGCGTTGAATACGCTCACCGATCGGGGGATGCGTAGAAAACAACAGTGACCATTGTTTATTATGTAAAGGATTAATAATAAACAAATGCGCCGTTGCAGGGTTATGTTCAGTTTCTTCCAAGCGATTATTTTCTCGCGCTTTTTCTAATTTGCGCAAAGCGTTAGCTAACCACATCGGATCGCCGCACAATTCAGCGCCCTTTTCATCGGCAGCAAACTCACGTGCTCTAGATATCGCCATTTGGATCATAACTGCAAACATGGGCGCAATCATTGACATAACCATCATGGTAAATTTGCCATTGCGTCCGGCTTCATCTTTTCTACCCATGCCAAACATCACCGTCCATTGCACCATGTTTGCTAAAATATTGACCGCACCGCCTATACAAGCAGCAATACAAGAAATTAAGGTATCACGATGCTGCACATGTGCAAGTTCATGCGCAATCACACCTGCAAGCTCATCTTTTGTTAATAAGGAGATCATCCCTGTTGTCACAGCAATCGCTGCATGCTCTGGACTACGTCCAGTTGCAAAAGCATTAGGCGCATTTTCTTCAATGACATAAATAGCGGGACGAGGGATATTCGCTCTTTCAGCAAGATAAGCAGCGGTTGCATAAAGCTGGGGTTGCTCATCTGAGCGAACTTCTCGCGCTCTATAGAGCGCCAAAATGATTTTATCGGAAAACCAATAAGCACCAAAATTGATAACCAGCGCACTTAAAAACGCCATCATCAAGCCTGATTTCCCTCCAAAGGATTGCCCAAAATACAACAAAAGCGCAGTAAGCACCCCTAAAAGCAAGGTCGTTTTTAAGCTATTTGGAGATAATTGATTCATTTTTTGCCCTAAAACCGGCTAAAGGGCACATGATAACATAAAATTATTTAGCAATGTAAATATTAAAATAGTGGGTAATTATTTAATCGCTTGACAGTAGTGCAAGGCGCCCTGCAATAAGTTTTCTGATTTAACTTTGCCTATTTTAACTTTTTTCATCCCCTCATAATCCGTATTAGGGGGAAATGCACATAAAAAAGTATCAACTTGTCCTGAAGACATAACAACATCAACATGAACCTCGTCATCGCTGAAGTATTTGAACTTTTTGACGTCGTAAATAGACTCTCGGCCACAAGCACAAAGTATCAATACAGCAGCAATGACAAGGGTTTTCATCATATAACTATTTACTGCTGTAATTTCAGTAAATCAGAAACTGTCAAGAATCGATAACCTTGCTTTTGCAAATTCTCAATCAACATTTCAGTTGCTTTAACGGTATTTTCTCGATGATTTCCACCATCATGCAACGTAATGATAAGCCCAGGTTTCATTTGTTTCATTACATTGTCATAAATCTGCTGAGCAGAAATCTTGGTCCAATCTTGTGGTAGAAAAGTAAACAGAACCATTCTTTTATTTAATTGCTGTAATGCTTCTTTAAGGTTCGGCGAGGTAATACCAAAAGGCGCTCTAAAGGTAATTTCTTTTTCGTACCCAAGATCTCTTAATATTTTATCAACAGAGGCGATGTCATTCCTCATGGCCTCGACGGTTCTGCCTTTCATCTTTTGATGGGACATAGTGTGATTTCCCAAATCATGTCCGCTTGCCATAATTTTTTTGATGAGATCAGGATTTGCCTTAGCATTACCACCCAAGACAAAGAATGTCGCCTTAACATTGTGTTTGTCTAATACACCTAAGATCTGCTCAGTATATGGTTTATCAGGACCATCATCGAATGTTAATGCCACCACTTTTTCGGTGGTATTAACATGTCTAATAGGTTCACCCGAAGTTGTTGCCATACTTGCTTTTGCTAATAAAAGTAACGCCAGGCATGCTAGTTTTTTGATGCTCTTCATGTTTCCCTGTCCTTTTCAGAAAAAAAAACCTTCTCACCTACATGAGGTGTAGCAGTTTTTAAGAAAATTTTCCAAGATTTAAATACAGGTGCGGATACAAGAATTTAGCGCTCAATCACAATGAATGAGAAAAGAACCTTTTCATGACGAAAAGCTTAAAGACAAAGAAGCAACCCAGACGCTTTATTGTCTCTTCGCAACGACAGAGAATAACTACCTTTAAGAGGGTAGATTGCTTTTATGCTCGCCTGACAAACAGAGCAGTTTCCCTAAAATCTATAGTAGTTCAGTTAACTTCTTTTAAATCTAGCTTTTGATTGTTTAATCTCCTACACTACCCCTATTCCCAGCCCTTAATATAATGTAATGAAAACAACGACGATTTATAATGTCAGAGAATGGCTGCATGCGCTCAACCTTGGTGCACAAACAGGGAATTTAGCTTGCCCCAAGTTTCTCAAACCTTACCATTTAGTCACTTTGGCACTCATGTTAAAACAACGAAATGCCCAGTGGCTTGAGCTCTCTGAAGAAATTGAAAGTTATGCTTTGCGAATGGGATTATGGGATGCAGCAGGAATTATCCCCCCTTATGAAATGACACAAAATCCGACGCAAAATAAATTTTTGCCTGTTGCCGCATTAGAAGATCCCTCTGCTATTTCGCTGGTGGCAAAAAATTTAATCCACCTTGTTTATCAGCAGAAATTCGGTATTGATTCCTTTGAAAGTGTTGAAATCATGCTAATGGAGCTGATTGAAAATACTTACAAACATGCACGGGTACAAAATCAATTGAATGGTCTTGTTTGTGCTCAATCTTGGCCGCGAGGCGATCTCGCGCAAATTGTATTTGCAGACACAGGCATTGGGATCCGAAATTCCTTATATGAAAACCCACATCTTCGGGATAAGCTAGCCCACATGAACCCCTGTCAACTAGCGAGTGAATTAGGGATCACCAGCAAACCTAATGCACACTCAGGTTATGGCTTAGCATTGACAAAAGGCCTTATCACCCAAGGTAAGGGCTCGATGATAATCATTTCTCAGCATGAAGGCTATTGTGTGAATGCTGGAAAGGAAATTACTTTTCAAGTACCTGCTTGGCAAGGAACACTGATTATTCTTGAATGGCCCATTCATCAAAAGCTTGATGTCGGTGCTGTTTATGCAAGTTGGCCCATACCAGAAGGCTTTGAACTCAATGACTTCGATTAAACTTGTTTTAGCTGAATTATTACCTGATACCGCATCGCGCGAAAGCGGCGCGTTACTGCGAAACATGATATTAGAACATTTACAACAAGAGATCTTGCTTGAAATTGATATTGGCCATACGGCGCTCACCCCCTCATTTGCTGACGAAGCATTTGGGCTTTTATGCCATCATCTGTCGATGAAAGAATTTAATCAGAAAATAAAATTCATTCATCTCTCCCCCACCCATAAAACACTGTTATTGCGTGTGTTAAGCAATCGCTTTAGTAGCCCTAGATAACATTCTTCTACGCCTCACGTGGCAAGAAATAAGAATCAGATGACTTTCTTACAATTTCTATCTTTTAAGGGGTGATAAAAAATATTCTTAGAAAAAGAAGCACAAAAACGCTGTTCTTTTTTCTTTAGAGATATATTATGATGTCCTGGCTTCAAGGTATGAAGCCGTCTAAATATAAATTTGCGATATGTTAGGGCGAAAGTGATTTTTACGCTTTCAGTCCTCACCTGTTCTTATACACGGATCTGTTCTTTCTCCAAAACCAAAAACCTCGTCTAAAGCCCTCTCAGGTCTTTTGGCAAGGTTATGTAACTAAAGAAGTGAACCCAAAAGGGGGAAAATATTATGAAGGCATTAGTATTAGGATTATTAATTTCGTGTGTACCTGTGTGTTTTGCCTCCAGCACTCCCATGCCACAAGCACAACAACCGAAAAAAGTAACGCAGGTAACCCGCGTTGAAGCACCTGTTGCTCAAAGAAAGCCACAGGCTAAACCACAAGCAAAGCAAGCGGTACAGCCGCAAAAGGCACCAGTTTACGCACAAAGACCACCTCATGGGAAAAAAGTTGTTAGACATGTACAGAAAAAACATCGTCGTCCAGTGATAGTAGAACGTCATTACTACTATGAAGACGGTCAACCTCGCCGCGTTGTTGTTCGCAAACGCATCCAAGAACAACCACAAGTGCGTCGTGAAACACATGTTTATCGCCAAGGTTCTGCACCACGGGTTGTTCGTCGGTATGAGTATCGCGAGCCAACAAGAGTATACGTTGCACCAACTCCTATCTTATCTTTTGGCTACACATTTCATCGATAAGAGTAATCTTATCTATTCAACGGTACGAAGGTCGCAAGACCTTCGTCATACATTTATCTCTACTAATCCATATTGTTTTAACTTCTCTGCTTTTTCAAGAATATCCGGCAAGTTCAATTTTCGATAATGCGCTTCTACATTTAATAACTGCGGCATCTCAGTAGGGATGAGATGAAGATAATATTGATCAATTTTTTTAATGACAGCAATATCATCAATATCTTGTATATGATTTTGAATAAGATTTTCTACCAATAAATTATCATCACAGTGCTGCTGATTTAGCATGCGCACAATATTGTTTTGGCTTTTTGCCACCGCTTCTGATTTTGAGGCACAAACATAAAAATTTATTTCATGGATCTCACCAAAACAATCTGGTTTATATCCTCTGGTTTATTGCTTAATACAATTTCATATCCATCAATATATTTTAATTCCACCGCGGCATCGACATGTAACTTTTATAACTCTGACCAAACCATTTATTCACTATTATGGGATAGGTTTCTTCCAAAGAATTACCTATTAAAAGACAACATCATGCAACTCTATGTGACACCCAGCTGCATGCCCCTCCTAACAAAACAGCAAATAGCTTCATTATTCTTTCTCCTTTATGTTGCTTAAAACCCTCATTTAATCAGAGATAGTGCGTTGACAATCGTATCAAATTTGGTACGATACGTGCATCCTCACTAATGTTTGTTCTTTGCTGGCTCCTGTGATAAAAACTCAATATAAACAGCATTATTTACCCTATGATATCTTTTCTGCAGAAGAAAGATTAACACCTTCCAAATTGAAATCTCTTAAGTTTCTTATTGCCGAGCTATTGCGCGATAAAATATGCACTCAAGATCTGACTAAAACCGCTTTGGCAGCGCAGCTTGGTACAAGTCGTTCAGCTTTGAAACGGCTTTTAGATCCTCAAAACACTTCCATCACTTTACAGACATTAGCAAAAGCCCTCGAATTAATAGGCAAGAAGATCCACTTCTTCATTCAAAATTAAAACATGCCAAAAGTTGAAGGATAGAAAATGAAATTAGTAGACATATCTCAACTACATCAAGTCTATGGTGCGGAAAATGATCCCACTGAAGAGGTTAATTGTGAATACCTTGGCCTGATTAATGCCTTAAGCTTTCTCGCAGATAAAGGAATCATTAATCCTAGCGTAGCATCCTATTACGTCACCAAATATTGCAGCCCTGAAGAGATCCATAGAATCTTAGGAGAGAATTTAGTCTAAATAGCAAATATAGCTTCAGCTTTGATAGGAATCGTAGAGCAAGGATTGAGCTATATTTAAGTGAATGGCTTGCATTTTATTGCTTGTACAAGCAATAAAGCGTAAAAATTTCTTCCTAATGAATTAATGCTCTGCAGAACATATTTCCAGCAAGTATAAGCAACAATTTTGATTAACGCGCCCCTCGGAGAGGGGCAAATGATTAGGCTAAATTTCTTCCTGCTAATTTTTCCAAGATCCGCAAGGGAGAAAGATGCGGATACGCCATAGACTCTACTGGAAGGTAAAAGGTTTGCTCAAAGACAAATTGTCCTGACATCGCAGCATGAGAAACACTATCAGTTTGCACAATCCAGCTTGTATTTGGTAAAAAACGCACTTCTTCCTGGGTAGCTGATTTTTGATATGCCAAATCTCTTTTCATTAAATTATGGATCTGTAACATGGCATAATCATAATCTGTACAATAGCTTTTAGTAAGTCTTAATGCGCTAAGGATTGCTGCGCGCCCAGGCCAAGGTTTCTTTACCCGCGGCAAAAATTGTTTTGCTACATCAGCAAATGGCTCACCTACTCGCCAAATGCGTTCTTTACCATATGGGTTTACATTGGTAAATACGCGAAAAATTCGCTTACCCTGGGTAGGCGACATAGGAAAAGCATCTACATGTAAACGTGTATCATCTTTTCGATAAGATTTGGGGATGCGACCATATATTTCAATGGGTCTAAAACTTGTACGCCCGATCTTAATTGTATTGCGATAGTGTGGAAATAAGGATGACATTAATTGGCTTGCATTCTTCGCATAACGCGCCATCATGTTTTTTAATGCCGCTTGATGCACAACATCACATTTTGCCCCTCGCACTAATCCTGTTTGCGGATTAAAGCTAATATTTTTGAATTTAGGATGAGAAAATTCTGTTGAAAAAAATATTTCTTCCTCTGAAGAAAGAGCAAAAGTAAGCTGCGGTAATAACACGATTTTTCCGTCTTCTATCGCTCTTGTTGCTTCAGATTGCATTTGGCTTGTATAAGAAGCCTCCCAGTCCTTTCCAAAGATCTCGTGTAGAACTTGCATATTCAAGATATTAATACCTTCAAATTTATAAATTTAGACTAATAAGAAGAATAACGAATTTATAATCTGCCTGATAAAGAAGATCAATCGTTGATGATGATTTATTGATTTAAAAAGGAAGGAGCCTTGTCATTTTATCCATCAATATGTCAGCTTAATTACATCATCTCCTTATTTGCAGTCTTTGCCCACTCATCCCTTAGCAAGGAATAAATATGCATATCAACATCTTTCCCTGCTAAGAAAAGCGAACCACGAGCAATGCCCTCAAGCTTAAAACCACATTTCTCGGCTACACGTCGAGAGCCTTCATTTGAAACCGCCATAGATAGCTGAATACGATTTAAACGACGATGAGAAAATAAATAATGACAAATAAGCGTTACAGCTTCGGCGGCATATCCTTTATTGCGATGTAATGTTGAGAAGATAAGAAAACTAAGTTCTACTGCATCAGAATAGGTGTTTGCCTTAAAAAAATGCATTGTACCTAGTAGATTGTCTTGTAAATCCACAATTAAAAGTCTTGTACTCTCTTCGTTACAGAATCCTGTTTTAACAAACATTTCCTGCAACTGAACTTCAGAAATCAACATCGCAGGGAGATGATCTCCCCGTAACCCGGGATCATTTATTTTTTCATAAAGCAAAAATAAGTCTTTTTGTTGAATTAATCGAAGCTGAATATTTTTTCCGTTAATCATGCGCTCGCCTCCTTACAAAAGCTTAGCATTTCTAAAAGCATGGAAAAATAACAGGCCTAAGAGTTACCCATACCTTCCTGCTTGCGATGTAGCACTATATTCATCATCCTTATTTTTTTTAACAGGTGATTCATTTATAGGATGGCTGATCTTGGCAGGTTGGGGTTGAGCATCATGTAATTTTTTCGCGGGTAATAAACCTTCTTTTGGTTCATTAATAACTGTAACTTGTTCTATTTGTGGTGACGTATATAAGGATGCCAATACGTTAATTGCTTTATCAAGCTCCTCACTGAAAAAAACATTAGAAAGCCGTTCCATATTTTCAAGTTCCAACTGAAGCACCTTAACCTGATTTGTAAAAAAAGAGGTACTTGGTTGAGGAAAAAAAGGAAGTAAGCGTGTTAACAATTGGTAGGCAGGTAAGTTTTCATCAGGAGTCAGCTCTTTGTAGAGTTCTACCAATTTAAGCAAAGTATCTTTGGCAGCCTGTTCGTCTTGAAGATAATGCCATGCAATTAATTTCATGAGTAAACATTGCATCTTGAACATAGGACGATCTTTGTCTGGAATATTTACAGCATACTTTTCAGCTAATCTTATAAATGTAAGCGCTAGATTCGGGTTAACCCCATCTTCAGCGTGCAAATAAAGGCTTGCACCTAACATGCAACATTGGCTAACAAACTCAGGGGTTTCAAATTGAATAGTATTCGTCGTTAAATGTGATAAAACATAGTTAAATACTTCTATCGCATATCTGCGAGAATTTGTTTCGCAAGCAAATTTCGCATAACGGATCATACTGAGTAATGATCTCGCGTTAAGCGGAACAATATGACTACTATCAATTAAATTTTTCAGTTCTGAAAAACAAATTGCGGCACTCGCTGAGCTTTCTTCTTCGTTAAGATAACATTCTAGCAAATTAGCTCTTAGCAAAATTAAAAGTTGCTGTATTTCTTTGTCGTCACTAAATGCGTTAGCGGATTCAAACTTGGGATCGTTGACGCATGTCAACACTGCTATAGCTTGAGCCGTTTTGCCTTGCCAGGAAAATACTTCTGCTAAATGAGAGGTACATTCTAGTTTATATTTCAAAAAAGTGAAATTATCAGAATCTACAGAAGAAACTTCGATATTTGGTAAATAATGATATAACTCTAACAGCATTTCTTCTGCCCTATCAAGGCGTTTATGCCTTATTAAAAGCATTGCTGCATGAATACTACACAATATGTAGAGCTCATCTAATTGAAGAGTGGATTTAAGACTTTGTTTAAAAACATCAATCTGGTTAGTAAAGACATCAAGAATTGCTTGGTTCTCATCAGTTTGTGGCGATTGAGCGGCACAACGTGACCAAGATATCCAAGTTTGATAATAAAGTTTTTTAATGTCCACTCGTTTGGGGGGGAACCCTAATAGATTTACCTTAATTTGTCTTTCAATTTCGCACAAAGCAGTGAAATAATGCCGGCCAGCGAGTGTATAATCACTCTTATTCCATCTCTCGCGCCCTGCATGTAATTCTTTCTTAAAATCTACCGGACCCGTGTTCATTCACGTTTTTCCTTCTTGTACATTTATTAATCGAGCGCTGAATATCAATTTTTGCCGCACTATTTCATTGAGTTATTTCATCAAGGCCTAGTTAAAACACAATATTCTACCATTTACACAACTAACTGTAAATTTTAAAGATGAACGGTATCATTAGCGTGATAAAGTATCGCCGGAATTTTCTTTCAAATTCTCACTTTTTGCAAACTAAAAAAACAAACTCTATGTAGTGAAAATCCCTTTATTTCGTATTTAACGGCTATTTCTCCCTGTTAATTTTTCTATTTAGCCATTTTATCCGTTCATCTTTGCTGCTCATCTGAAATGAATATGTATTCACATCATCCTTAGGTATCTTAAATTAAGAATTTTAATGAGGGGTGAAACGTCATGGCAACAAAAGGTCCACAAGATATTACTTTTTTATTTCCGCAAAGATTACACGAATTAACAGAAAAAAAATCAATTGAATCCAGTAGCATTCTAGATGCAATAGATGATAGCACATTAGAAAGTGTCATGGTGCCCGCAACGAGTCATATAGATCGTGCTCTTGAAAGCGCTGCATTACTTGAACAAAAACCTGCATTTCTAGACTTTCTCATCGAAAAAGCAGGATATCCTATTGATACAACTTCTCCAGTTGCTGGACAATATCGTGCGCATTTTGAGAAGATTATTCAAGAAAATGATGGGATCTTTGAAAAGCTTTTTCTTAAAATTAAAGAAAGATTAGATTTAAATCCTGATGCTAAAAGCCCTGATCAGAAAAAAAGAGCACTTGCGATTAAATCAGCGCGAGAAGCGGCTTTAGTTGACCTTGCTGATACACTTAAAGCACTGGGTGCATACCATGCTGATAATTCAAAATATTATTTTTCAGAAAATAAATTAACAAAAGATCTTTCCAGCCCTTTTCTCAAAGCGCTTTATGGCGATCCAGCTCGCGCTCAAGCGATGTTACAATCACAGAAAGAGAAAACAGAAGGACAATACGAAGGTAAGCTTGCCTATATTCGTGAAAATTTACTTCCTGGTACTTATTATGGAGAAGTTAAAGATCTCGCGCCGCTCAAAGAGGATTTTGATCTTTTTTTAATTTCACCGACCGTTGCTAAATTATTAGATAGTATTGAAAAAGGTAAAAAGGTTGGAACTGCTCCTTCTTTATATGACTCAAGAGCAGATTTATTGGAAGGTGTACATGATACCTTGCATAGAGTTCATCGCTCTGCTCGTGGGCGTGGCAAAAATTGGTTAGCTTGGTTGAAACAAGCGCCAGAAAGGCCAACAAACCTTACCGACTATCCTGACTTTACAGAAACTCTTACAGAAGCGTTCGGACGTCTCACCGTGGAAGACAGACCAGTGCAACCAAGAGCATTTGTTGACGCCGAAATAGCGCAATTTAATTCGCTACTCGGAAAATATAATTTTGACTTTGAAATTTATAACAATTTAAATGCTGCTGAACGAGTCTTTTTCTTCAAGCACTACGTCAAACAGTATATCGAACATGATTTACATGATAATAAGAAAGTAATCGATGAAGAAATTGCTGCATTGAAAGAAGAACAAAAGAAACGTGCAATAAAAGTCTCTGAGCAATACTTGAAGGATAACCATGGCGGCAAAACACTCAAAGAACTTCAACCTGAATTAAAAGAGAAAATGCGCGAAGTAACAGAGCAAATTGCTACTACCACTAAAAATGATGAACAAATGAAGGCATTTGATGCACAAATAGCAGAAAAAAATAGCCAACTAAAATTAATAGAACAAACAGCAACAGAACAACTTGCTAAAGTGAATAACATTAAGGACAAATTCATCAACACTTATTATCCACAAGTAAAGCCTGTTGCAAAAGAACTTGTAACTGCTTTTGATTCACTTGACAAAGAAGAAAAAGCTGCCAAAAGAACGCTTGACGAGGGTGGAAACTTTAGCTGTCTTAGCTTTGTGCCAGTCAAGATTTCTGAAGAAGGAAAAGAGGATAAATACGAATGCTTAGTCGCTCTCTCAGGCGCAGAACTTGAAAGCACAACAGGAGTCAATCCTCATCAAATATTGCATGATTTTGCACAAACCTACAAAGTACCTGGCTTGGAGCAATTTACATTTCGCTATGTTGATGAAAGTGCTGGCTATTTGAACTTGGCGCTAAAACAACTTGGGAAAGGTTTGTCCGGCAATGCTAAGCCACTCTCTTCACGTGAACATGGCGAGGCGTTACCTGAATTTGAGAAATCCTGTGCAGAAAAACGTCTAACCGAAGAATTGATGAAATTATATTCTTCTCATGGTAGTCAAGTACAAGTATTAGGATGTGACAATATTGCTCTGCCTTTATCTAAACAAGCTTCTGAAAAAGGACAACAGGCTTTTAAACAACGCGAGGAAAGAAGACTCAAAGATATAGTAGAAAAGCTAAAGAAAGAAGAAAAGCGTACTCCCTCTAAAAAATCAACTAAAGAGGCTCCAGTTAAAGAAGAGTCAGTTGTAGCAACCAAGTCTCATGAGGACACTGCGAGGGAAATACTTAAGAGTGAAAATGAAAAGAAAGCGGAATTTACTTTTGACGCAAGCTATCCAGGTCTCTTACCGGGTGAAAGTAAATCTATCACTTTGCAAGCGGAGCATATTACTTGCTGTACCTCTTGCCAAACACAAAAGCCTGCTGTAATGACATTTTTATATGACAGCATGAAACGAGGTGATGCTCAAAGGAAGGCATTACTGGATGATATGCCTAAGCATACCCATACCTCTACTTCTACCTCGACTCCTACTTCCTGTAAAAGTGAAGTAGAACTGAAGGAAGGCTCAAGCAAACGGAAAAGTCTAAGTATTCTTAGCTGATAGTCGTCGATCTACAAAACGGGTCTTTAGACCCGTTTTTTTTTACGCAGAGTATTTATACCGCCTTGATAGTTATCCATTTAACATTTACTGATAGCTCACATAAAAAGATAAAAGCTTAACGCTTAAGATTCTTTAAATGAAGACAATCGATTACAATGTTCCTTACTTAAAAAGCTTTTCGTACTATACCTAACCAATTTTTAAAGCTTTAAGATAAATGACTCGAGGGACCGCAGTATGCAATTGTTAACTCCATTTCAATTTCAGCAAGTATGTGGCGGTATAGACCTGCCAGAACGACCACAAGGGATCACATGTGAGTGCTGGACTGTGCTTTATGCCTTCAGCTACGCTTTTGTCGAAAATATGATCACTTCAGAAAATTCTGATGCCATGATGATGTTGTTTTGCAATGCAAAGGAAATGGATATTGCTCATAGCTGGTTTGAACAAATATAACCTCATTTTAGACTACAAACTTTTCATTATAGGTAAGTGTGATGGACTACATTTTAAATCATTGGCGCGGCCAACATTCTCTTGCTAAAACATTCTGGATCAATTTTATTTTGATTAATTTGCTTATCGCTATAATCAACCTTTCCTATAGCTATTTTGATTATAACTACGATCCTAGGAAAGTAGCCTTTTTTGTTTTTCTGTTTAATATATTCAACTTATGTATCTGTTGGCCTTGGCAAATGGTGGGGTTATGGCGTTCTTCACGACGAAATATGCGTGAAACTGGTAAAAAACTCTGGCCTCTTTTGATCATCTCCTGTGTTATCATTGGTTGCGCTTTTCAGTTCTGGCGAGCAAAAGACAACTTTTTCATTATGAAAGAAAATTATCAGCTTGCTAGCACGCCCGATGAAAAAAATGCATTTACAGTAACCCTGGCCGATAACAATAGTATCATTGTTGTACAGGGGTTTATGGGATATGGGGTGAGCAAAGAAGTCTCTTCATTGCTGAAAAAGAATCCCAAGATTAAAGGGATTGTCCTTGACAGTAATATTGGCCGCTACAGTGAGGCTTTTATCCTGGCTGAAGTCATTCAGCACCATCAATTGAACACCACTTCTTCACATGGGTGTCAATCAGTCTGTGTTATTCCATATATTGCAGGAAAAAATCGCACCCTAGAAAAGGGGGCACGCCTATCATTTACCAGCTATGAAACGATTTACGAAGATTATAAAGTTCAAAATGAATATGCCAGAATTGCGCAAAGAGTTGAAAATCTTTTCATGCGACAAAATGTTGATCAAAATTTTATCAGTGATATGCTTGATGTCCCTTATCAACAATTTTGGCAACCGTCAAGAGAACAATTAATTGCAGCGAATGTCATTCAAGACATAAAAAGCTTTTATGTGGAAAATCAATTTTAATTGAATAATTTCACGAGAGAGAATATGAAATTAAGGAGTTTTTTCTTTTCGCCCAAAGGTAAAATTCCAAGGCTGCAATTTTTCCTTGGACATGTCAGCACGCTGTTTTTCTTTATTGCCGTTGCTTTTAGCTGGGCGTTAACATTGAATTTTTTTCTAGCTGACACCCAATCTTCAGAAGAAAATCCACCTGAAATGGTGTTCTTTTGTAGCTTGCTCGTCATTTGCGTATTATTGATTGCATATTCATGTCTATGTCTTTACATGAAACGCTTTCGCGATGCTGGCTTTTCTGCATGGCTTTCATTACTGGGTTTCATCCCTTATTTAAACTTAGCGATGATTTTATTTTTGTTGTTTTTCCCTAGCCAAAGGAAGAAAGATCAAGATAAGTGTGCTCTTATTGACATTTAGCGCATGTGTTTCATCCAGATGGATTGCTTCGCTAACGCTCGCAATGACAGCCTTGTACTCATGGCAACGTTCGAAGCCCTGGCGGGAAAATTAGCCGTTGTCGGCGTCATTGTGAGGCACATCGTGCCGAGGCAATCCATTTATCAATGACAAACTTAAATGATAAACCCTACACCTCCTTTGCTTGCATACACACATATTTTACTTCAAGGTAAGGTTCAACGCCGTATTTTGATCCCTCTCTACCGATACCTGATTGCTTCACTCCTCCAAAAGGCGCTACCTCAGTAGATAAGATCCCTGTGTTGACACCTACCATACCATATTCAAGCTGCTCAGAAACACGCCAGATCCTATCCATATCATTACTATAAAAATAAGAAGCTAAGCCAAATTCTGTATCATTGGCCATTTGTATTGCTTCATTTTCGGTGTGAAATCTAAACAGTGGCGCAACCGGTCCAAAGGTCTCTTCCTGAGCCAGTAACATTGTAGCATTCGCTTCTGTTAGCACGGTTGGTTCAAAAAAAAGTTTCCCGAGGTTACTTTGTTTGCCCCCACAAATAATATTTGCGCCTTTTTCCTTGGCGTCTTCAATATGTTTTTTAACCTTTTCGAGTGCACGTTCATGAATTAAAGGACCTTGTTGAACACCTTCTTCCAATCCGTTCCCTAATTTTAATTGGTTAACAGCCTCAACAAATTTTTTCGTGAATTCTTCATAAATCGTATTCTGTACCAAGATGCGATTTGCACAAACACAGGTTTGTCCTGTATTACGAAATTTTGACGCTATTGCTCCCCTGACAGCTTGGTCAAGATCAGCATCATCAAATACAATAAATGGCGCATTTCCACCTAATTCTAACGTTATTTTTTTGATGCTAGACGCACATTGTCCCATCAAGAGCTTACCCACCTCGGTTGAGCCAGTAAACGACATTTTTCGCACCAAAGGATTAGATGTCATTTCCTTTCCTATCATTGGTGCATCGCCAGTTACAATATTAATCACGCCTGCTGGAAAACCAGCCTCATGCGCGAGTGCTGCTAATGCCAATGCACTGAAGGGAGTTTCACTATCAGGCTTAACAACGACGGTACACCCCACTGCTAATGCTGGCGCAATTTTTCGTGTAATCATTGCAGCAGGGAAGTTCCAAGGCGTGATAGCACCTACCACCCCAATCGGCTGCTTGATGACAACAAGATGTTGATGGCGTTTGTTAGATTGAATAATATCTCCATCTATTCGCCTGCCTTCTTCAGCAAACCATTTAATAAATCCATTTGCATAATCAATTTCACCAAGAGATTCAGTTAAGGGCTTTCCTTGCTCTAAGGTCATGATTAACGCTAAATCTTGTTTATTTTTGTCAATGAGCTCTGCTAAAGACCACAGATAATCAACACGCTCTTTAGCAGAAAAATTCCGCCAAATCTTCCAAGCATTATTTGCTGATTCAATCGCATATCTTACTTCTGAAAGACTACAATCGGGTACATGTCCAAGGAGAGATTGATCATAAGGATTGATGACAGGAAGTGTTTTGCCTGATGCCTCGCTCCACAAGCCGTTAATATAACAAGACTCACGAAAAAGATTTTTATTCTTTAGCTCTAACACCCTATACCTCCAAATTCTTTCCATTTTGAATTTAGGCTGTGATCTGCATTCTCACCGAAGAAGTGTACATATCTACACTCCTTCGAATTCACTCTCTTGCCACCTTGCCTGCGCGCGCTGATCTCAAACCATTCATTTTATCCGACATGGATATTTTCCGGAGAATTATCTAAATTGATATCCGGTTTTTTTAAAAAGAAGAAAAAGACAAAAGCCAATATCGCTCCTGCGGAGATGATAATTGACAAATTGTGCATAGAATTATTTTCAAAAGCACCTATTAGCATTGTCGCAAATACGCCAAAAAAACTCATAAAGGAAGAAAAAATTGCCATTCTTCTGCCCATTGGCTCCTGACAAGATTCAATTGCTAATCGACTAAGCGGCCCAAAGGTCATTGCAAACCCCAAGGCACACAACATCATTGATAATACGATTGAAAATAATGGATATTCCAGGATACTGAAAGTAACAAGTAAACCTGCTCCTAACAGACCAAGTATTATTCCCATTTTAATCAATCTGAGGGGACTCCAGTTTTGAACAAGCCGCCCTGTAATTTGAGCACCAATCATAAAACAACCAAAAACAGCCAGTTGAATCAGTCCATAATCCATCGTACTTTTTTGATATCGTTGAATAATAAGGAAAGGACTTTCCACCACCCAAGAAATTAAAGATAAAAACATAAAACAAAAAGGTAGCGTAAATACTAGAAAGTCTTTCCTCGTCGCAATCTTCATATAATCCCTTAGAATGACTTTAAGATCTAAGGCATGTTTTTCAGTTTGCGTATCAGGAACTGCTTTCACAAGCAAAATAAAGCTCAATGCACCCCATCCGCCTAAAATGTAAAAAATCAATCGCCAGTGTGCAAATGCTATTACCATAGCACCTAAAATAGGACCAAAAGCAGGCGCTAAAATAACAATGGATCCCATAATGGCAACAATTCTAATCGCTATTCTTGCAGCATAGTGTTCATGGATTGCAGAATATCCTGCAACAACGACAGCACAAACCGTACACCCTTGCACAAACCTCGCCACCAAAAAGACAAAAATATCTTGCGTTATTGCGCAAGAAAATGAGGCGAAGATGTATCCCACGGCTCCCAGCAATAATACAATCCTTCGGCCAAATCTATCGGAAAGAGGACCAATCAACAACTGCATAGAAGCTGATCCCAAAAACCAGTATAAAAGAGTATCCTGCGCTACCCCTTGACTAATCTGAAAATCCTTCATCAAAGCCGGTAACCCAGGAAGATACATATCATTGGCAAGATAAGTAGCAATCTCAAAAAAAACAATAGAAAAGGGAAATAAATACGTTATTTTATTTTTATTCATCACAACTAACCCATCTGATATCAATGGGTCTACCTCAAATTAATAACAAATCAAAACATGGTTAAGGAGGATTACCAAAATTATTAGGTCCTTTAGTACCAGGAATAAACAACATCACTAACGGCACTAAGGGAATAACGATTAAAATAGCCCACCAACCCGATGCATTAATATCATGGAATCTTTTTATCGCAAGAATAATGCTGCTGTACAAAACGACAAGGTACAGCAAAAAAACCAATGTCACAACAATGGGATTTTCACTATTCTCAAAATTTCCACCACTGAAATAATCAGCGATTAACAAAATTGCTAACATAAATATGGTTAACAAAAAGCTATATCCTAAATATTGCAGGCGATTTATACGGCCTTGCTTTGAAAATAACATCGTTAATAACTTATCCACCCTCCCTCCTATACAAACAGGCTCTTATTAATGTAAGGATAGTGTAAGGAAAATGCATTAGGTGAACTATTTACGACAGCACTATCAGTATTTTGATCAGACCTATATTTTCATCAATCGTTCTCCATAGAGAAGAGTTTGAGGATTTTCATTTTGCTTTTCGTTTAAAATGCACCCATCAATATCTAGCCAGTTAACTATTGATGTACCAAAAAAAAATATTGAATAATTCAGAATTTTTATCTTTTTAAATAAATTCCCCCCCTCAAATCGAGCAGAATTTGACTCTTATCTTATCTGAAGTTAGGATTATGGATTGCCTCAAAATAAGTAAATTATCTAGATAAATTATGTTGTTAAGTATAGTGGCCTTTATCAACGGTACGCTTGATCTCTGGGAAGGTGGAGCGGCTATTTTGGGGACTATTTTCACGCTGTTAGGTATCAAAGAAGTCTGGGCCATACAAGGACGACAAAAATATGGTCTCATTTCTAGAATAGGGTTAACGGCGTTTTACGCCTTACATATTGTCGCTATCCTACTTGCCTCAGGACTGATAGCAGAAGCCCTTATTGCTGCACCTCTTGCTACAGCATTGGTAAGCGTTACAACTCTTGTCAGCGACTCTTTTGATTATCTTCAAGAATATTATCAAAACTACAAAACACGTCAAAAGCTTAGACTGTTACAAAATCGATTAGCTGAAAATAATATCGACTTCAAAGAACATATGGTTTTCTTTGAAGAAATCGCTGAGCAGCAAGATGAAATTGAATTACTCAATGCACAGCTTCATGAATTATCACAATTAAAAGACAGAATTGATTTACCAACAGAAGATCCATCTTGGTATGTACAAGAATTAAAACAAATCGCTACTGTCTTAAAAAGAAAACATCAACTTGCTGTTAACGAAGCCGCCGTGGTGAATAGTTTTTATAGTCTTTATGGAGATGAAATTAAAGATGAATATGAGATTATTCAAAATACGGAAATAGAGGCGAATGCCCTCAAAACTCAAAAAGCAGAGTTGCAAGCACAATTAATCTCTTTTCAATCCTCAGCGGGTCATTACCCAATCGAAATTGCGCGCTTAACAAAAGAAATTTCTCTGCTTGATGCTGATCTCAAAAAAATCATGGTTATTAACCAGCATTTTTATAAGCTTAAAAAATCAACCGATGCTTTGCGAGAAGCGCAAACCCAATTAAAAGGCCTCGTTCAAAAATACCGTAAAGGCAACTTCGCTGTATTGGATTTTCCAGGTAGATTGGGAATGAAACAGCTAGAAAAGAAATATCTAGAAAACCGAATTAAATCTCTAACAGCAGTGATATACGCGCTAAAAAATCCAAAATTAGAGCAAAATACATCTTTAGCAAGCGATCTCGAATACCAAACGTTAATACATCAACAAGAAACACCCCAAAAAAATGTGTTGAAAAAAATTATCGATGCTCAAATAAAAAGCATAAATAAGATGCTCAAAGGTTTGGATAATGCCGTTAAAGAGAAAAAAGAATATATGCAACTTTTTTCTATTGATCCAAAACGAGCGCTACCCAAAAATCTCTCAAATATCTTTAAAACAACCAAAGCTATTTTCGAGCTACAAAATGAACTTGAACTAGCAAAGCTCGAAGAAAACCAGAAACTGTGGTCAACTCGATACAGTGTCATCACAGCAAGCATGGCTTTTGTGCTTTGCTATACTTCTCTTTTTTGGGTATCAAGCACACTTACGGCATTGTTACGATTCTTTGGGGTAATGACTGGGCTTTCAAGTATGTTTGGCTATATCGAGCAACAACGAGCCAGAAATAGAATACAAGCTCAGAAAAATGAACAGCTCAATAAGCTTATCTCAGATTTTAGTAATGGTGCAGCCAAGGTGAAAGATCCTCATTCACAAGCAGCCCTCAATAATAAGCTATACTCTATTATCAACAAATTACAAAAAGATGAAAACAAGCATTCTAGCACTTGCACTGAAACCTCCGTCAAGAAAAAGAAGAGTTCATCGTTCAATCATCAATTTACTAGGCATCACACCAAATCCTCACAGACAAAGTCAAAAAGCAGTCAGCAAAGGAGTAAGAAACGTCTTACAAAATAGTTTTAGAAGCATTGGCAATTACACGCTCCAAGGCATCTAAACCTCTTTCAAGATGTTCCATTTCTGGACCAAAACTAATGCGCGCATATTGACGATAACGCGCATAAGTACGACGCTTCTCTGGGTTCACATCAAAGAAAACACCTGGAACCGTAATTACCTTTTCTTTTAAACCTGCTTCAAAAAATGCAATGCCATCATTCAATGGTTCTGGTAAAGCGGATAAGTTTGCCCAAATATAAAACGCACCTTGAGGCATCACTTCAACTTGGATCCCCATATTAAGCAGTCTATCAAGGACATAATTACGTTTACGCAAGAAACAATTTTGTAATGCTGTAGCTTCTTGATGCACATAATTAGCATCTAATAACTTGATAATTTCCTTTTGGAATGGATTATTGGCACCTCCATCTAAAAAGGAACCCGCGCTTGCAATTGCATGGATCACTTCTTTGGGTGCGATTGTCCAACTAATACGCCAACCAGGATAACGCCAATTCTTCGTTAGCCCATCGACAATAATGATCGGATCTTGATCGACATCCTCAACAAATTCTGCGCTTGAAACAGTTTTTAAAGATGAAGAACCAGAGTGTTCATAAATGTAATGTGAATAAAATTCATCTAAAATGAGCGAACATCGATATTCTCTGGCAAGACGTACCCATTCTTGCAGTGCCTCATCTTTCAATAGCTGCCCTGTAGGATTGCAAGGATTGCTCATTAACAATGCTTTTAACCCGCGGCCTAATATTTCTTTCTTAATTTGATCCAAAGGCACCTGATAATGTAGCTCTGGTTCTAACAAAATAGGAATAGGAATAAAGGCTTTAAAAATACTCAAAAGCTCCTCATAGGCAGTATAATCTGGCAAAAAATGTCCTAAATTAATATTGCCCAAGGCAGCGACAATTCGTGTTAGAGCCACACGACCACCACCACAAATGCTAACATTTTCCCATGTATACTGTGACTTTTTATTTTGCCGATAAAGAGAATTATATAAGTCTGCTACTTTCTGTCGTAACGCACGCTGGCCAGTAACCGGACCATATTCATGTTCGCTAGGATCGATTGAAAGTTGTTGAATACGCGCAGGCGCTCCTTCTAATGCATTGGTTTCTGGCGCACCTTGACCTAAATTTACCCAAGCAGGATCTTCCGCACGATACCCCATTTCTGCTGCTCGATGCATAACATAGATAACACCTGTACGCGGGACTTGGCGAAAACCTGGGATTGTTTTATTCATAACGCCTCAAGCTGACAAAATTACCTTCTAGAAAGATAACAAATATACCAACTACACTTCAAGATGTGAGTATCAAAGAAATGTCATCTATCTCTCAGATAGGTATCTTTATCGCTGATTTCATCTAGCGGATGCTAAGCAGGATGGAACTAAATAATACAGAAAAGAATCGCCTTAATGTATGGGAATACACATTAATTGGCCATCAACATCAGAGGGGGGATCTATTTTACACATCCCATTCAACGAATCGCCGTCGCTATTGGTAAACTCACAAGCATCACCTTGCTCTTTATCCATGCAAGCATTTTCTTGTTCTTGCCTTGCTTCAATTTTTGCTTCAGGCAACATTTGATCTGAAGCCTTTGCATTCACGAGAAAACCTGCCGTGATTAATATCAGTGCAGAATGTATTTTCATTATCTTGTTCCTAACAATTCAGCTTAACATTGGATTATAGACTTTCTTTCTTCATATTTCGCATAAACCTATAAAAAACACTGTATTCAATCGGTCAGCTCGTTAAGATCATGCTATTCTTTATCTTCATCGGTTTTCTGCATATATGTAACGCCTTGCGGGAATTTTATGAAAAAGATCATTTCATCTGCGCAAATATCCAACATTCTATTTTGTGTCATTTTCTCATCGTTCAGCTCCATCATTTATGCAGATCCTCCTACACGTGTCATCCGCTTAAGCGATATTGACGGACAAACAAGCTTTTTACCTGCAGGAGAAGAGCAATGGGTTAATGGTTTTCGCAATCGCCCACTGACCATTGGCGACAGCTTGTGGAATGGTTCGCAGACACACTCTGTTTTGCAGATTAGTGGAGCTTTAGTATGCATAGGTGAGGAAAGTAGCGTCACGCTTCTTAATCTGACAGATTCTCTTGCACAGTTACAATTAGCACAAGGAACCATTAATCTTCATGTTCAAAGGATATCACCAGAACAACAATATGAAATCGATACCCCCAATCTTGCGTTTGTCGTGCAACAACCAGGATATTATCGTATTACCGTTGATGAAAATGGAGAAACAACAGCCATTAGTGTGCGTGAAGGAAAGGCACAAGTGTATGGCGAAACAGCCGCATATGAAATTGATAAGAACCAATCAATCCGTTTTTCCGGGACTGATTTGAGTAACTATCAACCTTTTGAGTCTCCCCTTATTGATGAAAATGACGATTGGTGCTTTAAACATCTACCTCCTGCAGAAAAAGTGATTTCTTCTCGCTATGTCTCAGAAGATGTTATTGGTTATGAAGATCTTGATCATTATGGAAGATGGCAAGAAATTGAAGAATATGGCATGGCATGGTCACCAACTGAGCCTATTGCAGACTGGGCACCTTATCGTGATGGACGTTGGGTATGGATTGAGCCATGGGGATGGACTTGGGTTGGTGATGAACCATGGGGATTTGCTCCTTATCATTACGGACGATGGACCTATGTTAGTGGTACTTGGTATTGGATACCTGGACCTAAAGTCTCTGATGCAGTCTATGCACCCGCACTCGTTGCTTTTATTGTTGCAGGTATTGGCGATGACGTTGCCTGGTTTCCACTTGGACCACAAGAAATTTATTGGCCAGCATATGAGGTCAGTGCTAATTATTTTGTAACACTTAATGTCAGTAATACAATTATTAATCAAGCATTAGTAATGCAAGCTTATCAACAACCAAATTGGAAAACACCTTATCATAACCTTTCTATCCCTCAGGCAATTACCGCTGTACCCACAGCGGATTTTGTTAATTCAAAACTAGCCAATCAAGTGCTTGTGCATTTACCTAAAGAAAAGATTGCGAATGCAACCGTAGCCTCTGTAGCAAAATTAACGCCTGAACAAATCAGTGTGCTTGGAACAACACAACAAAGCAAATCTAAACCAACGAGTAAAATCTTAGATCGTCAATTTTTAACCAAATCTAAGGTTCCACAAGCTTCAGTTCCTTTTAAAGAAAAGGAAAAATTGCTTAAACAAAATGCAGGCAAACCTCTAAACCACTCAGCACTAACCAGATTGCAAGATAAAACTAATAAACCTGCACAAACATTTAAGGTAATTACTCCTACGCACCCTATTAAGCTCAAAAATGAAATATCGCCTAAAACAGGGAGCTCTGCTCAAGAAGGTAAAAGTAAAGCAAAATCTAAACAAATATTGAAAAAGATCCCACCCCGAGATAAGCAAGAAATGCAGCATCCTAATCAGGGTATAAAACCAGAAGAAAATTTACAGCAATTTCCACCGAAAAACGGACAAGAAGGGCTTTCGCAACCCACCCCTGAAAAGCATCAACGAAAAGTACAGCCTAAAGAATTACAACGCAAATTTCAGCCCCCTGAAGAAGACAGGTTGCGCTCCGGACCATCAAAAGAGACACAAAGACAAGAAATCCAACAGCACGCTCCTTCTCAAACTGAGGAGTCACAACCCCTTTCTAAAGAAAGAAGAAGAGAAATTCAGCGCCGCATACAGGCACCTACTCAAAGCGAAGAGAATAAAACGCAACCTACAATCATAAAGAGAGAAATCGAGCAACAGCATCAAGTAGCGCCTCAACAAGAAATGCAACCAGTGGCCCCTTCACATGAAATTAAAAAAGAAATACAACAGCGACGCCAAGCGCCACAAAATGAAGCTCGACCTATTTCTCCATCTCAAGAAATTAAAAGAGAAATGCAGCGACAACTTCAAGCGCCGCCTCAAAATGACGGTCGATCTGTTGCACCATCCCAAGAAATCAAAAAGGAAGTACAACAACGACTTCAAGCGCCGCCTCAAAATGAAGTTCGACCTGTTGCACCATCACAAGAAATCAAAAAGGAAATACAACAAAGACTTCAAGCACCACCACCTGGTCAAAAGGCGACGGATAATAAACAGTAATGAGCTCTTTGCTATATAGCACGTTAGGTTGTATGGCAAAATGATCTAGCCTAATCATCAAAACGCTTCACATAATGATGGCAGTAAGGCATTTTTCCTGTTTTTTGATAATAGTCCTGATGATATTCTTCAGCCGGCCAAAAAGGACTCACTGGTTTGACTTGGGTTTCAACAGGTAACCCTTTATTTTTAAGCTGAGTAATAAGGGCATGGGCTATCTGTTGTTGCGTTTTTTCATAATAAAAAATAACGCTAAGATATTGTTCGCCTATATCCGGACCTTGTCCATCAGCTTGAGTAGGATCATGGATCTCAAAAAAGAACTTTGTGATTTTCTCAAAATTCACTTTTTTAGGATCATAAACCACACGGATTGCCTCAAAATGCCCAGTTTCTCCCGAGCAGATCTCTTCATAGCTAGGGTTATCTTTATATCCCCCCGTATAACCTACTTCTACTTTTAGCACACCAGGAAGCCTCTTAAAATAATATTCCACTCCCCAAAAACATCCCGCAGCAAATATCGCTTCTTCTGTATCTTCAACTTCTAAATCGGCAACAAAATCTAAACTTAAAGAATTAACGCAATGCCTCGTATTTAAAGGTGTCATTCTCTCACCTTCAAATACATGCCCAAGATGGGCATGGCAGCGTTGACAAAGAATTTCAGTACGCTTGCCATCGGCATCTGGCAGGCGCTGTACTTTTCCTGGGATATCTTGATCAAAGCTTGGCCATCCACAGCCTGAATGAAATTTTGTCTCTGCGCGAAATAAAGCTATCCCACATTGGCGACATAAATAAGTCCCAGGGATATCTAAATCATTGTATTCGCCAGTAAATGGATATTCCGTCCCTTTATCACGAATAATACGTAAAAGCGGTAAAGGTAAACTATTTGTTTTGAGGATCATCATCTTGCAACCACTATTTATTTTCGAATAAATCATCAATTATTTCTTTTGCAGATTGGATAATGCCAACTTCTGCTTCGCCTTGAGTTGAATAGGGTTTTTCTTCATCAGACCAAACAGTTTCAATGTTATCACTAGCAAGCTCATGAATTTGGGCATGGGCAAAATACTTGCCATCCTTCTCGGCGATAACATATTGAATTGTACAATTTCTATATTTAGTCATGCCATTTTTAATATCTTTCATCGTTGTTCTCATCAAGAAATTGTTATGAAGAAGAGAGGCTTATTTTCCTTTAAATACTATATTCCCAGCAAGATATAAATCCAACATAAACTAGCGAGTGAAACAATAATATAAGAAGTTAAACGATGGATTTTATTTGTTGAAAGCAGGATAAAAAGAATGGCGCAGAGTACAAAGATACTAAAATAGGCAATTTGAAATCGGGTGAAACTCAAGAACTCAACACTGGCCAAAAAACCAAAAAAACAAAAAAGCATGATAAAAAACAAGCACGCCTGAACAAAAAGATGGACCGCCATCACTATCTTTCGCTTTTTGTTTGCCGGCATGTTCTATCCAGATCCATTCTATTAGTCTTTATCCTTTTCAAAGTATAATGGGTTTTAACTCTCGCCCACAATTTTCTTTGCCACATTCAAAAGTATAGAGACACCCAACCAATA